>JAJTGR010000065.1 GCA_021299375.1 Gemmatimonadota bacterium
AGCATCTCGAGGCCGCTCCAATCGCGCGCGAAGGCGCGGCGGATGTCGGGGTCGGTCGAGATGGTCGGGTGCACGGTGCGACTACTCACTGCGAAAGTGCACCACGCTCGCGGAGAGCACATCGGGCAGGTCGAGCAGCGCGCGCCGGGTCTCCTCGCTCACGGCGCCGTCCACCGAAATGGCCGCCAGCGCGTCACCACCCTGCGCGAGACGGGCCTGGTGGTACTCGGCGATGTTCACGCGCTGCTCGCCGAGCAGGGTGCCCACGCGCCCGATGACACCGGGTACGTCGAGGTTGGTGAGAATGAGCAGCGTCTGTCGCGGGTTGACGTCGATGTGGAACGAGCCGATCTGCGTAAGGCGCGGTGTGCCGCCGTCGGGGGCGGTCCCCATGACGGCGAGCTGCTGCATGCCACCGGCCAGTGCCACTTCGAGGGCGCGGGCGCCAAGTTCGCTGGACTCGCCCACGGACAGCTCGATCCCGCGCGCCTCGGCCAACGCGCGGGCGTTGATGAGATTGAGGCGATCGGTTTCAATCACGCCTTCGAGCACACCCGCCGCCGCGGCCGCGAGCAGCGCTCCGGTGCCGTGGGCGAGGTCAGGGCTCACGCGCAGCGCCAGCTTGCGCACGGCGCGCATGCCCTGATCGGCGAGCACGGCGCGGGCCACGGCGGCGGCGCGGCGCGCCACCAGCATGGCGGGCTGCAGCTCGCCCCATTCGCCGGCGCCACCGGCGACGTTGATGGACTTGGAGAGGTCGTTGCGCAGGAGCGCGTCGCGCACCGCGAGACACACGTCGCGCGAGACATTGCGCTGGGCCTCGACGGTGTTGGCGCCCAGGTGCGGGGTGAGCAGCAGGTTGGGTACGCTGCGCAGCGGCGAGTCGGTGGCGAGCGGCTCGGCGCTGTATACGTCGAGCACGGCGCCGCGCAGCTGGTCGGCGTCCAGCGCCGCCAGCAGCGCCGTTTCGTCGACAATGCCGCCGCGCGCCATGTTCACCACCACCGACCGGGACGGCAGGCGCCCAAGCTCGCGCTTGCCGATCATCCCCTGCGTCTCCTCGGTGAGCGGTACGTGCAGCGTGAGCACGTTCGTTTCGGCGAGCAGGGCGTCGAGCGACGGCGCGCGGCGTACGCGGAGTGCCGTGAAGCGCTCGTCGGCGATGTAGGGGTCGTAGGCCACCACGGTCATACCAAAGGCGTGGGCGCGCAGGGCGACCTCGCTGCCAATGCGCCCCAGGCCGACAATGCCCAGCACCTTGCCCTTGAGTTCACGCCCCATGAAGGAGGCGCGATCCCACCGCCCGTGCCGCATGACATCGGCGGCGCGCGGAATCTGCCGCAGCAGGCCGATGACGGCGCCGAAGAACAGCTCGGCCACGGCCACCGTGTTGCCCGCCGGCGCATTGATGACGGCAATGCCGAGCGAGGTGGCGACATCGAGGGCGATGTTGTCGATACCGACGCCGGCGCGGCCGACGACCTTGAGTCTGGCACCGGCTTTCAGCAGGTCGCCGGAGATGCGCGTGGCGCTGCGGCCGACGATGGCGTCGTACTCACCGATGCGGGCGAGCAGGTCGTCCTTGGGGAGCGTGGGCATTTCGTCGACCTGCAACAACGGCTCGGCAGCGAGCAGCGCAACACCTTCCTGGTCGACTTCATCAGTGACGAGCACGCGGAACATTGAGGCAGGGCAGAAGGCGATGGATCAGCTTCGCAGTGCGGTGACGCAGGACGCCACGGATGCGACGGAAACGGGCAGGACCAGACAGGATCTCACCCCTAATCTAGGGGTGGCCCGTGCTGTTTCGTGTCCGGTTTCCGCTGAATCCGCGGGCCATGGAACGCCTGGCCAACGGCGCGCCCGCTACACGCCGAGCTGCCGCCGCAGGGCGTCGCGCAACGATACCAGCGTGTCGTCTTCGGCGGCCGGCGAGTCGTCGCGGACGTGCAGCTCGATGCCGTCGGCCACGGTAATGCGCCGCCAGCTGGCCACCGGGGTCCCCGCAGCCTTGGCCACGGCATCGGTCTGCAGCGAGAGCGACGGGGCCAGCGACGCGGCGACGCGGCGCTCGAGGGCGTCGCCAGTGACTTCGCGCATCTCGGCCTTGATGGCGTCGAGCGTCTGTCCTTCACGCTGGCGGATCTTGATGGCCAGCAGCTGCAGCAGGTGGCGATAACCGTACGTGGCGGCAGTGCCGGCGCCCTCCGGGCGGTCGAGCAGGCCATTGGCCACATAGAAGCGCACGGCACGCGCGCTCGGTACGGCGCGGGCCGACGCGTTCGTGGGTTTCACCCCCGCCGAGTCGACCAAGGCAGCGGCGTGGGCCGCGAGGCCGCGGGCATTCCACGGGGCATGGCGCGCATGAGCGCGCAGGAGCTGGACGGGAGACTCGGCCATGGGACGGGCAAATATACGCCCGATCTGCGCGGCGCGCCGGACCGGTGATGGCGTGCGGACGGCTACGCGCGGAGGATGACGCGCATACCGCCGCGCCCACTCCCGAGCTCGAGGGCTGCATCCGCCACGTTGGCGCGGTCTGCCCCTCGCCCGTATTTCAGGGGCGGTGTTCCAACCCATCCCCGTTCTCGCAACGTGGTGGACGCCGGCAGGGTCAGGCCGCAGCCGCCACGGGCAGCGCACCGAGGAAGTGCTGCAGTACGGGGTTGAAGAGCCGCGGATGCTCGTCGTGCGGCAGGTCGCCGGCACGGATTGGGACGAACTCCGCCTTGGGCACCAGTGCCCGCACCGCCGAGGCCTCGCGAAAGGGGGTCTGCGCCGCCGCCGTACCCCATACCAGCAGCAGCGGCTGCGCGACCGCCGGCAGCGACCGCCGAATGTCGACGTTCAGACGCATCCCGACAAAGGCGGCCGGCGCGTATCGGGCGTTCGGCTGGTTGGCACTCTGCCAGAACAGGTCGAGCGCTTCGGGCGCGATTGGGTCGGCGTAGATGTCCTTGAGAAAGAACCGGATGCTGGCCCGCGAGACGAGTGCCTGAAAGAGTGCCTCGCCGATAACCGGGGTGCGGAACAGGCCCTGCACCATGTCGCCGGCCACTCCCCCGTTGCGTACCAGCCGCGACACGCCGGCGGGCCCGATTGCACACACGGCGCGCACCAGCTCGGGATGCGTTGCCGCCACCTCGATGGCGTAGGTGCCGCCGAGCGACGAGCCGACGAGCACGGCCGGTGCTGCGACGACATCCCGCAGGAAGTCGCGCACGAGTTCGAGGTAGAGGTCGGCCGTGTACGAAATGGCTGGCCGGTCGGATGCGCCAAAGCCGAGCAAGTCGAGCGCATAGCACGTGGCGTGCTCGGCGAGCGCCGGCACCGTGTGGCGCCACTCGGCGCTCCACGCCGCCGCGTGGATGGAGTGCAGGAAAACGAGAGGCTCGCCATGGCCACGGACGACGTAGGCGACCTGCCAGCCCCGCCACGCGTAGAAGCGGCGTTCCCCTCCGAGCGGATTCGGGAGGGTGTTCATGTTGGGCTGACCGGAAAGAGAACCTGCACGAAGCAGCGGGCTTGGCCGCCCACTTCGCCGAAAAACCGCGATCGCGCGTGTTGTGCCGACTCGCCAGGCCGCCCGTGTGACACTCCCCAGTATCACCCACCACCCACCGGAACGACCTGACGATGATGTCGGCACGCTCGCGCGATCGCGCCCGCTCCCGCCGGAGCGATGTGCTGACGCCGCGAAGGCGGCGTTACTCCCTGGTACTCTCGGCGAACGCGGTGCGCACGCCGACCGTGGACGCATGCTGTGCAATCGTGGCAAGGTCGACCGGCTTCTCGAGGAAATGCAGGGCACCCAGCCGGAACGAAGCCTGACGATTCGCGTCGTCGGGGTAGGCCGTGAGCACCAGCACCATCGCGTCCGGGGACAGCATGCCAGCCAGCGCCATGACCTGCAGCCCACCGTCCCGCTTTCCACCCAGCCGGAGGTCGGTCACGATCAAGTCGAAGCGCTGCGTTCGCAGTTTTTCCAACGCCTCAGGCAGAAGCGCCGCCGCCGTGACGGCGTTCCCGTCGACCTCGAACAGCTCGACGAGGACGTCCCGAATGGATGCTTCATCCTCGACGATCAGCACGGCCCTGTTTGATCCTTCGCTCTTCATGCACTCATTGATGGCGAGTTCCGGGCCGGATTTTTCAGTGGACCGTAGGTCGTTCATTTACAGCATGTTGGAGCGTCAGGTCCTCACGAAACTGCTGGCGGCGTGGTGTCGGAAATGCTCCACTGTGTGTACTGGTGTCCGAAATCCGGTCGACGGATTTACGACTCGAGGCCGTATCGTTTGAGCTTTTCGAGCAGCGTGGACCGGGCGATGCCAAGGGTGCGGGCGGCCTGCGAGCGGTTGCCCTTGGCCGCATCGAGGGCCATGCGAATGGTGTCCCGCTCGGCGTCTTCGAGCGTCCGGAGGGCCGTCGTGCCCCGCGCCGGCGGAGGCGCCGGCAGGTCGGCGGGGAGCCCGAGGTGGACCACATCGATGGCGGTGCCGCGCGCCAGAATGGCGGCGCGCCAGAGGGTGTTCTTGAGCTCGCGGATGTTGCCCGGCCAGCGATAGGCCACCAGCGTCTCTTCGGCCGCGCGCGTCAGGACGACACCCTTGGGGAGGAACGCCTGTGCCATGGGCAGGATCTCCTCGGGGCGGGCACGCAGGGGCGGCAGGGTGAGCGTCAGCACCTGGAGCCGATAGTAGAGGTCGGCGCGAAAGCGGCGGTCGGCGACCGCGTCGGCGAGCGGCTGGTGGGTGGCGCCGATCACCCGGGCACTGCTGCGCAGCATGGTGGTGCCCCCCAGCCGGCGAAAGGTGCGTTCCTCCAGCACCTTGAGCAGGCGTGGCTGCACCTCCTGCCCCAGTTCCGCGATCTCGTCGAGGAAGACGGTGCCCTCGCCAGCCACTTCCAGCAGCCCCCGTTTGGCTTGGCGGGCATCAGTGAAGGCTCCCCGTTCGTGTCCAAACAGTTCGCTTTCGAAAAACGTCGTCGACAGCGATGCGCAGTTGATCTCCACGAACGGCGACGGGGCTCGCCCCGACCGATCATGAATCTGCCGGGCCACGAACCCCTTGCCGGTCCCGGTCTCCCCCTGCAACAGCACGGGGGCATCGGCGTTCTGCGCTGCGAGGGTAATGAGGTCGTCCAGCGTGGGCGCCAGCGCCGTCTGATCGGGTAGCTCGGCCCGGTCGCGTGCCCGGAGTACGGCCACCTCCTGACGCAGGCGGCCACGTTCGGCCGCGCGGTGCACCGCACTGGCCAACGTCTCCAGATCGACCGGTTTTTCAAGCAGATCGCTGGCCCCGTGCTGCATGGCCTGCACCGCGGTGCGCACGTCGGCGAAGCCGGTGAGCACGATGACCGCCAGCTCCGGGTCGTCGGCGCGCAGCGCGTCGAGGGCCCGAATGCCGTCGGCGTCGGGAAGCCTGAGGTCGAGCAGTACCACATCCGGGGCGTGTTCTGCCGCAAACTGCCGCCCTTGTGACGCGGTGCTGGCGCCACGTGCTGTATACCCGAACGTTTCGAAGAACTCCACCAGGGTGGAGCGCACCGTGTCGTCGTCGTCCACCACCAGCAGGGAGAGCGTCATGGGCGGCCGCCGCTCACGTGGCCGTGGTGGGAGGGAGGAGCAGCGTGAGCGTGGTGCCAAGCTCCGGCAGGCTGTCGATGGTGATGGTGCCGCCGTGTTCGTCCATGATGCGCTGGCACAATGCGAGCCCGATACCGGTGCCACCGGCCTTGGTGGAGTAGAAGAACTCGAAGACGTGCGGCAGCACCTCCGGCGCAATGGCGAGGCCGCCATTGGTGAGCCGGCAGCGCCAGCCCCCGTTGGGCAACACCTGGCTGGAGAGGATGAGCTCCGAGCCGTCCGGCGCCGCATCGCAGGCGTTGAGGAGGATGTTGCGGTACACCTGGCCGAGCTGCTCCGGGTCGAGCAGGCTGCGCACCGGCTGTTCGGGGCGCGAGCGGCGGATGGTCAGGTGCTTGGCTTGGAGTCGGGCCCGTTCGCCTTCGAGAATGTCATCCCAGACGACCTCGGGGTCGGCGGGCACGAGGTGCACGGCGTTGGGGCGGCCGAACTCCAACAGCGACGTGACCATCTTGTTCAACCGTTCGACCTCGCGGAGGATGCGCCCCACGTTCTTGTCGACGATCGGGTCCTCGCCGGCGCGGACGCGAAGCAGTTGCGCCGCGGAGGAGATGCCAAAGAGCGGGTTACGGAGCTCGTGGGCGACGCCGGCGGCGACCTCGCCAATGGCCTCCAGGCGTCGCTTCTGTTCGACGCGCCGCACGAGCCAGGCCCGTTCGATGGCCACGGCGGTCTGGGCGGCGATCACCGCGAGTACGCGCTCCGCCTCCTCGAGCGCCTGTTCGGACTCGATCGGTTCGGCATGGAGCGTGATGGCGCCGAGCACGCCCTCGGCACTGACGAGCGGGGCGGTGATCTCCAGGCTGCCCTGCTCCGAGGAGCGGACGACGTGGCCGGTGGCCAGCGCATCGAGCCAGGTGCGGGTGAGGCGCTGCTCGAGCTGCTCCGGCGACCGGTCGCGGTAGCCTTGCCGATGCGTGACACGGAACTGTGCGGTGTCGTCGTCAGCGAGGGCGATGACGAACCCGGTGGACGGCACGGCGCGCCGCAGTTGCTGCGCCACCTCCTCGTACACGCGGTCGAGGGCAATGGCCTCGGCGAGGGCAATGCCGGTGTTGATCAGCGCCTCGCGCGAGCGGTGGCTGGGCGTGATGTCGACCGTCGAGAAAACGAACCCGCAGACTTCCCCGTCTTCCTCCATCGCGGTGACCTGCATGAGGAAGACCCGTTCCTCGGTAGGGGAGTTGCACGGGAACTCCCAGCGCACGAGCGGTACGCGGCGCTCGCGCAGCAGCGTCATGGCGCGTTCGATCTGCTCCCGCGACGGGTCGTCGGCGACGCTGTCAAACACGGAGCACCCGAGCACCGCGGATTCTGCGGCGATCCCGGGTGCTCCGTTGTCGGTCGCAAAGCGCGACCACATGCTGTTGGCCGCCGTGATCCGGCCGTCGAGATCGACGGACCAGATCGTAAACGGCAGGGCATCGAGCAGCCGCCGGGCGAACGGCGGCTGCTCGGTGGTGGTGTTCACCCGCGACTCACCGCCGGCGCGGTCGGGTGGTTACCGCCCACGCTTCCGGACAGCCGGCTTCTTGGCCGGTGCCTTCTTCGCTGGTGCCTTCTTAACCGGTGCCTTCTTCGTCGGTGCCTTCTTGGATGGCGCCTTCTTGGCTGGCGCCTTCTTGGCCGGCGCCTTCTTGGCCGGTGCCTTCTTGGCCGGTACCTTCTTGGCCGGCGCCTTCTTGGCCGGCGCCTTCTTGGCTGGTGCCTTCTTGGCCGGCGCCGCCTTGCTCGCGCCCTTCTTGGCTGGCGCCTTCTTGGCTGGCGCCGCCTTGCTCGCGCCCTTCCTGGCTGGCGCCTTGGCTGCCTTCACGGGCGCCGCCGTAACGACTGGGGTCGCGACTGGGGCCGCCTTCGGCGCCTTGGGCGCTTTCGGCGCCTTGGCCTCGGCAACCGGGGCGGGCGCCGCCGGAGCCTCGGCGACCGGCTCGGGCGCCGGGGCCTCCGCCACGGGCTCCGGCTTGGTCTCCTTCGGGGCCTTGGGCTTCGGGGCCGGCTTGGGGGCGCCCGGATTCTTGGGCGGCCGGCCGGGGCCACGGCGCACCATCGGGCGGCCGAAGAGGTCGTCCTCGTCGTCCTCGTCGTCGATCATGCCGTCGTCGTCGAAGCCGTCGTCCTCGTCCTCGTCCTCGTCCTCGTCGTCGTCATCCTCGGCGCTGTCCCACAGGGAGTCGCCGTCGTCGGAGGGGAGTCCGTAGCCGTCGTCGTCGTCATCTTCGTCGTAGGACGAGCGCCCGTAGCCCCTCAGATCTTCCATGTCGTCATCGATCAGATGGAGCTTCTCCAACTCGTCGCCACGCGGCATGACGGCCTCCTCTCCTTGCTGGGGAATGGTGCCGGCGCCTCGGGCACCCCCGACGCGCCGAACTACCGGTGAAAATCCACTGCTCCTAGTACATACAGAAGCGTCTGGAGTCAAGCGCCCACGCGAAAGTGCGCCCGCTACGCAGCCGGCGTGTGCGCCACGCCCGCGGAGCGCCGGGCAGCGCTGGTCCTACCACCAACGCGATGAGCCCATGTCCGTCCGGTATGTCGGGCACCAGACGGCCGCCCCGGTGGCCCCGGTCATGTCGCAGGCGGCGTTGGCGAGGCGCGCGCGATGCAGGCAGGGCATTGCGCGCGCCACGGCCCCACCGGGTGACCCGCTCTTACTTCCGGGCCTCGGCGGCGGCGCGATCGATCTCGGCGCGGTGCATCTGATACTCCTCACGGCCGGTGGCGAGCTGGGCCTGCAGCACCTTGAGCAAGCGCTGGTCGAAGCCCCTGGCTGCCGCAGCGTCGCTGGTCATGCGCGCAGCGCGCGCACCCAGCAGCAGGCCGAGCAGGTTCTCCGGGTCCCGCTGCAGAATGGTGTCCGCCTGCGCCCGCGCCACGGCTGGGTTGTTGGTCACCTCGGCGATGCGGCCGAAGTGATAGCGCTCGTCGGCGGTGGGGTTCTCGAGCATCTCGTGCGAGGCCATCGCCATGGGCGCAAAAAACGCCACCGAGTCGACCTTGCCGAACTCGGCGTACTCCATGATGCGCGTGTAGAGGCGGTTGGCGCGCTCGCTGGGGGAGAGGTTGGCGATGTTGGGCGCCGGGCCGCCGCCCTGAGTCACGGGCGCGGCGCCGGCGGCAACGCCGTCGACGGCCTGGGTGGGGAGTGAATTGGCCGAGCCGTCGATGCCGGAGCCCTTGGCGGCGCCGAAATTCTTGCCGGCGAACATGGCCACGAGCGCGAGCAGGGCGACGAAGGCCACGCCCCAGGGCAACACGGCCGCGGCGCCTGACGCGGGCGCGCCCGGCTGGCGCATGGCGGGAAGCCCCTGACCCACGGGTGTGCCGCAGCGATGACAGAAGCGGGCGCCGCCCGAGAGGGCGGCGCCACAGGCGGCGCAGAAGCCGGCGGAAGCGTTGGGTGCGGTCATGACCGCACAAAGGTACTACAATTCGAGGCGCCCATACCATCATCCCCTTTCATCACCGGGCAGCCGTGGCCACGCCGAGCCGTTCCCTCGTCCCCAGCAACCTTGCCGGTGCCAGCACCGGCGACATTCTCGAACTGGCGGAGGCGCAGCAGGTGCGTTTCCTGCGCCTGCAGTTCACGGACATCCTCGGCGTGATCAAGAACGTCGAGATCCCGAGCTCGCAGTTCAGGAAAGCCCTCAAGGGCGACATCATGTTCGATGGGTCGAGCATTGCCGGGTTCGTGCGGGTGGAGGAGTCGGACATGCTGCTCGCCCCGGATCTGAGCACGTTCCAGATCTTTCCGTGGGGTGATCCGTCGGCGCGGGTCGGGCGCCTCATCTGCGATATCACGATGCCCGACGGTATGCCATTCAGCGGTGACCCGCGCGGGGTGCTCAAACGCCAGCTCGCCAGGGCCGCGGAGATGGGCTACGTGATGAACGCCGGCATGGAAGCCGAGTTCTTTCTGTTCAAGCCGACCCCGGACGGCCGTCCGGCCACCGACACCCACGACGTGGGCGGGTACTTCGACCTCGCGCCGATGGACCTGGGTGAGGATGCGCGGCGGGCCATCGTGGACGCCCTCGAGCAGATGGGCTTCGAGGTGGAAGCGTCGCACCACGAGGTGGCGCACGGGCAGCATGAGATCGACTTCCGGTATGCGGACGCGCTGCGTACCGCTGACAACATCGCCACCTTCCGCTTCGTGGTGAAGCAGGTGGCGCGGCAGTTTGGTCTGATTGCGTCGTTCATGCCGAAGCCGGTGTACGGGCAGAACGGCAGCGGCATGCACGCCCACCAGAGTCTGTTCACCGGAGGCCAGAATGCCTTCTGGGACCCGCAGCGGGAGTGGGCGCTGAGCATGACCGCGCTGCACTACATCGGTGGGCTGCTGCGGCATGCGCGGGCCATGACGGCGGTGACCAACCCGCTGGTGAACAGCTACAAGCGACTCGTCCCGGGGTTCGAGGCACCGGTGAATGTGGCGTGGAGCATGCGCAACCGCTCTCCCATGATCCGGGTGCCGGAGCGGCGCGGTTCGGGAACGCGACTGGAGTTGCGTACGCCGGACCCCAGTGCCAACCCGTATCTTGCCCTGACGGTGATGCTGGCGGCGGGGCTCGACGGCCTGGCCACGCAGGCGGACTGGCGAGAGCCGATCAACACCAACATCTGGGAGATGTCGTATCGGGAGCGACGGCGGCTGCGGGTGGACGACCTGCCGCAGTCGCTCCACGAGGCGTGCGACGAGCTGGAGAAGGACGAGGTGCTGTGCGAGGCGCTCGGCGAGCACATCACGCAGCAGTTCCTGGCCGCGAAGCGGGCCGAGTGGCGGGCGTACAACGAGCAGGTGAGTGCGTGGGAGCTGGAGCGGTACCTGGCGCGGTACTAACCGGCCGGGGTTGGGCGTACGTGGCGAGTCTCTTTCCAGGAGTGACGATGCGGACAGTGACCGGCGTGATCGTGCTGCTCGCGGTGGCGAGCGGCGTGGCTGAGGGGCAGCAGTCGGTGGGTGGGCCGCGGGTGATCGCGCCGACGGCGCGCGAGATCAACGAGGCGCGGGAAGCGACGGCGCTCAAGTGCCTGTCGATCGAGTCGTTCGCCGCCCAGACGCTCAACTCGGCGGGCGAACCTGCCATCGCCCCGCGTCGCCGCACGACGCGAGGCGGGCTGGGACTCGGGGCGATGGACGCGTCGGAAGGGATGTCGCGGCCGCCGCTCAATCCGCAGTTGCACTTCACGCGCGGCGACATCGAACAACGCGGCCAATGGACGTTCCGCGGGGCGACGGCGGCGCGGCAGGTGCGGGTGGCTGGGTGTTCGGATGTGCTGCCAAACGCGCCGACGCGGCGCACGAACGCCGACGGGACGCGGCCTCGGTGACGGCAGGGCGGGCGCTGGGCCCCTTCGGCGACGATACGCACGATGTCCGGGTGGCGCCCGATGTGGTGCTGAGCCAGAAGTATCCGTTCGTGCTGCCGCCGTTGGGGTATGCCTTCCAGGCGGCGGAGCCGGCGGTGGATGCGGCGACACTGCGCGCGCATCACGAGCGCGTGCACGCGGCCCACGTGGCGTCGCTCAATGCGGCGCTGGCGGCGCACCCGTCGCTGCATCCGCTCACGCTGGGCGAACTGCTGATGGGGCTGCGCAAGTGGCCCGCCGCCGTACGCCCGGTGATTCGCCTCGATGGGAGCGCGCATGCCAATCATGCGCTGTACTGGAAGCTGCTCGCGCCGGGCGCGCCTTCGGTGGCCGTGCCGGGCGGAAAGCTGGCGGAGATGATCAGGCGCGACTTCGCCGACCGCGAGGCGTTGCAGGCGGCGATCGTCGACGCGGCGGCGGCGCATGCTGGTACGGGGTGGGTGTGGCTGGTGAAGACGGCCACGAGCCGGCTCGCCATCCGGACGCTTCCCGAGGAGGATTCGCCGCTGCTGGAGGGGGAACTGCCCATCGTGGGCATCGATCTCTGGGAGCATGCGTACGCGCCGCGGCCGCTCGCCCGTCGGCGTGATTACGTGCTGGCCGTGCTGGCGCGACTCAACTGGGATGTGGCGGGGGCGCAGGTCGAGTGACGCCGCTCCACGCGGGGCCCCGATGCCGGTCGACGATATGGCTGCCGTAATGCCGGCGACGACGCCATTCGCCCCGGCGCCGGTGGTGCTCACGGGGCAACACGTGCGGCTGGAACCGCTGACCGCGGGGCACGCCGAGGGGGTGCTGGCCGCAGGCCATCATCCGTCGCTGTGGATGGTCACGGTGCAGCCGCCGCTGTCGTCATCGGAGGCGGTGGCGGCGTATCTCGCGGTGGCCCAGGCCAGCGTGAGCCGTGGCGACGAGGTGGTGTTCGCGATCGTGGCGCGCGACACCGGCAAGGTGCTGGGGAGCACGCGCTGGATGGACATCGCGCGGGCGCACCGGCGCGTGGAGATCGGCGGCACGTGGCTTACGCCGCGCGTGCAGGGCACGCTGGTGAACACCGAGGCCAAGTATCTCCAGCTGGTGCATCTGTTCGAGGTGCTCGGCGCGGTGCGGGTGCAGTTCAAGACGGACCTGCGCAACACCCAGTCGCAGCGGGCGCTGGAGAAGCTCGGTGCGACCCGCGAAGGGGTGCTGCGCCGCCACATGATCGTGCGCGACGGGTTCGTGCGGGATTCGGTGTACTACGGCATCACCGATATCGACTGGCCCGGGGTGAAGCGGCGGCTTGGGGAGCGGCTGATGGCGGATACGGCGTGACCGGGTAGCGGTGGTATCCCCGGGATAGATCTGATGCGTTGCGATCTGTGACGCAGGCCGGTCGCTTCGCGTTATCGTGCCTGCGGGCACCACGACGATGGCCGCCGCGTTGACGCCCCAGTCGAGGAGCACACGGCCGACTGCCGCGGCGAGGTCGAGGCGTGGCTTGGCATACCATTTCGGTTGTACGCATGGCACGCATCGTCATCACCACCTGGGGCTCGTTCGGTGACCTGAACCCGTATCTCGGGTTGGCCACGGCGCTGCGCGCGCGCGGGCATCATCCGGTCATGGCCATGCCGGCCGTGTACGCGCCGGCCATTGCGGCGGCGGGGCTCGAGCACGCGATCACCGAGCCTGACGCCGACCCGGCGCTCGATCCCCAGCTGGTCCGGCGGGTGCTGCATCCCCGGCATGGGGCCGAGTCGATCTTTCGCGAAGTGCTGTTGCCGGTGCTGGCCGAGTCGCATGCGTCGTTGCTGCGGGCCGCGCAGGGGGCGGACTTTCTGGTGAGCCACCCGGCCGCCGTGACGGCACCGATCGTCGCCGAGCAGCTGGCGATGCCGTGGGTGTCCACGGTGCTCTCGCCGCTGCTGTTCATGTCGGGGTACGACCCCATTGTGCCTCCGCCGGCGCCGTGGGTGCGCCATGTGCCGTGGGCGTGGCGCATGAAGACGGCCCCGTGGATTGCCGATGCGGGGCGTCAGATCTCCAACCGGTGGATGGAGCCGCTGCAGCAGTTTCGCGAGTCGCTGGGGCTGCGCCGGGTGGCCACGCCGATGTTCGAAGGGCAGCACTCGCCGCACGGTGTGCTGGCGATGTTCTCGCGGGTCTTCGGCGGCCCGTTCACCGACTGGCCACCGCACACCACCATCACCGGCCAACTGCTTTTTGACGCGAGTTACGGGGCCACGCTCGAGCCGGCGCTGGCGCGGTTCCTCGACGCCGGTGAGCCGCCGGTGGTGTTCACGCTCGGCTCATCGGCGGTGATGATTGCCGATCGCTTCTGGGACGAGAGTCTGGCGGCGGTTCGCCGACTGGGCCGGCGGGGCGTCCTGCTGGCTGGCCCCGTGCATGCGCCGCGACTGGCCGCCGGGGCGCCACCGTCCGTGCACGTGGTGAGCGAGGCACCACACTCGCTGCTCTTTGCGCGCGCTGCCGCGGTGGTGCACCAGTGTGGCATGGGCACGCTCGGCACGGCGTTGCGCGCGGGCGTGCCGCAGTTGGCGGTGCCGTTCGCCAACGATCAGCCGGACAACGCCGATCGGTTGCAGCGTCTGGGCGTGGCGGAGGTGCTGTATCCGTCGCGCTATCGTGCGTGGCGTGTGGCCCGGGCGTTGCGCACCCTGCTCGAGGAGCCGGCGTACACGCGCCGCGCCAGAGAGCTGGCCGGCGTGGTGGCCACCGAACGCGGCGCGGAGGCAGCGTGCGATGCGATCGAGGGGATACTGGATCGCGTGACCCGCAACACGTTGCGGGTCACGGCCGCCGACGCAGCGACCGCCTCCGGATAGTGTCGGTGCCGCCACGTCGCCGCGCGGGCCATACTTCGTGCGGCACCGTCCCCGCCTCGGGTTCCCTCCTCGCGCCCCGGATTCCCCTGTCATGTCGTCTGCCCCGCGTCGTACGCTCACGGTCCCGCTCACGGCCACGCTTGCCGTGTTGCTCGCCCTGGTTCCGGTCACGCTCAACGCCTGGGGAGACCACGGGCACCGCGTGATCGGTCTGACGGCGGCGCAGGCGCTACCGGACGACATGCCGCGCTTCTTCCGTGACGCGGCGCAGCAGCTGTCGTATCTCAACCCCGAACCGGACCGGTGGAAGGACCGCGCCGAGCGGCAGCTCGAGCCGGCGCTCGAGGGGGGCACGTCGCCCGATCACTTCATGGACATGGACCTCATGATGCCGGCGCAGATTGCTGGCGCGTTGGCGGCGCGCGATCGGTGGGCGTTTGCCGATTCCGTACGCGCAGCCGGCCATGCGCCGGCGACCATGGGCTTCCTGCCGTTCACGATCCTCGAACTCACGTCGAAACTGCGTGGCGACTTCCGCCTCTGGCGCATGGCCCCGGACAGTACGGTGCGGGCGTGGATCGAGCAGCGCATCATCGACGACGCGGGTATCCTCGGGCACTTTGTGGCCGATGGGTCCAACCCGCACCACACCACCAAGCACTTCAACGGCTGGGTCGGGGACAACCCCCGAGGCTATCCGACCGACAACCGCTTCCATGGCCGCTTCGAGTCGGCGTTCGTGCAGGCGCACATCAAGACCGACGACATCCGGCAGGCCATGACCCGCGCGCCGCAGGTCTTTCCCGACGTGCGCCGGGCGGTCGTGGCATTCCTGATGGCGTCGAACGCCGAGGTGGAGTCGCTGTATGCGCTCGACAAGGCCACGCCGTTCACGTCGGAGACGAGCACGCCGGAGCAGAAGGCGTTTGCGGTGGCGCGCATGCGGGCAGGGGCCGAGATGCTGCGCGACCTGTGGTACACGGCGTGGGTGACCAGCGCGCGGTGAACCGCGCCCGCTGAGGGGCGGGCGCCGCTCGCGACGCCCCGCGTGCGCGATGCGGCGCTCAGCCGCTGCTGGCTGGGGAACGCCTTGTACGGGAGATCGTGGCACGTCGGCTCGCCGGACTCGACGTGGACGGCGGTGTCGGTCGCGCTCGCGGTGCCCATGTTCGACAGGCTGTGAGCGGGCGCCCGGCGGACCCGCGGCATCACGATCCGCCGTCGCGCACCCGCATCGTACGCGGCCGTCCACGCGCTGCCGGACGGGCGCTGCCGGAGGGGCGGGGGAGCTGCCGTTGCTGGGGGGGGGGCGGGCGCCGGGACGAACGGCCCACCTATCCGGCCCGGCCAGCGGATGCTAATTCATGGCGAACACAGTCCATGGAGCGTGGAAATGGGGGCGACGTTGCCACTCGAGTCACGACCGATCGCCTCGTCCTCGTGGCGATCAATTCCCCTGGTACGCACGGTGCTGGCCGGGTCGTTCGTCCTACTCATGCTCGGGTCGGCGCACCTCGCGATGACCGTGGTGAACGCCATCGAGGTGCACCTCGAGCAGCCGGCCCCCTCCCAGGGCATGCCGGCCCGGATGTTCACCGACCTGCCGCTGGCTGCGGAGCTCGAGGCGGCACTCTCCAAGACGGACGACCCGGCGCAACAGCAGGTGCTGCACGCTGCGCTGGCCGACGCCCGGGCGGGCCGCGCCGTGCCGTTCCGCACGTTGCCGGTCACGCCGACGCTGGTGGCCAGCACCCTGCTGCTCACGGCGTTGGGGTTTGCCTTGATCTGGCTCACGACCCGGCTCAAGACCGACGCCGCGCAGACGATCGTGGGGGTGTTCGCCGGCAACCTCCTGTGGACCGGCGGGGTGGAGTATGGCCTCACGATTGCCGGGCGTTCACTCGGCGTGGCCAAGGCCATCACGGTCGTCAACGGCGAACTGGCGGGCATCTACGGCGAGTACGTGCTGCTCAAGCACACGTGGGGGCTGCTGGTGGTCATGCTCGCGTACCTGCTGCTGCTTGAATCGTCGCGTTGTCCGTTGTCGGTGTGGTGGCGGCGGCTCACGGGGCGGGCGGACTCGGCTGCCGGCACCGGACGCATCGAGAACTTCGGTGCCCGCAGCGCCGCCCAGTACGCTACCACCGTGTGGGCCTTCTACCTGCTGCTGCTCTGGGCCTACGACGAAACGGTGTTCGGTGTGCACGGCCTGTTCACCAACGGCCTGATGTTCGGGGCGCTGGCAGGGTCGCTGTACGTGCTCTGGCGCCTGCACCAGTACCGGGGGTGGGGGCCGGCCATTCGTTATGCGATCGGGGCCATGATCGTGGCCTGGACGCCGCTCGAGATCGCGGGGAAGTGGAACCTGTTCCGCCAGCCCTGGCTGCTGTTGGAGAGCCGCAGCTTCCTGATGTTCTTCGGCGGGCTGGCCGTGGGCACGGCCCTCTTGTGGCGGGCGCAGCGGCGAACACCCGTGGTGGCACGGCACTGAACCGGGCCGGGGCATCCGCTGCACTGGGGCCGTGTGCGCGCTGCCGTGTGCGCGCTGCCGTGTGCGCGGCCGACTGCCTTGTTGTCGGTTGCGGCATTCGCGAGGCGGGGTGGTTCGCGGCGGCCACGGGTTGCAGAAGCCGTGTGCGCAGCCTGCAGCCCATGTCGGGTGCCGACCGGAGACGATCGTCGGTGCACAGGGCTCGTTGTCGTGGCGAGGTGTCGCCGCCCGTTCGCTTTCGGTACCCGGGGCCGCCGGGATCACGAGGCCAGCACATCGGGGCGCCACCGGGGTACTGTTCCCGCAGCGGCCTGATTCCCCGATGACCCCAGACGCCTGATGTCCTTCCTTCGTTCCGTGCTGACGGCGCTGACCTCGACGACGGCAGCGCCACCCCGCCTGCGCGGCATCCCGGTCGACCTGCGCAACTCTCGGCCGGACATTCGCGACGCGGACGTGCTGGCGCGGCTCGACGAGGCGCTGGCGCTCATCGAGCGGTACCAGCCGCACCGGTTCCGTCACCTGCTGCGCGACGTACGCACCATTCGGGTGGAGCGCTTCCCCACGCGCGGGGCATTCCTGCCCAACGAGCAGGTGGTGCTCACCGAGTTGACTTTCCTTGCGCGGCGCGACATCACGGCCGCGCCGGTGGCGTCGAGCATCCTGCACGAAGGGGTGCACGCGCGCGTGCATGCGTTCCGGGCGCGGGTGATGCGCGGTTTTCCGGAGGCCGCCGACATGGCGCGCGAGGAGCGGTTGTGCCGGCGTGCCGAGTTGGCGTTCGGGCATGCCCTGCCACCGGCGCTGGGCGCACCGGTCATCGAACGCGCGCAGGCAACGCTCACCATGACCGACCAGGATGTGGCGCCGACGGTGGACTGGGGGCTGGCCATGGTGCGTCAACGCCAGGTGGATGCTGACGCGCAGCGCTGATGAGCCGCGCTGATGAGCCGCGCTGACGAGCCGCGCTGACGAGCCGCGCTGACGAGCCGCGCTGAACAGCGGCGTGGCTGGCGACTCCCATGTGCGCCCGCCCGGTGTCGGTGTCGGTGCTGGTGCCGGGGCATGGCGGTGTGGCCGATGCGGCGGCGATGGCGCGTGATGAGGGGCGCCTTGCTTGGCGAACGGATGGCTGGTCGCCCGGCGATCGAGCGGGCAACGGCCGCCAAGTGGCGGAACTGGGGGCGCGATGGCACTTTCCCCTTGTCCCTCTCCCACCGGTCATGCCTGCTTTTGAGTCTCTGGTGTTCACGCGGCTGTCCCCCGAGGAATCGGGGCGCCGTGCCGCCGCGTTCGCGGCGCACATGCAGGCGCGACGTACCACGCGCCACTTCTCCACGGAGCCCGTGCCGCGAGCGTGGATCGAGGACGCCATTCGCGCGGCTGGTTCGGCCCCGAGCGGCGCCAACCAGCAGCCATGGACCTTTGTGGCGGTGTCCGACGCGGCGCTCAAGGAGCGTATCCGCGAGGTGGCCGAGGCCGAGGAACGACGTTTTTATGCCGAGGTGATCACCGACGAATGGCGCGAGGCGCTGGCCCCGCTCGGCACCGATGCGGTGAAGACGCACCTCACCGATGCCCCGTGGCTGGTGGTGCTCTTCCGGCAGGCCTTCGGTGTCAATCCGGACGGCAGTCATCGCACGCACTACTACACGCAGGAGTCGTGCGGTATCGCGGCCGGGCTGTTCATCGCGGCCGTGCACACCATGGGTTTGGTGACGCTCACGCACACGCCGTCGCCGATGGGGTTCCTGCGCGAGGTGCTGGAGCGGCCGGCAAACGAGAAGCCGTTCCTGCTGATGCCGGTGGGCTATCCCGCCGCCGACGCGCAGGTGCCGTCGATCACCCGCAAGCCGCTCGACGCGATCACGGTCTGGCGTTGAGCACGTCCGGGTATCGGCGCTCGCTCCACCGTCTGGCAAGCGGATACAGCGCACGCTGCACCCACGAGTCGCGGTAGAGGAACCGCAGCACGGGATACGGCCCGCGCACGCGCAGCAGCGCCATGATGCCGCGGTAGTCGCCGACACGGCCGAGGTCCCAGAGCATGCGGTTCACCAGCCCCGTGCGTCCGACGGCCCTGAATGCCTGGTCGGCGTCGAGGGCGTAGTCGCGCCCTTCGAGCACCGCGCGGGCAGCCAGTACGCCACTGCGGATGGCGAGGCGGATGCCGAACCCCCAGAGGAAATCCTGCAGGCCAGCGGCTTCGCCGACGACGCGCGACGCACCACGCATCCACTGGCCGACCGGCACGAAGTGGCCCAGCCCGCCGACGCGACGTGGTGAACGCACGGTAATGCCCTGCGACGTGATGAGCCGGCGTACGGCCTCGGCATGCTGGCGATGGATGGTGGCAAACGCATCGAAGGCCATGCTGCAGCAGCAGGCGTAGCCCTCGGTGATGAGCAGGTAGCTGTAGCCGCGCAGGCCCGCGGCGTCATGCAGTAGCGCCACCGCCTGATCGGGGGCATCGGTCTCGAAGACGATGCCGGTGTCGACGGCAAATGGGGTGCGGCCGAGCGGTCCCGAGGCGTCGATGGCAATGGGCAGATCGTCGGGAGCCGGCGTGTCAAAATGGATGGTGACGCCGGCGGCGAGCGCCTGTCGCTTGAGGGACTGGTCGAGGGTATCCGGCGCCGTGCCGCGCTTCACGAGGTAGAATGCCGGCCGCGGAAACGAGAGGGTGTCGGCGCGGGAGCCGTTGGTCTGTACACCGCGCGTGAACGGGGCGGCGTGGAAGTCGCGGGCGATGCCGTACGACGCCAGTTCATCGAGTACGTCGACGTTGTCGGACCAGTTCTCGATCCCCTGCAGATCCCCACCGAACCGGCGACCGCAATCGCGGCGTCGCTCGTACACCACGACGGCGCGCCCGGCGCGAGCCAGCGTGATGGCGGCGGCCAGCCCCGAGGGGCCGGCACCGCGGATACGCACCGGATCGGCCACGCGCTCAGTCGCCGTGGAGCGTAAGCTCGCGCAGGTCGGCGACGCTTGCCGGCGTGGGGAACACCACCCCCTTGGGGAAGGTGTCCTTTACCAGGGCGCCGAAGAGCAGCTCGGCCAGCGTGATGTGCACACTCCTGGTGGTGTGACCGACGACCTCCTCGAGGAACGTCGGCAGCGTGACCAGCACGCGCTCGAGTTCGTGCACCGCCTTGCCCGGTTGGATGCCAATGCGCGAGGTGGCGGCATCGCCGATGAGGCGGTGCATGTAGGCGCGCGGGATCTGGTCGTCGAGCACCAGCTGCAGGAACTTGGGCACGTACAGGTTGAGCATGCGGATGTGTGCGTCGGCGAGCTGCACCCCATCGGGATTGGCGGCCATCGAGCGCGCCCGGAAGTCGCCGCTGAAGTCGGTGGCGCCCACGTAGTGCCGATGATAGGCGGCATAGAAGGTGCGCGCCTCGTCGAGCGTGGTCGGCATGGCGTTGCCGTCGGCCGGCGTGGCCGGCGTGCGCACACCCATGAGATGCGCGAACACCGACCAGAGGTGGTAGTAGTCCTCCGCCTGCTCGTCAGTCCAGTCGAGCCCGAGCAGCTTGAGCCCGTCGACCACCAGCATCGAGAAGCCCAGGATGGTGCCGATCATGTCCTCCTGATTGATCGGCTCGCCGTACCTGCCACGGAACGCCGCGAGGCCGGCTTCGCCCATCACCGCCGGGGCCACGTTGGCGCGCACACCTGCGTGCAGCAGCCGCATTTCCAGGCCGCTCACGATGCCGGGGCCGCCGGGGTCGAAGGAGCCCGGCGATGACACGTTGAGCAGCAGTTGCAGGGTGCCCATGAGCCGGTGCTGCGGGTACTTCTGCAGGTCGCCGGAGAGGTTGAGGATGCGCGCCATCGATGGCGCGGCGTATCCCTCGGGCAGCGACTTGCAGAGCATGACCAGTACGGCGGGAATGGCCGTGGTCATGAACACCTCCTGCCCGCGCCGGATGCGGTCGTGATCGGCCCAGGCTGGCAGCGTCGCGAAGCCATCATGGTCGGCGTAGCCGAACTCCCGGCGGGCGAAGTCGAGCAGCACCTCCGGGGTGCCGGCGGGGAAGGTGCGCCGGCCGGCGCGGAACGCGCCGAAGGCCGCGCGTGTCGGCGCTGTGCCGAAGGGCTTGAGCGCCCGCGCCACCGCTTCTCCCTCAGGATCGGCGAGCACACGTAGACTGTCGAGCCAGGCGACGTCGCCCCACCGACTGCGTGGTCGCGTGCCGGACGGTGGCGGGGCGAAGGGATTGACACCGCTGCCGGGGCCCGGGGCAGGGAATCCGAATGGGGGCGACGTGCTCATTGCATGCTCCACGGGGAAATGGCTCGCGGAAGCTATGCGCTCGTCCGTGCTGCGGCTATCGCGTTCGGGCATGGCGCCGAAGCGTCCTCGACGGTAACGTGCGCCGCATGTCGGCCCCCGCCACTCTCGGACACTTCACGCTGCGCGAACCCCTCGGCGAGGGGGGCATGGGCACGGTGTATCGGGCGCACGACCCGAGGCTCGGGCGGGACGTGGCGGTGAAGCTGCTGCGGGCCGAGCAGGTCGACGAGGCTTCGCGGGAACGGTTCCGGCGCGAGGCCCGGGCGGCGTCGGCGCTGTGCCATCCGAACATCGTGACGGTGTTCGACGTGGGGGAGGCGCCGAACGGCTGGTTCATGGCCATGGAACTGGTGCAGGGCGAATCGCTCGCGGCCTGGCGCCTCGACCCGCCGGGTATTGCGCGGTTGGCCGACGCCGGCGCCCAGTGCGCGCTGGCGCTGGCGGCGGCCCACGAAGCCGGGATCGTGCACCGTGACGTGAAACCCGAAAACGTCATGGTCCGCAGCGATGGCTACGTGAAGCTGCTCGACTTCGGGTTGGCCCGCCTCATGGATGCCGAACGGGCCTCCACGATGGCCGAACGCCGGTCGGCGACGGGGCTCACGTCGCCGGGGCTGGTCATCGGTACGGTGCGTTACCTGTCGCCGGAGCAGGCGTCGGGCGACCCGATCGGTCCGCCCAGCGACGTGTTCTCCCTGGGTACGATGCTGTACGAGCTGGCGACGGGCTCGCATCCGTTCATGGCCAAGACCGAAGTCGGGATCATCGGGCAGATCATCACCCGCGAGCCGGCGCTGCCGAGCGATATCGCCACTGGGTTGCCGCCGCAATTCGACGCACTCTTGCGGGCCATGCTGGCCAAGGACCCGGCCGACCGACCGAGTGCGCTGGAGGTTGCCGACCGACTGCAGGGGTTGACCAGGGCGCGGTCCCCGATGGACGGCGTGACGCAGCGCGGGCCCGGTGCGGTCGCGAACGTCGGCCCCTCGGGGGCGTTCCGCTCGGTCCTGTCGGGCGTCCGCCCAGGCGCGACGCGCCTTGGTGCGCGGCGCTCGGGGGTGGTGGTGGGCCATGCGGTGGAACTGGCCACCTTGCTCGCGCAGTGGCAGCACGTGCGCGACGGCGCCGGACGCTTCGTGGGGATCAGCGGCGAGGCCGGCATCGGCAAGAGCACCTTCGTGGAGTCGGCGCTGGCGTCGCTCGACGACGACGGGCCGATGCTGGTGGCCCGGGGCCGCTGCTCCGAGCGCCTCGCCGGCACCGAGGCGTACCTGCCGGTACTCGATGCGCTCGACGGCGCCGCCTCGGCCGATGCCTCTGGCCGCTTCGCCGCGCTGATCGCCGAGGTGGCCCCGGCGTGGTACGCCCTGTTGACGCAGGGCGACCAGGTGGCGCTCGGGACACAGGAGCGCCTCAAGCGCGAAATGGTGGCTCTGCTGCGGCGGGTCACGGACACGCGGCCGCTCGTGCTGTACATCGACGACATGCACTGGGCGGATGCCTCGACGGTGGACCTGCTGGCGTACATCGGTGCGCACCTCGACGGCCTGCCATTGCTGCTGCTGGCCACCTATCGCGCCGCCGAACTGCGGGTCACGGGGCATCCGTTTCTGCAGCTGGCGCGTGATCTCCAGGCACGCGATCGGTTCCACGAGATTGCCGTCTCGCTGCTGCGCCTCGACGATGTCGCGCAGTACCTCGACCGCACCTTCGCGGGCCACGCCTTCCCTCCCGATCTGGCGGCGCGGCTGCATGCGCGCACCGAGGGGAACGCGCTGTTCCTCGTGGACGTGCTGCGGTGGATGAGCGCCGAGGGCCTCATTGCCGAGTCCGACGGCCGGTGGCGGGTGCAGGGAGCCCTCGACGCCCTCGAAGGCGGCCTGCCCGGCACGGTGCGAGCGATGATCGAGCGCAAGATCGCACAACTCGACGACACCGATCGGCGGCTGCTGCAGGTGGCAGCGGTGCAGGGGGCGGCGTTCGACAGTGCAGCGCTCGCCCTCGCGCTGCGCGCGGACGAGGCGGACCTCGAGGATCGACTGCTGCTGCTCGAACGCGTGTATGCCTTCGTGCGCCGGCAGGGTGAGGAGCGCTACCCCGACCGCAGCGTCTCCACGCGCTACCGGTTCGTGCACGTGCTGTACCAGAACGTGCTCGCCGAGGAGGTCACGGCGAGCCGGCGCGCGTCGTGGTCGCGCGCCTTGGCCGATGGCATCGAGGCGCGGGCCAAGACACAGGTGGCCGAGCAGGCCGCGGAGCTTGCCCTGCTGCGCGAGGGCGCACGCGATGCCGAGGCGGCAGCGTTGTGGTACGGTGTGGCGGCGAGCCGCGCGCTGAGTCGGTACGCGTTTGTGGAGAGCGCGGCCCTGGCGGCGCGCGGCATGTCCCAGCTGGAGCGTGTGGAGGCCGGGAGCACACGGGATAAGCTCGAGCTGACCCTTCGGCTCGTACTGGGCAGTGTGTCGCTGGTGCGACAGGGCTACCAGGCGCCGGAGACGGGCGAACACATGGAGCGGGCACGTGTCCTCTGCGACACGGTGGGCGACACGCCGGCGCTGCTGCCGGCGCTGTACGCCCTGGTGTTGCGGGCGGTGGCGCACGGCACGTGGGCGGAGGCGGCCGCGATGCTGGAGCAGATGGGGCAGGCGGGCACGGGCGAGTACCGGGCGTTGGCCCAGGCGACGATGACGCTCTGCCGCATCGGGTGCCATGCGCATCGTGGCGACCCGCAAACGGCGGCGCGCTGTGCGCACGAGGTGGACACGCTGCTGGCGGAGGGGCGGCTGGTGATGCCGCCGGGCATGCATCCCGACCCCGTGCTGGCGAACCTCTGCGAAGCGGTGCGGGCGTACTGGATGGTCGACGAGGTCGACGAGGCGTGGACGCAGCTTGCGAAGGCCACGCGCTATGCGCGCGCCCGCAACGACCCGCAGTCGGAGCCGTTCCTCACCATCTTCGAATGCGAGTTGCACCTGGTGCTCGGCGATCCGGCGCAGGCCCTCGCCGCGGCACAGCGCGGGCTGGCGATTGCCACCGAGCATGGCATTGCATCGGAGCAGCTGTGGAATGCGATGTACGCCGGGGGGGCGCTTGCGGCGCTGGGCAAGCCGGAGGAGGCGCTGGCGCTGATGCGTCCCACCCTCGCGGTCATCGAGGCGGTCGGGCTGTGGGTGTGTATCCTGCAGTGGTGCTCGTACATGGCCGATGCGCTGCGTCAGCAGGGTGACTTGGCCGCGGCGGCGGCGGAGCTGGAGCGCGCGGTGGTGATTGCCGACCGGCGTGGGTTCTTCGACTTCGTGCCGCTGGTGTGGATCGAGGCGGCCAAGCTGCTCGCGCATCCGGCGTGGTCCGGCGAGGCAGTGCTCGGCGTGCGCGATCCGCGCGAGGCGTTGGCTCGGGCCACCGCGTACGCGGAGTCGCACGGCGCGCCGGGGTTCCATCGGCTGATTGGGGCCGCGGAGCGGGCGCTGGGGTAAGGGCGCGGCCGGTCGCTCTGGCGCGGGTCGCTCTGGCGCGGGTCGCTCTGGCGCGGGTCGCTCTGGCGCCGGTCGCTCTGGCGCGGGTCGCATGGCGGGCGCAACGCCTCACTCCTCGAGCGCGAAGACCTCGTCCACGGTGAGCCCGAACACGCGCGCGATGCGCATGGCGAGCACGAGCGACGGCGCGTAGCGCGACTGCTCGAGCAGCACGATGGTCTGTCGCGTGCACCCGACGGCATCGGCGAGTTGCTGCTGGGTCATTTCGCCGTGATCGAAGCGCAGCCGGCGAATGGCGTTGCGCAGCGGGGCGCGGTCGGTCATTCAGCGCGTCCGGTAGCCGACGACGATGCCGAGCGGCAGGGCCAGGGCCCAGAGCATGAGCAGCGTCCAGCCCATGACGGCGACCGCGCCGAGGGGGACGGCTCCGGCGGGCCAGTAGTGCTCGGTGAGCGCGAGCGTCCACGTGACCAGCGCGCCAAGCAGCAGCCACGATTGCGTGACGGGTGCCGTGGCCAGGATGTGCGTATCCCGCTCGTCGAGCAGCAGGGCGCCCGCGGCGGCACGACGACGGGCGATGATCACGGGTGCGGCCCCGGCGATGATGGTGACGAGCGCCAGCAGCTGGACCAGGAGCCGGACCGCGGGGCGCGCGTCATAACCGTCGACGCCGGCGTAGAGCAGGACCGCCACGGTGGCGAGCGCCGGCGCGCCCCCGCTGGCGAGCGCCGCGATCGCGAGGCGCTGGAGCGGGGCGGTGGGCACCCGTTCGCCAGCCGGTGCGGGGTCGCGGTGGAGCATGTGCACGGCGAAGCGCACGGCGCCAGCGCCGAGGAATACGGCGAGCGCGGCGGACACGATGGCATACCAGGACGGCATGGGGACTCCCCGTAGGTACAGTAAACATGACGCAATGTACGAAATACAGTACAGGGTGTCCGCTGCATTGTCCAGCGAGGGCCTGCGGGACGTCTACGGTGCCGGCTCCGCGAGCCGCGTGAACGTGCGCACCGTCTTCACCACGCGCACCCGCCCCTGCGGCATCGAGATCCACAGGTCGGCGGGCGCCACCGTCTCGGTGAGGCGCCGCGGCAGCGATAGGGGGTCGTTCCCCGCGGCCCCGTCCGCAGGGCCATAGTCCACCACGAGCCGGGCGTTTCCCGGGGCCCCCTTGGGTGGGCGGAGATCGTCGAGGGTGTCGCTCACGGGCCGCCCGGTGCGGCGGTCGAAGACCAGCCGCCCGAGCAGCTGCGGCCCCGGCAGGTCGTCGCGCGGTACGAAGCGCACCAGCAGCGTGGTGTCGCTCACCGTGTCGTCGATCGAGAGGCAGTGGGCAGCGAGGAACGACGGCGTGGTGAGGTCGATGAGCCGCGGGCGTCGCAGCTGCTACGCGCCCTGTTCGCGCACGATGGCGCGTCCGGGTTCGTAGGCCACCGTCGACGGCGCGAGCGGGAGCGGCTGGGTGACCGGGTCGACCGTCGCCTCGCGGCCATCCTCCGTCTCCCGAGTGGTCTCCACACGGAAGCGGCGCGAACCGAGCGTTGCCGCCGCGAGCACCCGCCGGTCGTGATGTTCCGCGAGCGCGGCCCGCAGTGGTTCGAGAAGCGCGGGCGGGCCGTCGGCACCCACCTGCCCTGGTGAACAGGTCGAGGCACTTGCCACCCGCCAGGTGGGCAGGAGGGCGGGCAGCCGCGCCAGGACGATGCGGTCCACGCCGGCAGCCCCCACGGCCGGGCGATAGCCTCGGCTCGCCCATGCCCCAGCCTCGGCGTTCCGCCATATTCGTGGCGGTCCGTCCCCGTCACCCTGGAGCTGCCGGTGCGCCACGCTGTCCTGTTCGTCCTTCCATCGCTGATCGCCCTCGCCCCCGCCTGGCTCGGGGCCCAACGCCCCACCACCCTCGCCGGCCGCTCCACCGTGTACGCGCCGTCGGGCATGGTGGCCACCAGCCAGCCGCTGGCGTCCGCCGCGGGGCTCGAAGTGCTGCGCACCGGCGGTAACGCCGTCGACGCCGCCGTGGCCGCGGCGGCCGTGCTGGGCGTCACCGAACCGCACATGACCGGCATCGGCGGCGACATGTTCGCCATCGTGTGGCTGGCCAAGGCGCAGAAGCTCGTGGCCCTCAACGCCAGCGGCCGCGCCGGATCACGCATGGTGCGCGATACGCTCGCCGCGCGCGGCTTCCGCAGCGGTTCGCAGCAGGGCGCCATGAGCGTCACCGTGCCGGGCGCGCTGGCGGGGTGGGACCTGCTCCTGCGCACCCACGGTACGCGCACGCTCAGGCAGGCGCTGCAGCCGGCCATTCGCTATGCGCGCGACGGGTTTCCACTCACGCCCATCATTGCCGCGCAGTGGGCCAACGAGACGGAGTTCCTCATGCGCGACAGCGCCGCCGCCGCCACCTACCTGCCCGGCGGTCGCGCACCCAAGGCCGGTGAGTGGTTCACCAACCGCGATCTCGCCCGTACGCTGCAGGCCATTGCCGACAGCGGCGTGGGCGTGTTCTACGGCGGCTCACTCGGCCGGCGCCTCGTGCGGTACCTCGACGCGCGCGGTGGCTTCCTCACGCTCGGCGACCTGCGCCGGAACGCGCCCACCTGGGTGACGCCCATGTCGGTGCCCTTCCGCGGCTATCGCGTGTGGGAGCTGCCGCCCAGCAACCAGGGCATCGCGGCGCTCGAGATGCTGCGCATCCTCGAGCCGTATGACCTCAAGGCGATGGGGCACAACAGCCCCGCCTACCTGCACCATCTCATCGAAGCCAAGAAGCTCGCCTACGCCGATCTCGACCGGTTCGTGGGCGACGCCGATCATCTCGCGATGCCCGCCGATGCGCTGCTGAGCGACGGGTTCATTGCCGCCCGCCGCGCCCTCATGAACCCCACCCGCGCGCAGGAGCGCGTGGAGCCGGGCCCGCTGCGCACCAAGAGCGAAACGGTGTACCTCACCGTGGCCGACGCCGAGGGGAACATGGTGTCGTTCATCAACTCCATCTACGACTATTTCGGGTCGGGGCTGGTGGTGCCGGGCACCGGCTTCGCGCTGCACAACCGCGGCGCCGGCTTCACGCTCACGCCGGGGCTCCCCAATACCGTGGCGCCGGGCAAGCGGCCGTTTCACACGCTCATTCCCGGCTTCGTCACGCAGACGGTGAACGGCCGCGAGCAGGCCTACATGAGCTTCGGCCTCATGGGCGGCGGCGTGCAGGCGCAGGGACACGTGCAGTTCCTGCTCAATCACTTCGCGTTCGGCATGGACCTGCAGGCCGCCATCGACGCGCCGCGCTTTCGCCACTACGACGGCTATCGCGTAGCGCTCGAGGCGCCCATCACCGATGGCGTGCGCACGGCGCTGCAGGGCATGGGCCATGTGCTCATCGAGCAGCCGCCCATCGCCTTCGGCGGCGCCCAGGCCATCATGCGCCTGCCGCGCGGGTGGGCCGCCGGGAGCGATCCGCGCAAGGACGGGATGGCGGTGGGGTATTGAGCCGGCGACCTCGGTGCCACCTCGCTGACCGAGGGCGGCGCCCCGCATGACGTGGCGGCGCACGCCGCTCGTGCTGACCGCTTCGCTGGTCGCGGCGTTCGTCGCTGGGCTGCCCGCCGCCTGCGCCCGCAGGTCGCGGCCGACGCCACCCCCGCCGACGGCCTGGGTGTCGACGGCCGACCGCGCGCGCCTGCTCGATGCCCAGCCGGTGCATACCGACCCCGGTGCTCCCGCCGACGTCGTCATCGCCCTCGATACCACGGCCACGTTCCAGCCCATTGAAGGGTTCGGCGCCGCGCTCACCGACGCGTCGCGTCTCGTGCTCGATCGCCTGCCGCCCGCCGAACGCACGGCGCTGCTCCGCGATCTGTTCTCGCCCACGGACGGCATCGGGCTCAGCGTGCTGCGGGTACCGCTTGGGGCGTCGGACTTCTCGCCAATCCACGATAGCTACGACGACGTACCGCCCGGGGTGCATGACACGACCTTCCGGTGGTTCCGCTTCGACCGGGAGCGCGAGCGGGTGGCGATGCTGCACGCCATTCGGCGTGTGCAGCCCGCGCTGCAGCTCATCGGCGCTCCATGGAGCGCACCGGCGTGGATGAAGACGCCGGCCACGCTGATCGGAGGCACCCTGCGCGACGAAGCCATGCCATGGTACGCCGAGTATCTCGCGCGCGTCGTGGGTGCCTTCGACTCGGCCGGTGTGCGCCTCGACTACGTGAGCGTGCAGAACGAGCCCCGCCATGCCCCCACCGACTATCCGGGCATGCGCCTCTCGGCGGCGCAGCGCGCCACGCTGCTGGGCGCGCACGTCGGGCCGATGCTTGCGGAGCGGTACCCATACGTGCGTCTGCTGGAGTGGGACCACAACTGGGACGCGCCCGAGGAGCCACTCGCCGTGTTGCAGGACAGCGCGGCGCGGCGCGCTGTGCACGGGGTGGCGTGGCACTGTTACGCCGGTGATGTCTCGGCGCAGTCGGTGGTACACGCGGCGCATCCAACCGTGGCCACCTGGTTCACCGAGTGCGCCGGCGGGGCCTGGGCACCTGATTTCGGCGACAACCTGCTGTGGAATGTGCGTACGCTGGTGATCGGCGCCACGCAGCACTGGGCGCGCGGGGTGCTGCTGTGGAACCTCGCCCTCGATGAGCGACACGGCCCGCACCGCGGGGGCTGCGCCGACTGTCGGGGCGTGGTGACCGTGGACGCGGCCATCGGCCGCGTGACGCGCAACGCGGAGTACTACGCGCTCGCCCACGCCAGTCGCTTCGTGCGGCGCGGTGCCGTGCGCATTGGCAGTGCGGTGACGCGCGGCGACACGGACACCTTTGCGCAGGTGGCGTTCCGGCACGCAGATGGCGACGGTTCGCTGGTGGTGATCGCGGCGAATGCTGCGCCGGTCGCGCAGTGGGTGCGGATCGAGGGCGGTGTTCGTGCCATGCGACTGGAGATGCCGGCCCGCAGCGTGGTAACGGTCGAGCAGCGCTGACGGCGCGGCGCCCAACCGCACCGCGACGCATAGTTCGGCTCTTCGGGGTTTCGCGTGGGGTGGCGTTCGGTTGGGCGGCGGCCAGCATCGCGCGCCCGACGGCGGTCCGGGGCGTCCGGCGCCACCCCGACATCAGGCGCCGTGCGAATCGCGCCAAGTCTTGCGTGCCCGGCGCGACGGCGTCCCGGCCCCCCTGCGGGGGGCGATCCACGAGGGGGGGCCCCACCGGATCCAGCCGGGTGCGCCACTCGCGGAGCGCGCGTGGGTGGCCTGCTGCGCGGGGCGATCCGGCCGTGCTCCCGTTGTTGATCGCAAACCCGAAGGCGGCGCCCGCATCGCGGCATCCGCATCGCGGCGAAAGCCTCGCGGCGCCCGCCTGGCCAGATATCCAGGGGACCGCGATGTGACCAAGCCAACCCACGCCGAACCCGACGGAGCCCATATTTGTTCGCTCCTCCCTTCTTCCCGAGAGTGTGTCCGATGCTCCGCTGCGCCAGCCTCGCCAAGGCCATCCCCCCCGGATCGGTTACGCCCTCGGTGCCAGCCTGCAGGCCTACGCCATCGCCTGCGCTCTGCCATCGCCCGCAGTGGCAGCGGCTCGCGGCGTGCTTCGGCACGCCGGCGGCGCGGAGCGATCGCGGTGAGACGACCCTGCGGTGGGTGAACGCGAACCTCATGCATGGGGGCGCGTGACGCCGCGAGGCGGCGTGGGTCCGATTGCGGCGCAGCGGGCGCGCAATGCGGCGCTCCGTGACCAGGCGGACGCGTTGGCGGCGCCGCACCAGCCCGCAGCCCGTCCGCTGCCGGTGATTGTCCTGCCAGCGAACACGCGTGAGACGACACCGCTGCCTGACGAGACCAGGGAGCAATTCCTCCGGCATCTGCGGCTGCAGATCACGCGGGCCTTCGCGGCGCCCCTGCGGGACAACACCGCCCCCATGTCCGAGGAAGACGAGGCCATGCGCGCCGACGCGGGCGAAATCGAAGGGCCGTCGGCCGATTCCGATGCGCTGGCCGTGGGAGCCGTCCTCGGTGCCGCGTGCGCAACCTGCCGCGGAGAGTGCTGCACGGCGGGTGGCACTCATGCCTTTCTCAAGGCGGCCAGTCTGGTGCGGGTGCGGGCCAATCTGGCCACCAGCGATGGGGGCTCACCTTCGGCCGACGCAATCGAAGCCCACTATGCGGCGGCGCTTCCTGCGCGGCACTACCGCGGCTCGTGTGTCTTCCACGCCACTGGTGGCTGTACCCTGGCGCGTGGTCTGCGCTCGAACCTCTGCAACCGCTACCTGTGCGGCGCGCTCACGCAGCTCACCCGGGCGATGGCGGCCACCGGTGAGGCCTCCGCGTTCGTTGCCGCGGCCGACTCGGTGCACCTGCGGCGCATGGCCCTGCTCTCACCGGAGGGCGCCCGAGCCATTGCGCGGCCGTGACCCTCGAGTCGGCGAGGGGGCTGGAGCGGTGGTCAGCGGCTGGCGTTCAGATTGTACCGCATGATGCCCGCGTGCGGACCGACCGGGTCACGTTCCAGTGCGTAGACGTCGCCAGTGGGACCGGGCGCCGCATCGATCAGCTGCCGGATGGTGGCCCGCTCCGTGTCGGTGAGCGTGAACGTGAGTGCCGACAGGGTGGCCGGCAGGTGGTGCGCGTGACGCGCGCCCACGATGACCGCGGCGACGGCGGGTTCGTCGAGCACGGCGCGCACCGCCACCGCGCCGATCGTGCGATCATGGGTGCGGGCGATGTCGTGCAGCGTGGCCAGCAGCTGCTGGAACCTAGCCCAGCCGCCGAACTCGTCGATGATGAGCTTGTACTTCACCAGCGAGCGGTTCTCGAGCGGCGCCTGCGGTTCTGGGGCCCCCAGCCACCGCTCATGGAAGAACCCGCCGGCGAGCGCACCGTAGGCCAGCAGCCCGATGTCATGTGCTCCGCACAGGGTCGCCATGTCGCGCAACGCCCGCCGGTCGAGCAGCGAGACCTGCACCTGATGTGAGACGATCGGTACGCCGGCGTCGCGCATCGCCGCCACATGCGCGGTGTCGAAGTTGGTGAGCCCGAGGTGGCGGATGGCGCCGGCGCGCTGCAGGTCGCCGAGGTGCTGCGCGGCATCGAGCCAGCCGGGCACGTCGTAGTCCCACCAGTGGAACTGCACGAGATCGAGCGTGTCCACGCCGAGCCGGCGGCGCGAGCGGTCAATGAGGGCCACGAGATCGTCGCGCGTGAGCGTGGCCAGGGCGCTGCGATCGGGCACGCACTTGGTGTGCACGCGGATGGCGGGGGCGTCGGGGCCGTGCCGGTCGCGCCAGGTGCGCAGGAACTCGCCGATGAGCTCCTCCACGCCCGTGTAGATGTCCGCGCAGTCGAACGCGGTCATCCCCGCTTCGGCGAACGCGACCATGTCGGCGATGGCCGCCGCTCGGTCGATGGTGCCATGGCCGCCGGCCAGCTGCCAGCCGCCCTTGATGAGCCGCGGGATCTCGTAACCGGGGGCGAGGGCACGGTGGGGCACGGTGCTCACTCGGCAGACTCCGGCGGGAGCGGTACGAGCGTGACGTCGGCGTGGTGGAAGGTGCTGGTCCCGATGCGCGTGATGCGGAAGCGCCCGCCGCAGTGCGGATCGGGACAGGCGATCTCGGCGTCGGTGGTCATCCAGTCGTTGGGGTGCGTGGGACGCTGCTTGGCGGGGAGCAGGGGCAGCAACGCCGCCAGCGGATACAGCGGAAAGGTCTGCCCCGGCGGGAACTCGAGGTTCTCTCCGCGCAGGGTGAACGAGTCCCCCGCCTTGTGGTTGCAGACCATGGGTCGCTCCGTGGCGATCACTTCGACACGCAAATCATGGAGGACGAACGAGTCGTCGCGCACGGCCGGCGGCAGGGAGGGCATGGCTCAACGATAGCCAAATCCCGCGCCGGGTACGACTATGTGGCGCCTATGCCTCTTGGTCCCTCTCCTGAGCTGTCGTTGCCGCTTGCCTTCCGGGGCGGACTCGCGGGCGCCCTGGCGCCGTTCGGTGTCTTCCTCGGCGGGGTCGGCACTTTGGCCATGCTTGGTGCTCCCGACGAGAAAGGGTTCTGGCCCATACTGCTGGCCGCCCTGATCACCGGACTCCTGCTGACGCGCGATCGGGCACGCTACGCCGAGGCCATGCTCGATGGTATGGGCCAGCGCCTGGTCATGATCATGCTGAGCGCTTGGCTGTTTGCCGGCGTCCTGGGGGCGTTGCTGAGCGCCGGCGGGGTCGTGCAGGGGCTCGCCGGGGTGGCGTCGCTGCTCGGGCTTGGCGGCGGTGCCTACGTGGCGGTGGCCTTCGTCACGGCCGCGGTGGTGTCGACGGCGACCGGCACGAGTTTCGGGACGATCCTGCTGTGCGGGCCCATCCTGTATCCGGCCGGCGTGCACTCGCACCCGGCCGCGCTCATGGGCGCCATTCTCGCCGGGGCCACGGTCGGGGATTCCATCTCACCCGTGTCCGACACCACGATTGCGTCCAGCGGGACGCAGGGCGTGGACATTGGCGGCACGGTGCGCGCGCGGGGGCGATACGCGGTGCCGGCCGGCCTCGTGGCGTTGGTGGTCAGCACGTGGCTCGGAGGCCGTACGACGGGACAGGGCACGGTGCCCATGCCCGGCGGCAGCGTGAGCCTCGCACCGCTCGCCATGCTGCTCTCGCCGATGCTCGCGATCGGCATGCTGCTGGCGCGGCGGCATCTTATCGAGAGCCTGCTGGCGGGCATCACCAGCGCTGTCCTGATCGGCCTTGCCGTGGGCGCGCTGTCCCCGCCTGCGCTGCTGCATGTGGCGCCGGGCACGTTCGGAGCCACCGGCGTCATCGTGGACGGAATGCAGCGCGCGGTGGGGGTGAGCGTGTTCACGATCCTGCTCATGGGGCTGGTGGGCACACTGCAGGCCACCGACGTGCTGCCGCGTCTGGTCGCGACCGTGCAGCGCCGGGCCCGCTCGCCCCGGGGCGCCGAATGGTGGATGGTGGGCGTGGTGTCGGCGGCGGTGCTGCTCACCACGCACTCGGTGGTGGCGATCCTCGCCGTGGGAGAGGTCGCGAAGCAGACGGGGGAACGTTTCGGCCTCGACGGCTATCGCCGCGCGAACCTGCTGGACCTCACGGTGTGTACGTGGCCGTTCCTGCTGCCGTACTTCCTTCCCACCATCCTCGCCGCCGGCACCACGCGCAGCGAGGGGCCGGCGGCGATGCCGGTACTCACGGCCGGGATGGTGGGGCTGTACAACACGTATGCGTGGGCGCTGCTGGCGATGATCGTGGTGGCGGTGGCGACGGGGTACGGACGCCGGGATGGCTGACGGCCGACCACGGTAGCCGGCACGGCGGTACGGAAAACGATGCCAGGGCGGGCGGCGTCAGCACTGCCGTCGTCCTGGTTACCGCCGTCCGCGGCGAGAAAGGCTCAAGCGTCTTCCAGCTCGTCCGTATCCGCGAGTCCGTGTGCCAACGCCCGCTCGAGCCGCTGCAGGCGCTTGTCGAACTGGCGCGTGGCGTAGTTGATGAAGGGATCGGGCAAGAGGCCGAAGGGCGTGGCGTCAGCGGGATAGGCGTTGAAGGCCTCGCTGATCACCGTGACGGCCGGGTCGAGCAGCGCATTCATGGTTTCCGTGACGGCCTGCCATACCGGCTCACCGTGGTCGGCCACGAGGCGCGACAGCAGGAAAATGCCGTACGCGATGTGCCGCGATTCATCCTGCTTGAGATGGCCGGCCATCTGCTGCATCCCCGGCATGATGCCACGTTCGCTGAGAATGCGGTGGAACGTGTGATAACCCGTCTCGGCGAGCACCCCTTCGACGATCATGTTGTACGTCGCGGACGCGCGCGCTTGCGCCATGGGTGAGCGGTCGGCGCGAAGCCGCTGCATCGCCTCCGGGAGCGCCTCGACGAAAATGTGACGGTACGATGCGGTATGGTAGCGCGACAAATCGTCGCCCCCCGCGCCCACGGCGTCGAGGAAGCGCCGCATCCCCTCGACGTGCTTCGCCTCCTCCCAGATGAACGACGTCAGGTACAGTTGCTCCTCGAGCCGGCCTTCCTGCGCCACCACATCGAGCAACGGCAGGATGTCGATCACCACGGCTTCCTCCCCCGCCTGGAAGAGCGAGGCCAGCCGCAACAGCAGATCGCGTTCATCGCCGGCCAGGGTGTCCCAGTCGCGGCGGTCCTGCGTGAAGTCGATATCGGCCGGATTCCAGATGCCCAACCGCTTGGCCTTGTCCCAGAGCCGCATGGGGACGCTGTCGAAGCGAAGGCCGGTGGGGCTCGTGCTCTGGAAGGCGAGGCGCGCGGGGATGGATGTCGGATGGGGCGACCCCGCGGCGCCCCGTGTGGACGCGACCGCCTCTGCAGGCTGCTCGGCAGGCCCCGTGGCCCCGGCCGCGGCGTCCTGCTCCGCCTGAACGAGCACCGTGTGTGCCACCTTCAACAACGCCGTCGCCGCCGATACCTGCGGCAGCAGCCCGGCCAGCGACCCCTTCAACAGGGCGAGCCTGCCGCGCATGATGGCCATGGTAGGCGCCATGCCGCCGTTCAGTACCTCCATCCAGTCGACGAGGGCGCCGGTGATGACGAAGCGAGCGGCGAGGCGATCGTCGAGGGTGGCGAGGCGTGCCGCCCGGCAGGTGCCACGGTCGAGGTCGAGGAATACGGCTGTGGCCTGGGGCAGCCCCTGTGCCGGGTCGGCCTGGGCCTCGAGCACGAGCCCGCCCTCCCAGTGCCGCGCGGCGTGCCGGTAGGCGGCGCTCTGATTGAGCGCGTGGCCGAGGGCCACGACGGAACGTTCGGAGAAGGGATGTGCCATGTGTGGAAGCTGTACCGGGTGGATCCGGACGGGTAGACTCCGCCCATGACGCGCCTCGTGACCCTGCTCTTCCTCGCGATCGCCGTGGTGACCGGATGGTGGCTCTGGCGGGGAGTGCCGCGGCCGGTGACATCGGCCCTGGACGAGGCGATGTGGGCGCCCTGTGCCCCGCGCTACGCGACCGCGCGCACGGCGGCCGACTCGGGACTGGTCGATGGCTACGTGATCAAGCCGCGAGCCCGCTTCTCCCGAGCCATCACCTGCGGTACGGAGCGGAGGAGGCGGGCTCAGCCATAAGGCGAGCGGAGGTCGGGCCCGGGTTCGCCCGGGGGGCCTTCGGGGACCCGCCGCGGGTCGCCGACTCGATTGCCGCGCCCGGAGCCGAGGGGTAGCGTTCCACGGTCGCTGTGCGTTGTTCATCAGGTACGGCGACCGCGCGCTGGCCATGGCGTGTGCCTGCGCCGCGCGCTCCCCCTGAGCGACCCGACCCATGCGTCCCACCTTTGTCCTCATGCCCCATCGCCTGTTGGCCGTCGCCGGTCTGCTGGGCAGCATGGCCCTCGGTGCCTGCGCCGCCCGCGGCCCGCGTCCTCCTGCCGAGCTCCGCTTTCAGATGGGTGACGCGGCTGCCATTGCCCGCGCCCGGGCCGACAGCCTGCGCTACCCGTACACGAAGGCCGACATCGACTTCATGACGGGGATGATCCATCACCACGCCCAGGCCATCTACATCTCCCGCTGGGCCCCGACACATGGGGCCGATGCCGCGGTGCAGCGGCTCACGGCCCGCATCATCAATGCGCAGACCGACGAGATCGCGCTCATGCAGACGTGGCTCAAGGACCGCAACCAGCCCGTGCCGCAGGTGGATACGGCCGGCACGGTGACGATGCCCGGTGCGGCAGGGGGTGGCCACGACCTGCATGCCCATGCCGGGCATGACATGAGCGCCATGGGTGGCATGATGATGCCCGGCATGCTCAGTGATGCCCAGCTCAAGGAACTCGATGCGGCCCGCGGCGCCGACTTCGACCGCCTGTTCCTGACCTTCATGATCCTGCATCACCGTGGTGCCGTGACCATGGTCAAGCAACTGTTCGCCTCCGACGGCGCCGGTCAGGACGAGACGATCTTCAAGTTCGCCAACGACGTCGAAGTCGATCAGAGCACCGAGATCAAGCGCATGTTCACCATGATGCTCGAGCGGGGTTGGATTCCGCCGCAGTAATCGCCACCCCTCCCACTACCTTCCCCCAGTCATGCACCTCACACGCTCCCGTGTCGCCCTCGCGGGCGTCGCCCTCACGCTGGCCGCCTGCGCGCCATCCCGGAAGCCGGACCCGGCGCCATCCCCTGCGGCCGACCCGCGCAACAACCTCAAGGCCGGTCTCTTCGACGCCGGCGAATACATCTCCAACCTCAAGGTCGTCTCCAAGGCGGTGTCGCCGCCGGGCTTCCTCGGCATCACCAACTCCGACCTCGCCTTCACCGGCAATTACGTCATTCAGGGCAACTACAACGGCCCGGTGGTGTGGGACATCAGCAATCCGGCCAAGCCGGAGCTGGTCGTGGCCTACGAGTGCCCGGCGTCGCAGAACGACGTGTCGGTGTACAAGAACCTGATGTTCATGTCGGCCGAGGCGCAGAACGGCCGCGTGGACTGCAAGCCGGGCGGTGTGCGCGAGGCGGTGAGCCCGGAGCGCATGCGTGGCGTGCGGATTTTCGACATCAGCAACATCAAGGAGCCCAAGCTCGTCGCCAACGTGCAGACCTGCCGCGGGTCGCACACGCACACGGTCCTCGAGGATCCGAAGGACCGCGCGAACGTGTACATCTACGTCTCGGGCTCCTCGGGTATTCGTCCGAAGACCGAACTGGCCGGCTGCGAGGGCGACCTCGCCTCCGACGATCCGAACTCCTCGCGGCTGCGCATCGAGATCATCAAGGTGCCGCTCGCGAATCCGTCGCAGGCCGCCGTGGTCGGACGCGCCAACATCTTCGCGGGCCTCGGGCCGGCGCCGAGCCACGGCCTGTCCGACGCCGACAAGGCGGCTGCCGAACAGCAGCTGGCGACGGCCCGTCGCACGGGTGCCTTCATTGCCCGGAACCCGCAGTCGGGGGCGGACATGGTGGTGCCCGGCCAGCTGGTGCGCCCCATGCTCGACAGCATCGCGCGCGCGCGGGGGGCGTCCACGCCGAACGCGGCCGACAGCGCGGCCGCCCGTCCGCTCATGCAGGCGGCCATGAACCGTATCTTCTCCGGTGCCGCCGGCGGCGGGGGCCGCGGCGGCGAGCGCTCGCAGTGCCACGATATCACGGTCTATCCGGCGCTCGGCCTGGCCGGCGGCGCCTGCGAGGGACATGGCCTGCTGCTCGACATCAGCAACCCGGCGAACCCGGTGCGTCTCGATGCCGTGGCCGACAGCAACTTCGCCTACTGGCACTCGGCCACGTTCAACAACGACGGCACGCAGATCCTGTTCAGCGACGAGTGGGGCGGCGGTGGCGCGCCCAAGTGCCGTGCCGGTGACAAGCCGGAGTGGGGCGCCAACGCGATCTTCGAGATCGTGAACAGGAAGATGGTGTTCAAGAGCTACTACAAGATCCCCACCTACCAGTCGTCGAACGAAAACTGCGTGGCCCACAACGGCTCGCTCATCCCGATTCCGGGGCGAGACGTGATGGTGCAGGCGTGGTATCAGGGCGGCATCTCGGTGTTCGACTGGACCGACCCCGCCAACCCGAAGGAGATCGCGAGCTTCGACCGCGGTCCGATTGACGGGACCCGCATGGTGTCGGGCGGCTCGTGGTCGGTGTACTGGTACAACGGCCAGATCGTGAGCTCCGAAATCGCCCGCGGTCTCGATGTGGCGCAGCTCGTGCCGAGCCCGTACATCACGCAGAACGAGATCGACGCCGCCAACACGGTGAAGTGGAGCGAGCTGAACGCGCAGGGGCAGCCGAAGATCTCGTGGCCGCCCAGCTTTGCGCTGGCCAAGGCCTACACCGACCAGCTCGAGCGCAAGGGGTGCGCGGCCTCAGCGGTGTCGGCGCTGCGCTCGCAGATCACGGCGGCCGAAAAGGCGAGCGGCGCGGCCCGCAACACGGCGCTGACGGCGGCCGTGACGGCGGCCGAAGGCGCGCGCGGCTGCGACGGCAAGAAGACGGACCTGCTCAAGAAGGCGCTGCAGGATCTGCAGGCGCCGGCGATGTAATCGCCGCCGTTGCCTGGTGCACGACGGCCGATCCGGAGTCTCCGGGTCGGCCGTCGTTGTTTCACGCGGGTGCTCGCAGCGCGCGTCGAATGGGCGCGCCACCGGTGTCCGACGCTCAGAACACCCAGGGTACCAGTTGCACCTGGCGCGTGAAGAGCACGCGCGGCGTGGGGCCGCCGATCACGCCGACCTTGGCGGCCCCCCACCCCACGAAGCCGCCCAATCGCGAGCTGCCACGCCACGGCATCTGCAGGGCGCCATCACGTTCGCCGGCCGCCAGCAGCCCGAAGGACAGGTGCCCGGGGCGCCAGACCCCACCCGTGTCGCCGCCCCACCCCTCGCGCCACACGTACAGTCGCACGCCGGCCTCGAGCAGTGTCATGGCATCGAGCGACTGCCGTGACGTGGGCAGCGCCACGTACGTCGGCACATACGAGGCAATCAGCTCGGCGCGCGACGGCCATCCTTCGGCGTTCGGCTGAAAGGCGGGCACCCACTGCGCGGCGTAGTTGAGCACCACCTCCGCCGCATTGCGGGTGGGGGCGCCGGGGCCGTACTTGCGCTCGAACCGGCGCAGCTTTTCGGCGCTGGCTTCCATGGAGCGCTCGCGGCGCCAGAAACGGTACGCATACACGGGGGTCAGGATCGTCGCCCGGCGTTCGCCGCCCACCGCGGCCGTGAGGCGCGACTCGGTCTGCTGCAGCACGATGGCCACAGTGTCGATCGCGGCCAGCTCGCTCGGCGTGAGCGCCCGGTAGCGGCGTCGGGCCATGGGGATGAACTCCACGTGGCCATCGGTCTCGAGATGGCGCAGGGGCACCGCCCCGACACGCTCCGGGACGAGGCGGTCGATCTGCCGCTGCAACATCGTGTGGGCGGCCGGCAGTTGCGTGGCAAAGCCGCTCAACGAGTCGGCCTGACGCGCGGCGAACAGCAGCGAATCCACGGTCACGCGGGCGAAGCGCGCCGTGTCGAGGCGCGCCACTGGTTGCGCGCCGAGTGGCGCGGCCCACGGTCCGACCGCCACCACGGTGTCGAGCCGCGGCGTGAACAGCAGCGCTGCCATCACGAGGCCGCCCGCGCGCCGCAGGCGCGACAATCCTGCGGGCGCGTTCATGTGATCCACCCGCGGAGCTGCTCCGCTTCGGCGTCCACGTAGGCCTCCCAGCTGTGCGGGTTGGTGAGGGCGATGTGCGGTGGCTCGCGATCACGAAGCGAAGCCTTCAGCGTGGCCACGAGCTCCGCCTTCGTGTTGATGTTGAGCGCCTGCTGGTCGACGACGATCGGGTCCGGCTCTCCCGCCACGCGCATCACGGCCCAGGGTGCGGCCTTGCGGAAGAAGTGACCGCCCACGGGATCGAGGTCGCCGGTGATGGAGATCCACCGCTCCACGGAGCGTACGTGCTCGCCGAACAGGGTCGTCTCTCCCGGCACCGACAGCGCGTCGTCCTTGATGGTGTAGAGCCATTGGCGATTGGGAACCAGGCCGCCCATGGCCATGGCCACCGAGCGGATGAGCATGACCGGCGAGGCCATGAAGATCACGTTCTCGAAGCGTACGCCGTGCGTCGCGGGCTGCAGCTCATGCGACGGATAGCGCGCCGCATGGTGCAGCGCTTCGTAGGTGTGAAAGCAGCCCAGCGAGTGGCAGATGATGCTGAGCCGCTGGTCACTGGGCGCGATGCCGGCCGCCACGCCGTCCTGCACCATGGCCTTGAGCTGGTAGAGGTAGGCTTCACGCACCGCCGCGCGCGCGTCCGAGACCAGTACCGGCCACAGCACGTCACCAAGCACGTCGGCCAGGGCGGGGCCAAGGTCGTCGTCGTCAATCTCATGGCGCAGCGCGGTGATGGCTTGACGGAACACGTCACCGAGGTTGTTCCTGGCAGCGAACCAGTCGTTGATCTGGTCGTACCAGAGCTGGTACATGGCGACGTCGTCGGCCATGTCGCCCAGCGCGTGACGCACGCGTGCCAGCAGCTCGGTGTAGTCGCCTTCGTGCGCGTTGCCGATGCCGTGCACGAGGAGCAGGGCGCGACGGCCCGGCCACTGCTGGGTTTGAGGCTTCCAGGGCATTGGGGCGTCCGGGGTGAGGCGGTGGGGCGTTGTGCCAGGTTCCCCAAAGTGCAGGGCGGGGGGGCTGGGGGCGAATGCGGGCTGCGGCGGACGGACGCTGCGAGGCAAACGAACAGAAACCCCAAGGCTTCAGGAAGGAGGGCATCAGGGAACAGGGAGCAGTGACTGCTTCCTCCTTCCTGACACCCTTCGCGCCGATACCTTGGGGTTGGATCCGCGCCCGCGCGACAGCATCAGAATACCGCCTTCAGCCAATGTGACACGCTTGCCACCACCCCTGAGCGTGGCGGTATCAGCGCATCCAATTCGGCGCGGTTCTCCACCCACCGGCTCTGGCCGATGATTGACAACACGTCGAGCATCGGGGTCACCGCCATCCAGCCGGACAGCGCCATCATCACTTCGCCATCGGTGGATACGCCACGTGCGTTCTGGTTGGTCGAACCCAGCAGCGTGTAGAAGATCACGCGGTCGCGCTCGGCGGGCGGCAGGCGCTCCATCCAGCGCTGCAGGTCGGTGTCGCCGATCTCGATGAACGGCTCCTGCCGGGTGTCCACCAGCGACACCGTGGCGTGGCGTCCTGCCAGCTGCGTCATGCGCCGCGTCACGTACGCCTGTGCGTACGCCACCCATTCCGGCCGTGCCATCACGCGCCACGCGTCACGGGAGGCGATGAAGTGGGCCTTGATGTGCAGGTTGGGGCGTGCGCGGATGTCGTCGTGGCTGGGGTCGACGGATGGCGGGGGCAGCGCGGCGTAGTGGGCGGCGAGCGAGTCGAGCCCCGCGTACACCGCGGGCGGGAAGTCGAACAGGTCGCGGAGCCATGGGTGCTGACGCAGTGTGCGGCGCACACCCAGCACCTTGGCCGGAATGTCCGTCACCGGCACGTCCTGCGCGAAGACGCCGACCTTGAGCAGGCCACCCTGACCCGTGATCTCATCGCCCAGCACGCGCGACACCATCAGCAGCCGCCAGAACAGCTCACGGCTGAGCACCTGCGAGCCGAACGAGTGCGACTGCGAATTCGTGAGCGAGGGCGTGATCACGAGCACTCGGCCCCCGCGAAGCGCCGTACCCACCAGTGCGGCGCCAAGGAACGCGCTGTTCCAGAGTGGGCCGGGTATGGCGATCACCGATCCGGCCGGCAGCAGCGTGTAGAGCACGGCCCGCGCCACGGTGATGTCCTTGTCGGCGAATCCGGTTTCGTTCACCAGCAGCGCCGCCCGCACACCGCTGCCGAGGGTGGTAGTGTCCGGCCGCGTGGCCGGCGGTCCCGAGGGCGTGGGCACCGCGGGCCGCAGCGCCAGGGGAATCTCGTCGGCACGCAGCCCCTGTTGCAGCAGGAGGTCGCGCGCCGAGCGCTTGAGTTCACGATTGACCGGCCCGCGCACCAGGATCGATCGGTCTTCCCACGCGAGTCCCGCGTAGTGCGCGCCGACCCCGGCGCCGGTGAGCAGCGCTTCGCCGCGCAGCGGATCGGCCTCGGTGATGTCGTAAAACGCGATCTTGCGGTGATCGCGGGTGATGTTGTCGGGTACGGGGAGTCCCGTGGCGAGGCGCCAGCTGAAGAAGGTGGGACTCGCCACGTTGGTGATGTTGACGTGCACCTTGATCAGGTTGCGCAACCACGCCTCACCGAACTGCGCGCGCTGGGCCGTCAGCTTCGCCGATCCGGCAATCGCGTCGCGAAGCGCCTGCTGCGCGGCCACCAGCGAATCCTGCCAGGCGGCGAATGGCGGGGGGAGCGACACCCGGTGGTCGAGCGGGCGTTCGAGCAGGTCTATCCAGAGGCGCGACGACCGCGCCTCGTAGAAGTACTGGTCGAGCACAATGAGGTACGTGGGAAACGTGCCGGTCGAGTCGTAGGCACGCACCCGCTCGGTCATGGCCGCGACGTACGACCGCAGCACGTGCCGGAAGCTCATCGCGTCGGGGTCGCCGTGATCGTCGAGCCCCCGGAAGTCGTGGATCTGCAGGACGTGGTAGTCGCGCGCTGCATGAATGGTGCGATGCAGCTGCCACTGGAACTGCTCGTTGATGAGGTACGACACCATGTTGCCGTCGTGAAACGGCGCGCCGGTTGCGCGGGCGAGCACGGCATCGAGCTCGGCTTGCGAGTCGTGATCCTCGGGGCGCAGGGCGTACTGCAGCGGCAACCATACATGACGGGCGCTGCCCCACTCGGCGTGCGACGCGGCCCGGGCCTCCTCCACGATGTCCAGCAGGGCCTCGAACACCGCGCCTGCCGGGTCGACGACGGGTGGCGGTACCATGGCCGAGTACTCCAGCCAGAGGCGCCACGCGGCGCGGGCCTGTGCCGCCAGCTCGCGCGTCGTATCCGGCCGCTTGTCCTGGCCGAGGAGCCGATCGTACGGCAGCAGCACGTCGCGCAGGAGCAGCGCGCGCGCCGCCGCAGACACGCGAGACGCCGTGGCCGCGTCGGCATGCGGCTGCAGCGCCGCAGCGAAGGCGTGATCGAGTGCGGCATGGAAGCGTCGTGTCTCGCGCTCCATGGCCGGACGTGTGGTGTCGCCCGGAATGGCACGCAGTCGCTCATGCAGCAACGCGATGCGGCGCAGCACCGCGCGGTCGCTCGCCTCGTTGCCACCACCGGTATGGTCGAGCCATGGGATGGCCAGCCAGCGGATGTTGAGCGCCGCCTGGTGGGCCGTGTCCATGAGGGCACGCGCCGCCACCGGAAGCGTGGTCGGCCGCACGGGCAATGGCGGCGACGTGGACCCGACCGGCAGCACCGGCGCCTGATCGCGGCGCTGCCGCGCATGCGCGGAGGATACGTTGCGCCGGATGGGCACGTCGATGCCGGCCAGCACGGCGGGACGGGGGCCGATGAGTGCGTCGACGCGCAGCGTCGTTCCGTGGCCAAGCAGGCCCCCGCGACGCAGCGCCGGAGCAAAGGAGACGATGCCCTGCACGTCGCGCGCAGCGGCGTTGACATCGATGCCCGCGCCAAGGCGCAGGAGGGGCGACACGACGCGCAGTCGCACCCCTGCCGAGCCCCGGCCGGCAGTCGCGTCGCCATACAACTCACCGTGGAGGCCACCGAGGCCGAAGACGGGATGCAGCAGCTCGCGGTACGCGCCCACCCGCAGCTCACCGACGCCGCGTCGTGGTGCTGGCCCGCGCAGCGCACCGGCCGCGAGCCCCAGGTGTGCCTGTACGCGGGACGGCTGCCCCAGCGACACCGTGGTGCCGCCGTCGGATGGCCGCAGTGGCTGGCCGGTCGCGGCGGTGGTCGCGCACGACAGCGCCGTGATCACGCCAGTGGTGTGCGCCAACCGCTGCCACCGCGAGCACGAAGGAGTCCGCATGCGGCGAGAATGCAGCCCGATGAAGCGGGGGGCAACGCCTTATGGGTGGCTGCCTGACCGCGAGCCACATTGCCAACCCCCAGTGAACCGGGGGAAGGGTGTCAGGAAGGAGTGAGCAGTACCCGCTCCCTGCTTCCTCAACCCCTCCTTCCTGATGCCTTGGGGTTCACCGCCGTCGGGGCGCCATCGGTCGCATCCCCAACACACTTGCCGGATCCACCGTCACCTGCCCATAGCGCGTGATGAAGTGCAGGTGCGCCGCCGTCACGCGCCCCGTGGCTCCCACGTCGCCGATCACCTGGCCGCGGGCCACCGTGTCCCCGACCGCCACGCGTTGCCGGCTGAGGTGCAGGTAGGCCGTGACCAGCCCTTCGCCGTGATCGAGGTACACCACGTTGCCGCCCAGAGAGAACGCATCGACGAGCCGCACGACGCCGCGGTTGGCGGCGCGCACCGGGGCGCCGACGGCGCCGGCGTAGTCGGTGCCCAGGTGGCGGCTGGTGACGGCGCCATTGAACGTGCGCCCGCTGCCGAAACGGCTGGTCATGCGCGACGGGCGCGGCACGAGGAACGGCGCGGTCCACAACCGCGGCACGTCGTGTGAGGCGCGCGACACGGCAGCCGCGCGGGCCGCTTCGTCGCGCTGACGGGCCGCGAACGCCGAGTCCGGGGGCGCCGAGAAGCGGGGCGCGACCCGCAGCGCCTCGAGCCGGTAAGCGCCAGCGCGGGTGCGGAGGCGCACGGGGCGTTCCGCGGCGCCGTCGCAGGTGAGCCGCAGCATCACGCCCGTCGTGGAGTCGATGGGGACGGCGGCCAGCGCCACGAGGGAGTCGCCGATCGCGCGCCAGTGCAGCGGTTCACCGGCCAGCGTGGCGGGTGGTGGCAACGGAACGTCGCGACCGGAGATCGCGAGGCGGAACAGTGTACCGGCCCGTGGGACCGCCGGGGCCGGGCGGACCACGGCGGAGGCGCAGTCGGTGGGCCGCCGTGCCGAGACGGCTTCGGTCGGCCGCGGGGACTCCGGCGACGGGATGGCCAAGGTCCAGGCGGTCCCGGCGAAGGCGAGCGCGAACCGAACCGGCAGGGCTGACAGGAGGAGCATGCTGCACCATACCCCGTCCGGCGCACAGGGGTCGGGCGAGCGGCGGTGATGCCGCTGGCGAAGGCGCGCAACCGCACCGGCCAATCCGAAGGCCCACGAACGCGGGCTGCGGATGTGACCGGTACGGGAGCGACCAAGGCATCCATCGCATCAATGCCGAACTGCCAATCAGTCGGGCGGCCGGTAAGAACCGTGGCCGTCGCCGAATCCGGAACGACCGCGGGCCGACCTCATTGCATCACGGAAGAAATGGGAGCGGCGTCAGGCCGACACCGTCCCATATTCGCCAGAAGGACGAGAACTCGCGCCGGCGTGTCACGAGAAAACTGGGATGAAGCGCGTGGATTCGTCCCTCCGGTCGCTCGAGGCATCGGTCACGGCAATGGCTAGCTTTGGCCATCGCGCCTCTCTGGGGCACGCCTCATCGCCAAGACGGTGTTCTCCATGTCCCTGCAGCCTTCCAACGTGGCCGGTGTCCCGATCCTGGTGGCCACCCCCGGGGCCGGCCGCGAACGTCCGTGGCCTGCGGTGCTCTGGTGCCACGGATTCCGTGCCGATGCCTTGGCCCATGCGGCCGAACTTGCACGCTGCGCCCACGCCGGATTCCTGGCCGTTGGCATTGACGCGGTGGGGCATGGGGCGCGCCGCGATCCGGTGCTGACGCAGCGGGTGGCCGAAGCGGGCGGTGCACTGCCGGTCATGCGAGACCAGGTTGAACAGACGGTCGCCGAACTACCCGCGTTGATCGACGCGCTGGTGGTGGCGCATGGCGCGGACCGCGCTCACGTGTCACTCGTCGGCATCTCCATGGGCGCGTTCCTCGCCTACCGCGCGATCGCCGCCGGCCTGTCGTTGCGGGCGGTGGTGGCACTGCTGGGCAGCCCCGCGTGGCCGACTCCCACGCGTGCGCAGCGACTTCTGGAGCGTTTCGGCGAGGTGGCGCTCCTGAGCATTACCGCCGAACACGACGTGAGCGTCCCGCCGGCGCCGGTGGTGCGGTTGCACGCCGCGCTGGATGCGCAACTCGGCCCATCACCGCGGCGCAGTCACCAGGTACTGGCCGGCGCCGGGCACCTCACCTCGGCGTCGGAGTGGGCCCAGGCCATGGCGTGGACACTGGCGTGGCTGCAGCAACATGGGCGTGCGGATTCCACAGCGGGCCCGACGACGGGCTCCGAACCTGTTGGCGGGACCTGAGGGCCGAAAAGACGGCGCCGGGCCGTTATCGTTGGGCATGCCTTCGTCTCCCCCACCCGCCGGCTACTCTGGCCCCGTCGACCTGTCGGAGTTCCCGCCCACGTCGCCCTGCATCAAGGTGTGCCAGCTCGACCTCCAGGACCGCTGCTACGGCTGCGGCCGCACCCGGTCAGAGATCGCCCAGTGGTCGGGCATGTCGCTCGACGCGCGTCGGGCGGTGAACGCGCGGCTCGGGTTTCGGGGGCACGGACCGCACCGCTAACCCGGTACGGCGCACCAACGCGCGTGTCCCCCTTCACCCATCTGCCGCTCGCCGACCGGGACGTGAGCCGGACGGCATGCGACCTGCGCTGGATGCGGCAATTCACGCCGGGCGCCGTTCTCCTCGCCGTTCTCATCATCGGCGGCGAACCGGCCTCTGCACCGCGCCCGCGCAGCAGCGCGAGCCGGTTGCCTTGCGGCACCTGGTCGCCGCACTGGCGCGCGTGACCCTCGGCTGACCGGGGTCGTGTCGGGCCACAGCGGGCGGGTTGACAGTCGCTGGCGTCCCCGGCAGTTACCACGCGTGGATAACGTGACGCACGCACTGGCCGGCATGCTCATGGCCGACGCGACGACCGTGTATGTGTCCGGTCGGTCGCGTGGTCGGGTGCCGGATCGCTTTCGTACTGCCGCCGTGATCATGGGCATCGCTGCGGCGGAGTTCCCCGACACTGACCTGGTGTACTCGGGGCCGCTGGTCGGGATGGGCAAACTGGGCTACCTGCTACACCACCGCGGGCACACGCACACCATCGTCTGGGCGGTGCTGGGTGCCATGCTGCTCTGGTGGGTGGCACGCTGGTGGTGGCACCGCCGGGCCACGGCCGACGAGGCGGCATGGTGGGCCGCGCACGGCAGTCGCGCACTGCTGGCGCTGGCCCTCGCGGGGACGCTGTCGCACCTCGTGCTCGACTGGACGAACAGCTACGGCGTGCATCCATTCTGGCCGCTCGACGATCGCTGGTTCTACGGCGACGCAGTGTTCATCGTGGAGCCGTGGCTCTGGGTGGTGGCCATTCCGCCGCTGTTCTGGAACCGCACGGCGCGCAGCGCGCGGGCGGTGCTGGTGGTGCTGCTCGCTCTCATCCTTGCCGCGAGTTGGGGGCTGGGCGAGGTGGCGCGCCCGGTGGCCATGCTGCTGACCGCCGGTGCCGCGTTCTGGATGGCGCTGCAGCGCGTGCTGCCGCGTGGTGGCCGGCTGCTCACCGCACTGCTGGCCTGGACGTCGGTCACCAGCACCTTCTTCCTCGGTGCCTCGCAGGCCCGGGCGATGGTGCGCGAGGCGGCGGCGCGCTCGCCGGCGGTGCCGCGACCGCGCGCCCTCGATGTGGTGCTCAACCCGGCGGCCGGCGACCCGCGCTGTTGGCTGGTCATGGCGGTGACCACCGACGACGTCATGTATCGGGTAAGCGAGGGCCTCGTGGCCCCGTTTCCGGGGCTGCGCTCGGCGGCGCAATGCGCGGAGCGCTATCGCACGGCCCGGATGGGCGCGAGCATCCTGGCCGCACTGCCGAATGCATCGCCCGCGGTGCCCCTCGATTCAAGCCGTGCGCTGCGGTGGCGGCGCAGCTGGGCGGTGCCCCGCTCGGAAATGGTCGCGCTGGCCACCGAGCGCTGCGAGTTCGCGGCGGCGCTGCGCTTCATGCGGACGCCCGTCTGGGTGGAACGCGGCAACGGCACGCTGCTGCTGAGCGATGCGCGCTATGGTGTGAGCGGCGGCGGTTTTGCGGAAGTGATGCTGGAGCCTTATCCGGCGCCATGTTCACTGTTGCGCGCGTGGGTGCCCGGGTGGGTCCCGCCGCGCGCCGACGTGCTTCGCGGAGACTGATCCCTGGCGACGTGTGGCCGGATGGCGGCTGGGCACCCCAACGACTGGAGGAGCGCACCAGGTACGGCGTGATCGGCACGATGCGGTCCGCGCCTGGGCGCCGCGACGAACTGATCACCATCCTGCTCGAGGGCACCTCGGCGATGCCCGGGTGCCGCAGCGATGTCGTGGCTCGCGTCCGAAGGACGCCGATGCGCTCTGGATCAGCGAGGTGTGGGACGATCGTGCGTCACACGCCGCATCGCTCCAGCTGCCAGCGGTGCGCGATGCCATTGCCCGCGCGCGGCCGATGATCGCCGGTTTCGCCGAACGGTATGAGACCGAACCCGTGGGCGGAGTAGGGCTCACCGAGGGCCACGGCTGACGCCACCGTCACGGCCGGCACGCCGGCGCTGGCCCCACGCGCCCGTCGCGCGGTATGGCCACCACGCTGAACTCCTGCACCCGCGCCGGCTCGGTGGGCGCAAGTGTGATGCGCACGCGTAACGCCCCCGCGGCACAGGCCAGCTTCCACTCGCCACGCAGGGCGTTCTCGGCCCACAGCGCCCCCTCGGGTCGGCACGACCCACCGGCGCTTTCGACGAGCGTCGCGATCGACGCCGCGCGGCGCGGTGCGCTGTCGTCTCGGAAGAGGTTCATGGCCGCGATGCTGTCGGCGAGTGGCGGCTCCCACCGCTGCACCAGGCGCGTGACCTGCTCCTGCATGGCCACCAGCACCGGCGACGGCTGCACGGTGCGCGGCGCCAGTCCGCCACGCTGTCGCAGCACCTCGAACGCCTGATCCAGTGGCGCGCCCCAGCCGGTGTAGGTGAGGTTGCCGAGCGCGATCAGGCCCACGCCGTGGTCGGGAAGCCAGCGCATCTGCGAGCCGAAGCCCGGCAGCCCACCCGAGTGCGCCACGACGTGGTTGAAGAGGCAGTTCTGCGACACGCGCAGGCCATACGCATAGCCGCCGCTGTTCAGCGTGAGCGCGCCCGTCTGCGCGTTGCGTGCCGCCGACGCGGGCGCCATGCGCCACACCTGCTGCATCTCGCGCAGCGACGAGCGCTTGAGTACCGGATGCTCGGCGCCGTCACGCGGCGGCCACGCACTGAGCATGAGCCCCACCCAGCGACTCAGGTCGGCGCTGCTCGTGAGCATGCCGCCCATCGCCCCGAAGGAGCCGTCGGCGAGTGGCGGCTCCTCCACCCACTGGCCGTCCTGCAGCCGGTAGCCGTGCGCCAACCGCGACGCCGGTACCATGCGCGACTCCATCGTGGTGGAGGTCATGCCCAGGGGCAGCAGCACACGCTCGCGGATGTAGCGTGCGTACGGCATGCCGCTCACAGTCACGACGATGCGTCCCAGGATGGCGAAGCCGAAGTTGCTGTACTCGTAGGCCACGCCGGGGGTGTTCGAGAACGGAATGCCGGCGCGAATCATGCGTGACAGATCGGCGTTGGTGGCGTCGAGCTGCTGGTCGCCCCAGGGATTGTCCTCGGGGAAACCGGCGGCGTGCGACAGCAGGTCACGCACCGTGATGCGACGGGCATCGCTGGTGGGATAGCGCAGCTGCTTCAGCTCGGGCACGTACTGCTCGGCCGGATCATCGAGGCGCAGCTTCCCCGCGTCGCGCAGCTGCAGGATAGCGAGCGCCGTGAAACTCTTGGTCATGCTCGCAATGCGGAACACCGAACTGGTGTCGACCGGCGCCCCGCTTGGCACCTCGCGTACACCATGCGCGGCCACGTGCAGCAGCTGTCCGTCGACGATGATGCCGTACGCAATGCCGGGTACGCGGCTGCGCGCCATGAATGCCCGCATGACGCTGTCCACGGCGGGGATGGCGCGGGTGAGCTTGGCGATCCGGTCGGGATCGGTGAAGGTGGCCGGCGGGGCAATGCTCGACTGGGCGAGCGCGAGGACTGGTGTACCGAACGTGGCGGCCACCAGGAGCGTGAGCGTCTTCATGGCCCTGATCTGCAGCGCGATGGCGCCGGCGTCAATGTGGTGATGGGGAGGGGCAGGCAGATCGAATGGCACGGTCCCGGTGGGCCATCGCACGGCTCGCCTGCCGTCCAACGCCGCACGATTCGGAGCGCGCGGCCGATCTGGGCCGTGTTTCGTACGACTCAGCCGGTCGCCACATTTCGCTGAGGAGTCGAATCCATGCCCGCCGCTTCCCTGCCGTCCCGATCCCCGTCGCCCGAGCTCGTCGCCCGCATGCAGCGGCTGGCCGAGTACATCGACGCGCACGCCGCGGAGTCGCTGCCGCTGGCGCGCCTCGCGCGCGTGGTGGCCATGAGCCCGCATCACCTGCAGCGTACGTTCGTGGCCGTGCTGGGCGTGAGTCCCAAGGCGTACCAGTCGGCGCGGCGGCTCGCACAGTTCAAGGCACGGTTGCGCGATGGTGACGCCGTGCTCGACGCCACGTTCGACGCGGGCTACGGCAGTACCAGTCGCGTCTACGAACAGGTTCCCGGCGGACTGGGCATGACGCCCGGCGCGTACCGTGCCGGCGGCGACGGGGAGACCATCACCTACGCCGTGCGCGCGACGGCCATGGGGCCGCTGCTGATGGCCGCCACCGCGCGCGGGGTGTGCCAGGTGGAGTTCGGCGACGACGCCGACCTGCTGGTGGCGCGGCTGCACGACCATTTCCCCAAGGCTGCGATCGTGCCCGCTGGCGACGCCGCGCGCGAGCCGCTCGACGCCTGGATGGACGCGCTCGAAGCGCATGTGGTGCAGGGGGCGCCGTGCCCGGCGCTGCCACTCGAACTGCGTGGCACGGCGTTTCAGATCAAGGTCTGGCGCTTCCTGCTGAGCGTGAAGCCCGGGCGTGTGATCAGCTATGGCGAACTCGCCGAGGGTATCGGGCACCCCGACGCCGTGCGCGCCGTGGGCACGGCGTGCGGGGCCAACCGCATTGCGGTGCTCGTGCCCTGTCATCGGGCGCTGCGCGCCGATGGCTCGCTCGGCGGCTATCGCTGGGGGCTGGAGCGCAAGCGCGTGCTGCTCGAGCAGGAACGGCGCATGGCCGGACATGCGAACGCCGGTGCCCGCCGCTGAGGGCGACGGCCGGCGTTCGGCTGCTCGGTGCTGCGACCGACTGTGTTGGCCACCTCCGGTTGTGGAGCGGTGCTCCCGGCTTGCTGAACGTCGGGGCGGCATCCTGGGCCGCCAGCGGCTCGGCGTGCCGGGCGGTGGCCACGACGGCCAGCGCCACGCCCGGCGCACTCCCGCGCGCGTAGCTTTCGCGACCAGTGTCCTCCAACCCTCCTCCCGCCCCCTCATGCCAGCCCGTCCCCTCCGTTCCGCCCTGCTGGTGCTGGGCAGCACCGTCTGCCTGGCCGCCATACCCGCCGTCGCCCACGCCCAGCCTTCGCTGGTCATCCTTGTGCGCCACGGCGAAAAGCAGCCCGCCCCGGCCGACGACCCGTCGCTGAGCGCGGCGGGCGTGGCTCGCGCCAAGGCCCTCGACGTCGCCCTCACGGGCACCACGCCCTCCACCATCGTGGTCAGCCAGCGCAAACGCACCGTGGAAACCGCGGCGGTCGTGCAGCAGCGTACCGGCGTCACCCCCACTGTCATCGGGCTCGACGCCGACCACGTGAAGCACGTCGCCGCGGCTGTCATGAAGGCGAGTGGCGTGGTGCTGGTGGTAGGGCACAGCAACACCGTGCCGGCCATCGTCACCGCGCTGGGCGGTCCGAAGCTGCCCGACCTTTGCGACGCCAGCTACGCCACCATGTTTCTCGTGGTACCGGGTCGCGACGGGCAGAAGGCGCAGGTCGTCCGGTCGGCGTATGGCGCCCCCGACGCCATTGGCGCCGACCAGTGCCAGGGGATGCAGGCCAAGTAGGCTACCAGCGCCGAGCGGCCCGTACGGCCGCGCCCCCGGCCGTGCTAACTTCCGGCGATGATCCCCATCGGTATCGTCACCATCTCCGATCGCGCGTCGAGCGGGGTGTACGAGGACAAGTCCGGCCCCGCCATTCAGGCGGTGTTGACGCGTTGGCTCGCCTCCCCGTGGACCCCGGTGCCGCGTCTGGTGCCCGACGACCAGCCAGCCATCGAGGCCGCCCTGCGCGAACTGGCGGACGAAGTGCAGTGCCCCATCATCGTCACCACCGGCGGTACCGGGCCGGCGCCGCGCGACGTGACGCCGGAGGCCACCACCGCCGTCTGCGACCGCATCCTCCCCGGGTTCGGCGAGCAGATGCGCGCCGTCTCGCTCCGCACCGTGCCCACGGCCATCCTGTCGCGGCAGCTGGCCGGTACGCGCGGCCGCTCGCTCATCATCAACCTGCCCGGCAAGCCGGCGGCGATCGACGAGTGCCTCGGCGCCATCTGGTCCGCCATCCCCTACTGCGTGGAGCTGCTCGGCGGGCCAAAGCTCCAGTTCACCGCCAACGCGCCCGCGTATCACCGCCCCGCGACGTCCTGACTTCCCAACTCCGCCCATGAGCCTCGCGCCCGAACTGCTGAAGATCCTCGTCTGCCCCAAGAGCAAGGCGCCGCTCGAGTACCACGCCGGCCCGCCGGAAGTGCTCGTGTGCCGCGAGAGCAAGCTGGTGTACCGCGTGGACGACGGCATTCCGGTGATGCTCATCGAGGAAGCCGAGCCGCTCGACGAATCGAAGTATCCGCCGCCGTCGGCCTGACCGTGGCCGACTCGCCCGAGCACGACAGCCCGCGCTGGCACGGCGCCACGCGCGTGGTGCGGGCCGGCCTGCCCGCCGCCACGCCGGGGGCCCCGTATCTGCCCGGCCCCGTCTTCGCGGCGCCCTATCACGCGCCCGGTGACCCGGCGGCCTCGCCATTCACCTACGGTCGCTTCGACAACCCCAGCTGGTCGCTGTACGAGCGCGCCCTCGCCGACCTCGAAGGCGGGCCGTGTCTGCTTTTCCCGAGCGGCATGGCGGCCACGGCGGCGGTGCTCGCCACCCTGCTCCCGCCTGGCGGCACGCTGGTGATGCCCGCCGAGAGCTACTACACCACGCGGGTGCTGGCCACGCAGCAGTTCGACGGCGCATGGTTCGCGGCGCAGGGCATCCGGGTGGTGCAGGCGCCCACGGCGGGCGATGGCCTGCGGCGCGCGCTCGAGGACACGGCCGACGACGGCGGCGTGTCGATGCTCTGGCTGGAAACGCCCACCAACCCCGGCCTCGATGTCTGCGACATTGCCGCGTTGAGCGCGCGCGCACACGAACTGGGCGCGCTGGTGGTCGTGGACAACACCACCGCCACGCCGCTGCTGCAGCAGCCGCTCGCACTGGGGGCCGACGTGTGCGTGGTGAGCGACACCAAGGCCATGACCGGGCACGCCGACCTCGTGCTGGGGCATGTGGCCGTGCGCAACCCGGCGCACGCCGAGTCGCTGCGACTGTGGCGCACGCGCATGGGGGTGATTCCCGGTCCCATGGAGGCGTGGCTCGCGCATCGCTCGCTCGGCACGCTGCACGTGCGGCTCATGCAGCAGTGCCGGTCGGCCATGACGGTAGCCGCGTTTCTCGCCGCGCACCCCAAGGTGGACGGCGTGCGCTATCCCGGGCTGCCGAGCGACCCCGCGCATGCGATCGCCTCGCGGCAGATGACGCACTTCGGGGGCGTGATGAGCTTCGCGCTGGCCGACGCCGATGCGGTAGCGCGCTTCTTCGCGGCCTCGCGCCTGGTGTACGAGGCCACGAGCTTCGGTGGCTTGCACACCAGCGCCGAGCGACGTGCCCGCTGGGGCGGTGACGCCGTGAGCGACGGGTTCGTGCGTCTGAGCATCGGGCTCGAAGACGCGGACGACCTCATCGCCGACCTCACCCAAGCGCTCGGCGCGGTGTGACGGCGTTCGCGCGACCGAAACGCCTGTTCGACCGCGGTCTGTCTCCTGCTTCCTGTTTCCTGCCGCCCGCTTCCAGCAACACCGCCGTGACCATGTCCGACACGCCGCACCCGATGGATCGCCGCACCTTCATGACTGCCGCCGGGGCCTTCGCCGCGGGCGTCGCGGCCGGCACGTCCGCGACCGCCCACGCGGATGCCGTGGATGCGCTTATCGCACGGGATGACGACACCGCGCTGCAGCCACCGCGCTTCGCCTTCGAGGAAGCGACCGTTGCCGACCTGCAGCAGCGCCTGACGCGCGGCACGCTCACGTCGCGCGCGCTCACCGCGGCGTATCTCGCGCGCATTGCGGCGGTGGACAAGGCCGGACCGACGCTGCGCAGTGTGATCGAGGTGAACCCCGACGCGCTCGCGATCGCCGCCGAGCGTGACGCCGAACGCCGCCAGGGCAAGGTGCGCGGGCCGCTGCACGGCATTCCCGTGCTGGTGAAGGACAACCTCGATACGGCCGACCGCATGCAGACCACCGCCGGCTCGCTGGCGCTGGTGGGCACACCGGCGCCGCGTGATGCGCACGTGGTGCAGCGGCTGCGCGACGGCGGCGCGGTGATTATCGGCAAGACGAACTTGAGCGAGTGGGCGAACTTCCGGTCCACGCGCTCGAGCAGCGGCTGGAGCGGGCGCGGCGGACAGACGCGCAATCCGTATCTGCTCGATCGCAGCCCGTGCGGCTCAAGCAGCGGCACCGGCAGCGCCATTGCCGCCAACCTCGCGCCCGTGGGCATCGGCACCGAGACCGACGGCTCCATCATCTGCCCCAGCTCGATCAACGGCCTCGTGGGGCTCAAGCCCACCGTGGGGCTGGTGAGCCGCGCCGGCATCATCCCCATCTCGGCGTCGCAGGACACCGCCGGTCCCATGACGCGCACGGTGACCGACGCGGCGGCGGTGCTGCAGGTCATTGCCGGGCGCGACCCGCGCGATGCGGCCACCACCACCGCGCCGGCAGCGGTGCCCGACTATCTCGCGGCGCTCAAACCCGACGCGCTCAACGGCGCCCGCATCGGCATGGCGCGCAACCTGGCCGGCTTTCATCCGGCGGTCGATGCCGTGTTCGAGCAGGCCGTGGCCGCGCTCAAGGCGGCGGGTGCCGTGCTCGTGGACCCCGCCAACGTCCCCACCGTGGGCAAGTACGACGCGGCGGAGCTTGAGGTGCTGTTGTACGAGTTCAAGGATGGCCTCACCGCCTATCTCGCATCGCGCGGCGACACGGTGCGCCACAAGACGCTCGAGGAACTGATCGCCTGGAACACGGCCCACGCCTCGCAGGAAATGCCGTGGTTCGCGCAGGAGCTCTTCGAGCAGGCGCAGGCCAAGGGTACGCTGAGCGACGCGGCGTATCAGGAGGCGCTGGCCAAGTGCCGTACGCTGTCGCGGGATCAGGGGCTCGATGCGCTGTTCGCCGAGCACACACTCGACGCCGTAGTGGCGCCCTCCAACGGCCCCTCATGGCCCATCGACCTGGCGAGTGGCGACCGCTACACCGGCGGCAACTCGAGCGTGGCGGCGGTGGCCGGCTATCCGTCGCTGACGGTGCCCATGGGGTTCTTTGCGGAACTGCCGCTGGGTCTGTCGTTCATCGGCCGGCCGTACACCGAGGCGCGGCTGCTGGGGCTGGGCTTCGCGTTCGAGCAGCGCACGAAGGCGCGCAGGGCGCCGCGCTTCCTGCGGACCTTGCCGACATGAGCGAGACGTCCACGAGGCCGCCGATGGCGGCGGTGCTCAGCGTGGTGGGGGCGTCGGTGCTGGCCGTCGTCGGCTACGTGCTGCTCAATCGCGCCGCCGACACCGGCCTCGAACGGCTTGACCGCATCGACCGCGTGCGCGCCATGTGCGATGCGTACTACGCGCAGGCCCGCAGTCGCGCCGACACCATGCGCATCGACCGGCTCGCGCTCCCCGACACCATCGATCCGCAGTCCAAGGACGCCATCGACCGGTGCGGCGACCTGCGAGCGGCGAGCAGCATGAACACCATCCCGAATCCGCGCGAGATGGGTGAGGAGATTCCGCGAGGGCTCCGCTGACGAAGCAGGCGCTCGTGGGGCTGCTGCTGGTACTCGTCGTGGGCGTGGTGGCGTTCCACACCCTCGTGCCGGTGATGGTCGACGAGCGGGTGAACGCAGTGGTGCACACCGAGATTCCCCGCGTCACGCCCGAGGCGGCGGCGCTGCACAACACGCTCTTCGTGGCCGACCTGCACGCCGACGAGCTGCTGTGGGGGCGCGACCTCCTGCAGCGCGTCGAGCGCGGGCATGTGGACCTGCCGCGGTTGCAGGGGGGGCGTGGCGCTGCAGGTGTTCGGCGTCGTCACCAAGACGCCGCGCGACCTGAGTCACGACCGGAACACCGGCGAGACGGACAACATCCGCCTGCTGGCCATGGCGCAGCGGTGGCCGAGTGCGGCGCAGACCAGCCTGCGGGCGATCGCCGCCAACGGGCCCCGGGGCAGTAAGGTCGCGTCGGTGACGTGGGTTCGGACGCACGGTCCTGCCGCGTGATGGCACTTCTCGCCGGATGCGGGTATTCACCCCGCATGCCGATCTTCGCTTCCATGGTGCCCGTCCTGCGCGTCTCCGACGTCGCGCGCAGTCTCGCCTGGTACCGCGACAATCTCGGGTTCGAGGCCGACCCGATGCCGGCCAACGCACCGCACGAGTACTGCCTGCTGCGCCGGGATCGTACCGAGCTGCTGCTGCGCCGCGCGCACGCCCCCATCGCGCGTACCGCTGACGCCTACGATTGGGACGTCTGCATCAGGCTCGAGGGAGGCGAACTCATCGCCCTGCTCGACCACGCACGCCGGCGTACGCCGCTCGTGCGCGGACCCGAGATCATGCCCGCCGGGCACGTAGAGTTCGAACTCGAAGACCCCGACCGTCATCGCGTGTGCGTGGCCGAGCGGCTCACCGACACCACGGGAATTCCACCGGCGGTGTGATGGCGGCGCGCCGTCGCGCCCGCTGCGCCCACCGCGGCCGAGGCCCCTGCGCCATCGCGGTCCGCCCGCCCACCGGGCCACGCCGGATCGGGAGCGCATGCGCGGGCCCCGCATTGCGCGACACGCGCAGGGAGGCACCCCATGGAGACGCCGGTGTGCGGCCCCCAAGCGTATCCCCAGACTCAGTCGCCCGATGCGCTCAGGTGTCGGGGACGGGCGAATTTTCGCTGCAGCGCGCTGACGACGACGAGACTGGCGGTGTTGCTCAACAGCGCGATGACGCCGGGGTTGACGTCGGTGACGACCGCAGGCCACGACGGCAGGAGCTGCCCCAGCGTGATGCTGCCGATGCCCGTGACCGCGACGATCACCTCCCCGACGAGCAGACCCGCGATGGCACCGGACGCGGTGACGAAGCGTGGCCACACCAGCGCGCCGACGAGCGCGGGGAAGAGCTGCGTCACGATGCTGTAGGCCAGCAGCAGCAGCGTGACCAGCGTCTGGCCACCGCGGAAGGCCAACAGCAGCGCCACCGCGGCGACAAGCGGCACGAATGCGCGCGCCACCGACACCGATGCCAGCACACCCTCGTCCCGTCGCACGAGCCGCGCCAGGATGGTGGCGCACGTCAGCAGCATGAGTGATCCGGGCACGAGCGCGGTCAGCAGCCCAGCGGCGCCGACGAGCCCCACGACCCACGGGCCGAACGCCAGCTTCGTCACGCGCACGAGCGCGAGATCGGCGTCCGCGCCCTCCAGCCCGGGCACGGCCAGCAGTGCCGCGAAGCCGATGAAGAACACGAAGAGCAGGATGATCTGGTACAGCGGCATCAGGGCGGCATTGCGACGCAAGGCGTCCTCGGAGCGTGCCGTGAAGACCGTGCCGAACGTGTGCGGCCACATGTAAAAGCCGCACACCGTGAGCAGCACGGTGCTGGCGAACCACGCGCCCGACAGCCCCCGCGCCGGCAGCACCAGGAAGTCGGGGCGTTCGGCAATGATCCGGTCGAACATCGGCCCGATGCCGCCGTGCAGGGTGGCCGGCAGCGCGATACCCAACCCCACGACGCTGGCCAGGACCAGCGCGTCTTTGAGGGCGGCCGTGTACGCCGAGCCTTTCACACCGGCCAGCACCACGTAGAGCACGGTGGCGAGCATGCCCACCCAGATGGCCGTCGCCGCGTCGATGGTGCCGTAGGAGGTCTCGCTGACGATGATGCCCAGCCCCTTCAGCTGGAGCACGAGATACGGCACCAGCGCGACGAGGCTGACCACCGACACGAGCTGCCCGAGCGCCGGGCTGTCGTAGGCGCGGGCGAAGAACTCCGGCTGGGTGAGCACGCGCCATGCGCTCGCGCGTCGCCAGATGGCGGGCAGCAGCCAGTACGACAGCACGTACGCCACCGCAGCGTAGCCCACGATGTAGAACGCCGGGGCGCCGCGTCCGTAGGCCCAGCCACTGCCGCCGAGGAAGGTGAAGGTGGTGTAGATCTCCCCGGCCAGCAGCATGAACACGAACACCGTGCCGAAGCCGCGATTGCCCAGGCTCCACTGCTCGAGGCTCGTCGCACCACCCGCCCGGATCGACAACCCGAACGCCACCACGAGCGTGGTGGCGAGGATGCCGAGGGCGATGAGACCGTCGGTCATGGACGACGGTCGGCGCGGTGCACCGCCCGGTTGTCAGTCCGCGCCGTCACGGAGCCGGATGTACGCCATGATGACCGAGGTCAACGCTACCCATCCCACGATCCATGCGAGCAGAAAGGGGAGCCCGAGTATGCGTGGCGCGATGCGATTGGCGAACCACGGTGCCCCCACGATGGCCACGACGGGTGCCAGCGCGAGCAGGCGGTAGGGTCGTGTCATGACACCGGTCCGACGTCCGAGGACCTCCGGGTTTCACCCATCCGACGTCAGCAGCTCCAGCGACGCCGCCGTGAGGTACCGCAGCCCGATGCCGAGCGAGCGCTCGTCGATCTGGAACCGCGGATGATGATGCGGAAAGGTGATCCCCTCGGCCTCGTTGCCGGCGCCCACGAAGGCGAAGACCCCGGGGGCCTTCTGCTGATAGGCCGAGAAATCCTCGCCGCCCATGGTGGGGCGCATCGGCACCAGCGTGTCGGCACCAAAGGTGCGCGTGACCACCTGCTCGAGGCGGGCCGTGAGCGCGGCGTCGTTGACGACCGGGCGATATCCGCGTTCGTACGTCAGCGTGTAGGTGGCCCCGAACGCCGACGTCACGCCGGCCACGATGCGCTCGAGCTGTGCCGGCATGCTGTCGCGGAGGGCCGGGTCGAAGGTGCGCACGGTGCCGGCCAGGTACGCCGAGCTCGGAATCACGTTGAACGTGGTGCCGGCGATGAACTGCGTCACCGAGAGCACCACCGGATCGAGCGGGTCGACACGGCGCGAGACGACCTGCTGCAGCGCGGTGACGACCTGGGCCCCGATCGCGATGGGGTCGACCGTCTGGTGCGGCGCGGCGGCGTGCCCGCCCTGGCCGATGATGGTGCACTCGAACGTGTCCGGTGCCGCCATGGCGGGACCGCAGATCAGGCCAATGGTGCCGACGGGGAGCGGCGACCACAGGTGCAGCCCGATCACCTGCGACACGCCCTCCATCACGCCCTGGGCGACCAGCTCCTCGGCGCCCCCGGGCGACAGCTCCTCGGCGTGCTGAAACACGAAGCGCACCGTGCCGCGGAGCCGATCACGATGCCGGGCCAGCAGTGTGGCGAGGCCGAGGACAATCGCCGTGTGGCCATCGTGGCCGCAGGCGTGCATGGCCCCGTCGACCTGCGAGCGATAGGCGACGTCGTTCTCCTCGCGGATGGGGAGGGCGTCGATGTCGGCGCGCACGGCGATGGTGGGGCCGGGGAGCGCGCCGTCGAGCGCCGCGAGCACGCTGGTCCTGGTGGGGCGCGAGACGTGCAGCCCGGGAATGGTGCGCAGCGTCTCGTCGATGAAACGCGCCGTCTCGACCTCCTGGAACGCGACCTCCGGGTGCCGATGCAGGCGGCGGCGCCAGACCACGACCTGCGGCAGGAGGGCGTCCACGTCGGCCAGCGGAGACGGCGACGGGCTGGGTGACAGGAGGGTGGTCATGCGCTTCGGGCTCCCCTTGGTGTAACCGCGTCGGCTGGCGACGCGTAAGTTCCGGTATGCCACTTCTGCAACCTACCACGCCGGCGGCGCCGCCGGTCCCCCCCGCGCCCGCCGAGGCCCAGGCGCCGACCGGCGTCTCGGTCGGCCAGACGACCCTGTCGCCGAACGCGCGGCCGATGACCGCCGCCGATGTCGAGGCGCTGCGCGCCAAGCGGTCGGAGCTGTCGCGGCAGATCACGAGCGCAGAGGGGCGCCGCAAGGACGTGGTGCAGGAGCTGCGCCGCGCCGACGAGTCCTCGCGGCCGGGACTGGAGCAGCGGCTGGCGGTGCTCGACGGGCGTATCGTGCAGCTCGAGCAGGAGATCGCCATGAACGGGCGGGCGCTGGCGGCGGCGCCATTGGCGCTGGCCGCCGAGGAGTCATCGGTGGAGCCGGTGCGCTACGGGCCGTTTTCGTCGGGACAGCTCACGGCCATCAGCCTCGTGGGCACGCTCGCCGTGCTGATGCCGCTGGCCCTCGCCGCCGCGCGGGCCATGCTGGTGCGGGCACGGAACCCGAAGCCGTCCCCGCAGGTGCTGGAGAGCGCGGCCCGGCTCGAGCGTATGGAGCAGGCCATCGACGCCATGGCGGTGGAGGTCGAGCGCATTTCCGAGGGGCAGCGGTTCGTGACGCAGCTCATGGCCACGAAGGAGAAGGCGCCGGCGCAGCTCGAGCGTGGGGCGGGGGGCTGAGCGGCCCTGGGGGTGGGCCACGAGGGAATGCTTCCCGCCTCAACCGACCGGGCGGCACACGGCTCCGGCGCGGCCTGCGCTCAGGCCGGCAGGTCGTCCGCGCTGCGGTCGCCGAGCATGGTGGGAGTGCCACGCCGCGGGGCGGCGGGCACGCGCACGGCGGTGCCGCGCAAGCGATTGTAGTTGAGACGGAACAGGTCCACGGCAGCCGGCACGTCATGCTCGCTGCGAAGGCGAATGCTGATCCACGCCGAATGCGGCAGAGTGCGGTGTGGCAGTGCCCGCCCGGCGGCCACGAGGTCGCGGCGCAGCCGCACCGATACCAGCAGGTCTGCCACGCCGTCCACGTGCACGTGGCCGATCTCGCGCCGGCCCACGCGAAACTCGACGCCGCCGAAGCGGTGCGGTGAGACTTCCACGCCCTCCCACTGCCCGACCAGCGCCGCGATCACAGCGCCAAAATCCGTGGTGGCCATGCCTGCTCCCGCGGGCAAATGGTGGACCGGCGACGACACGTCCCGAATTCCTTGCCGGAGAGCATGCAGTGCGGCGGGGGACTCGGCAAGGCGCGGGGGCCTGCCCACGGTCGCGCGTGCGTCACCCCGACACGACCGGGGCCGTGCGCATCATGTCGTTTCGCTGTCGTTCTGCTCGGTGGTGAGCAGCTGCATGAGCCTGGGGTGAATGAACAGCTTCTCGGTGCCCACGGACCGTATGGTGAGGATACCCGCGGAGACGAGGGCCTTGAGGTACACCGAGGCGGTCTGCCGCTTGGCGATGCCACGGTCGGTGACGTCGCTGATGCGACAGTAGGGGCGCTCGAAGATCAGTTCGACGAGCTCGTGGCTGTAGATCCTGGGGAGTGCCGAGCGAATAACGTCGGCAGTCTGCATCTGGAGTGCCCGGATGGCCGCGATCTTCGCCGTGGTCCACTGCGCGGTCTCCTCGACGCCGCGCAGCATGTAGAGGATCCACGCTTCCCAGTCGGCAGCGCTCGTGACGCCCAGCAGCAGGCGATAGTAGTCGCCCCGGTGATTGTTGATGTACCGGCTGAGGTACAGGATCGGCAGCGTGAGCAGGTCCTGCTCGATGAGGAACAGGCTGTTGAGGACGCGCCCGGTCCGCCCATTGCCATCGGTGAATGGGTGAATGGCCTCGAACTGGTAATGCCCGATGGCCATGCGCACGAGCGGGTCCAGCTCGGTGGCTTCGTGCATGAAGCGCTCCCAGTTCGCGAGCTTCTCCCGCAGCAGGGGCTCGCCCTCAGGGGGGGTGTAGACCACGGCGTTCGTCACCAGGTTGCGCAGCGCTGTCCCGGGCAATCGTCGTACCGTCATGTCCACGCCCTTGATGCGACTGCACACGATCTCGGCCGTGCGCGTGGTGAGTGGATGGGTGGCAAGGGCGCGGTACCCCTCGAACAGCGCGCGGCGGTACCGAAGGGCTTCTCGAGTCGCGGCGTCGGCGTGCTCCTCGTCGCTCACGTGCCGAAAGAGGCGGTCGGCCGTGGTCACGATGTTCTCGATCTCCGAGCTTGCGCCGGCTTCGAGGAGCGGTAGGGTGCCGATCAGTACTGACTGGTTAGGGATCAGCTCCGCCGCCTGGCGGAGCTCGGCGAGCGCCGCGCGGGCCGCAATGCACTGCTTCAGGATCGGCTTGGTCTCGACATCCAGCGGCGGCGGAAGCTCCGGCAGGCCGTTGTACGGTCGATCGGGCTGCCACGCCATCGCATCTGTGTCGAAAAAGTTGTATTCAGTCGACATATCGTGGATGATGTGTCGATGCCATCGACATGGCAAGCGATTTCTGTCGACGGAATGTCGAAACGTCGACATTTGCCGTAGGGCAGGAGCCGAGTAGCCGGTTGGGGGCGTGGCGAGTCCATCCCTGCGTGGGCGGGGGAGACGTGATTGCCGAGAACCGGAAAACATCACGCACGGGTCCATCCCCGCGTGGGCGGGGGAGACCTCAACCCCTGACCATTCCGTGTCCTCATCCGGGGTCCATCCCCGCGTGGGCGGGGGAGACGGGTAGGCCAACATCAGGCCCCCGAGCGCGTAGGGTCCATCCCCGCGTGGGCGGGGGAGACCAGCTTCTCGATCGACTCGGCGTCCTTGAGCGGGGTCCATCCCCGCGTGGGCGGGGGAGACGACCGTCGTCGTATCCAGACACAATGGGCGCGGGGTCCATCCCCGCGTGGGCGGGGGAGACAACACGGTCGGCCGCGCCAAGATGGTGTCGTCGGGTCCATCCCCGCGTGGGCGGGGGAGACTGTGGGAATGTCCCACTTGCTACGTGGCGCGGAGGTCCATCCCCGCGTGGGCGGGGGAGACAACCGAAAGATTCTCGACTTGAAGCGGTGGGAGGGTCCATCCCCGCGTGGGCGGGGGAGACTGGTGAAGACGCCACGGGGGGATACTTCTACTGGGTCCCTCCCCGCGTGGGCGGGGGAGACAACCCGGCGAACGATGTGCTGATGCGTCGGCCGGGTCCATCCCCGCGTGGGCGGGGGAGACTGCGGTCGGCGTAGGCAATGGGGGAGGGCAGGGGGTCCATCCCCGCGTGGGCGGGGGAGACTCATAGCGCATGATGGGGCCGAACTCCTCGCTGGGTCCATCCCCGCGTGGGCGGGGGAGACATCGCGTTCGACGCGAGGTGATACGCGAACGGGGGTCCATCCCCGCGTGGGCGGGGGAGACCGCTGGGGACGGGGCGGGATCGGCTTGGGAGGGGGTCCATCCCCGCGTGGGCGGGGGAGACGTCGGCGTCAACGGATCGGTCGCCGCCGCGTCGGGTCCATCCCCGCGTGGGCGGGGGAGACCGACGCCGGCGGCGGTGGGGCAGCGACGCATCAGGTCCATCCCCGCGTGGGCGGGGGAGACGTGACGCCGTCGGTCGACGAGGCCGCGGTCCAGGGTCCATCCCCGCGTGGGCGGGGGAGACATCTACTCGCTCCAGGGCGCGGGCACTGGCGCGGGTCCATCCCCGCGTGGGCGGGGGAGACGTGTTGCTCACGATGTCGAGCACCGCGCCTGCGGGTCCATCCCCGCGTGGGCGGGGGAGACGGCGCCGGCACGACGACGTGGTTCGCGCCGTCGGGTCCATCCCCGCGTGGGCGGGGGAGACCCGCTCGAAATCGCGGTCGAGGCGAGCGTCACGGGTCCATCCCCGCGTGGGCGGGGGAGACACCACCCGCGCCACAGTCGGCTCGATCCAGACGGGTCCATCCCCGCGTGGGCGGGGGAGACGCGCCGATCCAGCCGCCGTTGTTGGTGCTGACGGGTCCATCCCCGCGTGGGCGGGGGAGACCTCCTCGCCGTCGTTGGTAATCCACGTACAGTGGGTCCATCCCCGCGTGGGCGGGGGAGACTCGCTCAGGGTCCACGTCAGCGCCGTCGTGGTGGGTCCATCCCCGCGTGGGCGGGGGAGACGCCGCGCCGGAGCCGTTGCGGACCTGTGCGCGGGGTCCATCCCCGCGTGGGCGGGGGAGACCCCTCGTTGGCACCGTGCCACGCGTACGCGGCGGGTCCATCCCCGCGTGGGCGGGGGAGACGGGCAGCGTGCGGCGAAGATGCCGCGCGTGACGGGTCCATCCCCGCGTGGGCGGGGGAGACTCTAGCTTAA
>JAJTGR010000052.1 GCA_021299375.1 Gemmatimonadota bacterium
GCACGACGCACCGCGTGGCGCGTGGCGCGTGGCGCGTGGCGCGTGGCGCGTGGCGCGTGGCGCGTGGCGCGTGGCGCGTGGCGCGTGGCGCGCGGTTGGGACGCGGCGCTGGGGCGTGGTCCGCTCGTGACCCGCCGAGCGGCAATGGACATGGTGCGGGTGGCGTCGCGTTACCCCCTTTCCGGAACCGATTAGGATTCCCCGGATGCTCCCCGTCCTGCTGGCGCTCATCCAACAGCTCAACGGTCCCCTCAGCCCCCCCGGGCCCGAAGCGGCCGCGCCGACGCCCGTGGCGTCGCGCACCTTCTCGGGGCGCTCCCGCGAGCTGGCCACGCGTGCGCCCCGGCTGCGCGAGACGGTCACCCTCGACGGGGCGCTCGCCGAACCGGCCTGGCAGCAGGCGGCCATCCTCACCGACTTCACCTCCTACAGCCCGGTCGATGGCCGGCCGGCGCAGGACAGCACCGAGGTCCGCCTGTGGTACGCCGAGGATGCGCTGTACGTGGGCATCCGGGCGTGGGCGCCGCCGGGCACCGTACGGGCGACGCTGGCCGAACGGGACCGCATCAGCAACGACGACTGGGTGGCGCTCCATCTGGACACGTTCCTCGATCGCCGGCGCTCGTTCGTGTTCGCGGTAAACGCCTTCGGTGTGCAGTCCGACGGCATGCGCAGCGATGTCTCGGCGGGGCCCGGCGTGTCGCGCGCGTCGCTGCAGGCGGTGGACCTGTCGCAGGACTATGTGTGGCAGTCCAAGGGACGACTGCTCGATGACGGCTTCACGGTGGAGCTGCGCATTCCGTTCAAGTCCATTCGCTATCAGTTGGCGAACACGCAGGATTGGGGCGTACAGGTCGTGCGCCAGACGCAGCGCACCGGCTACCAGGATACCTGGGCGCCGACGTCGCGCGCCCTGCAGGCGTTCACGCCGCAGTCGGGCTTCCTGCGTGGCCTCACGGGAATGAAGCGCGGGCTCGTGCTCGATCTCACGCCCACGTCCGTCACGTCCACCATGGGCAGCCCGTCGGCCGACGCGTGGCGATACGGCACACGGGGCGAATTCGGTGGCGACGTGCGCTGGGGCATTACCTCCAACTTCACGGTCAACGCCACCGCGAACCCCGACTTCAGCCAGGTGGAAACAGACGTGGGGCAGATTCCGGGTGACGTGCGCTTTGCGCTGTTCTTTCCGGAGCTGCGCCCGTTCTTCGTGGAGGGGAGCGAGCAGTTCGATGCACCCAACCGGCTGGTGAATACGCGCGCGATCGTGCAGCCGCTTGGTGCGGTGAAGCTCACCGGCAAGATCCCGCGCACCGACGTGGGGCTGCTGTCGGCCATCGATGCCCCCACGAGTGGGCGTGACGGGAAGACGAGTCCGCGATTCAACATCGTGCGGCTGCGCCGTGACCTTGGCGAACAGAGCACGGCTGGCCTCGTGTTCACCGACCGCAGCGAGGGGGCGCGCTTCAACCGGGTGGCCGGGTTCGATTCGCGGCTGCAGTTCCGGAACGTGTACAGCGTGGACCTGCGCTGGGCCGGCAGCATGACGCGGGACAGCGTGACACGCACCGGGCAACTGTGGGAGGTGAGCACCGGCCGCACCGGCCGCGGCTACGGCTATCGCTACAACCTGCAGGGATTCAGCCCGGAGTTCGAGACACAGACAGGGTTCGTGAATCGCGTGGACTTCGTGCGGGCGCAGGTCAACCAGCGCTACACCCTGTTCGGCAGGAAAGGGGGGTGGTGGGACCAGCGCCAGCACTTCCTGAGCGCGAGCGCCTTGTGGGGCTATGACACCTTCGGCAATCGGGACCTGCCACTCGAGTCGCGCGTGTCGGTGGACAATTCCCTGACCATCCGCGGCGGCTGGCGTGTGAGTGCCACGCCCGACCTGCAGCGCGTGGCCTTCGATCCGCGGCGCTACGCGACCTACGCCGTGCTGTCGCCGACGGGGCGGGACACACTCGCCTTCACCCCCAACAGCGCGCAGGTCACGAGCAACCTGGCCTTCGCGCTCAATACCCCGCAGTGGCGTCGCGCCGGCGCCACGATCACCGCCACCGTCGGTACCGAGCCGGAGTTCTTCGAGACGTCCACGGTACAGCGCCGCGAGGTGGAGGCCCAGGTGGACCTCCGGCCGTCGTCGCAGGTGCGCATTGGCACCCTGTTGCGCTACCAGCGTTTCGTGCGCGCGCGTGATGGCTCGGTGTTCAGCACCCAAGTGGTGCCGCGGTTGCGGCTCGAGTACCAGTTCTCCCGCGCGCTGTTCCTGCGTTTCATCGGGCAGGTGGAGTCGCGGGACCGCAGTGCGCTCCGCGACCCGCGCACCGAGCAGCCGCTGTTCCGGCGGAGTGCCTCGGGCACCTTCACCGCGCAGGGCGCGCGCCGATCACTGCTTGGCCGGGCCGATTGGCTGGTGAGCTACCTGCCAAGCCCGGGCACGGTGGTCTTTCTCGGCTATGGGACCGCGATGGATGCGTCGGAGACGATGCGTCCCGGCGATGTGCAGCGCACCAGCGATGGGGCGTTCGTGAAGTTCAGCTACCTCTATCGGGTGCGGAACTCGGCGCGATAAACCGCGCGCCGCCAAGCGACCGGGTTGCGGCGGCCTGGTCGTGCCCACCCCGTGCTCCGCTGGCGTGGCTCGAGGGCACGGGCATCACCAGTCGTGGCTCGGGCTGGTGACGGGCCTGCGAGGGGCCGCCACGTCTGCCGACCGGTCGCCCCGCTCTGCCGGAGGGTGCCGCTGCCGTTCGCACGCTGGGCGTCGCCGCCGGGACGCGGCCGACCATGCCGTACCGGTGCGCGGCAACCGCGGCCGCTGTGCTGCCTGCCGCTGTGCGGCCTGCCACCGCCGTCGACACCCTTTACCCCGAACCGCGCGGTATCGGCCCCGCATTGGGCCTCGGTACCAGGAGCGTCGCGCCCGGGTTCACCCACAACCCGGGCGAGCGCAAGGAGCCGATGGCCCACGCGCTCGAGCAACCGCGCCATGAGCTGGCCCGGGGCCGCTCATCGAGGGGGGCACGAAGCGTGGCTCGATGCCCCCCTCTCGAACCTTACTGCCCCTGCCCGAGGGAAAACCCGCTCACGCCGTCGAACGTGTACAGGTGCTCGGTCTTCACGAAGTCGAGGTGGGCGTTGCCGACGCGCATGAGCAGGCTGAGCACCTGCGAGAGCTGCAGCGGATGCGCCGAGTCCGTCGCCACGAACCGGCACCGCCAGTGATCGGTGCAGAACGTCTCGGGGAGTCCGTTCGGCCACACTTTCACGCCGCGATTGGAGATCATGGAGAGCGTCAGGCCGTCGCCATTGAGTCGCGTCAACTGCGCGCCCAGTGCGGCAGCGGCGCCGCGCCAGTGCAGGAAGACGTCCACGCCCACGAGTTCCTTCCGGGCGGGGTGCGTGGGGGTGATGCGTCCGCTCACGGCAATGGGTGGCCCGCCCGCGTAGTTCACGGGCGTGAACCGGGAGGGCCGGCGACCCAGGCGCTCGATGACCGCGTCGGCGAAGGCACTCGTCCCGACCTGGAGTTCGGACACCTTCTCGTGGTAGATGTCGCCCGTGTGCACCCCCTCTTCGAGCGTCGCCAGCCAGGCGTTGTGCACCTTCTCGGCCACGTCGCCCTGCCCGATGTGTACCAGCATCATGACGGCGGCGAGCAGGAGGCCGCTGGGGTTCGCGACACCGCGGCCGGCGATGTCCGGGGCCGACCCATGCACCGCTTCGAACATCGCGCATTGGTCGCCAATGTTGGATGAGCCCCCGAGCCCGACAGACCCGGTCACCTCGGCGGCAATGTCCGAGATGATGTCCCCGTACAGGTTGAGCGTGACCACCACATCGAAATCCTCGGGGCGCGTCGCGAGCCGTGCCGCGCCGATGTCGATGATCATGTGGTTGGTCTCGATGTCCGGATACTCGGCCTTGACCTCGTCGAACACCCGATGGAAGAGCCCATCGGTGAGCTTCATGATGTTGTCCTTGGTCATGCACGTCACGCGCTTGCGCCCGTTGGCGCGGGCGTACTCGAACGCGTAGCGCACGATCTTCTCGCACCCGGGCCGCGAGACGAGCTTGAGGCACTGGTACACCTCGTCCGACTGCCGATGCTCGATGCCGGCGTAGAGGTCCTCCTCATTCTCGCGCACGATCACCAGATCGACCTTCTCGTGCTTGGTGGCGACGTACGGGTGATAGCTCACGCAGGGCCGCACGTTCGCGTACAGCCCCAGCGTTTTCCGGACCGTCACGTTGAGCGACTTGAAGCCACCGCCCTGCGGGGTGGTGATGGGGGCCTTGAGAAAGACCTTGGTGCGCCGCAATGACTCCCATGACGCGGCATCGATTCCGGCCGTCTCCCCGCGCGCGTACACCTTCTCGCCGATTTCGATCACCTCCGGAGCGATGCGAGCTCCCGCCGCCGTGAGGATGCGGAGGGTGGCCTCCATGATTTCGGGACCGATGCCATCGCCGTAGGCTATCGTGATAGGAGTCGTCATCGAGGGGGCTGTCGGATATGTGGTGGGGAGTGGTGCGCACGGGGCAGCGGGGAAGATAACGGAGTCCATGCACCGTTACATCTGTCGCAGCCAGCGCAGCGTGAGGATGAGTGAGCGCGCTGTCGGGGTCATCCCGTTCAGGACAACCTGCCGATCGCTGTACACGATGGGCCGAACGCAGAGCGGCGAGAACTCACGGCTGAACCGCACATTCGGCGTGCCGGGTACCGCAGCGGTGTTGTGCTGGTAGAACGCGCTCCACTGCACACGCGGGTTCAGGAACACCCGGACTTCCGGACCGGCGAGGTGCGCGAGGACACTCGAGTCGCGTGTCCCGAGCGATCGCAGCCGGTTGACTCTGCAGGTGCCGCGCAGCGAGCGGTACGGGCTGGGTGACCAGTGGGACGTGAGTTCGAACCGGTCCAGTGATCCATCGAAGAACGGCCCAGCGGGGATCGTCGCGGTGGCCGCCGCCTCGGCGCTCTGGTCGCTGTTGAAGACGGCGGTGACCCGCGTGAAGTCGTAAGTGCCGGGCGCAATACGCACCGTGGGGAACAGCACGACGGGCGCCGTCGGCCGTTGCAACGATTGTTCGACGGCCGGCGTGATGCTCGCGCCGTGGCGAAAGAGCAGTTCGCCCGAATAGGACATCAAGGCCGCCTGCAGGGTGAACGAGCGTGGATCCTGAGAGACCAGCGCGGTCGGGCCGTGGGTGATCCACACCACGTCCGACGGGCGCCAGCGTGGCTGCGCGGTGGAGGTGACAGAGGGGCTTGTCATCGGCACGTTCGGGCGCGAGACGAAGCCCGCCTGCGGCTGGTACGCATTGGTGACCAGTGCCCCGGAGACACCGGCCGCAAAGTCCGGCATGGCGCGCGTCAAGCCGTAGGTGGCCGCCACGCCCCTACCGGCGGTGCCTTCGCGCAGCGCCACGGTGGCGCCCAGTCGGGTGGCCCGTCCGAAGAACCGACTCCCGCGCGCGACGGCGAACGCGGTGGCGCCCTGGTCCCCCGCGGCGGCCTGTCGCTTGGCGAGGGCGCCCGCCGTGGTCCGGCCGCTCCGAAAGGCGTCGCGCAGGCCACCGTCGATGGGCAGCAGCGTCCCATTGTCGGCGAGCCCGATTTGCGCGACGTCGGTGTTGGCGGTGGCTTCGAGCAGGCTGTTGGCGGTGGGGGCCCAGATCACCTCCCCGCCCACATCGCGCTCCCCTCGATATCTGGCCAGGCGGGTGCCGTGAGGCGGGTGCCGTGAGGCGGGCGCCGCCTACGGCGTCGCGATCACCAACGGGAGCACGGCAGGATCGCCCTGCGCAGCAGGCCCCCCACGAGCGCTTTGCGGGTGGCGCACCCGGGGTGATTCGGTGGGGTTTCCGGTCGTGGATCGCCCTCCGCGGGGGCCAGGACGCCATCGCGCCGGGCCCACACGACCGGGCGCGATTCGCACGGCGCGTGATGCCGCGGTGGCGCCTGCGGTCCCCGACCGCCGGCCGGCGCTCGATTCCGGCCGCCGACCAACCGAACGCCACCCCACGCGAAACGTCGACGAGCCTGACGGTGAACGCATCGTCACCGTCGAAGACCTGCACGTCGGCCTGCGAGCCCAGCGGCGTGACCTGGAACTGGAGTGCGGAGCGCCGGTCGCCGAGTGGGCCGAAGGCATTTCATGGGGCAACATGACGACGGACGGTCCGCCGCTGTCTACTCGGGCGCGAACAGCGCCGCCGGAGAAGGAGCACATGCGGAGGTCCACCGCGCCCCGTGTTCATGCGCCTGCTGCCGATCTTGCGCGGTGTGCTGTGCTGCATGCAGGCCCGGTGGCCTCGCGCCGTGCACGGCCGCGGTCAGCAGCGGACCAGCGGGTGAATGGACACCGCCACCGGATCGGCGGCGAGCACCGATGCCGGCGCGCCATCGGGCGTGAAGCCGGCGCACGCGGCCGGCCCCGTGGTAAAGACGCCCAGGTGTGGTGTGTGTATCCGATAGGGGGTGTGGGAGACGCGTCCCCGATACAGCCGGCCCCGCGCATCGGCGCTGAACAGCACGTAGCGCTCGACGAGGAAGTGGGCCAGCGAACCGACCGCTGCGGGGGCGCCTTCATCGGACGTCTGCCACGCATACGCCCACGGCGGGTCGGACTTGCCGCGACGCCGGCAGAAGTACTCGATCGTCCCCTGGTTGCGGCGAGCCTGCAGGTGTGCGTGTTGGTACGGCAGATGAAAGACCCGCCGCCCGATCTCGACGCCCACGGGCTGATTGCAGTCGAGCGAGTAGAACCAGACGCCCGGTGTACCCTGCGCATCCCGCACGTAGGTGCGCACATTCAGCTCGAGAAACCACGACAGCCACGGCACCGGCGGCAGGAACGCCGGCCGTACGCGCCCCATGGCAAACGGAATGATGCCCACCCACGCGTCGCCGGCGAACGTGTCCACGATCAACCCGGGCGGTAGCGTGGCCTGCACGGTGGCGGCATCGAACCGCCAGTGCAGGAAAAGCAGGTCACTCCAGCGCTGGTGGCCGAGTGTGCGGCGTGAGGGATCGGAGCCGGGCATGCACGGGAATGTACGCGGGCCCACGCGTGGGAGGTTCCGAGCGCGTCACGCCGGCGCTTGAGGCGCTTCGGATGGGTGGCCATCGGTACCGGCAAATCGGAAGCCGCCGGTGCCGGGTGTCTTGTGCCGCATCTCCACGATAAGGCGACGGGCCTGGAGCGGTGGGTGGGTCGGGGGTACGCTATCGGCAGCGGCCACGCCACGGTGCCGGATTCCTTGCGCCGGCATGGCGCCTCGGTCACACTTCTTCGACATGTTCGACCTGATGTGCTTCCGGCGCCCCCCCGCTCCGCGTTCGCTGCTGCTGTTGCTGCCTGGCCTCGCCGGCTGCGGCCGGCGTCTGGAAAGTCTCGCCGGCGGCGCGCGTTCCGCGATGCGCTTGCGGTGACGGCCACCGGGCCACTGACGGGGCGCTCCCCCGACCGCCTTCTCCACGACGTTTTCGGCTACGATACCTTCCGCCCGGGGCAGCGCGAAGTCATCGACGCCGTGGTCGCCGGGCGCGATTGCATTGCGCTCATGCCTACCGGCGCCGGCAAGTCGCTCACCTACCAACTGCCGGCGCGCCTGCTGGGTGGTACGGTGCTGGTGATCTCGCCGCTCATTTCGCTGATGAAGGATCAGGTGGACGCCGTGGCGGCGCTGGGCTTCCGCGTGGCGGCCATCAACTCCACGCTCGATCCCGACGAGCGGCGCGCCCGTCTCCAGGCGTTTCGCGCCGGGCGCTACGAGTTGGTGTACGTGGCGCCCGAGGCGCTCGACGGGTCGCTGCGCGACTTCGTGCAGGGGTGCCCCATCACGCTGCTCGTCGTCGACGAGGCCCACTGCATCAGCCAGTGGGGGCACGACTTCCGGCCGTCGTACCGGCGCCTGGCGGGGCTCAAGGAGGAACTCGACGTGCCAGTGCTGGCGCTCACGGCCACGGCCACGCGCGCCGTGGCGCGCGATATCCTGCGGCAGTTGGGGATGAAGAAACCGGCGGGATTCAAGGGCTCGTTCTACCGCCCGAATCTCCGCATCGGCGTGCGAAAGAAGGGGCAGGGGGGCAATACCCGCCAGGAGATCCTTGCCCTGGTACGCGCGCATGCGGGTGAGAGCGGCATCGTGTACTGCCAGAGCCGCAAGGGCGTCGAGCAGATGACCGAGTTCCTGGTGTCCAAGGGGGTGCGCGCGCTGCCGTACCACGCGGGGCTCGAGGCGCCGGAGCGCGCGCGCAATCAGGAAGCCTTCCAGCGCGACGATGTGGACGTGGTGGTGGCGACCGTTGCCTTCGGCATGGGCATCGACAAGCCCAACGTCCGCTTCGTGATCCACCGTGACATGCCCAAGGACATCGAGTCGTGGTATCAGGAAATCGGGCGCGCGGGACGCGACGGGCTGCCGAGTGCCTGCATCCAGTTCTACTCGTGGGCCGATGTCATGCTGCACGAACGGTTTCTCGACCGCCTCGAGGACCCCTCGCTGCGGCAGCGCACGCGCGCGGCCACGGTGGCGCTCTTCGAACTGCTCGAGCGCCGGCACTGTCGGCACCAGGCGCTGGTGGCGCACTTCGACGAGTCGATCGCGGCCTGCGGCACCTCCTGCGACGTGTGCACGGGGCAGTCGGTGGAGGCGCACGTGGAACAGCTGCTGGCCCGGCAGGCCAACGCCCGCCGCCGGCCCGTACGCAGTCTCACGGACGACGACGTCGACCACGCGTGGTCGCGGGCCGGGCGTGACCGCGACCGTGGTCGCGACCGTGGGCAGAGCGTGCCCGCGGGCCAGACGCTCGATGCCGCATCGCTCGACGATGACGATCGCGCGCTCTTTGACCTGCTGCGCGTCCTGCGCCGGTCCCTCGCCGACGAAGCCGGCGTACCGGCGTACATCGTGTTCGGCGACAAGGTGCTGCTGGAGATGGTGGCCCGCCGGCCGCGGACGCCGTACGAGCTGCTGCAGGTGCCGGGCGTGGGTCAGGCCAAGTTGGAGCGCTACGGCGATGCCTTTCTCGAGGTGCTCGAGACCCAGACGTGAAACTGGGCGCGTGGACAGCCGCCGCCGCGCCCATGTGCGGTGCTGTGCCGTGGCCGGACGACGCGACCTCACCAGCATTCGGTACGGCCGAGTCTCGACACGGGCGGCGGCGTGGCCTGCTGCCGTGGGTCCACCTCGCCCAGCGTCACGATGCGCAGCCGCTGCTCCGCGAACACGGCTTCGACGCGTGCATGGTCCACCGGCATGCTGGCGGCGCTCCCGATGCCTTTGGGTACGGATTCGACCAGACCGTCACCGGCTGGCAGGCCGGCGTTGGGCGGCACGAGCAGCCCAAGTCGACGCGCTGACGGACCCTCTGGATCGTGCGGGGGCCCCACCGGAAGCGGGGAGCCGTCGGGTGACCCCCTGTTGCATCGCAGCGCGTCCCTGAGGTTTCGACGTGTGCGTCTCCTGCCAGCACGCCGAGTTGCCGCGTCGTGCCGATGGTGGGGCAGGACGCAGGAGAGGGGGTATCGGCATCGCGCAGGGGCGGATGGAGGCCTCTACCCCATGCGGTCCGACCTTGCGTTCTTTCGGCGCATGACCGACCAGCCGCATCCGCTCACCGCACTCACCCTTGTCCTCGGCCCGCCGCAGGATCTCCACCCTGCCTTCCTCGACTTTCAGGTTCGCGCCGAGCGAGGGGAGGCACTGGCGGAGCACGGGTGGGCGCAGCACGAGTATGCCGCGCTCGACGCGCTCACGCGGCGCGAGGGCGCAGTCACCTCGCACACGCTGCTTGAAACGATCCTCGGCGGCGTGCTGCGGGTGGGGGTGTTCGTCGCCGACGTCGAGCGGCAGTGGGTGCGCCACGCCGATGGGCGCCTGTATGCGGCGCTGGCCGTCTGCTCGGAGGACGTGCGACCGCGGGCCGCGGCGTTGGCCCTGCACGATCCGGCGCTGGTGGATGCCCTCAACGGTGTGGCCACGGCGCTGTCGGCGTTGGATGGACGCGCTTCGGTGTGGTGGAGCAGTCGCACCACGTACGATACCGGGAGTGACGACCAGGTGCCGCGTACCGCAGCGGTCGTGCGTGCGCTCGCCGAGTTGGTGCTGGCCGAGGTGCCGCCGTTGGCGGATGACACGGTGCATCTGGCCGACGAGTTGCTGGCCGCCATTCGCATCGGCCGCGCGCTGGCGGACACGCCACAGTTGCCGCTGGTGCGGGAACTGCGTGCCCTCCGGCATCTCGACCCGATGCGCGTGGAATGGGCCCGAGTCTGCATGGACGCGTTCGCGCTCGGTGCGCTCGACGTGACACAACGGCCGGCGCCCGGTCCCGCGAATGACGCGCGCGGACTGGCGTATCTCTACCTTGGCAAGGAACGCAGCGACCGGCTCAAGGCCGACCCGTACATCACGCCGCGCTTCCGCGGCGAGCTCGTGGCGAAGACGTGCATGACGGCGTACGCGCTGGAGCGGTTGGCGCCGCAGCCGTCGGAGGCGCTGTACCTGGCGATGGCTGGTGGTTGAAGGCGGGCGCCGTCGCCGATGTCACTGTAGACGGGTGAACCGTCTGGCGTGTGCGTCGACACCTCGATGCTGGCGGAAATCGCACGTTACGACCCGGTCTGTCTGAAGGGAAACCGGTGAGAGCACCTCGACGGCCAGCAGACGTGACATGACGGCGGACCACTCCAGACGGGTACGGCGCGCGCGTGGTCGCGGGCACCACCCGCATGTCAGCTTGCGTGATGGTACCGGGCCGGAGTTCGAGATCCACGGGGGGCATGATGGCCTCGCCATTCGCCGCCTCGCTCGCGAAGTCACCGTGCATGGCCATACCGTGCGTGGAGCGTCGGCAGGTTGGCAGGGGCGCATGCCCCTCGTGAAGCGCCTACGCTGCGGTGAGGGGGCCTGAAACGCCCCGGCTCCGGGGCCGTAGGGGCTCGGGCGACCCGCCGCCGTCTGGCGAATACCAGGACCGGTGCTATCGTCCATCCATATCCACGCCACGGGGAGTGCCCGCTGGCCACTGTTCTTTCCTCCGACGTTTCTGTCACCGATGAACACAGCTCCCACCCGCCTGGCGGTGCTGCTGGCGGTCACGGCCGCGCTCGCCGCCTGCGCTCCATCCCGGAAGCCGGAGACGGCGCCGTCGCCGGCCACTGACCCCCGCAATTCCCTCAAGGCCGGCCTGTTTGACGCTGGCGAGTACACCTCGAATCTCAAGGTCGTCGGCAAAGCCGTCTCGCCCAAGGGATTCCTCGGCGAGACCAACTCCGACCTGGCTTTCACGGGCAACTACGTCATTCAGGGCAACTACAATGGCCCAGTGGTGTGGGACATCAGCAATCCGGCCAAGCCCACGTTGGTCGTGGCCTACGAGTGCCCGGCGTCGCAGAACGACGTGTCGGTGTACAAGAACCTGATGTTCATGTCGGCCGAGGCCTTGAACGGCCGCGTGGACTGCAAGCCGGGTGGTAGCCCGGCCGCGGTGAGCAAGGAGCGCATGCGGGGCGTGCGCATCTTCGACATCAGCAACATTCGTGAGCCGAAGCTCCTCGCCAACGTGCAGACCTGCCGTGGGTCGCACACGCACACGGTGCTCGAGGATCCCAAGGACCGGGACAACATCTACATCTACGTGTCGGGATCGTCGGACATCCGCCCCAAGGGCGAACTCGCCGACTGCTCGAACGCGGCCAGCAGCGACGCGAACTCCAACCGTCTGCGCATCGAGATCATCAAGGTGCCGCTTGCCGACCCGAGCAAGGCCGCCGTGGTGAATCGCGCCAACATCTTTGCGGGGTTGAACGCTCCCAAGAACCACGGCCCGTCGAATGCCGACAAGGCGCAGCTCGAGGAGCTCACGAAGCGTGGGGCCTTCTTCGCCTTCATTCCCGACATGGGCATCGTCGAGGAACTGCCGCCGCAGATGGTGAAACCGGTGATCGACAACATCGTGAAGCAGCGCGGGGGTACGGTGGCCACGGCGGCCGACTCGGCCGCGGCGCGTCCGATCATCGACAACATGGTCAAGATGTTCATGCAGCAGAACGGGCTCTTGCCGGACCCGAGTGGGAAACTCAACGAGATGCGGCAGTGCCACGACATCACCGTGTACCCGGCGCTCGGCCTCGCGGGAGGCGCCTGCGAGGGGCATGGCCTGCTGCTCGACATCAGCAATCCGGTGAACCCGGTGCGTCTCGACGCCGTGGCCGACTCGAACTTCGCCTACTGGCACTCGGCTACGTTCAACAACGACGGCACGCAGATCCTGTTCAGCGACGAGTGGGGCGGCGGCGGTGCGCCCAAGTGCCGGCCGCTCGACAAGCCGGAGTGGGGTGCCAACGCGATCTTCGAGATCGTGAACAAGAAGCTGGTCTTCAAGAGCTACTACAAGATTCCCACGTACCAGACGGCGAACGAGAACTGCGTCGCCCACAACGGCTCGCTCATCCCGATCCCCGGGCGTGACGTGATGGTGCAGGCGTGGTACCAGGGCGGCATTTCGGTGTTCGACTGGACCGATCCGGCCAACCCGAAGGAGATCGCGAGCTTCGACCGCGGTCCGGTGGACGGGACGCGCATGGAGATGGGTGGCTCGTGGTCGGTGTACTGGTACAACGGCCAGATCGTGAGCTCGGAAATCGCGCGCGGTCTCGACGTGGCCCAGCTGGTCCCTAGCCCCTACATCTCGCAGAACGAGATCGATGCGGCGAACACGGTCAAGTGGAGCGAACTCAACGCGCAGGGGCAGCCGAAGATCGTGTGGCCGCCCAGCTTTGCGCTGGCCAAGGCCTACACCGACCAGCTTGAGCGCAAGGGGTGCGCAGCGCCGGCGGTGTCGGCGCTGCGCTCGCAGATCGCAGCGGCCGAAAAGGCGAGCGGTGCGGCCCGCAACACGGCGCTGACGGCGGCCGTGACGGCGGCGGAAGGCGCGCGTGGCTGCGACGGCAAGAAGACGGACCTGCTCAAGAAGGCGCTGCAGGACCTGCAGGCGCCGGCGATGTAACTGCGTCGGCAAGGCGGGCGCCATCACCACGAGGAGGTGGCGCCCGCTCGACCGACGCGTAGTTTGCCGGCATGACCCGTTTGCGCCTGATCTCCTGCGCCGTCGCCCTGGCAGCCTGCACCGGTGACGCGCCCGCGTCGCGCGATACCACCGGCGGTTTATCGGCCGCTGACACCGTGCCCTCGCAGGAAGGCTACGTCGATGTCCCCGGCGGCAAGGTGTGGTATCGCCGCATCGGCGACGGCCCCGGCGTACCGCTGCTGGCGCTGCATGGCGGCCCCGGCGGGACCTCCTGCCGGTTCGAGGTGCTGGCGCCGCTTGCGAGGGACCGCCCGGTCATCTTCTATGACCAGTTGGGCTCCGGGCGTTCCGATCACCCAGCGGACACGTCTCTCTGGCAGCTGCCGCGCTTCGTAGAGGAGCTGGCCGCGGTGCGGCGGGCGCTCAACCTCGAGCGCGTACACCTCCTGGGACACTCGTGGGGCGGGGCGCTGGCGGCCGAGTACCTCGTGGCGGCGCAGCCTGCGGGCATCGTGAGCGTGATCTTCAGCAGCCCGCTCATCTCCACCCCGCGGTGGATCGCCGACGCCGACAGCCTGCGTGCACTGTTGCCGGATTCCATCCAGCGCGTGCTGGATGCGAATGAGGCGGCAGGCACGATCGACTCGCCGGCCTACCAGGCCGCCACCGACACGTTCTACGGGCGCCACGTGCGGCGCCTCCCGGTCACCGATGAGCCGCGATGCGCCGGCGTCGCCTCGAACGACACGATCTATCGCCAGATGTGGGGCCCCACCGAGTTCCGCAGCACGGGGTCGCTGCGCACGTGGACCCGCGCGGCTGATCTCGCGGCGATCACGGTGCCGACGCTGTTCATCGCCGGCGAGTTCGACGAGGCGCGTCCCACCACGCTCGAGGAGTTCCGCCGCACCATGCGCGCCGCTCGGCTGGTCACCATTCCCGGTGCTGCACACGCGGCCATGCGCGAGAAACCGGCCGAATACCTCGCGGCGCTGCGTTCCTTCCTGGCCGACGTCGAAGCGAAGCAGCCGTAACGTGACCGCTCCCGTGCACCTCGGCCGCCAGACACTGCCTGGCCTGATTGCCCAGTGGGCGCGCATCGTGGACGCCATCGAACGCCGTGACACCGGCGGGCACGACCTGCGCGCCGACATCGACGTGCGGCACGAAATCGCCGGTCGGGTACGCACACGCCCCACGTCGGTGGATACGCGGGAGATGCTCGCCGAACTCGATGCCCAGTACCTCGCTGGCACGGTGGCATCGGCGACATGCATCCACGGTGCCGACCGCGCCGCCGCCGAAGGGTGGACGGCGGCGCGCGAGTGGTACTACTGGCGGGTGCCGGTGGGCGGCGGCGCGTAACCCGGTGGCGGTCCGTCGGGGTGCATGCGGCATGCCGGCGGCTGTTCGATGGTGTAGGTCAGGTTCACGATGCGCCACGCGCTCCCCACCTGCACCAGCGTGAAGTGGTCGACGCCGCAGTGCGACCATTTCCCCTCGGCCCACAGATCGTACGGCAGCCACACCGACGCCACCGTGCCCGACACGCGCACCGAGGGGGCGTAGCCGCGCTCGATGATGGGCGCGCGCCGCCCGGTCGCGCGCTGTTGGGCGACGGTGCGGAGGCGCATCGTGCCGCCCTGGCCTGGCTGCTCGCGAGCGATGAATACCTGCGCCTCCGGCACCATGAGGTCGGAGAGCGAATCGACGGCGCCGCTGTTGATGTAGCGCATGGCCGAATCGACGACAGCCATGACGGCGGCGTTGCGCGCGTCGGCGATCGGGGCGGTCCGGTGCGCGGCGGCCGCGCAGCCGGCCAGCGAGAGCAGGAGGAGCGGCGTGCGGTGTCGCATGGGCATCAGGTCGGCCACGGGAAGCGCCGCGCGTTCACGGCGTGGGCGAGGGGGGCGTACCCGTGGCCACGAGCCGGGCCACGGCCTGCAGCCCGTCCTCACCGATGTCGAGGCTGTGCTGGTTCACATACAGTCGGATATGCGCATCGCACACCTCGTCGGACATTTCCTGCGAGTGCGCGCGCACATAGGCACGGCTGTCGTTCGGATGGGTGAAGGCATGTTGCACCGAGGCCCGAATCGCGCGCTCGGCGCTCGCGATCGTGCCGGCGTCGAGGTCCGCCCGGGCGCAGATGCCCGCAAGCGGCACGGGCAAGCCGGTCTCGGCTTCCCACCACGCGCCGAGGTCGGCCACCTGTACGAGCCCGTGCTCGGCGTACGTGAAGCGGCTTTCGTGGATGATGAGGCCGGCATCCACCTCGCCGCTGGCGACCGCCCGGAGTATGCGGTCGTAGCGCAGCGCGACGACGTCGGCGAGGGTGGGGGCGGCGAGCCGCAGCAACCGGTAGGCGGTGGTCTCGCGTCCGGGAATCGCGAGCCGAACGCGCGTCGCCTCGTCGAGCGACATGGCCGTGCGCGCCACGACCAGTGGCCCCACCCCGTGGCCGAGCGCGGCGCCGCTGCGCAGCAGGCGGTAGCGGTCGCCCACGGTGGCGAACGCACCCACGCTCAGCTTGGTGAGATCGAACTCGCCCGTGCGCGCGCGCCGGTTCAGCTCCTCGATGTCGAGCAGCACCGGCTCGATACGGAACGGGGCGTCCACCAGGCCATGTGTGAGCGCATGGAAGGCGAACGTGTCGTTCGGGCAGGGGGAGTAGCCGAAGGTCAGCCGATGCACGACGCGAACTCCGCGACGAGTCGTGGAGTGGCCACCGTGATCGCGGCGAACGCGGCATCGAACTGCCAGCGACGACGATCCGGCTCCTCGATGTGATTGGAGATGGCCCGCACTTCGAGCGCGGGGACGCCAGCCAGCTGCGCAGCGCGCAACACGCCGAAGCCCTCCATGGCCTCCACATCGCAGCCAATCGTGCCGCCGACTCGCGCACTGGTACCGATCGTCATGACCGGCGCATGCGGCAGGGCGCGTCGGGCGGCGGTCAACAACGCCAGCGGCGCCACGACCGATCGCGGTGCCCAGGACTCTGGCACCTCGAGGTCGCAATAGCGGGCCGCCTCGCCGATCAGCAGCGCGGGCGGCAACAGCCCGGACGCCACGCGCGCGCCGGCGATGCCCACGTGCAGGATCGCCGCCGGCCGCTCGGCGGCGATGGCTGCGGCCGTGCGCCCCGCTGCATCCACCGGCCCGACACCGCAGACGAGGGTGCGCCAGCCCTCCGGCGTGGCGAGTTCCCGCTCGGTGGCTGCAATGACCAGGATGGGAGCCGGTGAATTCCGCATGCCGGCAAGTTACCGGGATGTGCAGCCGAGCAGAATCACCGGCGGTCTTGCCTCGCCGGCGCCGGTCGATCGCGCCAGCCTCAGAACCGGAGCGACAGGCAACTGAGTCCGCCGTCCATCTTGGCAAACTCGCTCATGTCCAGCGGTTCGAGCTGGTAGCCGGCCTGGCGCAGCATGGCCTGCGTGGCCGGGAATCCCTCGGCGACGAAGAGCCCGTCGTTTACGCGTACGCAGTTGGCGGCGTACTCCTCGCCTGCGGGGACCCGGAGTACATCGTGGTCGGCGAAGGCCTCGTGCGCCGCCAGCGCGGCGATACTGAGCACGCGGCCAACGTCGAGCGCCACGACCCCGCTCTTGAGATGGAGGATGCCCGGGATGGTCCGGATGTCCACCGTGCGTGCCTCGATGCCGAACGATGTGAGCCACGCGCCGAGTTGCCGGGCGCCCTCGGCATTGGTGCGATGGGAAAGCCCGATGAAGACGGTGGGCCCGGCTTCACACACGTCGCCAGCGTCGAGCGTGCCGGGGGCGGTGATGTGCGGTACCGCACCGAAGAACGTACGCAGCGCCTCGCCGATGGCGGCGACCTCGCCGCGCCGGCTGGCCGCACCGGGGCGCGTGAGGATGGCGCCCTGCCCGGGGAGGACGAGCGCGGTGTCCTCGACGAAGGTCGAGTCAGGGAGTGTGTCGTCGGGCGGCAGCGTGACGAGTGCGCAGCCGTGGCGCTCGAGGGCGGCACAGTACGCGGCATGCTGGATGAGGGCGCGGTCGATGTCGGGGCGGCCCAGATCAACCGTGGTCAGCCCCTGCGCGAAAGTGCGCCCCGGCGTCCGTACGATGGCGTGCGTAAAGCGGGCGAACAGATGGTGCTCCGAAGAAGTTGACGGCCGAGTATGGCGTCAGGGTGGTCCCAGCGGAATACTTGGCGATGCCTCCCGCTCTCGTTCGCACGCTGGGGAGCCGCGATCTCACGTTGCTGGTGGTTGGCAACGTGATCGGCTCCGGCATCTTTCTGGTCCCCGCATCGGTGCTGCTGCAGAGCGGCGGCTCGCTGCCGATCGCGCTGGGCGTGTGGCTTGCCGGCGGCGTCCTGAGTCTCATGGGCGCACTGTCGTACGCCGAACTGGGCGGGATGGACCCCGGGGCCGGCGGGCTGTACGCGTACATTCGCGACGCGTTCGGGGCGTTTCCGGCGTTCCTCTACGGCTGGACCCTGTTCTTCGTGATCGGCGCCGGCACCATCGCCACGCTGGCGGTGGCGGCGGCGGAGTACCTCACGCAGTTCACGCCGCTCTCCGCTGTGGCAAAGCAGGGCGTGGCGATTGCGCTGATCGCGAGCACGGCCGTGATCAACGTGCGTGGGCTGCGCGGGAGTGCGGCGGTGCAGAACGTCACGACGGGCATCAAGGTGCTGGCCATCGTGGCGCTGAGCCTGCTGCTGCTCGGGTTGAGCCTGGGCGGAGATGCCGCGACCGTCGCCAACGCGCCGCCACCTGCGCCGGCGGTGACGCTGTCGGGGGTCGGCCTTTCCGTGATCGCGGTGCTGTGGGCGTACGAAGGCTGGCAATATGTGACCTTCGTGGCCGGTGAAGCCCGCGACCCGCAGCGCACCATTCCGCGTGCCCTCATCGTGGGCACGGTCCTCCTGATCGGGATCTACCTGCTGGCCAATGTGGCCTACGCGGCCGCGCTGGGGACGGCCGACATGGCCAACTCCAGCCGCGTCGCTGGCGATGCGGTGACGCGTGTGCTGGGGCCCACCGCTGGCAAGATCGTGGCGCTGGTCATCATCGTGTCGATGTACAGCGCGGCCCACGGGACGGTGATCACGGTGCCGCGGGTGTACCAGGCCATGGCTGCCGATGGCGTGTTCTTCCGCCAGTTGGCGGCGGTGCATCCGCGCTATGGCACACCGGCGGTGGCGGTGCTCAGCAGCTGCGCGTGGGCGGCGGTGCTGGCCGTCTCGGGGACCTTCGAGCAGTTGCTGACCTATGTGGTGTTCATTGGCTGGATCTTCTACGCGCTGGGCGCGGCGGCGGTGATTCGGCTTCGGCAAACGCAGCCGGGGGCGGTGCGGCCGTTCCGGGTGCCGGGGTATCCGTTCACGCCCGTGTTGTTCGTGCTGGCCGCGGCGGCGATCGTAGGCAACACGATCGTGGCCCAACCGAGGCAGTCGGTGGTCGGGCTTGGCATGGTGCTGTTGGGTGCACCCGCGTATGCCGTCTGGCGCCGCCGTACCACCGCCGCGCCGTAGCAACGAACGCGGGCACGTGCTCGACGCCCGGTGCGCCAACGACATTCACCGTGGGGCAGCGACGAACGGATACGCTTCGGCACGAGTGCTGACCACCGGGGGCACGGGTTGCACGCTGAGCGCTCGAGGGCCACGAGCGTACCGCACGCGTATCCCACGCGTGTGCGAGGTGCACCGGGAATAGCAGGGAGACGCGGCCGGAGCCCGACGGCGGGGTGGAGCGCGTGCCCCGAGCCTTTATCCCGGTGGCGTGTGGCCGGCGGGCTCCCCGCGCGGGCCCGGAGCGCGGGGCATGTCGGGGTGGGCCGAACCGGATGCCGTCGACACGAGGCTGCCTGGCTTCGCACTCGAGGCGGCGAAGGGTGTTCCGTCACCGCAGGCCTGAGGGCGCAGCAGTGCCCGTCGGGCGGGGCATTCGCTGGGGGGATACGCGAGCCGCTGACCGGAGGGCGGGGTTTGTGAAACAATTCACAAGCCCGGGCGTTCAATCGGAGTACCCGAACCTCGACCGCCCATGTCCGACGTTGCCACCGGCCGCCCTGCCTTCGACGCCCCGCACCCCAACCTCACCGTCACCGGCAGCTACACCGCCGATCCGCGGCCGCATGTCGTGATCCTGGGGGGTGGGTTCGCCGGCGTGTCGGCGGCGCGTGCCCTCGCCGATGCGCCCGTGCGCATCACCTTGCTCGATCGTACCAATCACCACCTGTTCCAGCCGTTGCTCTACCAGGTGGCCACCGCCGTGCTCAATCCGGCCGACATCAGTGTGCCCATCCGGTGGCTGCTGCGCGACCTCGACAACGTCACCGTGGTCATGGCCGACGTTGATCGGATCGATCCCGACGCGCGGCGCGTGTCGCTCGATGGCGGGACCGTGCAGCTCACCTTCGACTACCTCGTGCTGGCCACCGGTGCGCGCCACGCGTACTTCGGTCACCCCGAATGGGAGCAGCATGCACCGGGGCTCAAGAGCATCGAGGACGCCCTCGAGATGCGCCGCCGGTTCCTGCTGTCGTTCGAGGCCGCCGAGCGGGCGAGTGCCGCGGGCGAGCGCGAGGCGTTGCTGACATTCGTGATTGTGGGCGGCGGCCCGACGGGCGTGGAGCTCGCCGGCATGATCCCCGAAGTCACGCGGTACACGCTCAAGGGTGAGTTCCGGCGCATCGATCCGTCCAAGGCGCGGGTGCTGCTGCTCGAGGGGGGGGAGCGCATTCTGCCGCAGTTCCCGGCAGAGCTCTCGGCTCGCGCCCAACGGGACCTCGAGCAACTCGGCGTGACCGTGCGTACCAACTGCGTCGTGACCGACGTGAACGGCGATGGCGTCGTGGCGAACGGGGAGCGCATCGACGCGCACACGGTGTTCTGGGGGGCCGGCAATGAGGCCTCACCACTCGGACGCCAGCTGGGTGTGCCGGTCGATCGTGCTGGTCGGGTGCAGGTCAACGCCGACCTCAGTGTGCCTGGCTATCCGTACATCTTCGCCGCCGGCGACATCGCGGCCGCGCGCACTGCCGATGGCCCGCCTGTGCCTGCCGTGGCACCGGCGGCCAATCAGATGGGCACGTTCGTGGGGCGCACGATCGCCCGCGAGCTGCGGCAGGAGCCGCGCGAGTCGTTCCGCTATGTCAACAAGGGCGACTTGGCCACGATCGGACGCCACAAGGCCGTGGCCGTGGTCGGCGGGGTCAAGCTTGGCGGCTACCTCGCCTGGTTCACGTGGCTCTTTGTGCACGTACTGTACCTGGCCAGCTTCCGCAATCGTCTCACCGTGCTGGTCCAGTGGGCGTATCAGTATCTCACGTTCCAGCGTGGGGTGCGGCTCATCACCGGCACGACGGTACACCGGCTGCTCAAGGCCAGCCGGGCGGCGGCGGACAAGCGCCGGGCGGCGTAGCGACGGCGCGGAGGGTCTCGGCGGTTCGCTCGTACGCTCATCGCACACGTTCACCGCACGCGTCGGAAACTCAGCCACGCCACGTAGCGATCCTGCGCCAGTAACGGTCCCGGCACGAGCGGCCACGGCGTGAGTGAATCAAAGACCATGCGTACACTGCCGACGAGCGTGTCCGATGGCGGGGCGCCCCAACGCAGGCGCAGGGGCACGGTGGGGCCCATGCCGAAGCGATAGCCGATCGTGATGTCGGCATCGCCGAGCCGGACGCACTGCACCATGCGCGGACAGCGGGAATCGGCGTCGACGGTGAGCAGCGACACGCCCACGACGCCACCAAGAGGGAAGGCTTCGGGGCCGCCGACGCGCAGCGCAGCGAAGTCATCGCCGGTGACGGGGACCGGGTCCGTGGTGGCCCCGTGACACGCCTCGAACACGACGATGAGTGCGAGGCACGAAACGGATACGCGCAGAGTCATGCGGAGACGTGGTGAAGGGCACCGTGGGGCTGGTGGCAGGACGATCGTCTCCCCATCGTACCCCAGTCCTGCCACCAGCGTCACCCGTGACATCATCCCCTCCGTGATGCCGTCGCTTCGCTCGTCCGTCCGACAGGCCGCATTGGCCGTGTGCCTTGTCGTCGCCGCGCCCGTGTCGGCCGTCCGCGCCCAGAGCGCTGCCGCGACCGCCACCTTCCTCGACTACCGCACCGCCGTGCCGGCCGGGTGGACGGCCTCATCACCGTCATCGAGCATGCGCCTGGCCGAGTACCGGGTGCCCGGTGCCAACGGCGCGGCGCCGGTGGAGATCGTGGTGTACTTCTTCGGGCCGGGGCAGGGCGGCACGCCTGAGGCGAACCTCGCGCGCTGGAAGAGCCAATTCAGCAATCCCGATGGCAGCCCCGTGGCCGGGCTGGTGCGCCGCGATTCCACGGGGGCGTTCCCGCTCACGATAGCCGAGTACCGCGGCACGTACGCGCGCGGTGTCGGCATGGGCTCGTCGGCAAGTGAGGCCCGCCCCGGGCACCTCCTGCTTGCCGTCGTGGCCGAGACGCCGAGGGGCACCCTGTTCTTTCAATGCTTCGGGCCGATGGCCGCCGTCGAGGCGCAGCGCGCGACGTACCTGCAGTTCGTGAAGGGGCTGCGGTGAGGCGGTCTTCACAGGCCAGAATGTCGCCGGTGGTGATGAGCCCCATTACGCCGTCGCCGCGTCACCGCTGAGGATTCCGAGCGGAGCGCCGCGTTCCATGATGGCGTCCCGCTTCTCCCCCGCGACTCTGGCCTCTCTCGCTGACCGGCTCACCCGCTCACCCGCTGCTCTCGCCCGACAACGGATCGTCGGGCTCGTCCGGGTTCGGCGTGGGTTGGTTAGGCCACATCACGGTCCCCTGGGTATCTGGCCCGGCGGGTGCCGCGATGCGGGCGCCGCGATGTGGGCGCGGCGATGCGGGCGGCGATGTGGGCGCCGCGAGGTGGGCGCCGTGATGTGGGCGCCGCCTTCGGCGTCGCGATCCACAACGGGAGAACAGCAGGATCGCCCTGCGCAGCAGGCCACCCACGCGCGCTCCGCGGGTGGCGCCCCCGGGCTGATCCGATGGGGCCTCCCGTCGTGGAGCGCCCCCTGCAGGGGGGGCAGGACGCCATCGCGCCGGGCCCGCACGACCGGGCGCGATTCGCACGGCGCGATTCGCACGGCGCGTGATGCCGGGGGGCGCCGGACGCCCCCGACCGCCGGCGGGCGATCGATTCCGGCCGCCGCCCAACCGAACGCGACCCCACGCGACATCGATGGCGTCGCCATTGACGGACGAGCCGACGTGTTCGGCCCCGTGTGCCTGCTCTCCGAGTGTCTCACGCGAACGGCGCCCCACGACGAAGTGCGGCGCGAGCAGGCCGCGCGTTCGCTGCGGGCGTGGGATGATGGCTCATCCACCGTCGACAATCCCGACCCGTACGAGTCACCGGCTCGGTCGGTCGTGAGCCTGCGGGCGTGTCGCCCGGAGGCCTCGACCACGCTCGAACGGCTGTGGCGCCGTGCGCTGCGTCTCGATCCGAACGCCCGTCTATCCTCCGCCGCTGCCTTCCGCGATGTGCTCGAAGTGGTGCTCGCCGACGAACTGGCCACCTCGGGGCTGCCGCGTTGGATGCGAGGACGCCGCTGACGGGTAGGCGTCCCGACTGGAGTCTGCCACGCCGCCCGAGTAAACTCGGCGCATGTCAACACGCAACCGGATCGCGCTCGCCCTGTCGCTGGTATCGCTGGCGCTGCTTGTCCCCGGACTCATCGAGCCCGTGCTCACCATCCGGGCCACCATGGAGTTCTTCGGCACCGAACGCGAACTCACCAACGAGACGCGCAGTGTGATCGGGGCCATCCGCAGTCTGCACGGGTCGGGGAACGACTTCGTGGCGGGGCTGATCCTGCTGTTCAGCGTCCTGGTACCGCTGATCAAGGCGGCGCTGATTGTGCCCATCCTCTGGCTGCGACGGTCGCACTGGTCCTACCGTCTGTTCCGCGTTGTGCGCGGGATCAGCAAGTGGTCGATGGCCGACGTATTTGCGGTCGGCATGCTCATCGCGCTGCTGGTGGCCAAGGGCACGGCGAACCTTTCGGCGGTGGCCGGGACCGGCTTCTACTATTTCACCGCCTACTGCCTGGTGTCGAACGCCGCCTTCCAGCTGCTGCAGGTGGAGGCACCGGCGCGCAGCTGACGGGCGGCAGGGTCAGCGCAGGGGCGGCTTGGGCGCGGCCGTCCTGGCCGGCGCGATGCGGAACTTGGCGACCGGCTTGTTGTCGAGGTTCACGAAGCCCTCGATGACGTCGTTGGCGCCGATCGCTCCCTCATGGTCCAGCAGCTTTCCCTCGGGGGCCGTCACCCGGAATCGTACGCGGCTCCCCTCGCGCTGCACGTTGGAGATGGGCCCCGACCCCTGTCCGGGGACGACAGCCATACCGGCGGGCGTCGCGCCGGCGGCGAAGGTGTAGGTCACCGGCACCACGATGGTACTGTCGCCGAGCGGGACGGACGCCGTGCCCGACCAGACGCCGACAAGGGCGGGGGCGGCGGTGGCCTTGGCCGCTGCCTTTGTGTTCGCCAGGGGACGGCTGCCCTGCGCGGACAGCGGCACCATGGGCAGCAGGCACGCGGCGGTCAGTACGGCGGGAGAGAGCAGGGCAAGTCGCATAGCGTGTTCCGGCGAAAGCGGCGGGAGCGGAGAGGGGGACGGCGCGGCGGAGGCATTAGGATTCGGCGGGGCATGGCGACGGTGCTCCGCAGGAAACGGCCACCCCGCCGCCCCGGGGATATCTACTGCCGGGACCCCGGAAAGGTGTCACTGCATCATCCGTGGTGTCGACCGAGCCCCGATGCGTGAGCCCCTAGGCTGGAGCCCTGATGGCGGAACCGTTCAAGCACTTCATCAATACGGCCCTCGTTGGCGACGCCGCGTTGCACCTGCAGCGGGCCGACGCCCGATTCGACGCCGCGCGCTTCGTGGAGGCGGTGGCGCCACGGCTCGAGGCCTTGGAGCTCAAGGCCCGCGCGCAGTGGGTCGCCGATGCCCTCGAAGCGGTGCTGCCGGCTGATTTCCACGCCGCAGCCGAGGTGATCGAGCGGGCGCTGGCCTCCGTCCGTCTGGGCGAACAGCCCTCCGGCGCACCGAGCGAGCCCGACGGGCTGACGGGGTGGATGCTCTGGCCGGTTGGGGAGTTCGTGGCGCGTCGTGGACTCGCGCACCCCGAGCGGGCTCTCACGGTGCTGCACGCCATCACCCAGCGGTTCACGGCGGAGTTCGCCATCCGACCGTTCCTCGAGCGGCACCCGGCGCTCGTGTTCGGGACACTGGCTCGCTGGGTGCACGACCCCAGCGAGCACGTCCGGCGTCTGGTAAGTGAGGGGACGCGGCCGCGACTGCCGTGGGGGCGGCAGCTCAGGGCGCTGCGGGACGATCCATCGCCGTCGTTGCCGCTGCTGGCGGTGCTGCAGGACGATCCCAGCGCGTACGTACGGCGCAGTGTGGCGAACCACCTCAACGACATCGCCAAGGACCACCCGGAGCTGGTGGTGGACTGGGTGGCCCGGTACCTGCCGGGGGCGCGCCGCGAGCGCACCGCGGTGCTGCGGCACGCCAGCCGGACGCTGGTGAAGCAGGGGCACCGGCGCCTGCTGGCCCTGTGGGGAGTGGGGGAGACCTTCGAGGGCGCGGTCGGGTTCACGCTCGACCGGGACGCCATCCGGCTCGGGGAATCCGTCACCCTGCGCCTGTCGCTCACCTCCGCGGCGAGTGGCGTGCAGCGGCTGGCCGTCGACTACGTGGTGCACCATGTGAAGGCCAACGGGACGACGTCGCCCAAGGTGTTCAAGGGCTGGGTGCTCGAGGTCGGGCCAGGCGACACGATGGTCAGGACGCGGCGGCACACCATGAAGCCGATCACGACCCGCCACTACTACGCCGGCCGGCATCGGATCGAACTGCAGGTGAACGGGCACGTAAGGGCGGAGGCCATCGTTCACCTGGAGATATGAGGGGGGCCATGCCCCCGGCGGGCGCCAACTGGTCATGGGTGCGCGCTGACGTGTTCTCCGGTCAGCAATGTCCGACTTCTCTCCCGACGACGGTTCCGCTCTCACTGACGGCGTTCGCCGTGGTGACCCGCTGGCGTTCCGGCAGCTGTTCGACCAGCTGTACGGCCCGGTGCGTCGCTACGCCGCGTCGCTCGTGCGCGACGAAGCGGTCGCCGACGATGTCGTACAGGAGGCGTTCGTGCGCCTGTGGGACCGGCGCGCACGTCTCGAGGCAGCGACGCCCCCTCGGGCCTGGCTCTATCGCACGGTGCGCAATCTCGCCCTCAATCTTCGCCGCGATGCCGCGACTCGGCAGCGGTTGCTGTCCGACCCGGCGGTCGCCGAGACGGCGGCTGTGCCGCGGCCTGTGACGTCCCCCGACGACGAGGTGGTGGGGCGGGACCTCGGGGCGCAGCTGACCGTGCTCATCGAGGCGTTGCCACGGCGTCAGCGCGAGGCGCTCCTGCTGTCCCGTGTCGAGGGGCTGTCGCACGCCGAAGTCGCGGCCGCGATGGACTGCGCGCCGCGCACGGTCAACAATCATCTGGTCGCCGCCTTGTCGTCGCTGCGCCGCTGGCTGGCCGAGGCGGGCACCATGGTCGCAGCGATGCTCTGGTGGGTGTCGTGAACGGCGACGATTTCACTGCGCACCGCCCGACGGTGGGCGCCGGAGCGCGCGCGCGCGACGTCGCACTGGACGTCACGCTCCGCGCGGCGTTGCAGGCGCACGCAGACGGGGATGCGCTGCGGGCCGTGTACGAGGCGATCCCGGTGGAGCCGCAGGCCTCCGGCGACGCGCTCCGGCAGCGCGATGCCGCGTGGGCACGGCTGGAGGCACGGCTCCACGATCCGGCGCGTGTCCCGTTCGTCGACGACGTCACGCCGGTGCTCTCGCTGGTGAAGGACGAACCGGCCACGCCGTTGGTGGCATCGCCGGCGCGTTGGCCACGGTGGGCCTGGTCGATTGCGGCCACCCTGGTGCTGGCGATTGGTGGCGTGATGGGGTGGGGGGCGATGCCGATCGAGCAGGGGGTCGCCAGGGGCGCGCCGGCACGCCGCGAGCGCCTGCCGGACGGCAGTGCGCTGTGGCTGTCGTCCGGCAGCCGCGTGACCTATGCCCGCCGCATGGGGTGGCCCGCCGCACTGCGTTCGCGCGACCGGATCGTACGCCTCGAAGGCGAGGCGTTCTTCGAGGTGGCGCGTGACGGCCGCGCCTTCCGTGTGCTGACGACCGACGCCGAGGTGCAGGTGCTGGGCACCCGCTTCGATGTGCGCGCGGCCTCGGGGGTGAGCGGTACACGTGTTGAGGTGGAGGAGGGGCGCGTCGCCGTGGCCACATCCGCTGCCCGTATCGAACTCGGCGCGGGGCAAGGCACGGTCGTGCGTCCTTCGGGCCTCGCGCGGCGCGAGATCCCTGCGCCGCGCGTGGCGGTCTGGCGGCGCGGCGGGCTCGCGGCGCTCGACGAACCGCTTGGCGACGTGCTCGCCGAACTGTCGCGTCGCTTCGATGTGTCCATCGACGTCGACTCCTCGGTGGAGCGGCGGGCCACCGTCTCGCTCTTCTATCCGGCGGCACCGCGCGTGGATGTCGTACTGGGTGACCTGTGCACGGCACAGGGGCTCCGCTTCGAACGCACCAGCCGCGGCTTCCGTGTGACCGGGGCCCCGCGCTCGCCTCGATGAGGCCGACGGGGCGTGTCCTGGGCTTCATCGCCGCCACCCTGCTGCCCGCGGGCGTGGCGGCGCAGTCGTCACGTGCCCCGTCCGCGGTCATCGAGGCGCAGCCGCCGCTGGTCAGCGTCGCCTTGATCGACGTGCCGCTGGTGGAAGCGCTGGAGGCGCTGTCTCAGTCGGCGCGCATGAACCTGGTGTGGCAGGCCACCACGCTCGGCGAGAAGGCCTCGCGGCGCATCGCCTGTCGCTTCACGAACGCACGGCCCGAAGACGTGCTGGGGTGCATCACCCGCGGTGCGGGGTTGGACTATGTCCGGCTCTCGTCGGGGACGTATGTCGTCATTCCCGGACCCGAGTCGGCACTCGCGCCAACGTCGTTCGCGGGGGTGGTGGTGGACGCGGCCACTGGTGCGCCGTTGCCGGCGGCCCGCGTGCAACTGGCCGAGGTCCCGACTGGCGTGCTCACGCAGGACGACGGCGGCTTCGCCTTCCCTGCGCTGCGCCCGGGGCGCTACGCGCTCACGGTGCGGGCCGTGGGCTATCGCCCGTACCGCACGGCACTCGCAGTGGACCCCCGTAGTCGCAACACCGTGCGCCTGCCGATGGAACGGGCCGAGGCGTTCGTACGTCCGATCGTCGTGAATGGTATCCGGCCGGGTGCGGCGAGCGCCGAGCTCGGCAATGGCACGCTCGCCGATCGCGCCGGTGACCGGCTGCTCGCGGGGCCGGCCACGTTCCTGCCGGGTGTCGTGGCGCCCCTCGGCGTGGCACGCCGCGACGGCACTGGGGATCTCCACCTGCAGGGTGGTGACGTGGGTGAGCACCCATGGCGGCTCGACGGCATTCCGCTGTACGACGTGACGGCGCTGTCGGGACTGCTGGGTATGGTGTCGCCCGCCGCGGTGGAGCGCATGACCGTGCGGCGCAGCGGATTTCGCGCCAGCCACGGCAGCTTCGCCTCCGGCGTGATCGATCTCGACCATGCGGTGGCGCCTCCCGATGGAGCGGGGACACCGACGGCGGAAGTCTCCGTCGATCCGATCGCCGCGTCGGCACGCCTGTCATCGCCGGTGCGGCTGGGGCAGGGCACGGGACATGTGATGGTGGCCGGACGCACGGGGCTCTGGCAGTGGACCGCCCCGAGCCCGATGGTGCGCGCCTTGCGCGAGTGGAGCGTACCCGACCCCGTGCTGCTGGCGCGTGTCAGCGGGTTCACCGCCTTGCCGGGGCACGAGCGTCTCGACTACACCGAGTTCGGCGCGCGCATCGGCGACGAGCGGGTGTCGCTGCAGGACGTGCACGCCGCGACGCGCGTCTCGTGGGGTGTCGCCCACCAGCTCGATGCCTCGGCCTTCGTGATGGCGCACGGCGTGGCGTACGACGGGACCGCCGGTGATGCCACGAGCGCCGAGGCGGCGCCCATGCTGCACGCCACCGACGATTACGCGTGGCGAACGGCCGGAGGGCAGGCGGCGCACCGCTGGCTGCTGGGTACGCGCGTGCGGCAACACGTGCAGCTCCGTGCGTCGTCGCACCGCCTGCAGCACACCGGCGGCATGCGCATGCTCGCCGCGCCTGCCGCGGCGCTGAGCGCGCGCGAGGACAACGGCATCACCGAACTGGCGGCGTTGGCGGAGTGGCAGGTCACCGTGAACGCGCACACCCAGCTGGCGCTCGGCACCGAGCTCGCGCGTGCTTCCTCGCATCTCGATCTCGGCAATCGCGTGCTGCGCCCGATTGCCTTCGAGACCAGCGTGACCCGGGGCACGGCGTTCGGCGATGCCACGATCGCCCTTGGCCGGCGGCATCATCTCGAAGCCGGCTTGCGCGTGACGCAGCTGCAGAGCGGCCGCACCTATGCCGAGCCGCGCCTCGCGCTGCGCGGTGAACGCGCCGGGGGACCGCGCGCGTGGGCGTGGCGCATCGCCGGTGGTGGCTACCACCAGTTCGTGAACCAGTTCGATGTGGCGAGCACCATGCCGGTGGCGTTCGTGCCCAGCATGCGCTTCTGGTTGCCGAGCGACGGCACGACACCGGTGGCGCAGTCCTGGCATCTGGCCACCGAGGGCGTACTACGTCCCGGCGGTGGCTGGGAAGTGCGCGGCGAAGGCTATGGGCGCTGGCAGCCCAGCATCCCGATGTTCGACTACGGCGTGATGTACGACACGACCGGGGTGAATGCCCCGCTCGGCGAGGCCGCATCGTTCGTCGCGCGTTCCGACGGGCGGGCTGTGGGTGGTGGGGTACGGATCATCCGTGAGACGTCGGTGCGTGGTGTCGAGGTGCGCAGTGAACTCGCCTACGATGTGGGCAGTGCGGCGCGCCGATTCCCCTCGCGCTTTGGCGGCGTACTGCAGCCGCCGTCGTGGCTGGAACCGCATCGGGTACTGCTGGCTGGCGAGATGCGCCCGCTGCCAGGCGTGGTGCTGGCGGGCCGGTCGCGCGCGGTATGGGGACGCCCCTGGGCCCTGCGCCAGGCCTACTATGACTTGTTCGGCGCGGCGCCAATGCAGGGTGGCCTGCCCATCGCCATGCCGGGCGCTGCCGGGCGACCGGCTGTTTTCGACCTCGATCTCGCGGCATCCTGGACGCGGGGTATCGGACGCTCACGGGTCGAGGTCGGCATGAGCGTCACCAATGTGCTCGACCGACAGAACGTACTCGACTTCGGACTGCGCCGGCGCGGAGAGGCGGATGACTATGCGCGCGTACCGCGCGTGTTGCCGGGGCGCCAGATCGCGTTCACCGTGCAGCTGCGTCGGTGACGTCGGTCGCGCCGTTGGCGCGTCGGCGATGGACCGACTGGTCATAGCCGCCGGCCCACGTGTCCTGCCTGTGATCGTGCGCGGACTCGCCGGCACGACATGACGCTTTCACCGTGCAGGCATCCATGTTCCAGTCATTTCCGCATCGCGCGCGCCGCGCTGTCGTGGGGCTCTCACTCACCATGCTGGCCTCCACCCTGACGGCCTGTGGCAGCACTGACGAGGCGACCACCGCGCCGGTCGCGCAGACGATCACGCAGACCGCCGCGGCCACGCCGCAGCTGTCCACGCTGGTGACCGCGCTGCAGGCGGCCCAGCTCACCACTACGCTCAACGGCACCGGCCCGTTCACGGTGTTCGCACCGGTCAACTCCGCCTTCAGCGCGTTGCCTGCCGACGTGCTGCAGCGGCTGCTGGAAACCGGCAATCGCGCCATCCTCACCAAAGTGCTGACCTTCCACGTGGTGCCCGGCCGGCTCACCGCCAGCCAGCTGCAGAACGGCCAGACGCTGACGACGGTCGAAGGGACGACGTTGCCGGTCACGGTCGCCAACGGCGTGGTCACCGTGGGCGGCGCGCGCGTTACGACGGCCGATATCAACGCCTCCAACGGCGTCGTGCATCTCATCGATGGCGTCATGCTCGGCAGCCTCGATATCGTGGATCAGGCCATCGTCCGCGGTTTCAGCTCGTTGGTGAGCGCGGTCCAGACGGCCAACCTCGTGGGGCCGCTGCGTGGCGGCACCCTCACCGTGTTCGCGCCCACGAACGCGGCCTTCGCGGCCATTCCCGGTGGGGCTCCGAGTGACGTGGCCACGCTGACGCAGGTGCTGCAGCTGCACGTGGTGGGTGCCCGGGCGCTGTCCACGCAGCTCACCAACGGCCAGCAACTCCCGACGCTGCTCAGCAACCGCAGCCTCACGGTCGGCCTCGTGGGTGGTGGGGTACGGATCACGGGCCCACGCAACTTCGCCAGCGTGGTGGCCGCCGACGTGGTCGCCAAGAACGGGGTGATTCACGTGATCGATACGGTGCTGCTGCCCTGAGTCCCGGCGTGCGACGCCCCGAACGGCCATCCGGCATGTCTGCCGGGTGGCCGTTTGTGTGTCTGGAGCAGTGACCACCGGGGGGGGTGGCTGGCAGCGCTAGATTTCCTCGGGGCGCCACATGCTCCATCCGTCTCCAATACGCATGCGACACGTTCCCTTGCGCGCGAACCCGCTGTGGATGCGCGTGCTGCTGCTGCTGCTGCTCTCCTCGATGCTGTTCGCCCGGCCGCTCTGGGCACAGGCAGCGCCCACCCCGGCGCCTGGTCCGACGGGGACGATCGCTGGCCGCGTGGTGGAAGCCGTCAGCGAGGCCCCGATCGCTGGCGCCACCGTTCGGGTGCTGGCGCAGGAGGCGGTCGTCCAGAGCGATGCCGCCGGGCGCTTCGTGCTGCGAGGCGTGCGCGTGGGCATCGTCACCATCGAGGTGCGCCGGCTGGGCTACGCGCCGGTGACCAAGGGGGACATTGCCGTCTCGCCCGCCAAGCCTGCCGAAGTGGCGATCACGCTGCGCCCCATCGACGTTCAACTCGACGCGGTCACGGTACGTCCCGATGCCTTCCCGGCCCAGATGCCGGCGTCGACGCCGGTGTCTACGCAGAGCTATGACGCGGAGGAGGTGCGTCGCCAGCCGGGCGCACAGGAGGACGTGCTGCGCGCCATCTCCATCGCCCCCGGCGTTGGTGTGACGAGTGCGGCCCGCAACGACCTCGTGGTGCGCGGTGGCGCACCGTTCGAGAATCTGTTCGTCATCGACAACGTCGAGGTGCCGAACATCAATCACTTCGGGTCGCAGGGCTCGACCGGCGGGCCGATCTCGCTGATCAACATCCGCTTCATCGAGTCGGCGTCGTTGTCGGCCGGCGGGTTCGGTGCGCGCTACGGTGATCGCGCCTCGTCGGCCACCACCCTCACGCTGCGCGAGGGGAACCGCGCGCGGGTGGCCGGCGAGCTGAACATTGCGGCCACGCAGGTGGGCGCGGTGCTGGAGGGGCCGTTGGGCAGCAACGCGTCGTTCTTCGTGAACGTGCGGCAGAGCTATCTCGACCTGCTCTTCACGGCCATCGGGCTCAGTTTCATTCCGTCGTACACCGACGCCACCGCCAAGCTGGTGTGGCGCCCCACGTCGCGTGATGCCGTCAGCTTCCTCACCATCGCCGCGCGCGGCACGGTGACCTTCAACAACGACACCGACTCGGCGCGCGTGGACAACTCGCAGGTACTCGCGCCGGCGCAGGACCAGTACTTCAGTGGCCTCACCTGGAAGCGCCTGCTGGGGCGCGGCGTCGCCACCACCACGCTCGGGCGCACGTGGACGCGCTTCGTGACCGCGCAGCGTGACAGCCTCCTGGTGCCCGTGTTCGAAAGCCGCTCCACCGAGGGGGAGACCTCGCTGCGCAGCGACCTCGCATGGGTGTTCGGGAAGGGCCTCGAGCTCGAGACGGGCACGATCTTCAAATACGCGAGTGCGCTGGCGTACGACGCGACCTTGGCCGGTTTCGCACGGCGTGACGCGACGGGCACACCGCGGCCGCTGCGCGTGGACACGAGCTTCACCGCGCTGCGGAACGGCAGCTATGTGCAGGCCGCATGGCAGGCCACGCCACGCCTGCGCCTGTCGGGCGGCCTGCGCGGCGACTGGTACGGCTTCCTCGACGATGCGGTGCGCGTGGCACCGCGGGCGAGCGCCTCGCTACAGTTGGATGCGCGCACGACGGCCACGCTGTCCACCGGTCGCTACTGGCAGGCGCCGAGCTATATCTGGCTGGTGGGCGACGCCGGCAATGCCGCCCGCCTGCGGCCCTTCCGCGCCGACCAGGCCGTGGCCGGCATCACGCGCCTGGTGGGTCGTGACCTCAAGGTGCAGGTCGAGGTGTACGGCAAGCGCTATGCGGACTATCCCGCGCGCCGGTTCCGCCCGCAGGCGGTGCTGAGTCCGAGCGGCTTCGACGACGTCACCACCGACATCCCCTTCGGCCTTGAGCCGCTCGAGTCGACCGGGACCGGCGAGGCGCATGGCGCGGAGCTGTTCCTCCAGAAGAAGCTCGGTGCCACGCGGTGGTACGGGCAGCTCAGCGCCAGCGTGAACCGCACGCGCTTCCGGGGCCTCGACGGCACACGCGCCACCGGTGCCTTCGATACGCCGCTGCTCGCCAACGGTGTGGTGGGGTGGCGCCTGAATGCGCGCTGGGAGGTGGCAACTCGCGTGCGTGGCGCGTCCGGCTTGCCCTTCACCCCCTTCGTGGCCAGCGGCGCGCTGGCCGGTACGCTCGACTTCGTGCGCTACAATCGTGAGCGGCTGCCGGCGTTCTTCGCCGCTGACGTGCGGCTGGATCGGCGCTTCCTGTTCGGCCGCACGCAGCTCATCGCGTTCGTCGACCTGCAGAACATCACCAACCGTGAGAATGTCGGCGCGCCCCAGTGGAACCCGCGCACGCGCACCGCGGAGCTCAACACCAGCGTCGGCCTGCTGCCGACCATCGGCCTCAACTGGGAGTTCTGAATGCGCGACCGCATCCCCACCCCGCGTTCGTCACGGGCCAGCGGCGGCTCGCTCGCCGACTTCACGCTGCCCTCCATTGACGGCACGCCGCTTCCCATGGCCGATCTGGCGGGGCGCGTGATCCTGATGGTGAACGTCGCCAGCCAGTGCGGCTTCACGCCACAGTATCGAGGCCTCGAACAGCTGTGGCGCACGTATCGCGAGCGCGGGCTGACGATCGTGGGGTGCCCGTGCGACCAGTTCGGCCATCAGGAGCCAGGCGCTGCTGCGGAAATTGCGCAGTTCTGCAGTACGCGCTACGACGTGACGTTTCCGCTGTCGGCGAAGCTCGAGGTGAACGGCGACCGTGCCCATCCACTGTGGCAGTGGCTGCGTGTCTCCGCCCCTGGCTTGCTTGGCACCACAGCCATCAAGTGGAACTTCACCAAGTTCCTCATCGGTCGCGACGGCACCGTGCTCGAACGGTTCGCGCCCACGGTGGCGCCGGAGGACCTCGCCCCCCGCATTGAACAGGCGCTCGCGGCAGCGGCGACCTGAGGGAAACCCCGCGCGGGGGCACGCGCCGACACCATCGTTGGAGTGAAGCCCCAGCTGCCGGAGCGCCGTGATGCCGAACGTGACGTGCGAGGCCGACGAGCGGCCCTCTGGTGACGGCAGCGCCCGTGACGGACGTGCAGGTCCCCGCGCTGGTGAGGCTGCACGCACGAGCGGCTGACGGGCGTTTGACAGTCGCTCCACGTGCCCCGAGCTTGAGGTGGCAACGCCGGCCGCACGGGCCGGCTGTCCACCCCGCTCCGGAGACGCCGTGCTGCTGCGCCCCTTCTCACTCGCCGCCGCGGCGCTCGCGGCCCTTCCCCTCGGCGCCCAGACGCCGGCGGCCCGCCCACAGGGAACGGCCGCCGCCCGCCCGCTGCCCCTCGAGGCCACCCGACGCTTCGCCCTCGACACGCGCGAGGGCACGTGGCTGTCGGTGGATGTCAGCCCCGATGGCCGGTCGCTCGTGTTCGACATGCTGGGCGATCTGTATCTCATGCCCTTTGCCGGTGGCGACGCCACGCGGCTCACGAGCGGGCTGGCCTATGATACGCAGCCCCGCTTCAGCCCCGACGGCAAGACGATTGTGTTCATCTCCGACCGGCAGGGTGCGGACAATGTGCACACGCTCGATCTCGCGACCAGGGAAGTGAAGGAGATCACGCGGGGGCGCGCCAATGTGTACCTGTCGCCCGAGTACTCGCCCGATGGCAAGTACATCGTGGCCAGCAAGGGTGGCTTCCGCGGTGGCTTGCCTACGCTGTGGATGTACCATGTGGACGGCGGCAACGGTGTCGCGTTGTACACGGCGCCACCTGCCGCTGCCGGCGGCCAGGCGGTGCAGCAGGCCGGCGCGGCGTTCACCGCCGATGGCCGCTTCGTGTACTTCACGCAGCGCACTGGGGCCTGGAACTACAACGCGCAGTTTCCGCAGTACCAGATCTGGAGCTACGACCGCGAGACGGGCGATCGGGAGCCGTTGTCCTCGCGCTACGGCTCGGCGGTGCGCCCCACACTGAGCCCCGATGGCAAGTGGCTCGTGTATGGCTCGCGCTACGAGAACAGGACGGGATTGCGCATCCGTGACCTCGCCACCGGCGACGAGCATTGGCTCGCGTATCCCGTGCAACGCGATGAAATGGAATCGCGCGCGCCCATGGATGCGCTCCCCGGCATGAGCTTCACCCCGGACTCGAGGGAGCTCGTGGCCAGCTACGGCAACAAGCTCTGGCGCGTTGCCGTGGACGGCAGCGGGCAGGTGGAGATTCCATTCCGTGTGCAGGCGCAGGTGGAGGTGGGGCCGGAACTGTCGTTCACGTATCCCATCGCCGACAGTGCGCAGTTCAACGCCCGACAGATCCGCGATGCGGTGCCGAGCCCGGATGGTGGGCAGCTGGCCTTTGTGGCGATGGACCGGCTTTACGTGATGGACTGGCCCCGCGGCACGCCACGCCGTGTCTCCACGCTCGACGCCATCGAGGCCGAGCCCGCGTGGTCACCCGATGGCAAGGCGCTGGCATGGGTGACTTGGACGCCCACCGGTGGGCGGTTGTACCGGGCGGCGCTGGCGGCAGGGCGCACCACCCGGGTGACACCCGTGAGCCGCGGCACGGCCACGCTGCGCCAGCCGGTCTTCACGCCGAACGGCGCGCGCATCGTGGCCCTCAGCACGCCGGCGCAGGGCCGGCTCGACCAGACCGGCGTGACGGGCACCACCGACCTGGTGTGGTTCGCCGCGTCGCCGGCCGGCCCTGACGGCAGCGCGCCCGCGGTGATCGCCCGTGCGGCTGGCCGCAGCAAGCCACACTTCGCGAAAGACACGTCGCGCATCTACCTCTCGTCGAACAACGGGCTGGTCTCCATCCGCTGGGATGGCACCGACCCGCAGCAGCACGTGCGCGTGGTGGGCGCGAGCACCGGCGGCGCGACCGACGATGATCACGGCCACACGGACCTCACGCTGTCGGAGCTGGAGTTTGCACGCCATCCGGAGGAACCCGGCTCTCCAGGGCCGCCGGCGCAGCTGGTCATGATGGCGCCCACCGGCGATGTGGCCCTCGCGCAGCTCAGTGCCGACTTCTACACGGTGGTGGTACCACCGCGCGGGACGCAGGCCACGGTGAATGTCGCCGAACCGGCGTCGGCCACCTTCCCCGTGCGCAAGCTCACCGAGATCGGTGGCCAGTTCCCCGCCTGGTCGGCCGACGGCCGGCGTGTGCACTGGTCGATGGGCAATGCACACGTGGTGTACCACCTCGACTCGGCGGTGGCTCGTGACGCCGCGATCGCCGCCGCGCGCGTCGACACAAGCCTCGCCGAGAGCGGTCGCCCGCGACCGTACGCGCCGAGTGAAACGCGCGTGCTGGTGCCTGTGACGCGCGACCTGCCCACGGGTACGGTGGTGCTGCGCAATGCGAAACTGGTGACCATGAAGGGCGACGAGATCATCGCCCGCGGTGAGGTGGTCGTGCGCAACAACCGCATCACGGCTGTGGGCGCGTCGGGCACGGTGGCGGTACCGGCAGGGGCGCGGGAGATGGACCTCGCCGGCGCCACGGTCATTCCGGGATTCGTGGACACGCATGCGCACCTGCGCGCCGAACGCGGGACGATTCACGAAACGCAGCCCTGGGCGTACCTCGCCAACCTCGCGTACGGCGTGACCACCACGCGCGACCCGCAAACGGGCACCACCGATGTGCTCACCTATCAGGACCTGGTCGACGCGGGGCAGATCCTTGGGCCGCGCATCTATTCCACCGGCCCCGGCGTGTTCTCGCAGGACAACATCCGCGACCAGGAACATGCGCGGAGCATGCTCAAGCGTTACAGCAGCTACTACGACACCAAGACGATCAAGATGTACGTGTCGGGTGTGCGACAGGTGCGGCAGTGGATCATCACCGCCGCGCGCGAGCAGCAGCTCATGCCCACCACCGAAGGCTCGCTCGACGTGAAGCTCAACCTCTCCGAGACGCTCGACGGGTATCCGGGCCTCGAGCACTCCATGGGCATCACGCCGCTCGGTACTGACGTGACGGGCTTCATGGCGTGGTCCAAGCGTGCCTACACGCCGACGCTGCTGGTGAACTACGGCGGGCCGTGGGCGGAAAACTGGTTCTACACCAAGGAGAACCCGTGGGCCGACCCCAAGCTGCAGCGCTTCACCGCGTACGAGGAACTGGCAAGCAAGACGCGCCGCCGCATGGCGAGCCTGCCCAATGGCGGCACCGCCGGCGGCTGGTTCCGCGATGAGGAGTACGTGTTCCCGCAGCTCGCGGCCGATGCCACGAAGATCCTGCGCGCCGGAGGCCGGCTGGGCATCGGGAGTCACGGCCAGCTGCAGGGGCTGGGATACCACTGGGAGCTGTGGGCCATGGCCAGCGGCGGCATGACCAACCACGAAGCATTGCGTGTGGCCACCATCATCGGCGCGTCCGACATCGGCCTGCAGAACGATCTGGGTTCGATCGAACCGGGCAAGCTCGCCGACCTCGTGATTCTCGACAAGGATCCGCTGGCCGACCTGCGCAACACCAACACGGTGCGCTACGTGATGAAGAACGGCCGCCTCTATGACGGCACCACGCTGGCCGAACTGCACCCGACGCGGAAGGACGGGCCCGTGGTGCCGAACCGTCCGATCACGCCGGAGACCAAGGCGGGCACCGGCAAGTGACAGGGGCGCCGGGCCGGTCTTCGGAAGGGCACGCCCCACGTCATTTCGGGTTCACCGCGTCGACGTCGGTGCTCATCGCCAACATGGTGGGTACCGGCGTGTTCACCGCGCTGGGCTTTCAGGCGGTGGCGCTCCACACGGGTGCCGCGCTCCTCTCGTTGTGGGTGGTGGGGGGCGTGGTGGCACTGTGCGGCGCGCTCGCCTATGCCGAACTGGGCGCCATGTATCCGCACTCCGGCGGGGAGTTCGTCTATCTCGGCCGGGCCTGGCATGCCCTGCTCGGCTTCCTGGGCGGCTGGGTTTCCATGACGGTGGGCTTCGCGGCACCCATCGCGCTCGCGGGGATCGCCTTCGGGCGGTATCTGTCGGCCATCGTGCCGGTCACTCCGCTGTCCGCGTCACTGCTGGTGGTGGCGCTCATCGTGGGCATTCACCTGGCCGGCCTGCACGCCGCGAAGCGTTTCCAGGTGCTCATCACCGGCACCCAGCTCGCTTTGGTGACCTCGTTCATCGTTGCCGGGCTCACTTTCGCGTCGCCGGTGCCGATCGACATGGGGTGGGACGAGGTCGGCCGCGGCGGGGCGTGGGGTGAGATCCTCTCCGCGCCCTATGCCGTGTCGCTGGTCTACGTGTCGTTCGCGTTCACCGGGTGGAACGCCGCCGGCTACATCGCCGGGGAGATCGAGACGCCGCATCGCACCATCCCGCGTGCCGTGGTGGCGAGTACGCTGCTGGTCACGGTGCTCTATGTGCTGCTCAACCTGAGCTTCCTGCGCACGGTGCCGCTGGAGGTGGTGGCCGGCAAGGTGGAGGTGGGGGCGCTGTCGGCGACCGCCATGTTTGGCGCCCGAGGCGGCCAGGTCATGAGCGCCATCATTGCCGCCGTGCTGATTGCGACCATCAGCTCGATGGTACTCGGCGGCTCGCGGGTGACGCACGCCGTGGCCGCGTCGTTGCCGCAGTGGCGCGTGCTCGGCGCGCGCGGCGCCGATGGCGTGCCGCGCAACGCCATTCTTGCCCAGGGCATGCTGATCCTGGCGTTGCTGCTCACCAACTCATTCGAGCAGGTGATGCTCTACGCGGGCTTCACGCTCAACCTCATGTCGCTGCTCACGGTGCTCGGCATGATGCGCCTGCGACGCACCGCGCCGGTGGCCGAGCGACCGTACCGCGCTTGGGGCTATCCGGTGACCCCGCTGGTGTACGTCGCCCTCAGCCTGTGGACGCTGGGCACGCTGCTCAGCGAGCGGCCGCTGGCGTCGCTGGCCGGGCTCGGTACGGTGCTGGTGGGGGCCGTCATCTGGCGGGCTGCGGGGGGCAGGCGGTGAGCAGCCACGAGGCGCCGGCCGTTTCCTGACGGTCACTGGGCGATCTGCTGCGCCACCTCGAGCAGCAGTTCGTCGTTGCCGCGCGCCGCGACCAGCGACAGGCCCAAGGGACACCCTTGCAGCGTGGCCAGCGGCAGCGACAGCTGCGGTAGGCCGCCGAGCCCCGCGGTGCAAAGCAGCGCCAGCGCGCGCTCGCGGAACGCCACCGTTTCGGCAGGAGCCAGGCCACGCAGCGGCGCGATGTCGGGCACGGTGGGGAGCACCAGAATGGCGTCGTCGGCCAGCAGCGTCTCGAGGTGGGCGCGAATCATGTCGCGTCGCCGCTGCATGGGCGCCACCTCCAGAGGGTCCGTCTGCGCGACTGCGGCGAATCGCACAGCAATCTGCGGGCCGAAGGTGGGGTGTGCGCTGCTGACCCATTCGCGATGCGTGGCCCAGATATCGGCGTACTGCAGCACACGGAAGACGTCGAACCACGCCGACAGCCCCTCGGGGCTGAGCGTGATCGGTGTGGCGGTGCCCAGCACGGCCTGCACACGGCTCAGCGCCGGGTGCAGGGCGGCGGCAGCCTCGGGCACCGCCAGCGCCCACGCGTCGGTGGCCAGAAGCAGGCGGCCGGGGCGTCGTGCCGGCGCCGCGTCGGCACCGGACCGGGACAGCAGCACGGTGCCCACCCGCGCCAGCAGCGCGGCGTCGCGCGCGAACCAGCCGCAGGTGTCGAAGCTCGGCGCCAGCGGACACGCTCCATCGAGCGGGATGCGCCCGTGGGTGGGGCGTAGGCCGTAGAGGCCGCAGAAGCTCGCCGGCGCTCGTACCGAGCCACCGGTGTCACTGCCGATGGCGAAGTCCACCAGCCCGCCGGCGACCGCCGCTGCCGAGCCGCTCGAAGAGCCACCCGGCACGCGCCCCGGTGCGGCAGGGTTCACGGGCGTGCCGTAGTGCGCATTCTCCCCAGTGAGGCTGAACGCCATCTCTTCGGTGTGCGTCCGGCCCACCATGGTGGCACCGGCTCCCAGCAGCCGATCGAGGACCCACGCATGGCGATCGGCCGGCGCGTGCGTGGCGAGCCAGTCGGGGCTGCCGAACCCCGTACGGTGGCCGGCCACATCGAAGAGATCCTTGAGGCCGAACGTCAGCCCGTCGAGGACGCCGTGCCCGGTTGGAGCGCAGGCGACATGCGTGTGGCGGCAGAAGGCCCCGAGGGGGTCGTGGTCGAGCATGCTCACGTGGAAGGGGCCCCGCTTGCCCGGGCGACTATGCTCCCAATATGCACCCCTACCACGGCACCCGCGTGGCGTTGGCTACGCTGCACGCGAAGGCGCAGGCTATTGCGCCGGCGCTTCAGCGCCACGTGGGGGCGATCATCGAGGCCGTGCCGGTCGACACGGATGCGCTTGGCACTTTCTCCGGCGAGCGTGAGCGGACCGCACCCGCTCCCGCCGTCTGCGTAGCGAAAGCGCGTCTTGGCATGCAGGCCGCCGGGTTGCCGTATGGCATGGCCAGCGAAGGCAGCTTCGGTCCGCACCCGCTCATACCGTTCGTGCCGGGTGGTGCCGAGTGGCTGGCGTTCGTGGACGATGCGCGGGGGCTCGTGCTTGTCGAGGAGTGCCTCGCCGACGCCACCAACTTTTCGCACCTCGAGCTGGGTGGCGACGCACCCGACCCGGCGCTGGATGCGTGGCTCGAGCGCGTGGGCTTCCCGGCGCATGCCGTCCTGGTGCGGCCCGCCGGTGTGCCGGCCGTCGACGGCGCGGTACCCGCGCTGGTCAAGGGCATCGTGTCGCCCGCCGATCTCGCTCACGCGGTGGCCGGCGCACGGCGCGTGTCACCGCGTGGCGTTGCCCTCGTGGAGACGGACATGCGGGCGCACTGCAACCCCACGCGCATGGCCAGCATCGCCAGCCTCGCCGAGCGCCTGGCGAGGCGCCTGGCGGCGTGCTGTCCCGCGTGCCGTGCACCTGGGTGGGGACGCGTGGCGACGACGCCGGGCCTTGCCTGCGGTTGGTGCGGCACCCCCACGGCGCTCGTTCTCGAAGAGACGTGGGGCTGCACCTGCTGCCGCCACCGGGAGGGGCACCCGCGTGCGGATGGCCGCCGCACTGCGGACCCTGGCCAGTGTCCGTCGTGCAACCCTTGAGGTGCACGGACGGACGCGGTTGGCGTGGTCGGCGGGGACACCTCGCGTCGGCAACCCACCGGGAGCCCACCGGGCTCACGCCTTCGACAACAGGGGAATGAGCAGCAGCGCCACGATGTTGATGATCTTGATCAGCGGGTTGATGGCCGGGCCGGCCGTATCCTTGTAGGGGTCACCCACCGTATCGCCGGTGACGGCCGCCTTGTGGGCGTCGCTTCCTTTGCCGCCGTGATGCCCTTCCTCGATGTACTTCTTCGCGTTGTCCCACGCGCCACCGCCGGTGCACATGGAGATGGCGACGAAGAGCCCCGTCACGATCGTGCCCATGAGCAGCCCGCCCAGCGCTGCGCCGCCGAGCAGAAGCCCCACGATCGCGGGAATCACGAGCGGCAGCATCGAGGGCAGGATCATCTCGCGGATGGCCGCCCTGGTCAGCAGGTCCACGGCGCGGTCGTACTGCGGCTTCTGTGTGCCCGTCATGATGCCGGGCAGCTCGCGGAACTGACGGCGGACCTCCTCCACCACGGCACCGGCGGCCCGTCCCACGGCCTGCATGGCCGAGGCGCCGAACAGGTAGGGGATCATGCCGCCCACCAGCAGGCCGATCACGACCTTCGGATCGTCGATGGAGAAATTCACCGGCGCGCCGAGGTGGGTGCCCAGCCGGCTGCTGTAGTCGGCAAAGAGCACCAGGGCCGCGAGTCCCGCCGAGCCGATGGCATAGCCCTTGGTCACGGCCTTGGTGGTATTGCCCACGGCATCGAGGGCGTCGGTGGTCTTGCGGATCTCGGGGCCGAGGTGGCTCATCTCGGCGATCCCGCCAGCGTTGTCGGTGATGGGGCCGTAGGCGTCGAGCGCCACGATCATGCCCGCCATGGACAGCATGGACGTGGCGGCAATGGCCACGCCGTACAGCCCGGCGATCTGGTAGCAGGCATAGATGGCGATGGCCACCGCAAGCACCGGCGCCGCCGTGGACCGCATGGACACCGCGAGACCGGCGATGACGTTGGTGCCGTGCCCCGTCTCCGATGCCTTCGCGATCTGCCGTACGGGGCCGTACTCGGTGGCCGTGTAGAACTCGGTGATCAGCACCATCGCCGCGGTGAGCGCGAGGCCGACCAACGCGCAGAGGAGCAGGTTGGTGGCCTGATCGCCGGGGAACATGGCCCGCGTGACGAAGAAGAACGCCGCCGCGGCGAGTACGCCGGACACGATCAGCCCGCGGTACAGCGCGTTCATGATCTTGCCGCCGGGCTTCACGTTCACGAAAAACGTGCCGACGATGGACGCGGGAATGGAGACGGCGCCGAGCACCAGCGGATAGAGTACGCCGGTGTGGCCATACGTCGACCAGGACAGGCCGGCCACCAGCATGGCGGCGATCACCGTGACCGCATACGTCTCGAAGAGGTCGGCCGCCATGCCGGCGCAGTCGCCGACGTTGTCGCCCACGTTGTCGGCAATCACGGCCGGGTTGCGCGGGTCGTCCTCCGGGATGCCGGCCTCTACCTTGCCCACGAGGTCCGCGCCCACATCGGCCCCCTTGGTGAAGATGCCGCCGCCAAGGCGAGCGAAGATCGAGATGAGCGACGAGCCGAAGGCGAGGCCGACCAGCGGCTCGAGGGCACGGGTGACCGCCGTTTCGTCGGTGCCGCCGCCCAGGGTCACGTAATAGAAGCCGGCGACGCCAAGCAGGCCGAGGCCGACCACAAGCATGCCGGTGATGGCGCCGCCCTTGAACGAGACGTTCAGCGCTGCGTTGAGGCCGACGGTAGCCGCCTGCGCCGTCCGGGAGTTGGCGCGCACCGACACGTACATGCCGATGAAACCGGCCACGCCCGACAGAACCGCCCCGAGGGCGAAGCCGATGGCCGTCAGCCAGCTGCCCAGCCCGACGCCAACCGCGAGGAACAGCACCACCCCCACGGCAGCAATGGTGGTGTATTGACGCTTCAGGTAGGCATCGGCGCCTTCCTGGATGGCGCTGGCGATCTGCTGCATGCGGTCGTTGCCGGCGGGCTGGGCGACGATCCAGCGGGCCGACACGATGCCGTACCCAATGGCCACCGCGGCGCAGCCAAGGGCGAGTATGAGGGCGTACTGTTCGAGCACGAGAGAGGGGATGGAAGGAACGACGCGTCCGGACTGTCGAAACGTCACCATTCGTCCCTGATATTGCCAGCGTGTCCCTGGTACGGGCGCACCGGTCGGCTTGTCCGTCGCGGTGCGGCTCGGCAGCTTCCCGGCATGATCACACCCGCGTACCTCCCTCGTTTCGGAGCGGTCGCCCTCCTGGCACTGCTCGCCTCAGGCTGCCGCCGTGCGGCCCCGGCGGCTCCGGCTGCGGTAGCGCCGCTGCCATCCCCCTACGTCATCACCGACGGCCAGTCGCAGGTCGTGGCGGCTTTCGCCGATACCGCGATGTGGATTCGCGAACGCCTCTGGGTGGAGACCGCGTTCGACTCCGACTTCGATGGCAGGCCCGATCGCGTCCATGTCGACGTGACGCGCCCGGGGCCCACGGCCACGGGGCTCAAGGTGCCGGTGGTGTACGAAACGAGCCCGTATTTCGCCGGGACACTGGGCGACGCGCCGGTGTTCTGGCCCGTGAAGCAGGAGCTGGGTGATGCGTCACCGTCGCGCACGCTGGGCATGGGGGTGCCCTTCAACGCCAACCGCACGCGCATCAGCACCTCGCACGTGCGCACCTGGGTGCCGCGCGGCTTCGCCGTGGTGCACTCCGAGTCGCCGGGAACCGGGCTCAGTCAGGGGTGCGTCACCATCGGTGGCGAGAATGAGTCGCTCGCACCTAAGGCCGTGATCGACTGGTTGAACGGGCGCGCCAAGGGCTACACCACCGTCGACGGCACCGAGGAAGTGCGCGCGACGTGGTCGACAGGCAAGGTCGGCATGACCGGCACGTCGTTCAACGGCACGCTGCCGATTGCCGCCGCCACCACCGGTGTGAAGGGGCTCGAGGCCATCATCCCGGTGTCGCCCAACAACTCGTACTACCGCTACTACCGCGACAACGGGCTCGTACGCAGCCCCGGCGGCTACCTCGGCGAAGATGTGGATGTGCTGTACGATTTCGTGCAGAGTGGCAACCCCGCCACGCGCGCGCTGTGCAATGCGCGGGTCCGCGATGCGAATATTACGCCGGGCATCGATCGCCGCACGGGCGACCTGAGCGACTTCTGGACCAAGCGCGACTACATCCTGCAGGCCAAGGGCATCAAGGCAGCGATGCTCACGGCGCACGGCTTCAACGACTGGAACGTGATGCCGGCGCACACGGCGATCATGGCCGAGGCGGTGCGGGCGAACGGCGTACCGGTGCAGATGTACTGGCATCAGGGCGGGCATGGTGGCGAGCCGCCGCTGGCCATGATGAACAAGTGGTTCACGCGCTACCTGCTCGGTGTGCGCAATGGCGTGGAGAACGACCCCAAGTCGTTCGTCGTACGTGAAGGCGCGAACCGGCAGCAGCCCACGGCCTACGCGGCCTATCCGCATCCGCAGGCGGCGCCGGTCACCGTGTATCCCACGGCCGGCGGGGCGCGGCGCGGCGGGCTGGCGTTGGACAAGCCGGCCGGGTCGGGCACCGAGTCGCTCACCGACGATGTGAACGTCACGGGGGCGCAGCTGGCCCTGGCCGAGGCGTCGCCCAATCGGCTGCTGTATGCCACGCCGGAGCTGGTGGCGCCGGTACACCTGTCGGGCACCGCGCGCGTCACGGTGCGCGTGGCGTCGAGCAAGGCGGCGGCCAATCTGTCGGTGTGGCTGGTGGAGCTGCCGTGGCCCGCCAACGCGAGCGGCCCCATGAACCCCAACGGCATCATCACGCGGGGCTGGGCCGATCCGCAGAACGCGAAGTCGCTGCACACGAGCGAGCCGCTGGTGCCCGGGCAGCCGGTCACGGTGACGTTCGACCTCGAACCCGACGACCAGATCATCCCCGCGGGCAAGCGTATTGGCCTGATGATCATGTCGAGCGACAGGGACTTCACGCTCTGGCCGGCGCCGGGCACGGTGCTCACGGTCGATTTGGGCGGCACGTCGCTCACGTTGCCGGTGGTGGAGGGGCGCGCGGCGCTGGTGCGGGCACTGGGGGCGGCGGCGCGGTGACGGCGGCTGCGTCGCGACGATCGTGGCGACGGTCGTCGCGGCGGTTGTCGCAGCGGTCGTCGCGGTCGTCGACTTGGTTGGTCCACATCGCGCTGCGGTGTGGGCTGTCGGCCGGCTCTGTCGTCGCGGCGCAGCGTGCGGACGCGCAAGTCGCAGGCGCCCAGCGCTACCCCGCCGCGATCGAAGGATGCTGGGAGGCGGACCGGGCGCTCATGGCGCAGTTGGTCGACCTTTCGGACGATCGCGCCTCCCGCCTGCTGATCCTGTCGCCCGGCGGTGGCGTGGGGCGGCCGTTGTTGCCGCTCCGCGAGGCGCAACTGATGTGGGAGCCGGCCAGCGTCTGGTCAGTGACGGGCGATTCAGTGCATCTGCGGGTGTTTACCGGGCTGGTGGGGTGGGACGCGCGGCTTACCTCCTCTCCCGGCGGCGACCGGCTGCAGGGGCGCGCGCACTACCTCTCCGACGCCATCGTGCGCGGGCGGGCGCCGGATTCGGAGTCGCTGTCGCTGAGGCGCGTACTGTGCAACCCGACCTGGCGACGCCCTGATACCAGCGCCTCGTTCGCGGCGCGGCGAGAGGGCACGGTGTGGTTCGCGTCGCAGGTCACGCGTGCGGCTGTGCTGAACTCATCGGTCGCCCTGCCGCAACAACTTCGCCGGGTCGACGTGCTCGGCGAGTACGAGGAGAACGCGGGCTGGGAGCCGCTGGTCCGGCGCGTGACCCAGGCGGCCGAGCCGGTGGTGCTGGTCAGTGCGGTCATCGAGGCGGATGGCCGGATTCATCCGTCCACGGTGAATGTGCGCACGGCCTCGGCGTCGATGACCAGCGTACCCCGGGCCGCGGTGGCGGCGCTGCTGCGCCAGGTACGCTTCACGCCGGCCCAGCGCAACGGCGAGTCGGTGGGGGTGCTGGCGCTGCTGACCATGGAACTGACACCACCGTAAGGCATGCGGCGGCGATCGGCGCCGCCCGGCGGTGTAGATTGCAAGGCGCTGTCGCCTCGTTCGGGCGCGGCTCCTCGCCTCCCTGGAGAACTCCGCATGACGCGGGCCTGGTCCCTTTCGCTGCTCACCCTCGTTGCCGCCGGCTGTGCCAGTGCCGGCGCGACCCGTCCCGCACCCGAGTCGCCGGCCCCCGCGCCGAGCGCACCCGTCGCGCCCACCATGCGCCCCACGGTGTCCGACCCGCGCGATCGCGCGCGGTGGGCCGACTCCGTGCTGGCCACACTCTCGCTCCGGCAGAAGGTGGGCCAGATGGTGTGGGTGTGGACCCTCGGCGACTACACCGCCGTCGACGCGCCGGTCTACGCCACCATCGAGCGCCAGATCCGCGACCTCGAACTGGGCGGCATCATCGTCTCGGTGGGCGGGCCGATGGACATCGCCACCAAGGTGAACGCCCTCCAGCGTGCGGCGCGCCTGCCGCTGCTGGTGGGCGCCGACCTCGAGACTGGCGCGGCATTCCGTGCCCGCGGCGGCTGGTTCCTTCCCAACGCCATCGAACTCGGTGGCGCCACGTCGTTCCCCTACCAGATGGGCATCGGCGCTACGCGGGACACGGCGCTGGCCTACGAGATGGGACGTGTGACGGCCGTCGAGGGACGCGCGATGGGCATCCACATGGCGTTCGCGCCGGTGCTGGATGTGAACAACAACCCCAAGAACCCCGTCATCAGCGGGCGCTCGTTCGGCGAGGACGCCACGCTCGTGTCGCGCATGGGCACGGCGCTCATGCGCGGCATCCAGGACCACGGCATGCTCGCCACCGGCAAGCACTTCCCGGGGCACGGCGATACCGAGCAGAACTCGCACCTCGAGCTCTCGCGCGTGAACGTGTCGCGCGCGCGCCTCGACAGCGTGGAGCTCAAGCCGTTCCAGGCCGCCATCGACGCCGGCTTGCGCGGTATGATGACCTTTCACGGCGACCTGCCGGCGCTCGACACCACGCGGACCGCTGCCACGCTCAGCCGCGCGGTGATGACCGACCTGCTGCGCCGCGACATGCGCTTCAGCGGCTTGCTCGTCACCGACGCGCTCGACATGAACGGCGTGCTTGGCAACCTCACCATGGCCGAAGCCACCGTGCGCGCCGTGGAAGCCGGCAACGACGTGCTCCTCATGCCCACCGATGCCAAGGTGTCCATTCAGGCGGTGGTCGACGCCGTGGCCGCCGGCCGCCTCACCGAGGCGCGCATCAACGAATCGGTACACAAGCTGCTGCTGGCCAAGCACGAGTTCGGGCTCAACACCAATCGCTTCGTGGATGTGGAGGGTGTGCGTACCCGCGTCGGCACCGCCGACAACCTGGCGCCGGCGCGGGCGGCGGCCGAGAAGGCCATCACGCTGGTGCGCGACTCGCTGTCGCTGGTGCCGCTCAAGCTGCCGCGTGAGGCCCGGGTGGTGAGCATCACGGTGTCGTCGCGGGTGGACCTGAGCGCGGGGCGCGGCTTGGACGCCGAACTGCGCAGCAGCTTTCCGCGCCTGCTCTCGCTGACGCTCACGCCGGAGGTAGTGGCCGAGGCCACCGCCGGCGCGGCGGCGGGTAATGCGGGCGGCTATCGCATCACGCCCGATCCGGCCATTCTGCCGGCCTCAGTGGAGAACGCGCTGAACATCGCCAAGGGCGCCGATGTGGTGATCGTGTCGAGCTATATCGGGGCGGCCACCAATACCGCGAGCATGGTGCCCACCAAGGGGCTGCCGGAGCTACTCAACGGGCTACGGGCGGCGAACACCAAGGTGGTGCTGGTGAGCTTCAGTAATCCGTACCTGCAGCTCGGGCTGCCGCTCACCGAAGCGCACCTCATCGCCTGGAGCCCGTGGACGATGTCGCAGCGGGCGGCCGGGCGGGCGCTGGTAGGCAAGGCGCCGATCACCGGGCGCCTGCCGATCACGCTGCCGGGTATCGCGCCCTTCGGCGCAGGGATCACGCGCTGAGCAGGCGTTTCCTCCAACCGATCACAGATCACCTCATGACGTCACGTCTCCGTTCCGCCGTGGTGGCCGCCGCGCTGGCGGCACCTGTCGCACTTGTGGCACAGCGTGCCATCGACCTCACCGGCACCTGGGCCTTTGCCGTCGTCACCGAGAACGGGACGGGCACACCCACGGTCACCATCAAGCAGCAGGGCGACTCGCTCAGCGGCACCTACGAGTCGGGACGCATGGGCATCATTCCCTTCAAGGGCACCGTCAAGGACTCGACGTTCACCTTCGCGCTGAACACCGGCGGTGGCGCGACGCTCACCTTCACGGGGGTGCTGGTGAACGCCAACAGCGTAAAGGGGGACGTCGACTTCGGCGGGCAGGGGGGCGCGACGTTCACGGGGGAGCGCAAGAGATAAGCGCCGACCGGGTGCTCGTGGAGGGCGCCGTGGGTGGGTGTCGTTTGGGAGAGAGCCATGCCGTCAGGGCATACTCCGGGAGGCGTCGCCTGACGACCGCCCGATCGTATGCGGAGTAGGCCCTGAAGCAAGAGTCTCTTCCCAAACGACACCCACCCACGGCGCCCCGCGCGAGTCCCGCGTTACGGCTGCAGCAGCGGCAGCACGCTGAAGGTCTGGGCCGGCCCGATCGGGGTCACGGTGGTGCCGGTCCGCCTGCTGAGTCGGGCGGTGTAGGTGCCGTTGGGCACGCGCTGGGCCTGGCCGCCGCGCAGGAAGGCCGCGATGCCGCCACCAGCACCACCGCCAAAGCCGCCGCCGGGCGCGCCGCCCGCCGGCACGCAGGGCTGCAGGGCGTTCTGGGCCGGACGCGGGGCGCCCGCCGCGCTGTCCGCCTGCTGGCCCATCTGCGCCGGCATCTGCCCGCCAAACTGCTGGCGCATGCGGCGCATCTGGGCGCTGTCCGGCGGCGTGGGATCGCCGTTGAGGTTCCACGCGAAGCGCTTGAGCCCAGGGCTGCGCTCCAGCTCACAGGTACGCCACGCCTTGCCGGTGTTGTCGCTGATCGTGAGCACCAGCTTGGTGTCGGCAGGCAGCGAGTCCTTCACGTGGTACGTGATCCACGCGCCGACGGGCGGGTTGGGGGTGCTGTAGTTCCCGCTGATGGCCAGCACGCCGGCGGCGCCCGCGGGCGCGAGTCCGCCCGGCGTGAAGCTGTACGCATGGCGCAGCGGGAACAGCCGCGCTTCCTCGGCCAGCGTGGTGGCCGACAGGTCGCGCAGGGCGGTGTAGTCGTCGAGCACGTAGAAGCCGCGGCCGAACGTCGCCATGACCAGGTCGTTTTCGCGCTTCTGGATGGTGAGGTCGCGCACCTGTGTGACCGGCATGCCGCCGCGCAGGGACACATACGAGGCACCGCCATCCACGCTGGTGAACAGCCCGAACTCGGTGCCGACGAACAGCAGGTCACTGTTCACGTGGTCCTGGGCCACCGCCCACACGTTGTGCTTCGCGGGCAGGTTGGCGGTGATGTTCGTCCACGTGCGCCCGCGGTCGGTGGACTTCACGATGTACGGGGCGTAGTCGCCGCGCTGCCAGTTGTTGAGCGTCACGAACACGGTGTTGGCGTCGCGCGGGGACGCCAGCACATCGCTCACGTACGTCCACTGCGGCACGCCCGGGAAGCGCTCGATGCGCCGCCACGTCTTGCCGGCGTCCTCGCTCACCTGCACGAGGCCGTCGTCGGTGCCCACCCAGAGCAGCCCTTCCATGACCGGGGACTCGTCGATGGCCACGATGTTGGACAGATCCGTGGTCGAGACGTTGAGCGCCACCGATCCACGCGGCCAGACCTTGCCCATGATGGGGAGCGTGTCGCGATTGAGGGTGCGCGAGAGGTCGGGGCTGATGCGCGTCCACGTGTCGCCACGATCATCGGTGCGGTACACGAACTGGCTGGCGAAGTACATGCGCGCCGGGTTGTGCGGGCTGAGCACGAACGGCGCGTCCCAGTTGGTGCGGTCGCGCACGCGCGGTGTTGCTGCCGTGGAGTCACGACGCGGCGCACCGCCGGTGGTGTCCGGAACCCCGGCCCCGCTTTCGTCGCCACCGAACGCCGCCGTGGTGGGCCGGATGCTCTGCCCGCGCCCGGTGCGCAGGTCGAAGCGGCTCAGCCCCCCGTTCTGCGACTCGCCGTAGAAGATGTGCTGGTCTTCCATGTCGCCGCGCGCCTGGAAGCCGTCGCCACCCACGATGTTGAACCAGTCGCTGTTGCGGATGCCCCACGTGTTCGTGGTGCGCGAGGGGCCGCACTGCGAGAAGTTGTCCTGCGTGCCGCCGCACACGAAGTAGAACGGCTTGGCGTTGTTGATGCCCACCCGGTAGTACTGCGTGATGGGCAGCGTGGCGTGGAATTTCCACGTCTCCCCGGCATCGTAGGTCTCGTACAGGCCGCCGTCGTTGCCGAGCAGGATGTGGTTCTGGTCGACCGGGTCGAAGGCCATGGCATGATGATCCACGTGCACGCCGCGATTCTCCCAGCCGGTGTTGGACCACGTGGCGCCGCCATCGGTGCTGCGCGACAGGTTGGTGCCCACTTCGTACATGGTGCCCACGCGGTGCGGGTCGAGGAACAGCTCGCTGTAGTACTGCCCGAGTCCGTTCGTGAACCACTGCGCCATGGCGGCGCGGGCGCTGTCCTGCGGGGCGCCAGCGCGAACGCCACCGGCACCGCCGGCACCTGCACCACCGCCGCCAGGACCGCGCGCGACCTGTGCGTTCTTGCCGAAGCGCGTCCACGTGGCGCCGTCGTCCACCGAGCGATAGAGCCCCGACTGGTTGTTGCCGGCTTCGATGAACGCGAACACCTGCGTCGGCGACACGCGCGTCTCGATGGCGAGGCCGGCGCGCCCCACGTCACCGGTGGGCAGGCCGCCCGCCAGCTTCGTCCAGCTCTTGCCGCCGTCCACCGACTTGTGAATGCCTCCCTCGGGGCTGCCGCCGATAGCCTGCCCCACGTGCCGCCGCCGCGGATAGGCCGCCGCGTACAGCACGTCGGGGTTCTTGGCATCGAGCACGAGGTCGGTGATGCCGGTGTTGTCGCTGATGAACAGGCTGCGCGACCAGGTCCTGCCGCCGTCAGTGGTCTTGTACACGCCGCGCTCGCCCCCCGCCGAAAAGAGCGGGCCCTGCGCCGCCACGTACACCACATCGGAGTTGCGGGGGTCGATCACGATCTGGCCGATGTGCTCCGACTGCTCGAGCCCCACGCGCGCCCATCTCCTGCCGGCATCGGTGCTCTTGTACACGCCGTCACCGAAATGCGCGCTGCGCTGGCTGTGGTTCTCGCCGGTGCCCAGCCAGAGCACGTTGTTGTTCTTCGGGTCGATCCGGATGCAGCACAGGTTGTGCGCGCCGTAACTGTCGAAGATGGGCGTGAACGACGCCCCGCGATTGGTGGTCTTCCACACGCCGCCGAAGGCCGAGGCGATGTACCACGTGCTGGGGTTGGTCGGGTCGATGGCGATATCGGCGATGCGTCCGGTCACCAGCCCCGGCCCCAGCGGGCGGATCTGGATGGCGTTGAGCACCGAGGCCGGGATCGCCGGTGTCGGTGCGGGCGCCGCCTTCTTCGGAGCCTTCTGGGCGGGCAGCCACGCCGGCAGCAACAGCGCACCGGCGAGCAGGGGGGAGAGTCGAAGGGACGGTCGCATCAGGCAGCCACGGTGGGGGAGGGAGCCGTGCCGGCGGGGACGCCGCACGTGGGGCAGTACGGGTAGAAGGCGTTCTTGCGCGTCTGGCAGGCGCCGCAGTGGTCGAAGTGGCGCAGCCCACAGTGTACGCAGAAGTTCGAGGCGCCGTTCGGCCCCTTGGCCACCCCGCGCTCGCACCCCGGACACACCCCGGCGTCGATGCGCTTGAGCGCCTCCTCGTACGGGAGCGCCCGGCGTCGCTCGGCCTCGCTCTGCTGCTCCACCCGCTTGCGCTGCGCGAGGTAGCGGCGCATGGCGCGAATCACGTACACCCCGGTCACGCCGGACGCGATGATGCCCACGCCGTAACGTACGTAGCCGCCATAGCTGGGCAGGTACGGGACCAGTTCAACGAAAAACGCGAACACCGCGAACAGCACGAAGCCCCGCAGCAGCGGCCAGTACTCGCTGCGCCGCTTGCGGGCCACCAGCCAACCAGCCACCAGCAGCAGCGGCAGCGTCAGCGCGAGGCGGATGCCGAACGTCTTCAACTCCTCCTGAAAGCGCGCGCGCTCGAACGTGCCGCGAGCGGCGATCTCGAGCTCCACCTCGGCTTCGCGGTTTGCCTCCTGCGCCTGCGTGATGGCCAGCAGCTGCGCGTCCAGCTGCTCCACCTCGGCTTCCGCCACGCGCTCGCGCGCCTTGAGTGTATCGAGCGTGCGCGTCCGCGACAGCACCTCCGGGTCCTGCTGCGGGTCGGTCGTCGCGGTGCGGGTGGCGACCCACGCATCGAATGACTCGCGCTGAGCACTGTACGTGTTGCGAGCCACGGTGTGCTGCTGGGAGGCGCGGTCACGCGCGTCCTGCGTGGTGCGCTGGAGCGCGACCAGCGAGTCGCGTGATGCATGCAGCGGAGCGAGCTGCGCCGGTGGAATGAAGTCGCGCAGCGTGCGCGCCTTCTCCACGCCGGGCAGTTCGCCGACGATTTTGCCGCCCAGGCCGATCAGGAAGCTGGCGAACACCAGCGACACCGCCCACGCGGCGAGAGCGAAGACCCGTTCCGGGACACGCAGCGATCGGAAGAGCATGTCAGCCTCCAGTAGTGAAGTCGGCCAGATCGGTCAGCTCGCGCACGATCAGCGCGGGCGGCACACGTTCGATGGGGTGCGGCACGCCGTCCAGCAGCGAGGCGCGGGCGTGGGGAATGTGCGAGGCGGCGCGGGTGGTCTCCTCGAGTGTCACTGTGTCGTCCTTGCTGCCCACGAGCAGGTGGACGGGACAGGCGATGGCCCGCAGCGCGTCGTCGGTGAGCGGGGGCGCTGCGCCGAGGGTGGTGAGCAGCGCGGCGGTGTCAGCGACCACCTGCTCCCAGCCACCGGCTCCGCGATGTCGCGCCTCGAGCGCCTCGGCAAAGGCCGGCACCTTGGCGCGCATCGTGGCCGGGTCCAGGCGCGAGGCCGCCCGCGCCGCCACCTCCGGCGTCCAGTGCAGCATGGTGCCGAGGGTGACGATGCCGCCGAGTGACCCCGGCGCACTTGCCTCGAGCAGGAGGGCGACGTATCCGCCCATGGAGTAGCCGAAGACCACGGGGCGGCCGAAGCCGACGTCCCGGACCGCCGTGGCCAGCGCCGACGTGAACGGCCCCATGCCGAAGCCGACACTGGTCGGCGTCCGGCCGTGGCCCGGCAGTTCGACGGCCTGCACCGCCGCAAAGCGCCCCGACGCGGAGAGGGCCTCCACAATGGGGTGCATCTGGGCGGTGCTGCCCAGGGCGCCGTGCACCACGAGGGCCGGCGGGAGGGCGGGAGTCATCGTGGTGTGAGCGGAGGGGTCGGTCAGCGGGCCTTGAAGGCCCCGATCGCCTGTCGGGTGAAGTCGGAGAGCACCAAGGTGCCGCTCATGGCGGCCCGCTCAGCGAGGAGCGCGTCCCACTGTTCGGTACCGGCCCAGAAGACGCGCTTGAGCTGGGCCATGGCATCGGGGTTCGACGCCGCGAGGGTCGCCGCCAGGGCGTCAACGCCGCCATCGAGCGCCGCGACGTCAGGATAGACGCGCGCGTACAACCCATGCCGCTCGCACCACGCGGCGTCGCGCCAATCGGCGTCCACGGCCATCTGGCTGAAGCCGGCCAGGCCGATCTTTTTCTCGATCACCGGGCCGACCACGAACGGCCCGATGCCCACGGCCAGCTCGCTGAGCTTGGCCGAGGCCTTGTCCACGGCCATGCTGAAATCGGATGCCGCAATGAGACCGACCGCGCCGCCGGCGGCCTTGCCGTGCACGCGGCTGATGACGAACTGCGGCGCGCGGATCATGGCCAGGATCACGCCGGCGAAGCCGCTGAAGAACTGCTGCCCCTGCGCGGTGTCGCTGATGGCGGTCAGTTCGTCGAAGGAGGCACCGGCGCAGAAGGGGCCGCTGCCGCCGCTCTGCAGCACGAGCACACGCACACCGGGCGTCTCGCTCACCGCCGTCACCGTGGCGGCCAGCTCCCGCAACAGGTGGCCGGGCAGGGAATTGCTCTTGGGGTGATGGAACTCGATGCGGCCGATGCCGTCGGCCACATGAGTCCGGACGTAGCCATCCGGACCCGATTCGGGAGTGGAAGCCGGGGAATTCATGGGGGAATGATAGCGCCCGGTTCCGATTGTCGAATCCGGCGGGTGCCTCCTACATTTCGGCATGGAACCGACCACGCCCGTCCCCACCGACGATCCGGCGCTCCTCGCCGCCTTCGAAGCCCGCATCGCCGCCGGCGAGAGCATCGAGCCCAAGGACTGGATGCCCGAGCGCTATCGCAAGCAGCTCACGCGGATGATGTCGCAGCACGCGCACTCCGAGATCGTGGGCATGCTCCCCGAAGGCAACTGGATCACGCGGGCCCCGAGTCTGCGCCGCAAGCTGTCGCTGATCGCCAAGGTGCAGGATGAGGCGGGCCACGGCCTGTACATCTACTGCGGCACGGAGACGCTTGGCGTCGATCGCCACGAGCTTGTCGAGCAGCTGCTCGACGGCCGCGCGAAGTACTCCAGCATCTTCAACTACCCGACGCTGTCGTGGGCCGACATGGGCGTGATCGGGTGGCTGGTGGACGGCGCGGCGATCGTGAACCAGACGGTGCTCGCCAAGGCCAGCTACGGTCCGTATGCGCGCGCCATGGTGCGCATCTGCAAGGAAGAGAACTTCCACAAGCGGCAGGGCTACGAGATCTGCACGGTGCTCGCCAACGGCACGCCGGCGCAGAAGGCCATGCTGCAGGAGTCGGTGAACCGCTTCTGGTGGCCGGCGCTCATGATGTTCGGCCCCAGCGACACCAACTCGCCCAACAGCGCCGAACTGCTCAAGTGGCGCGTGAAGCGCAAGACCAACGACGAGCTGCGTCAGCGCTTCGTGAATCTCACGGTGCCGCAGGCCATCGCGCTCGGCATCACGCTCCCCGATCCGGACCTTCGCCTGAACGAAGCCAGCGGCGACTGGGAATTCGGCGAGATCGACTGGAGCGAGTTCCACGAGGTGCTGAAGGGCAATGGCCCGTGCAACGAAGAGCGCATGGCGGCCCGCCGGGCGGCGCACGAGAACGGCGCGTGGGTGCGGGCGGCGGCGACGGCCCATGCCGAAAAGCAGAAGGCGCGGCAGTCCACGGCGGCGGCCTGATGGGCACCACGATCACGGACAGCCAATGGCCGCTCTGGGAGGTGTTCACGCAGGGCGCCCGCGGTGAGCCGTTCGAGCATGCGGGGAGCATTCACGCCGCCGACGCCGAGCAGGCGCTGCAGAACGCGCGCGACGTGTACACGCGGCGCGGTGAAGCCATGAATCTCTGGGTGGTGCCGAGCGGCGCCATCGTGGCCTCGGCGCCGTCGGACAGTGGCCCGTTCTTCGATCCCGGCAACGACAAGCCGTACCGGCATCCGCAGTTCTACGTCGCGCCGCGCGGCGTGCGCATCTTCTGAGGTCCGCGTGAGCCACGAGGAGCAGGGCCCCGTTGGTGGACGCTCGGGTGTCGTGAACAAGGCGCCCGACTACCCGATCGCCGCCCCGCGCACAGCGCCTATCGCCAATCCGCTGGCCGAGTATCTCCTGCGCCTCGGCGATGACCGGCTGGTGCTGGGGCACCGCGTCTCGGAGTGGTGCGGGCACGGCCCCATCCTCGAAGAGGACATCGCGATGTCGAACATCGCGCTCGACCTCATCGGGCATGCACAGTCGCTGCTGGCGCTCGCCGGCGAGGTGGAGGGGCAGGGGCGCACCGAGGATGCGCTGGCGTACTTCCGCGACGGCACGGCCTACCGCAACGCGTTGCTGGTGGAGCAGCCCAACGGCGACTTCGCGATGACGATGGTGCGCCAGTTCCTGTTCGACGCCTACAGCGTGCTGCTGTGGGACCAGCTGGCCAAGTGCGGGCACGAACAGCTCGCCGCCATCGCCGCCAAGTCGCTCAAGGAAGACACGTACCATCTGCGCCACAGCAGCGAATGGGTGGTGCGACTGGGTGACGGCACGGAAGAGAGCCACGCACGGACGCAGGCGGCCCTCGACGTCCTCTGGCGCTTCACCGACGAGCTGTTCGTGCCCGATGCCGTGGACGAGGCGGTCGCCTCGCTCGGCATCGTGGTGGACCACGGCGCCCTCCGCGCACTCTGGGACACGATGGTCGACGACGTGCTGCAGCGGGCCACGCTGGCGCGCCCCACGTCCGCAGCCATGCGGCGCGGCGGGCGTCGGGGGCTGCACTCGGAGCACCTGGGGCACCTGCTGGCCACCATGCAGAGCGTCGCCCGCGCGCACCCCGGCGCCACGTGGTGACCCCCGCGACGATGCTGTCGCGCGACGAGGTGTACGCCATCCTGCAGACGGTGCCCGACCCCGAGGTGCCGGTCATCAGTGTGGTGGAGCTGGGGGTGGTGCGCGATGTGGAGATCACCCCCGAGCGCATCACGGTGACGATGACGCCCACGTACTCCGGGTGCCCCGCGATGCGCGAAATGGAGGCCGACGTGAAGGCGGCGCTTCTCGCGCGCGGCGTGCCCGACGTGGACGTGCGCATGGTGCTGTCGCCGGCCTGGACCACGGAGTGGATTGGCCCCGAGGCGCGGGAGAAGCTGCGCAAGTACGGCATCGCGCCGCCAGGCCGGGTGGACACGAGCGGATTCGTGACGCTGACCCGTGCGCGGCCGGCGGTGCCGTGTCCCTTCTGCGGCTCCACCGACACGCGGCTGCAGAGCGAGTTCGGCTCGACGGCGTGCAAGGCGATTCACAGCTGCAACGCGTGCAAGCAGCCGTTTGATGAGTTCAAGGCGCTCTGAGAGGGGAACGGCTCACACGGAGGGCACCGAGGACGGTGAGGGCATGGAGGAACTGCTCTCACGGAGGGCACCGAGGACGGTGAGGGCGCGGAGAAACGGCTCACACGGAGGGCGCCGAGGACGGTGAGGGCATGGAGGAACTGCTCTCACGGAGGGCGCCGAGGACCGTGAGGGCATGGAGGAACGGCTCACACGGAGGGCGCCGAGGACGGTGAGGGCGCGGAGAAACGGCTCACACGGAGGGCGCCGAGGACGGTGAGGGCGCGGAGAAACGGCTCACACGGAGGGCGCCGAGGACGGTGAGGGCATGGAGGGAACTGCTTCAGCCCCAACCGTTTACGACGCGTTGAATGCCGTCCTTGAGGCGATCGAAGCCGAAGTTGATGAGCAGGCCGGTACGCTTCTCGGACAGGCGCAGGTAGGTCAACAGCTGCCTGAGGTAGACCGGATTGGGATTGGTGGTGCTTTTCAGCTCGACAATGACGCGGTCCTCGACCATGAGGTCGACGCGGTAGCCAAGCGGGATGGTCATGCCGTCGTACGTGACCGGTAGGGCCAGCTGCTGCTCGACCGTCAAGCCGCGATTGCGCAGACCGTGCGCGAGGAACGCCTCATAGGGCCCCTCGAAGACCCCGGGGCCCAGCCTGCGGTGGATCTTGATCGCCTCGCCGATGATGATCTCAGTGATGTCGTCGTCAGTACGCATACCCACACGATGCCGCCCGACGTCATCTCCCTGTCATCGCGCCGTTTCTCCATCCCCTTACGGTACTCCGTACCCCCCGTGTGCGCCGGTCACCTCCGCGCCCTCACGGTCCTCCGTGCCCTCCGTGTGGGCAGTTCCTCCGTGCCCTCACCATCCTCGGCGCCCTCCGTGTGAGCCGTTCCTCCATGCCCTCATCGTCCTCGGCGCCCCCCGTGTGAGCCGTTCCTCCGTGCCCTCACCGTCCTCGGCGCCCTCCGTGTGGGCAGTTCCTCCGCGCCCTCACCGTCCTCCGTGCCCTCTGTGTGAGCCGTTCCTCCGCGCCCTCACGGTCCTCGGTGCCCTCCGTGTGGGCCGTTCCTCCGTGCCCTCACCGTCCTCGGTGCCCCCCGTGTGAGCCGTTCCTCCATGCCCTCACCGTCCTCGGCGCCCTCCGTGTGAGCCGGTCACCTCCGTGCCCTCACCGTCCTCCGCGCCCTCCGTGTGGGCCGGTCACCTCCGTGCCCTCACCGTCCTCCGCGCCCTCCGTGTGAGCCGGTCACCTCCGTGCCCTCACCGTCCTCCGCGCCCTCCGTGTGAGCCGGTCACCTCCGCGCCCTCACCGTCCTCCGCGCCCACTGTGTGAGCCGGTCACCTCCGTGCCCTCACGGTCCTCGGTGCCCCCCGTGTGAGCCGTTCACCCAAACCCGTCTCGCAAAAAAAAACCGGCCCCGGAGCATGAAGCCCCGGGACCGGTTCACTACCGCACTGCCGCGCGGCTTACTGCAACGCGCCGAAGCTCATGCGGCCGTTGCGCTCGGCCGCCGACCGGCAGGCCGTGGGCGCACCGGCGCCGTTGAGCTGCCAGATCTCCACGCGACGGTTGGGCGACTGGGCCGTACGGTCCGGTGCCGGCACTCGGGGGCGCGGCGACGGCGGCGGCTCCTGCTCGTTCTGCCCGTCGCGCACCAGGATGCACTGCTCGCCGAAGCTCGACGTCATGATGCGGTCCTTGATGGACGCGGCGTCCTTGCCCGCCAGCCGGAGCAGCTGCTTGGTCACGGCCTCGGCGCGGCTCTTGGCGAGCTTGTTGTTGTACGCTTCCGAGCCGTACCAATCGGTGTGCCCCTCGATCGAGATGCGCAGCGACGGGATGCGGCGCAACGCGGCGAGCACAACCTGCAGCGAGTCGTTGCCGGCCTTCTTGATGATGGCACGGTCGAAGTCGAACAGCGTCTGGTCGAGCGCCAGGCGCGCGACCGGCTTGACCGTGCACTCCACGCTCGCCTGCTCGCTCTTGGTGCTGCCGTAGGCCGTCTTCGACGCCGTGATCGACGTGGTGCCGGCCGCGTTGCAGGTGACCGTGCCATTGCTGACCGACGCGATCGACGCGTTGGCCGAGCCCCAGGTGATCGCGCCGAGGTCGACGTTGTTCGCGTCGACCGCCTTGGCGGTGAAGCTGATCGTCTGGCCGACTTCGGCCGAGCCGCTGCGTGGGCTCAGCGTCAGCGTCCACGCCGGCGGCGGCACGGTGACCGTCGACGACGCCGTGCGCTCCAGCTTCTTGACCGTGCCGCGGCAGGTGATGGTGGCCGTGCCGTACTTGACAGCCCGCACCTTGCCCGCGTTGTCAACGGTGGCCACCGACGGATCACTCGACGAGCAGGTCAGGTTCTGCACCTTGCGCAGCTCGATCGGCCGGGCCTTCATGTCGACCGCGCTGAGCGCGAACTGGCGATCGCTGCCCGCATTCACCGTGGCGCTGGCCGGGTCCATCTTGAGCGACCAGTCGAACGGCACGGTGGTGGCACAGGCGCCGCGCAGCGCGTAGCTCACGCCGGCCCGCAGGCCCAGCTGGCGCGACGTGCCGTCGATCTGCTGCTCCTGCGGCGACGGGTCGTAGTCCATCAGGCCGTCGAGGCGCGCCCCCCACTTGCCGCTGCCGCAGATCTTGAGCCCGACCAGGCCCGTGAACGCGTCCTCGTACTCATTGGCCGTGGTGCGGCCGGCAAACACCTGATTGGTGTAGCCGGCGCCGAGGACGAGCGCGGCCTTCTTCGACTCGGTCACCGGGATCGTGAGCGTGCCGAGACCGCGGAACGGCCGGTACGTGATGGTTTCGAACGGGTTGCGGCTGGCCTTGGTGGACGCGACTTGGATGTCGCCCTCGACACCGAGCCACTTGTAGACCGACATGCCGAGGCGGCCACCGACGCCGAACGCGTCGTCGATGCGGATCGCCTTGTCCATCCTCGTAAACTGGCCAAAGGCGCCGATTTCGATCCGTTCACCCAGTGACTGCGCCTGAGCCGCTGGCGCCAGCACGGCGGCGGCAAGCATCGTCATTCCGACGACGGTTTTCTTCATGAGACCCTCCGGGAGGAAGCAGGAAAGGCGGGCAATGTATCGCCCGCGTCTTCCCCGGACCCAGTCCAGGGAAGGCTCGGATTAAGGTAAATCAGGACCACGCCGTACGATACATCACGCGCGCCTTTGCAGACGATTGGACCGGCCCTTTGGTTCACACCAGCGGGAGCCGCTGACAGATCGGCGGGGATACCCTTACACCGCGAGCAGGCGATCGAGTTCGGTCCGGATGGCGTCGACCGTCGGAATGACGGCGGCCAGAAGGTCGGGATGGTACGGCACCGGGACATCGCGCGGGGCAAGGCGCTGCACCGGCGCATCCAGCTGCCAGAAGGCGTCCTGGGCCAACGTGCCCGCAATCTCAGCGCCGAAGCCAGCGGTGAGGTTGTCCTCGTGGACGATCAGGCAGCGGCCGGTCTTGCGGACCGACGCCAGTACGCCGTGCCGGTCCCAGGGGGCAATCGTCCGCAGGTCGATGAGCTCGATGCGATCCCCCAGTGGTTCGATCGCTTCGGCGCAGCGATGCACCATGGCGCCCCAGGTCACGACGGTCGCGTCCGTCCCTGCTTGCACCACGCGGGCCCGGCCAAGCGGCAGCACGTACTCGTCACCCGGATACCGTGCGCTGCCGTCGCCGGTCATGAGCAGTGACCGATGCTCGAAAAAGATGGTGGGGTTGGGGCTGCGCATGGCCGCCCGCAACAGCCCCACGGCGTCGGCGGCGTTGGAGGGCATGACCACCTGCCAGCCGTACGCATGCGCGAAGCGCACTTCATCACTGAGGGAATGCCAGGGGTCGCCTACGTCCTTGCCAAAACCGCCGGGCATGCGCACCACGATCGGGGCGGCGAAGCGATTGGCGGTACGCCAGCGCATCGTGCCGCAGTTGTTGAGCTGCTCGGTGGCCGGGTCGGCATACTTGCGGAACTGGATCTCGGCTACCGGAACCAGCCCGCTGATCGCCATCGCGACCGCGCGCCCGATGATCCCTTCTTCACTGAGGCTCGTGTCGAAGACGCGGTCGGCGCCGAACTGCTTCTGCAGCCCCTCGGTCACCAGGTGCACGCCGCCCTTGCGCCCCACGTCCTCACCGAACACCACGACCTTCGGATTCACCGCCAACTCGTGCCGAAGCGTCCGCCGCACCGCTTCAGCGAAGCGCAGCAGGTCCCCCCCGTCGGCCGGGACCTCGGTGCCAGCGAGCGTCGCGCGTTCGCGGCGGGTGAGGCCGCCCATCGCGTCGTGCGCCGCGTCTGCTTCGGCGTACACGTGGCGTGCCACCGTGGTCGGGTCGGGCATCGGCCGGGCCCGCGCCGCATCGAGCGCCGCCTGCACATCGCGCGCAACGTCGGCTTCCAGCGCCTGCCACTCGCTCTCCGACATCAGCGCCGGCACGAGATAGTCGCGCAGGGCCGGCAGCGGATCGCGCGCCGTATCGGCGGCGATCTCCGCCTCGGTGCGATAGCCTTTCTGATTGTCCGGCCCCGAATGGCTCGATAGCCGCGGTACCGTGAGGCGCACCAGCGCCGGCCCCTGTCCGCGACGCACATGTGTCACTGCGTCGTGCAACAGCCCCGAGGCTTCGTGCGGGTCGGTGCCGCTGCCATTCAGCACGAAGAGATTCGTGAACGACGCCAGGTTCTTTGCGATGTCGCCGCCCGGTGTCTGCATGTCGCCGCGTACACTGATGCCGAGATCGTTGTCCTCGATGTAGAACAGCATCGGCAGCTGGAGCGTCGTGGCCATCGTGAGCGCGGCCCAGAAGCCGTTGGTGGCCACCGAGCCATCGCCGCCGAGCGACACGCTGATGCTGCCGGCATAGCTCGCGTCCCGCAGCGTGTCGCGGTGGTACACGATGCTCTGCGCCCACCCGGCGGCCGGCGTGTACTGCGACCCCACGTCGCCCGACATCGGCAGTACCGTGCAGCCGTGCCGATTGGGCAGGTTGCACACCACGCCGATATCGCGCCCGTCGCTGAATCCGCCCGCACGACCGAGTGGACTGCCCAGCGCGTCCTCGAGGCTCAGGCCGACGGAGAGGAGCAGGGGGCGCGAGCGATAGTAGGCGCCAGCGCCATCGTGCGCCCCGGTGAGCAGCGACCCGAGGATGACCTGGGCCATGTCGTGGCCGCGGGCCGAAAACTGGTACAGGACCAGATGCTCGCGCGGCACCGTCGCGCGGTTGCGATTGGTGGTCTCCTCGACCTCGTCGAGCAGGCGCGAGGCGAGCGTCGTGTACGCAATCCGCCGCCAATCGAACCCCGGGCGAGGTGTCCGGACGGCGGCGACGGCAGCGCGGGGCAGAGGGCGTACGGCAGGCTTGGCTGGCATAGCCCAATAATCTGCCTAGCGCGTCTCTCTGGCGGGAGTTTCCGCGTCGGCCCAGACGCTGGTGGGCACCGTGCGCTGGGCGACGGAGACGACGAGTCGTGCCGTCGAGGTGGTGGCCGGCACGCCGATCCCCACGGCAAGAAGGAGCAGGTTGCCGGCGAGCCAGGCCGACGTCCAGCGTTGGACCAACCCGCGGCTGCCCTGCAGGACGAACGCGATGGCCGCCGCGCCATTGAGCAGCAGCAGGCCCGCCAGTGACCAGGTGAAGGCTCGCCAACCCATCCCGGCCAGCCACTCGGTGAGTACCGTGTCCATGCGCCACGACTCCGTCGTCTGAGGTGGGACCACCCGACGACAATACGCCCCGAACCGCGGAATGGCGAGCCCAATGGTTGCGGTTGGTCCATGGGAGATTCCTGCTAGTTTTGGTGGATGTCTTCTCCTCCCTCCTGTCTCCTCGTCGAGCGGGGCGATGGCGTCCTGACGCTCACGCTGCACCGTCCCGACGTCCTCAACAGCTTCAATCGCGAGATGGCGCAGGCGCTGCATGGCGCCTTGCAGGCCGCCGCCGACGATGCCGCGGTCCGGGCGATCGTGCTGACAGGCGCCGGGCGCGGTTTCTGCGCCGGCCAGGATCTGGCCGAGGCGCTGCCCTCGGACGGTGGTCCCATGCCGGACATCGGCGAGATCGTGAAGGCCAGCTACAACCCCATCATTCGCGCCATTCGCACCATCGAGAAGCCGGTGCTGTGCGCCGTGAACGGCATTGCCGCCGGGGCGGGCGCGAACCTCGCCTTTGCCTGCGACCTCACCATCGCAGCCGACGACGCGAGCTTCGTGGAAAGCTTCGCCAAGCTCGGCCTCATTCCCGACACGAGCGGCACCTTCTTCGTGCCGCGCCTGGTGGGGATGCAGCGCGCCACGGGGATGTTCTTCCTCGCCGAGAAGATGCCGGCGCCCAAGGCGAAGGAATGGGGGCTGATCTGGGACGTGGTGCCCAGGGCCGACCTCATGCCCACCGTGATGACGCTCGCGCGGCAGCTCGCCACGCAGGCCACGCGCGGCTTCGGGCTCACCAAGCGTGCGCTCAACGCGAGTTTCGGCAACACGCTCGATGCGCAGCTGGAGGTGGAGGCGCAGGCCATGCACGAGGCCGGGCGCACGGCCGACTATGCCGAAGGGGTGCGGGCGTTCCTGGAGAAGCGTACGCCGGTGTATCGCGGCGCATGAGTGCGGACGCGGTGCAGGTTGGCGTCGTGGGTGCTGGGGCGATGGGCGCCGGGATCGCGCAGGTGGCGGCGGTGCATGGGCACCCGGTGGTGCTTGCCGACGCCCAGCCCTCGGCCATCACGCGGGCCCGTACCGGGCACGAGAAGGCGATGGCGCGCGAGGTGGAGAAGGGGCGGCTGACGCGAGAAGCCGCCGATCAGGTGCTCGCCCGGTTCACATACGTCGAGGGGGTCGGCGAGAGCGAGCTGGCGCCGTTCGCGGCGTGCGGGTTCGTGATCGAAGCCATCGTCGAGCAGCTGGCGGCGAAGCAGGCGCTGTTCCGTCTGCTCGAGGGCGTGGTCGGAAGCGAGGCGACGCTCGCGTCCAATACCTCGTCGCTGTCCATCGCCGCGCTGGCCGGCGCCTGCCGCCACAAGGGGCGTGTGGTGGGCGTGCACTTCTTCAACCCGGCGCCGGTCATGCCGCTGGTGGAGATCATTCCCGCCATCAGCACGGATACCGCGGTGGCCGACTCGGCGCGTGCGCTGGTGGCGTCGTGGAAGAAGGTCACCGTGATGGCGGCCGACACGCCGGGCTTCCTCGTGAATCGCGTGGCGCGCCCGTTTTACGGCGAGTCGCTGCGCATCCGTGAGGAGGGCCTCGCCGACTGTGCCACCATCGACTGGGCGCTGCGAACCCTCGGCGGCTTCCGCATGGGGCCCTTCGAGCTCATGGACTTCATCGGGCTCGACGTGAACTACGCCGTCACGCGCTCGGTGTTCGAGGGCCTGTTCCATGACCCGCGCTACCGCCCGAGCCTGCCGCAGCAGCGGCTCGTGGAGGCGGGCTGGCTGGGCCGCAAGACGGGGCGCGGCTTCTACGACCACCGCGCGGGCGCGACGGCTCCGGCGCCGCAGGAAGACGCCGCCCGTGGGCAGGCCATCGTCGATCGCGTGCTGGCCATGCTGGTCAACGAGGCCGTCGATGCCGTGCACCTGCAGCTCGCCACGGTGGAGGACATCGAACTCGCGATGACGACCGGGGTGAACTACCCGCGCGGGCTGCTGGCGTGGGGCGACGAGATCGGCCCCGCCGCCGTGCTGGCTCGGCTGGAGGCCCTGCTGGCCGAGACGGGCGATCCCCGCTACCGGCCCAGCGTACGTCTGCGTCGGGCGGTGGCCAGCGGGGCGTCGCTCCGCGACTCACGGCGGTACTGGTGACGCCCCACACGCCGCACGACGTCATCGCGCATCTCATGCGGCGCGATGCCTTTTCGCAGTTGCTGGGCATGGAGGTGCTCGAAGCCGACCTTGGCCGTTCGGTGGTGCGCATGCGGGTGCGTCCCGACCTCGTGAATGGCTTCGGGACCCTGCATGGCGGTGCGCTGTTCTCGCTCGCCGACAGCGCGTTCGCCTTCGCCACCAATGCCGGCGGCATGCTGAGTGTGGCGGTGGACTGCACCATCAGCTTCCCAGTGGCATGCCGGCCCGGTGACGTGCTGACTGCCACGGCGGTGGAGCAATCGGCCACCAACCGCCTCGCGTTCGTCGAGGTGACGGTCCGCAACCAGGACGACGTGGACGTGGGCTACTTTCGCGGCACCGTGTATCGCACAACGCGTACGCACGACCTCACCTGACTTCACCCGAACGGACCGGCGGCGTGCCGGGAGACCCATGGCAACTGCAGGACGACAGGCGTGGCTGGTGGATGGCATCCGTACACCCATCGGCACCCTCGGCGGGGCGCTGAGCGCCGTACGCGCCGATGACCTGGCAGCGCACACCATGCGCGCGCTACTGGCGCGCGTGGCCGAACGCACACCGGGCTTCGACGCGACGCAGATTGCTGACGTCGTGCTGGGGTGCGCCAACCAGGCGGGCGAAGACAATCGCAACGTGGCGCGCATGGCCGCGCTGCTGGCGGGGCTGCCGGTGACGGTGCCCGGCGAGACGGTGAACCGGCTGTGCGCCTCGGGGCTGAGTGCGGTGGCCCACGCTGCGCGCGGCATTCGCAGCGGCGAGGGTGACATATATGTGGCCGGCGGCGTGGAGAGCATGACCCGCGCCCCGTTCGTGCTGTCCAAGGGCGCCACGCCGTTTGCGCGCGACGTGCAGCTCTTCGACACCAGTCTCGGATGGCGTTTCGTCAACCCGACGATGAAGGCCTTGCATGGCGTGGACAGCATGGGCGAGACGGCCGAGCACGTGGCGGCGCAGTATGGCGTCTCGCGCGGCGACCAGGATGCGTTTGCTGTCCGCTCCCAGCAGAAAGCGGCGGCGGCGCGCACGAGCGGGCGGCTGGCCGAGGAGATCGCGCCGGTGCACATCGCGCAGAAGAGAGGCGACCCGCTCGTGGTGCGAGACGACGAGTTCCTGCGCCCCGACACGACCATGGACACGCTGGCCAGGCTGAAGCCGGCGTTTCGTCATGATGGCCAGGGGAGCGTGACGGCCGGCAATGCGAGTGGCCTCAACGACGGTGCCGCCGCCCTGCTGCTGGCCTCCGATGCCGCCGTGGCCGCGCACGGTTTCACGCCGATGGCACGCGTGGTGGCCAGCGCCGCGGCCGGCGTGGAGCCCCGCATCATGGGCATGGGGCCGGTGCCGGCCACGCGCCTCGTGCTGCAGCGCGCAGGGCTCACCCTCGAGCAGATGGACGTCATCGAGCTGAACGAGGCGTTCGCTGCACAGGGGCTGGCGTGTCTGCGCGAACTCGGGGTTGCCGACGACGATGTGCGCGTGAACCCCAACGGTGGCGCCATCGCGCTTGGCCATCCGCTGGGCATGAGCGGGGCGCGCCTCGCGCTCACCGCCGCACGGCAGCTCCAGCAGACGGGTGGCCGCTACGCCCTGTGCACGATGTGCATCGGGGTGGGGCAGGGGTACGCCGTCATCCTCGAGCGCGCCTGAGCGCCCGGCCGTGATCTACGCCTTCGACGACTTCATCCCCGTGGTGCACGAGACGGCCTTCGTGCACCCGCAGGCCGCCGTGACCGGCAACGTGATCATTGGCCGCGACGTGTATGTGGGGCCGGGCGCTGCCATCCGCGGCGACTGGGGCGGTATCGTCATCGAAGACGGCTGCAACGTGCAGGAGAACTGCACGATTCACATGTTCCCCGGTGTGGTCGTGACCCTCAAAGCCGGCGCGCACATCGGGCACGGGGCCATCGTGCACGGGGCTCGCATCGGGGCCAACGCGCTGATCGGCATGAACGCGGTGATCATGGACAACGCCGTCGTGGGGAACGGCTGCATCGTGGGCGCGCTCTGTTTCGTGCCCACCGACATGGTGATTCCGCCCCGCAAGGTCGTGGTGGGAAATCCCGCGAAGATCGTGAAGGACGTGAGCGATGAGATGCTCGCGTGGAAGTCGGACGGGACGGCGCTCTACCAGCAGTTGCCGGCGGCGATGCGCGCCGGCTGGCGCCCGGTGGAGCCACTGCGTGCGCTCCCCGCCGATCGCCCCACGCAGGCCAATATCCTGAAGAACTGGAAAGCCACCCAGCGTACCCGAGAGGAATCCCGCTGATGCTGTTGCTGCAGAACTTCGCCCTGGGCGAGTGGGTCGAAGGCACGGGCCCGCGCACCGATCTGGTGCACGCCGTGACCGGCGAGAAGATCGGCGAAACGTCGAGCCATGGGCTCGATTTCCGGCAGATGATGCACTTCGCGCGCGCCGTGGGCGGCCCCGCCCTGCGCGCGTTCACGTTCCATCAGCGGGCGCTGATGCTCAAGCGCATCGCCATCGCGCTCATGGAACGCAAGGAGGAGTTCTACCCGCTGTCGTACATGACCGGCGCCACGCGCGCCGACTCGTGGGTGGACATCGAAGGGGGCATCGGGACGTTCTTTGCCTACGCCAGCCGCGGGCGTCGCGAGTTCACCAATGAGCGCTTCCATGTGGAGGGGCCAGCCGAGCTCCTCTCCAAGGGGGGCAGCTTCGTAGGGCGGCACATCCTGGTGCCCATGGAAGGCGTGGCCGTGCACATCAATGCCTTCAACTTCCCCGTGTGGGGCATGCTGGAGAAGCTGGCGCCGGCGCTGCTCGCGGGGGTGCCGTGCATCGTGAAGCCGTCCACCACGGGCTGTCACCTCACGTACGCCGTGTTCAAGGCCATCCTCGACACGAAGGAGCTGCCGGCCGGTGCGCTGCAGCTCATCTGCGGTGAGGCGCGCACGCTGCTCGAGCACGTGGAAGAACAGGATGTCGTGGCGTTCACCGGGTCGGCGGCCACCGGCCAGAAGCTCAAGGCCAGCCCGGCCATCGTGCAGCACTCCGTGCGCTTCAACATGGAGGCCGACTCGCTCAACTGCTCCATCCTCGGCCCCGACGCGGTGCCCGGCACCGCGGAGTTCGACCTCTTCATCAAAGAGGTCGCCCGGGAGATGACGAGCAAGGCGGGGCAGAAGTGTACCGCCATCCGTCGCACCATCGTGCCGAGCGGCCTGGAGGAGGCGGTCATCGCGGCGCTGTCGAAGCGGTTGGGGAGCACGACGATCGGTGATCCGACGGCCGAAGGGGTGCGCATGGGGCCCCTTGCGTCGCGCGCCCAGGTACGGGCGGTGGCGGAGAGCGCCAGTGCCATTCGTGCGGCGGCGGAGCGGGTGTACGGCGGCGGAGACTTCGCGGTGGTGGGGGCCGACCGCGAGCGCGGCGCCTTCTTCGCGCCCGAGCTGCTGTACTGCGCCGAGCCGCTGCGGCGCCACGAGCCGCACGATGTCGAGGCCTTCGGGCCGGTCAACACCATCATGCCCTATCGCGACCTGGGCGAAGCCGTGCAACTCGCGCGCCTGGGCAAGGGCTCGCTCGTGGGTTCCCTCGTCACGCACGACCCGAAGGTGGCGCAGGAGGTCATTCTCGGAACGGCCTGCTACCATGGGCGCATGCTGGTGCTGGACCGCACCAGTGCGAAGGAGAGCACCGGACACGGCTCGCCGCTGCCCAACCTCGTACATGGCGGTCCCGGGCGGGCCGGCGGTGGTGAGGAGATGGGCGGCGCCCGCGGGGTCACGCACTACCTGCAGCGCGTGGCGCTGCAGGGAAGCCCGAGCATGATCACCGCCATCACGCGCGAGTGGACCAAGGGCGCCGAGGAGAAGCAGGACACGGTGCATCCGTTCCGGAAAACGTTCGATCAGCTCGAGGTGGGCGATACGCTGATCACGACGTCGCGGACGATCACGCTGGACGATGTCGAGGCGTTCGCGAAGCTGAGCGGCGACACGTTCTACGCCCACATGAGCGACGAGGATGCGCGCAGCAACGGCGTGTTCGAGGGGCGCGTGGCGCACGGGTATTTCGTGGTGTCGGCGGCGGCCGGGCTCTTCGTCGATCCCGACCTCGGGCCGGTGCTCGCCAACTACGGGCTCGAAAAGCTGCGCTTCACCAAGCCGGTCTATCCGGGCGACACCATTCACGTGCGGCTGACCGTGAAGCAGAAGACCGCCAAGGACACCCCGGTGGGTACCATCCCGCAGGGCGTGGTGGAGTGGGATGTAGAGGTCATCAACCAGCACGACGAGCCCGTAGCCGTGTATTCCATCCTCACGCTCGTCAGGCGCGGGTGAGCACACCGGCGGCGGGGAAGCGCTTCGATCGCTCGATCGTGGACGGACCGATCGGCCAGGCGGTGTGGAAGCTCGCGTGGCCGACCGTGCTGCAGAACATGATCGGTGGCCTGCAGGGGGTGATCGACCACGCCATGGTTGGTCACCTGGTGGGTTTTCAGGGCAACGCCGCCATCGGCGTGGCGTTCCAGATCTTTCTCGTGGTGGTGGTGTTCATCGGCTCGGTGTTCACCGGTATGGGCGTGCTGGTGGCGCGCTTCACCGGCGCCAACGACGAGGCGGCCGTCAACCGCGCGGCGTCGCAGGCGTTTCTGGTGGCGGTGGCGCTGAGCGTGGGCATCCTGGCGCCGGTCGGCTGGTTCGCGGCGCCGGCGTTGCTCGACATGGTCAACGCGGCCCCGGCCGTGCAGCGTGAGGCGCTGGGCTACCTGCGCATCATGTTCCTGTTCAACATCGGCATGATGAGCTTCTTCATGCTGAGTGGTGGCCTGCGCTCGGCGGGCGATGCGAAGACGCCGCTGCGCCTCGGGGTCGCGATGACGGTGATGAACATCGTCTTCAACGTGATCTTCATTCGCGGCGTGGGGCCGATTCCGTCGTTCGGGACCGCGGGCGCGGCGATCGGGACGGTGCTGTCGGGAGGATTGGTGCTCGCGTATTCGCTCTGGCGGCTCTTTGGTGGGGCGTGGGTCATCAGCTTCCGCGGGGTGTCGTGGCGCCCACACTGGCCGACCATCCGGCTGCTGTTTCAGGTGGGGCTGCCGGCGGGGCTGCAGGGCATTGCCATGAACGTGGCCGGCGTGCTGTTGCTGCGCTTCATCGGGGCTACGGAACAGAGCGCCGAGGCGCAGGCGGCGTACGCATTGGGGTACAGCGAGCTCTTCTCGTTCATCACGTGGACGTCGGTGGGGCTCATGGGGGCGGCCAGTGCCGTCGTCGGGCAGAATCTCGGGGCGGGGTTTCCCGCGCGCAGTCGCCAGGCGGTGCGCGCCGCGGCGCGGCTGGGCCTGAGCATGGCCGCGGTCATCGGGTCGCTCTTTCTGCTCATTCCGACGCAGCTCTTCGCGCTGTTCGGGGCCTCCAACGCGGCGGTGCTCGACGTCGGCCGGGGGTTGCTGGCGTTCCTCAGCGTTTCGGGGCTGTTCATCACCGTGGCCCTGACCTACACCGGTGGCCTGCAGGGCAGCGGCGACACGCGGTCGCCGCTGTTCATCTCGCTGCTCTCGCAGTTCGTGCTGCCGATCGGATACCTGACGGTGGTGCAGCAAACGCGCCAGCTGCAGCCGACGGATGTGTGGATGGCCATCGTGATGGGGCATGCCCTGCGCTGCGCGCTGAGTGTGTACCGGTTCGAACGGGGGAAGTGGCGGGAGCTCGAGGTGGGGGTGGTGACGAGATAAGGATGGCGTCGACGGGCCTCGTCCCCCAAGGCATCGGGGGGGAGGATGCCCGGAAGGAGGAAGCAGGGGCAGGGCGCCGTCCGCACGTCAGGGCTTCCTGCCCCCTGATCTTCTCCTTTCTGACGCCGTGGGGGTCAGTTGTCACGAACCCGAAACACGAGATCCGCATATCGCGTCACCCGCGCCACCCCCACATCCCGGGCAAAGGCGTCCATCGGCTCGACGAGCTGCGTCGTGTAGTACCCCGGCACATTCAGGGGATGCGAGCCCGGGCCGCCGAACCAACTGCGGATGATCACGCTCTCGGGGGTGCGCGGGAGCGCCTGCACGTGGCGTACGAACGTGGCGAACGTCCCGGCGCGGATCAGATAGTCCTCGACGTTCGACGTGTAGAGCACCGAGACCGCGTCTCCGCGTTGCCGCAGCAACGCCGCCACGGCCGGTAGCACTTTCGGGCCGGCGAGGTCGCCCACGACGGGAATGATCAGGTTGCGCCGTTCGAGTGACTGCACCACGCGAAAGGCGGTCTCGCTGGCGAGATAACTGCCCTGCCGGCCGTCGAGGTCGCGTTCGGCGAGCAGCTGCCCGAGCGTCGGGTAGTACGGCCGAGGGGCGCGTCCGGTGCTGGTGAACCGGAGGCCGATGCCGTCGGTGATGAACGCCCGGTGGAATCGCGTGATCGTGGCGAGGTCCTGCGAATCGAGCGGGATGCCGAAGGTCGTGAGCCGTGCGCGAACGGTGCGCAGCGCCGCATCGACGCTGGCGGGTGTGATGGGCGTCCGCGCGGCCCACGCCACGAGGCTGTCGACGGGCCACGCCAGCACGCGGGCACTCGGCGCCGGCGCGGGACGCCCGAGCCACAGGGCCAGAAACTCCACCCGGCTGCTGGTGGACGTGAACAGCGCCTTGAACAGCAGGTGATGCAGGAGGTTATCGCGCCGCACATCGGCGATGATCGCGAGGCGCGGTGCCACCCGCGCGAGGTAATTGAAGTTCTGGTCGGGCCCGACGCCGATGTACACGCCGCCCCGCACGCCGCGCCGATCGAGAACGGTGAGCGGATGCAGGAGGCTCTGCTCGTTGGAGATGAGGTTGTCGGTGTCGAAGTAGCCGCCCCGATCGCTGAGACGCGCGGAGAGGGCCGCGAACTCGGTGGGGGAGAGACTGTCGGGACGTTGGGCGGGGAGTGGGGCGCTGACCGCCAGCTGGGCGGGCAGGGCGAACAGCGCGAGCCGGGACAGCGCGAGCCGGGACAGCGCGAGCGGGAACGGCGCGAGCGGGAACGGCGCGAGCGGGGGGGGCGTGGCGGAGGGAGACGGGGACATCGGCACGGGGCTACCTCCGCCGCAATTCGCGGCCCGCCGTTGTCCAGATCACGATCACGCCGCAGCCGGCGTGGCGGCCGGCGAACTCGCCGGGCACGTCGCTGGCGCCGGTGTAGACCTCCAGGCCCTGGATGTCGCGCACGGGAATCGTCGGGCCGAAGGCGTTGTCCTCACGCTCGTCCACGATGTACTCCGGGGCGCAGCCCATGGGCGCGCGCGCCATCTGCGCCGTGCAGCTGCCGCCGGCACACGAGAAGCGGATGCCGCGCAACGTACGCATGGCGTCCTGCAGCGTGAAGAAGTTGTTTCGCTCGAAGTCCTCGCGCGTGAGATACTGGCCGCGCCCGGTCGCACGACGGCGCTCGAAGTCGAGGTAGCGACGGCCCAGCGCCGGATCAGCGGTCACCGCGACGTTGGGAAGGCGCTGTGCGCTGGCGGTGTCGGTGGCGGTCGACGCGCCGAGCGGCTCGAGTTCGAGGTCCCGCTCCATCCGTTCCCGGGCTGCGAACGCCAGGCTGACCGAGCCCCGGGCGTACCCCGACGCGCTGACCAGGAACCGGTGGATACCGACCTTGAGTCCCCCGAGGTTGAACCGGCCGGCAGAGTCCGTTCGGGTGCTGAGTCCGGCGGTGGTGGCGGCAATGGTTGCACCGACGACGGGTGCCCCCGAGGTTGCATCGATGATCCGACCATGGAGTGACGCCCCCTGTGCCCCTAACGGTGCGGCGCAGGGTGAGGCCGCCAGCATCCATCCCAGGACGCCGGCCACGAGCAGTGGCCTCGAGCGCTTCGGGCAGTACGGGTTGGGACACGCGTTCGGCATAACGGGACAAGCAGCGCTGAAAGGGGACGAACTGTATCGGCTTACGACGGTTTCGTCACAAACTTATTGCGGATTTGGGAACATCTCTGAACATTAACGAGCGTCGCAGGACCGGTTAGCACGACGCGTCACACCGGGACCGGTTTCCCTTCAGAGTCAGGAGCCTGCATGTTGCACCGTCTGCGCCGGTTGCTCGCCGTCGCTGGAACTGCCGCCGCGCTGCCGTTATCCGGCCTCGCGGCCCAACAGACCGCCTCGATCACGGGCCGAGTCACCACGGCCGGCCAGCCCCTCGGCGGCGCCCAGGTCGGGATCGTGGAGCTCGGGGTTGGCAGTGTGACCGATACCCAGGGGCGATACACCTTCACGGTGGATCCGGCGCGCGCCGGAGGCAAGCCGGTCACCCTGCTTGCCCGCACGATCGGCTACCGGCCGGTCAAGCACGTGATCACCCTCACGGCGGGACGCATCGAGCAGAACTTCGACCTCGACAAGGACGTGCTCAACCTCGAGGCCGTGGTCACCACGGGCGTGTCGGACGCGACGTCGCAGCGAAAGACGACGTTCGCCGTCGCCGCGGTGGACAACCAGCAGATCAAGGAGGCCCCGGCCTCCTCACCGCTGGGCACGCTCAACGGCCGCGTCGCCGGGGCCAGCGTGACCGCCGTGAACGGTGAGCCTGGCTCGGCGCCTCGCATCCGCCTGCGCGGCCCCACGTCGCTCACCGGCGGCCAGGATCCGCTCATCATTGTCGACGGCACCATTTCACGCATCTCGCTCGCCGACATCAACGCCGAAGACATCGAGCGCATCGAGGTCATCAAGGGCGCCGCCGCCAGCTCGCTGTACGGCTCCGACGCCGCCAACGGCGTGGTCCAGATCTTCACCAAGCGCGGTGCCACGCTGGCCACGGGCCAGACCAGCATCACGGTGCGCAACGAGTTCGGTACCAACGACCTCCGCAAGACCATCCCGAACAATCTGTCGCATCCCTACAAGCTGGATGCGCAGGGGCAGTTCCTGCGCGACGCCAACGGCAACCGCATCCAGGAAGACGACCGCGTCTCGGACAACTCGTATCCGGTGGTTTTCAACCAGCTGGACGACGTGTTCCGCCAGGGCCAGTTCATGACCAACTACATCTCGGTCGGCCAGCGGAATGCCAATTCCAACTTCAACGCGTCGTTCCAGAACACCAGGGATCAGGGCATCGCGAATCTGCTGAGCGGCTACAACCGCCAGAACTTCCGAGTCAACCTGGACATGGAGCTGCACCCCAAGCTCGACTTCCAGACCGGCGCTTTCTATGGCCAGTCCACGGCCGACCAGGCCGACGACAGCTCCGGCGATGCCTTCTTCGGGCTGCGCTTCCTCGAGCCGAACATCAACCTGCTGGAGCAGAACCCGAACGGCCCCCCCTACAAGGCGGCGATCCGGCAGACGCCGGCGTCGGGCAACGTGAGCAACCCGCTCTACAACTGGTCGAACATCCAGAACAGCAACGACCGGGCGCGCTTCACGGGCCTGCTCAAGGTCCGCTATCGCCCACTGACCTGGCTGACCGCCGAGGGCAACACGAACTTCGATCGCGGCTCGCGCACCTTCCGCTCGCTCACGCCACTGGGCTACATCGGCTCCACCGGCACGGTGAGCAAGGGCAGCCTCTTCAATCAGGAAGACGTGACGCAGGCCTACAACCTGGGGGCGACGCTCACGGCGGTGCGCAGCACCTCGTGGTTCACCAATACCACGAAGCTGGCCTGGGTCTACGAGGACCAGCAGAACACGAGCACCACCATGCAGGCCACGGCGCTCACCGTGCCGCGGGTCACGGAGTTCTCGGCGGCTTCGCGCGATCCGGAGAACCCGGTCATCCCCGGCTCGTTCTCGCAGCCGATCCGCAACCAGAACTTCTTTGCGATTACCACGTTTGACATCAAGGACCGCTACATCATCGACGGTCTGATCCGTCAGGACCAGTCGTCGCTGTTCGGCGAGGACCAGCGTTCGCGCACCTTCAAGCGGTTGTCCGGTGCGTGGCGCGTCTCCGAGGATTTCTCGCTTCCGGGTATCGACGAACTCAAGCTGCGCACGTCGTACGGGGAGGCGGGGCTGCGCCCCGTGTTCGACGCGCAGTACGAACAGTTCGCCATCCAGGGCGGCAGTCCGGTCAAGGTCACACTCGGCAACCCCAACCTGCGTCCGGCGTTTTCCCGGGAAATCGAAGCTGGCTTCAACGTGAACTTCCTCAAGAATTTCACGTTCGAGTACAGCTATTCGAGCAAGATCACCGACGACCAGATCCTCAACGTGCCGGTGTCGTCGGCCACGGGCTTCCGCAACCAGTGGCTCAATGCCGGCTCGCTCGCGGGCAGGACGCACGAGGTGCTGCTCGGGGCGGTGCTCGCCTCCACGCGCGACTTCCTGTGGCGGGTGAACATCGCTGGTGACCGCACGCGTCAGACGGTGCGCAGCCTCGCCGTCCCGCCGTTCCTGGTCGGCCCGGTGGCCAACACCACGATCTTCCGCCTGGCCCCGAACGAGCCGTTCGGCATCGTCTACGGCAGTCGCTGGGTGGACTCGCAGGACCGACTCGACGCCATGCTGCGGACCCGGCGACTGAGCGGTACGGCGGCCGATTACGTGCAGAACGAAGAAGGCTACTTTGTGCCGCGGTCGGCGTGGCGCACCATCAACGAGCGCCCCATCAAGTTCGCTGACAGCACCGGCAACACGCTCTTCCAGATCGCCGACGTGAATCCCGACTTCAACCTGAACTTCAACACCCAGCTCAACTGGAAGAAGCTCTCCGTGACGGCGGTGGTGAACTGGGTGAAGGGCGGGCAGATCTACAACTACACGCGCCAGTGGCCGTTCTTCGACCAGCGGGACCCCGCGTTCGACCAGCGCGGCAAGCCGGAGAACGAGAAGAAGCCGACGACGTACTACGCCACGTTCTACAACAACTTCGACGCCAACGAGTACTTCGTCGAAAACGGCACGTACGTCCGCCTGCGTGAGCTCGCGGTCAACTACGAAATCCCGCGGGTCATCGTGAAGCGCTTCGGCCTCAGCGAGGGGCGCAGTGCCCGCCTCGGCGTGGTCGGCCGCAACCTGTTCACGAGCACCAAGTACAGCGGATACGATCCCGACGTGTCGGGCGGCGGGAGCAATCCGTTCGCCTACCGTGTGGACTACTTCACGTACCCCATCTTCAGGACGTTCACGTTCATGCTGGAGCTCGGCCTGTGAGCCCCCTCGATCCGAACTTCTCACTCCGCGTCCGCGGGGCCGTGGGCATCGCCTTGGGTGCCTTGCTGCTCGCCAGCTGCAATTCCCTCGACGTCGAGAACCCCAACGCGCCGGACGCCACGCGGGCGCTGGCCGATCCCGCGGCCATCGAGGCGGTGGCGGGCGGCACGCTGCGCACCTGGTTCAACACGTGGGACGGCATGGAAGGGGGCGGCCCGCTGGTCACGATGGCCCAGACCTACTCGGCCTCGTGGAACAACTTCAACATGAACTTCTACTCGTCGATCGACGGTGACGGGACCCGCAACTCGCGCCCGTTCCAGAACGATCTGGCGTCGGCGGGCCGCACCACGATGATCGCCTACTGGGAGGGGTACTACTCCACCCTGTCGTCAGCGGTGGACGTGCTCACGGCCATCCGCAAGAACAATCTCGTCATCGGCAATGCCAGCAACACGAAGCGGGCCGAGACCATCGCCCAGCTCATGCGGGGGGCGGCGCTCATGGGCATCGCCCTCAACTACGACAAGGGCTACGTGATCGACGAGAACACCGACCTCGCCGGTCTGGCGTACAAGACGCGCAAGGAGGTGCGGGACGCGGCGGTGGCGGCATTCGCCAATGCGGCCACGCTGGCGGCGGCGAACCAGTTCACCACGCCTTCGGCGTGGACCAACGGCACGGCGTATACCAACACGCAGATCGCCGCGCTGGCGCGCACGATGGCGGCGATGACGCTGGCCTACTACCCGCGCACAGCCGACGAGAATGCGCAGGTGGACTGGAACGCGGTGGCGCAGCTGGCGTCGCAGGGGATCTCGTCGGGTACCAACCGGTTCGATTTCATCTTCACCGGCGATGGCTGCAACTCGTGGTGCCACGAGATGCTGTACTGGTTCAACGCGTTCGACGGCGGCCGCGTGAGCACGCGGGTGGCTGCGCTGCTCGACCCGGCCACGCAGCGACATCCGTATCCCGCCGGTGGCAACCCCCGCCCGAATTCGCCCGACAAGCGGCTCGGTGACGGCTCCTTCGGTCCGGACGACGGCGATTTCGCCGGGTACTTCGGCACCATCCCCAAGACGGCGCGGGGTGGCACCGACTTCGTGTACTCCACGGAGGAGATCTTCCGTCCCGACCGCGGCATGTATCATCAGTCCAACATCGGCCACATTCGCTATGACCGCTCCGGCGAGCAGTCGCCGAACGGGATCTACGGTGGCTTCGGGCCGGCGCCGGTCATCACGCGGCACCAGAACGACCTGGTCTGGGCCGAGGCCGAACTGCGGCGTTCGGGTGGCAACCTGGCCACGGCCGCGAACCTCATCAACAACACGCGCGTCGATCGTGGCGGCCTCACGCCGGCTACGGCGGGTGAAGGGCAGGCGTCGCTTCTCCAGAAGCTCATCTACGAACAGGAGGTCGAACTGTTGGGCCTTGGCGCAGCCCCCTTCTATCAGCGCCGCCGGGTGGCCAATGGCCTCCTGACGGGGACGCCGCGCGAGATGCCGGTGCCAGCCAAGGAGCTGGGGGTCAAGGGTGACGCGTTCTACACCTTCGGCGGGGCCAGCAACCCGGCCAACAGCCCGACCCCACCGTGATGCGTGGCAGCAGCCACCTGCATTCCGCGTTACCACGAGAGGCCGGGCCTGCGCCCGGCCTCTCGTGCGTTCGCCCGGCGCTGTTCCCGAATGCGCCGTCGTGGCAGACTTCGCGCATGAACCGGATGGCCTTGCTGGCTGCGATCATCGGCACCGTGTTGCAGAGCGCCTGCAGCGCCGAGCCCGCCCGCACGCCGGCGGCACTGCGGCTTGATGGCTCCCCGGCATCCCTTGGCGTCGCCCTGCGAAGCGAGGGGGCTGAGCAGCGTGGGTACGCGGCGGCTGACAGTGCGCCGCGGATCATCGTACGTGCCGCCGACGGTCAAGACGACGACGCGCGGTTGTGCAGCGTGGTCGCCTCGCGCACGCGGGTGCCGGTCGCACTGGCCTGGGGCTTTCCGGTGGACTCCGCACTGCCGAGGCTCGCCACGCGCGTGCTCGTGGAGGGTGACGTGCAGGGGGTACGCTTCGTGCTCCCCGGCGCCGAGTCCCGCTACGTGTTCGAGGGGCTCACACGCGACGGCGTGTGGCGGGTGAGTGTGCGCTGGCCGGTCACGAGTGATTCGGCGCAGGCGGTCCCGGTGGGGGCGCCGGACTCGCTGATCGAACGGGCGCTTACGCCGTCACCGCTGGTGCTCGACTCGTTGGTCGCCGCGCTTCGGCTGACCGAGGAGCGAACGGTGACGGCCACGAGACCCCGCGCCGCGATGGTGCCACGCGCGGCGCGCGCTGTACCCGTACTCAGCGACCTGCCGGTGCACGAGGTGTCACCCACCGCGGCGTGTCCCGAGGCCACGGTGGCCCTGTCCGCGCTCGCCCGTGTCGATCAGATGGTGCGCATCCCGGTGCGCGCAGGCGACGTCATCAGCGCCGACGCCATCGTGGAGAACGGCACCGTGCGCCTCGCGTTCGACGAGGCGCTCCCGCGACCGGAGTCTCGCGAGCGCCAGTCTGAGCCGCACGCGGCCATCGCCGCCACGGTCGACGGCCGCGTCACGTTGCGGATTCGGGTGCAGGTACTGCCGCGCGCGCAGGCGGAGCGGCAGACGGTGCTGCTCAGGTTGGTGCGGGCCGGCGGGGGCAGTCCAGCGGTGATTCACTCGCGAGACGGCGCCAGCGCAAAAGCGCGAGCGAGTCAGCGCCGCACCGCCCCGGCCGACCCAGCCCGTCGCGGATCGGCACCGGCGGTCACACTGCGCCCGTCGATACGGATGGCGGCGCCGTAGCCCTCGCGCACCTCGCCGAGGGCGGAGACGAACGAAAGGTCGTACCCGAGCGCGCGTAACCGCTGGATGACCGTGGGCGCGAAGCCGTCCTCGAGCTGGATGGTGTACGGCGCCGGAGTCGAGGCCGCGCCGGCGCCCGGTGGCCCGCCGCCCCCGGGGAGGAATCGCGGCAGCTCCAGCGCCGCCTGCGCGCCGAGGCCGTAGTCGAGCGCGCCCAGCAGCGTCTGGTAGACCGCCGACGTGATCCACGCATTGCCGGCGGCGCCGACCACGAATACCGGCCGATCGCCCTTGAACGCAATGGTGGGGGCGATGGTGCTGCCATGGCGCGAGAAGGGCAGGCGAGATCCGTATTGCGTGGGATCGGTGCCGTACGAGGTGAGCTTGTCATTGCTGAGGAAGCCGAGCCCCGGGGTGACGTAGAAATTGCCGCCCCAGGTGCCCAGCGTCTGCGTCACGGCCACCGCGTTGCCGTCGGCGTCGGCGACGGTAAAGGCCGTGGTGCCGGCGGCGTGGCAGACGGTCATCTCGGCGGCGTGGTCCTCACCGCAGGGGGCATCGGTGGTGGCGGCAACGGAAACGCCAGGCCCGGGCGACGCGTCGCCATGGTCATCACGCCGCGGTGCGTCACCCGCTGGCGGCGACGCGGTACGCTTCGCCGCCTCCGCCAGGCACGGCAGCGAATCCCCGCGCACGGCCGCCGGCGTCAGCGCCTGCTCGGGATCGTGACAGCGCCAGCGCACAATCGCCGTGTCGCGGTCGATGATGGAGGCCACGTCCACCGGCCACATCGCCGGGTCGGCAATGCGATTGCGTGACGATGGCGTGAGGAACCACGCACTGAGCGCGGCGTGCAGCGTGGGCGCGCTCTCGGTGTAGCGTTGCGGCGCGGGAAACTGTCCGAGCAGGTTGAGGCGCGCGACAAGCTCTGCGCCGCCGCTCACCGGCGGCGCCGTCGAGCAGATGCGATAGGCCCGATAGAACCCGCACACCGGCTCCCGCTCGTTGGCGAAGTACCGCGCCAGGTCACTCGGCTTCATCGCATTGCCCTTGCTGCGCAGGTCCCCGGCGTATTTCGTTGCCACCTCGCCTTTGTAGAACCCGTCCGCGCCCTTGGCGGCGATCTGCTCCAGCACCCAGGCGAGGTCGGCATTGCGCACGGTATCCCCTGCCTGCAGCGGAGCACCGTTGCGGAAGAACAGGGCGCGACTACCCTCGTACTTGGCGAAGTGCTCGCGCTCGGTGGCGAGCGTGGTGGCGAGGCCGTCGCTCACTTCGTAGCCATGGCGCGCCGCACGAATGGCGGGCGCGAGCAGGTCGGCCCAGGGCACACGCTTGCTGCCGTAGCGCTGCCACGCGAGGTACATGCCAGCCACCGTCCCCGGCACATTCACCAGCACCGGCCCGTCGCTCGGATAGCGGCCGTTCACCAGCAGCGAGGTGTTGGTGAGCCCGCCCTCCTCGGGCACGCGGCTCATGAACTCGATGTTGGTGGGTGCCTTGCCTGCGAGCGCCACCACCATCTGGCCGTAGCCGCCGATGCCGCTGGCATCGGGCTCCACCACACCGATGGCAAAGCTCACCGCCACGGCAGCATCCACTACGTTGCCGCCGCGGCGGAAGATTTCGAGCCCCGCCTCGGTGGCCACCGGATGCGCACTCGATACGGCGGCACGCCCGGCGGCCTCGTCGCGCAGCGGCGGCCGCTCGCGCAGTGCCGTGTGCAGGACCTGCTGGAGCGCGCTGTCCGTCGTGGCGGCGAGCGCCTGCGGACGGCGCCGTGTGCGTACCGCCTCCCACCGTGTACGTCGTGTCGCCGCCGCCGGGCCGTCGAAGTACAACCGGGCACTGCGCGTCCACATTCGGTCGAAGGCGGCCGCGTTGGCCGTGGCGCGATCGGTGGGGAGCGGGCCGGTGACCGTCAGCCGACCCGCATCGACCGGCAGTGGCGCCGGGACGCGAAAGAGATTCTGGGGCGCCGCCACCGCCGTCAGTGTACGACGCTCGTGCGCCGTGCGGTCGACGCCGCGGTCGGGATCGCCGTTGTACGCCACGGTCACCTCGCGATACTCGGCGATACTCAGCAGCGCACCGTCGGGCGACCAGTCGAGGTCGCCGTGCGCGCGTGAGGCGAGGTTGCTGTAGGGCGGCCCTTCAGTGGGGACCACGAATACGCCGGTGCGGGTGGAGACGGCCAGCCGCCCGTCAGGTGCCCACGCCAAATCCTCGAGTGTGGCGTCGGTGCTCACGGTCGCCTCTCGGCCTCCGCCCAGCGCGCGCACCACGGCCTTGCGCCCCGTCTCGGTGAATACCAGGTATGCCACCTGGCGCCCGTCGGCCGACACTCGCGGCCGGCGCTCCGTCTGCTCCCCGATGGTGACGCGCCGTTCGGTGCCATCGGCGGCGCGCAGCCAGAGACGCGAGTCGCCGCCGAGGCCGCGCTGAAAGACCACCTGCCCGTCACCCGTGGTCGACGGCGCGACATCGTGCGCCGGGTTCGTGGTGAGCCGGCGCGGCGCGCCCGCCGGCTGGCCCCTGGCATCGATGACCTGCGAGTACACGTCGTACTGGCCGGCCGAGTCCGACGCATAGTACAGCGTGTCGCCGCGGATGTGGGGGTCGCGGTGCCAGGCGCTCCCCTGTGTCACGCGCACTGCCGGCTCGCCGGCGCGCTGCATGAACAGGTGACCGTCGCGGGCAAAGAACAGTACCCCCGTCACGGTGCTGGCGGGGGTGCGCGCGTGCTCCATGGCGACTGTGCTGCCTGGACGGGTGGCGGTCGGTTGCGCCACGAGGGGCGTCCGCCCCGGTACCGCGGTGAGCAGCACCAGCAGCCCCAAGCACAAGGGGGGGAACGGCGATGGCATGGTGAGGTTCCGCACGGGTTCAGCGCCGCGCGCGGCGCACGATTACCGACTCGATCACGTCACCTTCCTGCACACGGTCGACCACGTCGAGCCCGCGCACGGTTTCCGCGAACACGGTGTAGTCGTGGTCGAGCCGCACATTGTCGACGAGGTTGACGTACAGCTGCCCGTCGCCCGTATCGCGGCCGCGGGTGGAGATCCCGAACGTACCACGCGCATTCCGCGCGAAACCGACTTCGTCTCGCATGAAGAACGACGAGGCCGGGTCGTACTCATCGGCGCCGGGGCTGCCACCCTGAATGACGAAATTCGGCACGATGCGGTGGATGGTCTTTCCGGCATACGCACCGCGCTCGGCCAACGTGACGAAGGTCTGCACCGCCATGGGAGCCTCCCCCGGCAGGAAGCGCAGCGTGATGGTGCCCTTGCCGCGAATGCGAACGTCAGCCGTAGCGCCATCGAGCGCAGCGAGTGCCGCCGCCGACGGGAAGGGGGGCGGCACGTAGGGCAGGCGGAACACGCCGCGCTCGGACTTTGGGGTGGTCGGCAACGCGTCGTACGCCATCGCCGCAATCACCGGGTCGGCATCGCGCAGCCATGGCGTCAGCCAGGCCGGGTCGGTCTCGGCGAGCAGCGGGAGCATGACGTTGAGCAGCGCCACCCGCGGATCGCGCCACGTCACTGGTTTGGTGCGGCTGATGCGCTCGAAGGTGCGTTGGAGGCGCGGCAGCGCGGCGACGCCATCGTACGCACCACGCTGCTGCCCGAGCACCGTCGCAGCGTGCAGCAGCAGCCCCGCGTGGTCGCGCTCCAGTACCGCGAGCGCCTGCGAGGCCGTCGTCATGGCGGCGATCGCAACGTTTGGTGCCGAGTCGCGGGCCAGGCGCGCCAGGGTGGCCGAATCGCCAAGTCGCTCGGCGGCCTCGGCGGCCCACGCACGCGCCTGCCACACGGGCGACTGCGCCAGCTGCCGCACCGCCGGGCCAGCCTCACGCGGTGCCACGCGCGCCAGCGCGACCACCGCGTGCGCGCGCGGCCGCCAAGCTTCGGCGGGGCCCACCAGCGCCCGCAGTGGCCCCGCGTCGCACGACTTCTCGCCCAGGAGGTCGATCGCGAGAAGCTGCACGTGCTCGCTGGTGTCGCGCAGGTGCGATGCCGCCCGCGCGCAATCACCAGCCACGCGCAGCGCCTGCCAGCGCACCATCGGCGACGGGTCGTCCACCCACACACGCCCCAGCACCACCGCGGCCCGCCGCACCTGTTCGTCGCGGTCGCGCAGTCCGTTCGCAATCACGCTCGTGTCGCGATGGCCGGCTGCCGTGAGCGCCAGCAGCACGAGGTGGCGCAGTTCGGCATCATCGTTGCCCTGAAAGGCGCCGGTGAGCGCCGTCAGGGTGGCCGCGGCGGGCTTGTAGTTGCGCGCATGGCGCCGCGTGAACGATTCGAGCCCGCGTGCGGCACCTTGTCGCACCACGAGGGCCGCATCGGCGAGACCGGGGCGCAGCATCGCCTCGGCCGTGCTGTCCGCTGCCGCCACGCGGCCAAGCGATTCGTACAAGGCCGCCCGCACGGTGGGATTCGTCTCGCGGGTGTACGGCACGAGCGCGGCCTGCGCCAGCAACGCCGGCGCCCGCAGCTGCGCCGCCGCATTGGCCGCTTCGCGCCGCACCGAGGCCGCCGGCGCCCGCAGCATCGGGTCGAGCAGCGACGCGTGCCGCGCGTCCTCGAAACGGCCGAGCGCCCGCACGGCGAGCCGCTGCAGCAGCGAGTCGCCCGAGGCCAGCGCCCGCTCGATGGTGCGCAGGTCGGCTCCGCGGGCGTGTTCGGCCTTCAGGACGTCGTGGGGAGTGAGGGGGGCGGGCTGGGTGGCGCCGTGAAGCGCGAGCAGAAGAAACGGCCACATGGAGGAGAGGGGAGGAGGACGTGCCAATATGCGGGGCGACCCTTACACGCGTAACTTGCCTCGATGGCGCGGTGCTCGCGCCGTCCACTTTCCGTCCGTCTTTCCGGAGAACTCCATGCGGTCTGTTCGCTCCCTGTCCCCTGCGCTCATGGGGCCGGTGCTGCTCGTGCCCGGGCTCCTGCTCGCGCAGAAGCCCGCGGTGAACCAGTATGGCAACCCCGAACGGCTGCGCCCCGCGCCGACCACGGGAGCGATCACGGTGCGCGATCTGCAAACCCGCCTCTACCAGTTCGCCGACGACTCCATGCTCGGCCGCCAGGTCGGGCGCGCCGCCAACAAAAAGGGTACCGATTTCATCGCCGCCGAGGTCAAGCGGCTCGGGCTCCTGCCGGCGGGGAACAATGGGACGTACTTCCAGAGTCTGCCGTTCCACCTGCGCAAGTTCACCGATCAGTCCCGGGTGACGGTGGATGGCAACCCGGTGGCCTGGAACAGCGACATCGTGGCGGTGCCGGGGCAGCGGGCACCGCGCCCGGTGCTCAATGCGCCCGTGGTGTTCGGTGGCACCCAGGGCGACACGGCCACCCAGATCAGCGCCGCCGAGGCCGCAGGCAAGGTGGTCGTCCTGCTGCCCCCGCCGGGCGGCGCGCGCGGGGGGCAGGGGCAGGCGTTCGCGGTGCGCCAGGGTTTCAACGCGGCGCCCTCGCGCTTCGCCGATGCCGCCGCCATCGTGACCATCGATCTCGACGGCCTGACGGCGGCCCAGCGTATCGCCATCAACGAGCCCACGGTGGCGTCGCAGATTGCGCCGCCGCGCGGGCCTGCCCAGGCGGGTCCCACCACGGCGGCCGATACGCTCGTCGCGCTCCGCCAGCAGCTCGCCGCGCTGCAGCCGCAGGCGGTCTTCCGCGTCACGCGCGCCGGTGCGGCCCAGCTATTCAAGGGCGCCAACGTCGACGCGCTCGCGGCGGGCGCGAAGGGCGGGTCCCTCACCGCCTCCCTCGACTTCGTCGAGCTCCCCACCGACTGGGCACGCAATGTGATTGCCGTGATTCCCGGCAGCGACCCGGTGCTCAGGCACCAGTACGTGGCCGTCGGCGCTCATAACGACCATGTCGGCTTCACCACTCCGGTCGACAAGGATTCGCTCAAGGCCTTCAACACCGAGCGCAACCGCCGGCTGCTGGCCAACGATATGAAGCCGCTCGGCCCGGCCGACATGGCCGCCATCCGCGTGAACATGGACAGCATCCGCAAGGTGCACCCGACGCCGCGCCTCGACTCCATCAACAATGGCGCCGACGACGATGGCTCGGGCTCCATGGCGGTGCTGGAGATCGCCGAGGCGATCATGGCCATGCCGGTCAAGCCCAAGCGCTCCACGCTGTTCGTGTGGCACACCGGCGAGGAAGCGGGGCTGCTGGGGGCGGCCCATTTCACGCGCAATCCCACCGTGCCCATCGACTCGATCGTGGCCCAGCTCAACATCGACATGATCGGCCGCGGCCGCGCCGAGGACCTGCCGGGTGGCGGGCCGGACTACCTGGGCGTGGTGGGATCGTTCTTCGACTCCAAGGATCTGGGTGATCAGGTCAGGGCGGTGAATTCGAAGCAGGGCAAGGCGCTCGACCTCGACTACAAGTTCGACGAGCCGATCTCGTGGGCCGGCTACAACAACATCTACGGGCGCAGCGACCATTACAACTATGCACAGCAGGGTATCCCGATCGCCTTCTTCTTCACCGGCCTGCACGGCGACTACCACCAGCGCACCGACGAGCCGGAGTGGATCGACTACCCGCACTACGCGCGCATCACGAATTTCATCAAGGACCTGACCGTGGATGTGGCCAACGGGCCGCGCCCGCGGCTCAACGGCACGAAGCCCGCGAAACCCAAGGTCATCGTGCCGTGAGCCGGGCGCTCACATGGTCGTGATCTTCCGGCCGTTGGCGTTCTTCACGTACTTGTCCAGCCAGGCCACCCAGCGCGCCCACTGATCGAGCACGGTTTCCTTCGCGATGGGGCCGTGGTCTTCGTACGGGTACAGGTAGAGCGACGAGGTCTTGCCCAGCCCCTGCAGGGCGTGGAAGAGCTTGGTGGAGTTGATGGGGTCGGTGCCGACGTTCTGGTCTTCCGTGCTGTGGTACATCAGCAGGGCGCCGTTGAGCTGGTCAGCATAGAGGAACGGGGACATCTCGAGGTAGGTCTGGCGTCCCTGCCACAGGTCGCGACGCTCACTCTGGAATCCATTCGGGGTGAGCGTCCGATTGTAGGCGCCATCGCCGGCAATGCCGGCCTTGAAGAACGGCGTGTGCACCATGGCGTTCACCGTGCTGAACGCGCCGTAGCTGTGGCCGCCGATGCCCAGGCGCTGGCGATCGATGATGGCCAGCGTGTCGAGCGCGTCGATGACGGCGGCGAGGTTGTTGCGCAGGTCCACGACGTAGTTGTCGTTGGGCAGCTGCCCTTCGCTGGCGAAAATGGGGGCGTCGGGTTCGACCACCGCGTACCCCTGCGTGACCAGGAACTGCAGGGACCGCGGCCCGAACGTGGGGAAACGGTTGGCCGCAGCGGCGCCCTGCGTGAGTGAACGGTTGTACGCTTCCTGATTGTCGTACTCGCGCGGATAGAACCAGAACATGCCGGGCAGCCGCGTGCCGTCCTTGTAGTCGGCGGGGAGCGTGACGCGCACCGTGAAGCTGTAGCCGTCGGCGCGGCGCGCGGTCACGGTCTTCTTCACGGCCTGCGAGATCTCGGGCATGAGATCCCGATTGGTCGTGAGCTGGGTGGCCGCCTTGCTCGACAGCGTGAGCGCGAACGACTGCGGCACCACCGTGGGCGACTCGCGCTGCACGATGGCCCGCGTGAAGTCGTCATCGAGCGGCGCCGAGATGGTCTCGAGTACGTCGCCGGTGCCCTCGTAGACGCGCGTGCGGGTGCCGGTGCGGATCTCGATTTTCTCCACGAAGGCCTTCGGCATGCGGAGGCTGTCGGGCGTGGAGCCCTGCGTGAACACGAACTTGCCGTCGGTGGAGACCATGACCACCGCTCCCCCTCGGCGGCCGGGGCGCGTCACCACACCTCCGGCGTTGCCGCCGAAGCGCCCCCCGGGGCCTTGCGGTCCCACCGCGGCCGGTGGCGATGGCGCGGCCGCGCTGTCACCGCGGCCGCGGGCGCGTGGCGCGATCACGGTGAACTTGGCGTTGTTCTCGGTGAGGAAGATGGCCTGCTCGAACGTGCCGCCAGTGCCCGTCTCACTCACGAACAGGATGGTGCCCGCGTCATTGAAGCGGGCGTTGGTGATGCGGTTGGGCGTCTCGTAGAGCACCGAGGCGCTGGCGGAGTCGAAGGGCGGCTTCCAGTGCATCAGGCGGTCGGTGCGGCGCGCGAGGGCGGCGCTGTCGGTGCGCGCAGTGGCTCCGGCGCCTGCTCCGGCGGGGCGATTCCCGTTGCCGGTGGTCGGTGCCGGCGCGAGCTGCGCGTACAGCAGTCCGGGCGCAAACGGATGCCAGGCGATGTTGCGCTTGCCGGTGTCGGCCGCCGCACCACGCCCCGGTCCGAACGGCGTGGCTTGTGGTCGCGGCGTCGGGTCGGTGGGGTCGGCGGGTTCCTCACCTTCACGCAGCGGGCGCTTGGCGATCTCCCGCACCTCGGTGCCGCTCGCGTCGAGGATCACGTCTCGTGTGCCGTATGCCGACACCGGCAGGACGTACGAGAACGGCTTCTCGGTATAGGTCACGCGAAAGCCCTGCGCATCGGGCGCCGGGTCGACGCTGCGAATGAGCCCCGGGGCGCCGACTCGTCTGATGGCGCGCGTTCTCGTGTTGACGACCGCCAGCTGGCCCGTGAGGTGGTACGCGAGCAGCTCCCGCTCGTACGGCGTGGTCACGAGGTCGGCGTAGGTGCGCGTCTTGAGCTTGTTGTTCTCGTTGAGGCGCACCATCGGGCCGGTGGCGAGCACCGGCTCCTTGGGCTCGGGGCCGCGGCCATCGGGCACCAGCACGGTCACCAGTGACACCCCGTCGGCGGTCCACTCCGGCTGCGTCACCGCCGTGGCGAGAACCGTGCGCGGCGACACCGGGCGCGCCTTGCCGGTCGCGGCGTCGGCCACATACAGCTGGGTGGCATCGTCGAAGAGGGCGAGAAAGGCGATCTGCATCCCGTCGGGCGACCACACGGGGCTCCCCACGCGCGCCCCGGCGGGTACGGCCACGGCGATCGTGCGCCCGGTTTCCCACTCGGTCACCTCAATGCCGGCGCTACTGCGCATGGTCAGCGTGCGCTCGCGGTTGGCGCGGTGGTCGATCTGCAACCCGCCCAGGTTGTGGTGGGCCTTGCCCACCAGGCGGAGGGCTGGTAGGCCGTCGCTCACGGTGCGCATGAAGAACCGGCGATTCCCCGGACTCGGCGTGGCGAACGTCGCGTTCGTCTCACGGGGCGCGGTGACGAGCCTGGCGATGGCCTCCGGAGGCGACACGTAGCCTTCGTCAGCGAGCAGGTCGGGTTTGGCGACGGCACCGCTGGCCGGCGTCGCGGCATTCGCGCCAGGGCGGTTCTGCGCGGGAAGGGCGGCCGGCAGGCTCAGGAGGCCCAGTACGATGAGGTCGCGTATGCCGCAGGGGACTGGGAAGGGGCGGGGCATGGGAACGGCAGCTGCCTCGAGGGAGGAAGGGACAGGAGGGACCGGCGGCCCCCGGGTGACAACGCAGCGGCGACGACAAACGCTCGCCGCATGGGAATGCCGGGGGCCGCCGCTATCTTGCGGCATCGCTCACCACGACACGAGGGGGTACGTACGGATGACCGAACCAGGCCCGGGAACGACAGGGGCGGAGGAGGCCTTGGGGGGGGCGCACGTCGAGCGCCCACCCGCCACCGCTGCCGACCTGCAGCGCCTCGACCACGTGCGGCTGGAGTTGCTCCGGGTGCACCGGGCGTTGCTGGAGGTGGAACGGGCCCGCTACGAGAAGGCCCACGGGCGCATCGCCAACAACAGCGCTTTTCTGCAACTCGTCATCAACGATCCGTGGTTCGACTGGTTACGTCCTTTGGCGCAACTGGTCCTCCTCATTGATGAGCGCACCTCCGACAAGACGTCGCCCCTCGGCACGGCCGAAGCCCGGTCCCTGTTTGATCGGGCCTGCTCGCTGCTGCGTGCCGACGCCGAGGGCGATGCGTTTCAGCGCTTGTTCTTTCAGGCCGTTCAGCAGTCGCCGGCGCTGGCGGTGCTCGCCCGTCAGGTGGCGGCCGGGCTCATGCGCTGAGCGGGCCACGATGAACGCCTGGGCCACCGCCTGGCCGCGCGGCGGCCTGTCCCAACGGTCTGGACCTGCCTTGGTCCGGGCGTCATCCTAGGAGAATGCGACGCGCCGGATTCCCCCTCGCTTTGCTGACGCTGGCGGCGGCCATGCTCGCGTCGGCGTGCGTGCACGCGCCCGGGCTGGTCCGTCAGGCCGAGCCGCCGGCCGCGCGCCGCCTGACGTATGTCGACCAGTTCGACTCGCTGTGGACGCGCTTCGCGGCCGTGTATCCGTCGTTCGGGTACAAGCGCGTGGACTGGGCGGCGCAGCGCGCGCTTTACCGGCCGCGCGCCGAGCGGGCGCGCTCGCAGGACGAACTCATCGCCATTCTGTTGGCCATGCTGGCGCCGCTGCGCGACCTGCACGTGTGGTTCGTGGATCCGCGCGGGCAGGTGGTGCCCACCTACAGGCCGACGGTCCTTGCCAATTTCGATCGTGCCCGATGGGCGAGTGCGCTGCGCGATGCCAACTTCGTGGCGCGGGCCGGCAACACCGGCGACGGCGTCATGGGCGGCTTCGCCTACATGCACATCGACACCTGGAAGGCACCCGTCGACGGGGCCCTGCTCGACCTCATGCTGCAGCGCGCGCGCACCTCGGAGGGGCTGATCATCGACGTCCGCACGAATGCCGGGGGCAGTGATGCGACGGCGCTGACCTTTGCCAGCCGGTTCACCCTGCGCCCCTTCGCGGCGTCGTACGTGCAGATCAATACCGACCCGCGCGTCACCGACATCGAGATGCCGCTTGCCCGCACCATCGTGCCGCGCGGTACCTGGCAGTTCACGCGGCCGGTCGTCATCATCGCCGGCCGGCGCGGATACAGCGCCACGGAGAGTTTCGTGGCCGCCATGCGGACGCTGCCGCAGGTCACCGTCATCGGCGACACCACCGGTGGCGCCTCGGGGAACCCCACCACGTTCCCACTCGGGAACGGATGGCAGTTCAGTGTGCCCAGGTGGCTCGAGTTCGGCCCCGACCGCCAGCCCATCGAGTGGCGCGGCGTGGCGCCGCACCTCGCCATGGCCTGGGAGCCTGCGCGCTACGACAAGCAGCGTGACCCGTTGATTGACGCGGCGGTCGGCCTGCTCGGCGAGCGCACCGGGTATTACCGTATCGCGCCACTCAGCACGGAACCCTCGGGGCGGCAGGAGCTCGCCCCCGATCGGCCGTGAGTCGCCAGGCGCTCGCCACGTGACCGGGTCGCTCCTCGCCGATACCGCGCCCGTCTGGGATGACGGCCGCTGGACCCCATTGCCGACCCTGCACGGCGACGTCAGTGCCGACGCCGTGGTCATCGGGCTCGGGGGCAGCGGACTGACGCTCATCGAGGAACTGCTGCGGCGGGACGAACGCGTCATCGGCATCGACGCACACGACGTGGCGGCGGGCGCGGCCGGGCGCAACGGCGGCTTTCTCCTGGCCGGGGCGTACGACTTCTACCATGACGCCGTGCGCCGGTATGGACGCGAGCGGGCGCGTGCCATCTACGCGGCCACTCTCGAGGAGATCCCCCGCATCGCCGAGGCGGCGCCGGGGACGGTGCGCCCCGTGGGGTCGAAACGGATTGCCGCCAACGCCGCGGAGATCCGCGACTGCCGCGAGCAACTGGCAATGATGCAGGCCGATGGCCTGCCCGCCGAGTGGTACGAGGGGACCGATGGCGTCGGGCTGTTCATTCCCACGGATGGCGCGTTCGATCCGCTCACGCGCTGCCGGATGCTGGCCGCGCGGGCGCGGCGTGATGGGGCTACACTCTTTGCCAAGACCCGCGTCGACGCCATCGAGGGCACCCGCGTGCTCACGCCGCACGGGGTGATTCACGCGGGCCGGGTGTTCGTGGCGGTGGATGGCAAGCTGGAGACGGTGCTCCCCGAGCTGGTGGGCCGAGTGCGAACGGCGCGCCTGCAGATGCTGGCGTGTGCACCCACAGCCGAGGTGCGCATTCCGTGCCCGGTGTACTACCGCGGTGGGTACGAGTACTGGCAGCAGTTGCCCGACGGGCGGATCGCGCTGGGGGGCCTGCGCGACCATGGCGGAATGGAGGAGTGGAGCCTCGAACCGAAGCCTACGGCCACGGTGCAGTCGGCGCTGGAGGCATTCCTTCGGTCACACATCAAGGTGTCGGCGCCTGTCACCCATCGGTGGGCCGCATGTGCCGCGTACACCGAAACCGGGCTGCCCATTCTGGAGCAGGTGCGCGAGCACGTCTGGGCGCTGGGTGGCTATTCCGGTACGGGCAACGTGATCGGCGCCCTGTGCGCGCGGGCGGCGGTGTCGGCGGCCCTCGACGGCGACTCGGCGCCGGCGCAGCGGCTGTTTGGTCAATCGTGGAGCGCGAAGGTGACCCATGGAGGGTGGTTGGCGCAGTAGATTGTAGCGCTGAGACTCGCCTCAACCCCGCCCGCCGTCATGATGTCAGCTGTCGCCCGCGCCTGGTCGGCGCGGTTCCTCGCCGCGCGATCGCCGCTCTTCGCGCTGGTGATCGCTCTCCCCGCCCGCGCCCAAGGGGGCCCCCCGCCGGAACTCGGCCCGCCGCCCAGCCTGCGCCAGGCGCCACCGGTGCCCTCCACCTACGAGGGGCTCTTCGCCGAGCGCGATGCCCGCGCGCAATCCGTCATCGGATTCGCGGGCTGTATGCAGCGGACCATGAACGCCGCGCGCAGCGGGGCGCTCGGCAGCGTGTCGCCCTCGTGGTCCATCGCCTGCATCCAGCAAGGCAAGGAATGGCGTGGCCTGCTGGTGGAACTCAAGGCGAAGGACGACGTCGTGGTCGTACAGCGGCAGTGGGCCCTGCGTGGAGCCGGCATGGTGGTACGCGAACCGTTCGACACCGCGGCAGCCGGGACCATTGCCCGGGCCATGCGCCGCGCCCTGTCGGCGCCGCTCCCCGGGCGCGGTGTGGCCGACTTCATGCCCATCGCCCTCGTGCAGAAGGGCTACAGCGAGGTCTGGTTTCTTCCCATGCCGGACGCCTCGACGCGCATCGTGATTGGTGGCGACTCGCTCATTCAGATGACCGAGGATGGCACCCGCGAGTTGGGCCACGCCAAGTTCACGCCCCGCATTCGTGTGCTGCCGCCGCTCTCGGCAGGGGCCACCAGCCTTACCCTGCCCAGCCGCGAGGAGCGCCTCCCGCTGGTGAGTGAAATCGTGGCGGCGCGGCTTGCGCTCCCCAAGGTGGCCGAGGTCCGCATCCGTACGGCCACCTACGACGCGATGCTCTCTCGGGCAACCGGCAAGTGGACGCATTCCGCCCGCTGACGGTCGACCTGCCGGCGTGGGTGCCGACGCTGCTTGGCCAGCGCACGCACGTTGTCTCCGACGACGAGCGCGTGGCACTGGCCATCGCGCTGGCGCGGGAGAATGTGGCGCATGGCAGTGGCGGGCCGTTCGGCGCGGCGGTGTTCGACGATCGCACGGGGCGGCTGATCGCGGTGGGCACCAACAGTGTGCGCCGGCTCGGTAACTGTGTGCTGCACGCCGAGGTCATGGCCCTGATGTTCGCGGTGCAGCAGGCTGGCACCCATGCCTTCGACCGAGCAGCGCCGCCGGCGATCATGCTCGCCACCTCGTGTGACCCGTGTGCGATGTGTCTGGGCGCGGTGTTGTGGAGTGGCGTACGGCGCGTCGTGTGCGGCGCCACCCGCGAGGACGCGCTGGCCATTGGTTTTGACGAGGGGCCGGTGTTCCCGGCGTCGCTGCAGTATCTGGCCGATCGCGGCATCACGTTCACGCACGGGGTGCGGCGCGCGGAGGCCTGCGCCGTGCTGCACGACTTCGTGGCGGCCGGCAACCCCGTGTACTGACGCGCCATCGTGGCGCGGCCTCTCCTTCCTCCATGACCGTCACGCTCCGTCCGGCTTCCACCGCCGACGTCCCGGCAATCCGCGACCTGATCGAGGGCCTCGCGGACTACGAACGCCTGCGGCACGAGTGCCAGGCCACCGACGCCCTGCTCCAGGAGGCGCTTTTCGGGGGGCGACCCTACGCCGAAGTGGTGCTGGCCGAGGCCGACGGCGAGGTGGCCGGGTTCGCGCTGTTCTTCCACAATTTCTCGACGTTCCTTGCGCGGCCGGGGATCTACCTCGAAGATCTGTTCGTGCGTCCGGCGTTCCGCGGCCGTGGCATCGGCACGGCGCTGCTGGTGCACCTCGCGCAGCTGGCGGTCGCACGCGGATGCGGACGACTGGAGTGGTCGGTGCTGGACTGGAACGTGGACGCGATCGGCTTCTACACGAGGCTGGGGGCGCGGCCACAGGATGAATGGACCGTATACCGCGTCACGGGCGATGCCCTGACGCAGCTCGCCTCGGGAGACGCCTGATATGCACGACCAGACCCGTGCGGTGCTGACGCGCCGCGACACGCTTCGCCTGCTCGCCGCCGGCGTGGCGGGGACCGCCTTGCTGCCACACCTCGCCCAGGCCTCGGTGGGCGACCGTGCCGTGCCACGCCTGGACCGGATCGGGCTGCAGCTCTACACCGTGCGCAGCGCGCTCGCCAAGGACCTCGAGGGCACGATTGCCGCCATCGCCAAGGCCGGCATCACCGAACTCGAGTTCTTCAATCCATTCGGCAAGGACGTCGCATGGTGGCGCGACCTGCTGAAGAAGCATGGCCTCACCGCGCCATCGTCGCACGAAGCCCTGCCGGCCAATGACGAGTGGGGTCCCATTTTCGAGCGCGCCCATGGCATGGGGCACCAGCTCGTGGTCGTGCCGTACGTTGGCAACGAGTATCGCGGCAGCAGGGCCAACTGGCAGAAGCTCGCCGATCGCCTCAACGTGGGCGCGCAGAAGGCCAAGGCCGCCGGACTGCAGTTCGGCTACCACAACCACGACTTCGAGTTCGTGCCGGTCGAGGGCACGACCGGCTATGAGATCCTCACCTCGCAGACGGACCACGATCTCGTGAAGCTCGAGCTCGATCTGTACTGGACGGTCAAGGCCGGGCAGGAGCCGCTCGCCATCATGAAGCGCTGGCCCAACCGCATCGTGGCGGTGCACGTCAAGGATGCCGGGCCGGCGCCCGAGCGCACCATGACCGAGGTGGGCAAGGGCACGATCGACTTCCGGACCATCCTGGCCACGGGGCGCAAGCAGGGGCTCGCGCACTGGTTCATCGAGCACGACAACCCCTCCGACCCCATCGCCTCGATCACGGCCAGCGCGGCCGTGATGAAGACCCTCTAAGGAGCATCCCGCGTGACTTCCCGTCGTTCCAAGGTGGCGCCGCAGTATGATGTGATCGTGGTGGGCTCGGGGGCCGGGGGCGGCATGGCGGCCTACCAACTCTCCGTGCAGGGGCTCAAGGTGCTGCTGCTCGAGGCCGGGCGTGACTACGACCCGGTCACCGAAACGCCGATGTTCCAGACGCCCAAGGACGCGCCGCTGCGCGGCAGCGGCAACGCCGACAAACCCTTCGGGTTCTACGATGCCACGGTGGACGGTGGCTGGCGCGTGCCGGGTGAGCCGTTCACCACCGCGCCCGGCTCGCAGTTCCAGTGGTGGCGGGCGCGCATGCTCGGCGGGCGCACCAACCACTGGGGGCGCATCTCGCTCCGCATGGGGCCCTACGACTTCAAACCCAAGTCGCGCGACGGCCTCGGTGAAGACTGGCCGATGACGTACGAGACGATGGCGCCGTACTACGACAAGACGGAGCTGCTCATCGGGGTGTATGGCGGCGAGGAGGATCTGGAGAACACGCCACGCTCGTCGCCGGGTGTGCTGCAGCCGCCGCCCGCCGCACGTACCTACGAGCTGCTCACCAAGCAGGCGTGTGACCACCTGAAGATCCCGTGCATTCCGGCGCACCGTGCCGTGCTCACCCAGCGACAGGACTCGGCGCGCCTGCCGCAGAAACTGCACCCCGGCAACCCGCTGGCGCAGCGTGTGCTTCGGCAGAGCATGAACCAGCGCATGGCGTGCTTCTACGCCACCGATTGCGGCCGCGGCTGCTCCATCAAGGCCAACTTCCAGAGCACCACCGTGCTGCTGCCCCCCGCCATGGCCACCGGAAATGTCACCCTCATCACCGACGCCATGGTGCGTGAGGTGACGGTGGACAAGGACGGTCGCGCGAGTGGGGTGCACTACATCGACAAGCTCACGCGCGTGGATCACCACGTCACGGCCAAGGTCGTCGTGCTGGCGGCCAGTGCCTGCGAAACGTCGCGCATCATGCTGAACAGCAGGAGTGCGCTGTTCCCCAATGGCATTGCCAACGGCAGCGGCGTGGTGGGCAAGTACCTCATGGACACCGTGGGGGCCGGCCTGTCGGCGCAGATCCCGCGCCTTGAGGGGCTGCCCCCCATCAACGAGGACGGCACCGCCGGCATCCACATGTACATGCCCTGGTGGCTGTACGGTGAGCAGGCTGCAGGAAGGATGAACTTCGCGCGCGGCTACCACATCGAGTTCGGTGGCGGGCGCGGCATGCCGGGCCCCGGCATCTTCGGTGGGCTCGAGTCGTTCACCGGCGGCGCCTACGGCCGGAAGTTCAAGGAAGAGGCGCGTCGCTACTATGGGTCGTTCATGTACTTCGACGGCCGTGGCGAGATGATTCCCAACGAAGACTCCTACTGCGAGATCGACCCGGTCGCGGTGGACCAGTGGGGCATTCCGGTGCTGCGCTTCCATTGGAAGTGGTCGGAGCACGAGATCAACCAGGCGGCGCACATGCACAAGACCTTCGCCGAGATCATCGATCGAATGGGCGGCAAGGTGCAGGGCACCGTGCAGACCGACGGCAGCAAGGCCATCGCCACCGGCGGCTCGATCATTCACGAGGTGGGGACCGTGCGCATGGGCAGCGACCCGAAGAAGTCGGTGCTCAACGAGTTCGGGCAGGCCTGGGAGGTGAAGAACCTGTTCGTCACCGATGGCGCCACGTTCGTTTCCAACGCCGACAAGAACCCCACGCTGTCCATTCTCGCGCTGGCGTGGCGCAGCTGCGACTACCTGGTGGACGAACTGAAGAAGGGGAACCTCTGATGAGCGACGAGACGAAGCCCACCAGCGGCATTGCCCGGCGCGATGCGCTCAAGGTGATGGCCGCCGCGGCCGTCGTGCCCATGCTGCCCGAGAGCGCGGCGGCCGCGCCGGCCCCGGCGCCAGCTTCACGGGAGCCGCTGCCGTTGCTGGACGAGCCGCAGCGGCCGGTGCGCCGCAAGGGCCCGCGCGGCACGCCGAGCGATCCGGTGCTGCAGGTGGCCAAGGCCGACTGGCCCATGAAGCTCTCGCTGCGCGAGCTCACCACGCTGAGCGCGCTCTGCGACATGATCATCCCCGCCGATGCCAAGAGTCCGTCGGCGTCGGCGGTGGGGGCGCCCGGCTACATCAACGAGTGGGCCAGTCGCCCCGGTGGCGATGCCTCGCTGGTGCGGGTGCGAGGCGGCCTTGCGTGGCTCGACCGCGAGAGCCAGGCCCGTTTCGGCACGCGCTTCCATCTGGCCACCAACGCCCAGCGCACGGCCATCTGCGACGACATCTGCTACCTGCCCAAGGCCAAGCCCGAGCACCAGTTCGCGGCGCAGTTCTTCGACACCATTCGCGACCAGACGGCGACGGCGTTCTACACTACGCCGCAGGGGTGGAAAGACCTCGGCTACATCGGCAATGTGGCGATCCCGAAGTTCGAAGGGCCGAGCGCCGCGGTGCGAAAGCAGATCGGGGTGGAGTAGCGAAGGCGGCGCGCACGCAGACACTACGCACACCGTTGTCCATCTCGGCGGTGCCTCACCCGCGCGGATACAGGATCAGCTGCGTACACCGGTAGTGCGCGATCGCCTTTCCCGTCCGTACGTGCGTGACGACAGCGTCCCACACCTGCGTCGTGCGGCCGCCGTGCACGAGGGTGGCCGAGCACGACACCGTGCCCTCGCGCGCGGTCCCCACGTGATTGGTCTTGAGTTCGATGGTGGTGAAGCTCTCGGCACCCGCCGGCAGGTTGTTGATGCAGCCGAAGCCGGCGGCTGTGTCGGCGAGGCTCACGATGGCGCCTGCGTGCAGGAAGCCGTTCACGGCCATGATCTCGGCGCGCACGTCGAACTCGGCGTGCATGACGCCCGGCGCGGCGTGCGTGATACGGATACCGAGGTAGGCGGGCAGGCAGGTGCCTGCGCGCGCCTGCAGTTGTGCGAGTGTGAGATGCATGCAGGGGTGTCGCGTTCGTTCATGGTGAGGGTGGCGCAGACCTGCGACCGCGGGACATGGCCACGGCCGGACACTTCCACGCGGCCGATGGTCAGCGCCTCAGCGTACAGGTTGCCGGCCGCGCTCGCCAGATCCGTGCCCACCGCCACTTACGCAGTTGCAGGCCGTCCGATCGATGCATCGCACCAGCGTGGGGCACCGACCTGCACCATACCAAGACGGGCGCCACTCGGGGACGGCGTCCACCGGCAGCTGGCGCGCCTTGACTCCAGCCGCTGTTGCGGAAGCTTCCGGGTATGTCCTTCCCTCCTGTCGCCTCACGGCGCTCCGATGGCGCCTCGCTCGTGGCCTCGCTGCTGGCCACCCTGTTCATCAATCTGCTGGCCATGCCGCTGGCGGCACCGTTGTCGGCGCAGCGCTTCACGCTGTCCTTTCCGGCCAGTGCGCAGCGCACACCCGTCACGGGCCGCGCCTTCGTGTTCATCGCCCGCGCCGACCGGCAGGAGCCGCGGCTGCAGGCCGGGGCACGACGTACCAGCGAACCCTTCTTCGGGGTGGATGTCGAGGCGCTCGCGCCCGGCGCCGCCGCGCGCATCGACACCGGGACGCTCGGCTTCCCGCTGTCGTCGCTCAAGGCACTGCCTCCGGGCGAGTACGTCGTGCAGGGGCTGCTGCTGCCCTACACCCGCTTCGCGCGCGCCGACGGCCACACCATCTGGGCGCACATGGACCAGTGGGAGGGGCAGCGCTTCAACGATGCGCCGGGCTCGCTGGTGAGTGCCGTGCAGAAGGTGCGCCTCGATGCGTCGTCCGACATCGCGCTCACGCTCGACCGTGTGCTGCCGCCGGTGACGCGCCCCGCCGATAGCGAGTGGGTGCAGCGCTTCACCATCACGTCGAAGCGCGTCAGCGCCTTCTGGAACCACGACATGCCGCTCGGGGCCGTGGTGCTGCTGCCCAGGGACTACGCGAAGGACACCAGCCGCCGCTATCCGGTGGTGTACACCGTGGGGCATTTCAGTCAGCGGGCGCCGTTCGGCTTCACCTTCGAGGGGTGCGACGTGCCGGAGAGCGCCGATGCGAAAGCGGCGCGTCTCGCCCGCAGTGCGCGCGAACCGGGGTGCGAGTTCCAGCAGGCGTGGACGAGCGGTACGGTGCCGCCGTTCATCGCCGTGTTCATCCAGCACCCCACGCCGTTCTACGACGACAGCTACGTGCTCAACTCGGCCAACAACGGCCCCTACGGCGATGCCATCACGCAGGAGCTGATTCCCGAGATCGATCGGCGCTATCGCACCATCGCGTCGTCGCCCGCGCGGCTGCTCACGGGTGGCTCCACCGGTGGGTGGGACGTGCTGGCGCTGCAGATCCACTATCCGGAGGTGTTCGGCGGGGCGTGGTCGCTGTACCCCGACCAGGTGGATTTCCGGAACTATCAGTTCGGCGACATCTATCGCGACGCGAACGCCTTCGAGATGCGCGACCAGGCGTGGCTGGCGCGCGAGATTCCATCCAGCCGCACCCCCGAGGGGATGACCGAGCTGACCATGCGCGAGGAGAACCAGGCCGAGCTGGTCATCGCCACCCGAGGGCGCAGCGGCGGCCAGTGGGACGGCTGGCAGGCGGCGTGGGCGCCGGTGGGCGCCGACGGCTATCCCCAGCCACTCTGGGACAAGCGGACGGGCGTCATCGACCATGCTGTGGCCGAGTCGATGCGAGCCAGAGGGTACGACCTGCGCGACTACCTGGAGCGGAACTGGGCCACGGTGGGGCCGCGTCTGGTGGGCAAGCTGCACATCGCGGTAGGGGACATGGACAACTACTTCCTCAACCTCGGCGTGTACCGGCTGGAGACTTTTCTCGAGAGCACCAGGCTGTCCGGCAAGGGGCCGTACTGGGGCGGGACCATCGAGTACGGACGGCCGCTCAAGCCGCATGGCTGGCAACCGTGGAGCAACCAGGAGCTGCTGCGCCTCATGCAGCGGCAGGTGGAGCGGGGCGCACTGCGCCCCTGAGGGTGGCGGGGGTGGTGTTTCGTCCCCGCCGGGCCGGTCGTCTTGAAACGTTCCGGCCTCAGAGAGGTCCGGACCTCTGATCCCCTGCTCCGGAGCCCCCACATGCCCGCTGCCCGCGTGCCGTCACATCTCGCGATCATCATGGACGGCAATGGACGATGGGCCACCCGTCGCGGGCGCGCCCGCTGGATGGGGCATGTGCGCGGCGCACACACCGCCCGCGAGGTGGTGGCGCATTGCGCGCGCGCCGGAGTGTCGCACGTGACCCTCTACGCGTTCTCCAGCGACAACTGGAAGCGGCCGCGTGAAGAGGTGGGGTTCCTGTTCGACCTCTTCACCTCGCACCTCGACCGGCAGTTGGCCACGCTCCTGGAGCACGGCATTCGGCTGTCCATCATCGGCCGGCGTGATCGGCTCCCGGCGGCGCTCGTCGAGCAGATCGCCGCCGCCGAACAGCGCACCGCCGCCGGCACCCGCCTGCATCTGCGCGTGGCCATCGACTATTCCAGCAAGGACGCGATGCGCGAGGCCTTCGCGCGCGTGGACGCCGCCAACGGTGACCTGCCGGGCGAACCGCTGCTACCGGACGTGGACCTGCTGCTGCGCACCGGTGGCGAGCGGCGCCTGTCCGACTTTCTGCTCTGGGAGTGTGCCTACGCCGAGCTGGCGTTTCTCGATGTGCACTTTCCCGACCTGAGCACCGCGGATCTGGACGCGGTGTTCGCGGACTACGCCAGGCGCGACCGGCGGTATGGTGGAGTGCAGGTGACAGCGGACGCCGAAGTCGCCGCGCCCGTGGGCGCGCGTTGAGCGGGTTACCATCGCCGGCAGCCGGTCCGTAGTCCCCCGACAGCCGGCACGGTATCAGGGGGGGGCTGACCAGGCGGCGCTGCTGTAGGTGCCTTCGGCCTGGTGGTGGGCGGCCTGATCGGGATGGCCACGGGGCTCGTGCGGAGCGAGACGTGGCGGCCGGTGGTGCGACCCGCGTTCAGCGCAACGGCGTTCTCGCGCCCGGCGCTCGCCGGCCACCCATCAGCCGGTCGAGTTCGGTCACGCTGAAACGGGTGCTCACGATGTACGGCGGCTGCCCCTCGGCCCAGTGTCCGTAGGTGGTGCCCACGAAGGTGCCGTCGCGCAGCACTTCAAGTCCGGGGTAGCTCGAGTCCCAGCGGTCGGTGTTGTCGGCGAGACGCACCCGGTACTGACCGGGTGCACCGGACAGCAGGTCGCCAAAGTGTCCCACCCACGCCACCCAGTCGCCGGCGGTGGCGCTGTTGGCGGCCATGTCGCGGAACGTCACCACGAGACGGCCATCGGGCGCGTACTGCGCCGTGTGCCGGTCGCCGGTGAGTTCACGGGCCACCGGGCGCGGCGTGCTCCAGGTGGCCCCTTCGTCGGTCGTGATCATCACGTGCGACTCGGCGCGGCGGCGGTTTTCGCGCAGCAGCAGCGCCAGCGTGCGCCCGTCGGGCGACCGCACGGCGCCCGGCTCGCAGAGATGCACCGCGTCGCCGCTCCAGATGGCCCGTGGCGTGTCCCAGCTGCGGCCGCCATCGCGTGAGCGCACCTGATAGAGCGTGAAAGTGCCCGTGGCCTTGCCGCCTGCGGCAAAGAAGCGTCCGTCGTCGTGGAAGAACGCCAGCAGGCTGCCGTCACGCATGACGACCACCGAGCCCATCACCACGATGCCGCCCCAGTCGGCGATGGGGGCGAGCGGGGTCCACGTCTGCCCTTCGTTATCACTGGAGGCGAGCCGTGCGGGGTGGAGGCCGGAGAAGAGCAGCAGCCGATGCCCGCCGCGGATGGGATCGGGCACACGGTGGATGGTCGGCACTTCGCGCGAGCTGCGCCAGTTGTCGGGCACCGGCAGCCGTTCGCTCCACGTACGGCCGGCGTCGGCGCTGCGCTTCATCACGATGCCGCCTTCGCCGTGCCCCTTGGGGTACACCGCCAGCATGGTGCGCCCATCGCCGAGCAGCGTTGTGGTGACGTGGCCGAGGTACTGGCCGGGTTCCCGATCGACGATGACGAGGCGCGCGGAGTCGCGCGCGAGGTCGAGCTGGGGGATGCGGAAGGGGTCCTGGGCGGCGAGGGACGCCGGCAGCAGGAGCACGCAAAGAGACGTGAAGGAGCGGCGCATGTCGTTCGGGATACAATGGAGGACGGGGAGGCGCACCGCAATGACGACCTCGGCCGTATCTCGGCCGCGACGTCCTGTGTCCGGTTTCGCGCGTTGCTGACGCCACGACCGTGAATGCAGTACGTCGGTCGGCATCCCACGTCAGCCCCGGATATGGCCATGGCCAACAAGCTCACCCACCGGTCGCTCCCCCTCTGCGCCCCCGTCGTTGTCCCGGCCTCGGCTGCCCGACGCCTCCTCACGTGACAGAGTGCCGGCACGAAACCCAACGTGACGATCCGTCTGCAGCCAGGCGTCGGTGATCGCGTGGCGTACCTCGCGCTCACGGGCGTCCGCTTCACCTTCCCGAGTTCGGAGGTCCCGGAGGCGGTCATGTATCGCCCCGACCTTGTGACCGATCCGATCCCGCCGGGTGAGTCCGCCCGGTGGTCGAGTGGCGTCGTGGGCATCCCGATTGCCAAAGAGTCCAAGTGCAACGCCGTGTATCACGACCTGCCGGCGCCACCGGGCGTTCGCATCCACCTGCAGTTCGCGGGCTACACCCAGGAGATTGCCATCACGGCGCCGCTGGTCCGCCACGAAGCACCGGTGGCGGGCAAAGGCTACCGCTTTCCCTTCTTGACGCGCGATCTGTCGCCGGGCGAGTGGTTCACGATCTCCGCACGGCACTGGGCCAACGGCGGGGCGAGCGGTACGCAGATCTTCGCCCACGACATCAGCGTGGTTGGTGTCCATGCCGACGGGAGTTTCTCTCGTCTGGTCGAACACGGCCGTGACGATCGCAACGCCGACGACCGCATCCATGAGGTGCCCGTGCGCGCCATGGCCGATGGCGTGGTGATCGAGGTGGATGACGGCATGGCGGAGAATTCGCCGCCGGGGTTCCCTGATCCGGCACTGGCGAAGAAGGGGGGGCAACGTGGTCCGTGTGCGACACGGGACGGACATCCTGCGCTACTGCCATCTGCAGCCGGGCACCATTCCAGCCGCCGTCATGAAGGATGCCACCGTGAAGGCAGGGCAGGTGCTCGGCCTGTGCGGCAACACCGGCAACTCGTCGGCGCCGCATCTGCACATCGAATGCACCGAGGAAGGGCTCGGGGTGCAGCCGATGCCGCTGCGAGACACGTGGGTGTTCGACGAACCGGATCTCACGAGCGAGCGAACAGGGCCGTGGGCGCTGCTGGCCGGCGAGGGTATTCCACTGGAGCCCGTCCTGATCTGGCCCGCACCGACGAAACCCGATTGGTATCCGCCCGAGTGGGGGGAGGTGTCGCAGGCCGCGATGCCCGCCGCCCAATACCAGCGCTGGGCGAAACGCGCGTTCGACAGCCGCTATCGCCCCGGGTGGGTGGACGCCTACGAGGTGGGCGGCCAGACGTTCTTCAGCGCGCTCTATCGATGGGATGACACGCGCACCCCGTGGATCTCGCGGCACGGGCTGACGGCCGCCGAGTGTCAGGCGTTCTTCACCGAGCGGACCGGCAAGGGCTTTCGCCTGAGCAACCTCACGTTGTATGTCGAGGCCGGGCGTATCCGCTACGCGTGCATCTTCGAGAAAACGGCAGGCCCCGCCTGAGTCGCGTATCACGGCCGGACGCACGCCCAGCACCTCGCCGAGGTCGCGCGGCTCGACAAGGACGGGTTCGGCCCGGTCGACGTGTCGGTCGTGTCCATCAACGGCGAGCGCTCGTACGCGGCGTTCTTTGAAAAGGATGACGGCACGTCGTGGCGGCTGCACACCGCGCTTACGCCGGCGCAGTACGAGGCCAAGTGGGAGGAGGAGTGGAAAGCCGGATGTCGCGCGACCTACCTGTCGGCCTACCAGCACGATGGCGGCGTGCGTTTCTCCGCGGTCTTTCGCACATCGCGCGCCAGCCCGGCCGGCGACACAATCTCACGGTCGCCCAGCTCGGCGCCCTCATCGATGAGCACGTGCGGGCGGGACGGCTCACGCGGTGTGTGGCCGGCTACGCCGTGGGCGGGGAGGCGCGTTTCGGCGCAGTGTGGCGGTAGCGCGCTGCGCCGTTGGCCGTTCCGCACCGTCTTTGCCATCCGACGTGCACGTGTTGCCGGAGCGGGTCGTGGTCAGAGCCCCGCGACGGCAGCCGTGACGACCGTGATCTGGCCGCTCGGAATCAGACGCACGGACTGCCGAGCGTCTCAGTAGCTCGATCGTGCCGTGTCGGAGCGGCTCACCGAGTCGCGCATCGCCTGCGCGGCCTCACGCTGTGAAACGAGATCGACCGTCGGTCGCTCCGGCATGCGGACATTGGCGAAGCGCCAGTCGGTGCCTTCGCGCGCGACGTCCAGCAGGACGGCCGGCGTCGCCACACCGCCCTCGCACTGCGCCGAGACGGCGACCTGCCAGCCGGTTCCGCGAGGCACGACCGCCAGCGCCGCATAGTGTGGACAGGGATCCTGTGCGTTGAGGAACGGATCGAAGTCGCCCACGACGCTCACGATGTCCGCCACGTTGCGCTGGGCATCGACATCGCGCTGCAGGGCATGTTGCAGCATCGGTGTGAACCACTGCGGGCCGCGCGCCACCACACGGTAGAGCCGCGTCGCGGGGGCGCGGTCACCAAGCGGCACGTACCAGTCGTAGAACGCCTGCACGAACCGCCGGGCGGACTGCGCATCCTCGGCGTCGGTAACCGCATCGCGTGTATCGGCGCTGCGGCAGGCGATTGCGAGCCGCGCGGCGAACAGGAGGCGATGGGGCACGGGGGACTGGGGGCGTTGGGCGGGGTGTGGACGCCAGCTTCTGTTGCGAGCGGACCGGCCCGATGCTTCAAGCTGCGCAGATGGTCGGTCCGCTCGGCAACAGCAAGCATCGTTAGGCCCGCTCGACCGGACGTTGCGTCGGAATGGCCCGTCGCGCAACGGAATGGTGACAGTCCGCGCCCGAGTCGGGCGTATGCTGGGCGCTCCCCGGTCCCGGAGCCCGGATGCCCGACGCGGTCCCGGCGGCGCGCGGCGTCTACAACCCCCGACGCCCCCAGGCGTCGCCGCTCTTTCGGTTGGTATCGGACCATCTGCATCGCCTGCAGATGGTCTACGACGACCGCTTCGCACGCGAGTACGGCCCGTGGCGCCCCGTGGTCGCGCAGGTTGCCGACAAGTTCCTCGCCTGCGGCGTGTTGGAGCACGGCTTCGCCCGCATCCGCTGCGACGACTGTGCGCACGAATACCTGCTCGCGTTCTCGTGCAAGTGCCGCTACTTCTGTCCGAGCTGCCACGCCCAGCGGTTGGCGATCTGGACGCAGTGGCTGGACACGACCCTGCTCGCGCCGGTGCCGCACCGCCAAGTGGTGCTCACCATCCCCAAGCGGCTCCGCGCCTACTGTCTGTACCGGCGTCGCCTGCTCGGCGAGATCGCCCGCGTCGCGGCCCGCACCGTGACCGCCGCCATGCGCACACTGACCGGCGAGCGCGACCTCGCCGTGGGGATCGTCGCGTGCCTGCAGACGCACGGCTCCCGGGCGAACTGGCATCCGCACCTACACCTCCTCGTGACC
>JAJTGR010000028.1 GCA_021299375.1 Gemmatimonadota bacterium
CGCCGACCTGATGACGGCGGTCCGCCGGCATCTGCATCGGCGACAGAAACAGCCCCACGTCATTCGCAACCTGTTCCAAGAGCGCCACGTCCGGTACGCAGCGTGACGAACCTACGCACTATTTTGCGGCCTGCTCAGTAATCGCCAGCTTCTTCGCCAAGCGGGGCTCAGGGCGGGCACGTGGCACAGAGGCGCTGATTGACATGGGTAGGCCGTGGAGTCGGTACCTCGCATTGTGTCGCAAGCTCCAGCGAACTCCGGGAGACACCGACGCGGACACAGTCGCGCATGATCTAGAGAAGGTGTTTCGTGCGCATTTGCCGGCGTATGATGCGGCTGAGCTGCTGTCCGTGTGCTCTCTCGCGGCAGATACGGCGACCAGCGTGGTGGCGACCGTGGCCTCGCTGCTGGGGCCGCTGGCCGATCAGCGGGTCCAATTGGCGATCGACTTCGATTTCTGTCCGGGGGGGCAGCGCTCGGACGCGGTGACGATGGCCGACGCCATCGCGGGCGGCGCGTTACTCGCCTATCAGCCTAAGGACATTAGCGATGAGAGTGCGATGATCGGGCGGGCCATCAAGCGCGCGTACTTGCGCGCCATCACCAAGGGAGCCGCGTGCGACGAAGCGGGGAAGCCTGTGCGGCACGCCTACTACATCTGCGATGAGTTTCAACGATTTATCGGTGGGGAAGAAGTCTTCTTCGACACGATGCGCGCAGGGGGCGGGTGTGCGTGCGTCGCCACGCAGAGTCTCGCGGCGCTCCGCCATGCCCTCGGTGAAGGAGAGACGAAAGAGTCTGCATTGCAGGCGATCACGTCGAATCTCTCGTCAGTCATTCAGTTCATGAGCCCCGATCCGCTGGTGAGCCGTACTTGGCAAACGTTGCTGCCAATGCCCACGAACCCCACCCTTCCGCATGTCTTGACGGTTCGGCCGATAAGCATGCTCCCGGTCGGCGGGGCGTACTGGTTCTCGGAGGGACGATTCGGCTACGGGCAGATCAGGCTTCAATGGGATTCGGTAACGGCGTAGCGTGACTGTCAGCCCCCTCGGATAATGATTCAGCATGACAAGTTTAGGTAACGCAAATACAGGAGCGCCTGCTCCCCTGACAACTGCGCTGGAAAGAGTGGGGCAGCTGTTCCTGTCCTCAGGTACCCGCGCGGGCATCCTCCCTCCGACGGCACTGTACAACGAGGGATGGATGCTTCGCCTCGTGCTCGATTGGTTTGCGCGTCAGGCGCCCGTCGAGCACCCGTTGGATGTAATGCCGGGGCACGGATGGCGATCCGAAGTCCTCTTGCCGTCCGCGTTTCTGCCGCGGGGCCGCGGCGACGAGCTCGCGGAATCCTTTACCCACGCGGATGCGATCATCGGGGCGACCCGGCGCGGCTCGGGGCGTGGTGATCTGCTGCCGGCCCGCGAGACAAAGCAGTTCGTGGTGGTAGAGGCCAAGCTCATGTCCGCGCTTTCGGCGGGGACCAAACGCGCCGCCACGTATAATCAGGCGGCGCGCAACGTGGCGTGTCTGGCTACCGCTCTACACCAAGGAGCGGTGAGTCCTGCCAAGATTCGTGCTGGGTTTGTGGTGGTGGCACCAGCGTCTCAAATAGACGCTGGGGTATTCGGCAATTGGTGTGAGAAGGAGCACATCATCGAAGTCGTGCGGACGCGAGTTGCGGCCTATCAAGGAGACCGCGATCAATGGTTCCAGCACACGTTCTTGCCCGCTATGTCGGCCATCGACGTACAGCTGCTGTCGTGGGAATCGGTATTGGAGCACATACGGTTCCGTGACGCTGACAACTCCGCGGCGCTGATTGAGTTCTACGAGCGATGCGTATCCTTCAATGCTCGTCGCGAGCTCGCGACTGACACCACAAAAATCCTGTGAGCGGCTTGCGCTGATGCCTCGCGAGGTTGTGGTTTTCGATACAAACGCGTTGCGAAGTGTGGGCCGTCGCCATGTTGACGAGCTTCTCGGCGCTCATCGCCGACATTCGATCGCTAGCCTGGCCTCGATGGTCGTCGCGCTTGAGCTGATAAGTGCTATCGGCTGCGCCGATCGAGTGGAGGCTGTATCCGGGCTCAACGGTGTAGCGGCGTTGACGCGGCTGACGCAATTGTGGGATCACGGCACGTACATACCGTTCGTTCGGTCCCCAATCGATCAGCGGCTCGTAGCATTCAACAGCTCGCGATCGGATGAGGAGTTCGTCCGATGGCTGGGCACTCTATTGCTCCGGCTTGCTGATGTGCATGAGCTGCCACTCGAGCCCGAGCTCGCAGATGCGTGCGGAAAGATTCGGGATTGGGTTCTCGCGCGAGAGGCAGCGTACGGGGCGTCGTTGGCAAAGGCAGCAGCGGACAGTAACGAGCTGATGAAAGCCCATGCGCAACTGGCATCGGGTAGAGAGGCGCAGCTCGCGACCATGCGCTTTCTCCGTGACCGCGGAAATGCATTCACGGCGGAGATTCTCGCGATGTTCCACCCCCACATCGATGAGGACTCGCCCGAGTCCATAATCGGGCCAGAGGCGGAGTGGATGCTGGAGCACGCCGGAACGTCGATCGCGTTCATTCACAACCAGGTGGTCTTGTCGGCGGGCGGCGAGATCGATCCGAGCAAAGCGAAGCATGCCAACAGCGTCTGGGACTCCCACGTCTGTGCCCTAATTGACCACCGGGCGCTGTTGCGGGCGGATAACGTCTTTTTCGGGGCGCCGGTCTATGTGGTCAGCTCCGAACGTCAGATCGTTCGCGCGGCCGAAGCTTCTGGTGCCCGGGGGAGGTTACGGCGCCTCGGGGAGCACTGCAGCCGGGTGGGTCTGGGTCGTCTGGCCGCGGAGAAGCAGTGGGTGTAGCGGCCTCGCTAGGAAAGACCGTGATATTCGAAAGTGCTGGTACCGCAACCCGACTGGGGATGGTCCTGCAGAAAAACTGGGAAAGCAGCCAATGCGCCCTCGCCCTCGGCCGGCGGAAGTATCGGGAAAGCGAAACGGCCAACCCGTTGAACCTCAACGAGTTGGCCGTTCGCTTTTCTATCTTCTCTCAGTCGGGGCGACTGGATTTGAACCAGCGACCTCCTGCTCCCGAAGCAGGCGCTCTACCGGGCTAAGCTACGCCCCGTGCGGTACCGTCGTACTACACCTGCACCACCAACGCGCCTGGAAGGACTCGAACCTCCAACCTTCTGATCCGTAGTCAGATGCTCTATCCAATTGAGCTACAGGCGCAACGCACTGCTCCACGACGGCCCCGCACTCCCCCACCCGAAGGCAAAGGACCCACCACCCGATGCCGGACGCCCGCGGCCGTTGCTGACCGCGCTCGCCCGAACCCCAGGGCCCAACACCAACAATGGGTCGTACAAGACTCGAACTTGTGACCTCCACGATGTCAACGTGGCGCTCTAACCAACTGAGCTAACGACCCAGAGACATCGACCAACAGAGCGGGAAACGGGACTCGAACCCGCGACCCCAACCTTGGCAAGGTTGTGCTCTACCAACTGAGCTATTCCCGCACAACACCCGGCCGGTCAGGCCGACCAGGATGGAGCCGAGGGGAATCGAACCCCTGACCTCTTGAATGCCATTCAAGCGCTCTCCCAACTGAGCTACGGCCCCGCGCCCGGCCTCCGCCACCTGCGGCGCCGGCTTGGGTCGCCGTGCCACGGAGGGTCTCAGGAACCGCGCAGTCTAGTTGGGTGTATGTCCCTCGTCAAGCTGAGTTGCTGAAGCCGCACTGGCGAAAGCCCCTCGTTGGCGTATCTTGCATGGCTCCCCCCCATTACGCCGTCATCCCTCCGGAGCGGCGCCATGCGGAGCGGGACGTGTGCCGGCGCCGATGCCTGGCGAGCGAACTCCCGCGACGTACTGCTGCTCCTCGTCTCCTCTCACGGGATGCTGTCCCATCCCGAGGTCCCTTCGCACACATGACTGAAGTCAAGCGGAAGCGCCGTCGTGCGGCCCCCGCGGGCATCGCGCCCAGCGAGCCCGAGCGCGACATCCTCGATCAGTACCTCTACGAGGTCTCCACGTACCCGCTGCTCAAGGCGGCCGAGGAAATCGAGCTCGCGAAGAAAATCCGCGCCGGCGACCAGGATGCGCTCCAGGAACTCGTCAAGCGCAACCTCCGCTTCGTCATTTCCGTGGCCAAGAAGTACCAGAACCGCGGCCTACCGCTCATCGACCTGATCGGCGAAGGCAACGTGGGGCTGCTCACCGCCGCGCGAAAGTTCGATCCCGACCAGGGCGTCAAGTTCATCTCCTACGCCGTCTGGTGGATCCGGCAGGCCATTCTGTCGTCGCTCGCCCGACAGGGGCGCACCGTGCGGGTGCCGCTCAATCGCACCGCCGACCTCTCGCGCATCATCAAGGCGTCGGAAATCCTCCGCCAGAAGCTGCGCCGCGAGCCGTCCCCTGAGGAACTGGCCCAGGTCACCGGGCTCTCGGTCGACGTCGTGCAGTCACTCGCCGCGCTCAACACCGGGGACGTCCGGCTCGACGCCCCCATGGATCCGGACGGCGATCGCTCGCTCATCGAGCGCTTCGTGGCGGATGAAATGCCCGACACCGAGGAAGAGGCCATGAACCGCTTCCTCACCGACGAGATCGAGCAGGCGCTCTCCACGCTGCCCCCGCGCGACGCCAAAGTACTGCGGCTCTACTTCGGCCTCGAAGGCGGCCGGGAGCACACCCTCGAAGAGATCGGCTCCATGCTCGGTGTCACCCGCGAACGGGTCCGCCAGCTGCGCGATCGGGCGCTCAAGCGCCTGCGCGAGGGCGACGTCGGACGGGCGCTCTCCAGCTTCGCCGCGTGAACCCCGAGAAGGCCAGCCAAGCATCGGCTGGCCTTCTTCGTACGCCGGCGGCATATTTGTGATGTCATGATCGAGCTCAAGAACGTCCACAAGGCTTTCGGCCCCAAGCAGGTGCTCCGCGGCTTCTCCCTCACCGTCGCGGAGGGCGAAACCATGGTCATCATCGGCTACTCGGGCACCGGCAAGTCGGTCGCGATCAAGCACATCGTTGGCCTGCTCGAACCCGACGACGGCGAGGTGTGGGTGGACGGCAAGCGTGTCGACCAGCTCTCCCGCAAGGAGCTGTACGCGCTGCGCGGCAAGATCGGGTACGTGTTCCAGTTCGCCGCGCTGTTCGACTCCATGACCGTCGGTGAGAACGTCGCCATGGGCCTGCGCAAGCGCGGGGAGCTCACCGAGGCCGAAATCGACACCCGGGTCGACGAGGCCCTCGCGCTGGTCGACCTGCCCGACGTGCGCAACCGCATGCCCGCCGAGCTCTCGGGCGGCATGCGCAAACGCGTCGGTATTGCACGCGCCATTGCGCTGCGCCCCAAGTACATCCTGTACGACGAGCCCACCACCGGCCTCGATCCCGTCACCTCGGCCACCATCGACGCCCTCATGGTGCGCATGCGCGAGCAGCTCGGCGTGACGGGCATCGTCATCACGCACGACATGCGCAGCGCCTACACCGTCGGCACCCGCATCGCCATGCTGTACGAGGGGCAGATACGCCAGGTGGGTACGGTCGCCGAGATCCAGCACAGCACGGACCCGCTCGTGCGCCAGTTCATCGAGGGCCGCGCCACGCTCGAGGGGTCGGCGCCGCTCATCGGAGTCCGCGCGGTCGGCCCCCAGGCCGACTGATGCCCGGGCCCTCCGGCGAGCCGCGCCGGCACATCGCGCGGGCCAGGCTGGAGACTTCGGCCGGCGGCGTCGTGTATCGCCTGCAGGACGGCGAGCCGTACTTCCTGCTCATCCGCGACAGCTATCGCAACTGGGGCTTTCCCAAGGGGCACCTCGAGATCGACGAGGCGGCCGATGCGGCGGCCATGCGCGAGGTGCGCGAGGAGACCGGGCTCGAGGCGGTGACCCTCGACGGCGAGATCGACACCATCGACTGGTACTTCCGATTCCGTGGCCGGCTGGTCCACAAAGTCTGCCACTTCTTCCTCATGCGCACCGACGCCGCGCAGACCACGCCGCAGCGGGCCGAAGGCATCACCGCCTGCCGGTGGGCCCGCTTCGATGAGGCGGAGCAGCTGGTGTCGTACGCCAACGCGCGCGACGTGCTGCTCCGGGCGAATGCCATGATCCATGGCATCGACTGGTCGCTCGACCCGGCGCAGGGGCCGGTGCGACGGTGACGGTGCCCGGCCTCAAGGCGTCAGGCGGCCGATCCGGCGAGGCGCCCTCGGCGCTGCACGTGGTGACGCTCGTCAAGCGCGAGCGGGCGCGCGCCCTCGTTCGGCAGGCGTTCCCGCGCCGGCGGGCGCACGTGGTCGCGGCCAGGAATGCCGGCGACGTGGAGACACTCCTCGGCACGACCCTCGTGGATGCGGTACTCATCGATGCCGGGGCCGGTGACGACGCGCACCGGCTGCTGGCCCGGGCCGAGGAGTTCTCCAGCATTCCGTTCCTGCTCATCACCACGCTGCTGCCAGCCGACGCACCGCTCGTCGCGCGGGCCACCGAGGCGGGGGTGTGCGAGATCCTCATCGAGGGGGTCGACGACAGCGTGGCCCGCGACGTCGTCGCCCGCCGCGCCTTCTCGACGCGCTTCGAGCGGGCGCTGAGCGTGCCGCCCCCGGTGCTGCACCTCGCGACCCCGCTGCAGCTGGCGGTCTGGCGCAGCATCGTGCGGCGCGCCGGACGCCCGGTCCGCACCGACCAGCTGGCCAGGGAGCTTGGCGTCTCGCGCGAGCATCTTTCGCGCAGCTTCGCGGTGGGCGCGGCCCCCACGCTCAAGCGGGTGATCGACCTCGTGCGCGTACTCGCCGCCGCCGAACTGTCCAAGAACGCGGCCTACGATGTGCGCGATGTGGCCGAGGTGTTGGGGTTCGCGAGTTCGTCGCATCTGTCGAGCACGACCCAGCGGCTGGTGGGGGCCAAGGCCTCGAGCCTGTCGCGGCTGCGCGCCATGGATCTGCTCGAGCGGTTCGCGCGCCAGCCGGCCGCGCCCGACGGCGACGACAGCGCAGGCTGACCCCGGCGGGCGAGTCCGGAACCGTCTCGCGCCGTCGCCGGTTAAGGCGGCAGCCGCCGGGGACGGGTTGCCCACGCCACCCGCTTGTGATAATTTTCACAAGCTGGACCCCAATCGTTTCCTTCGCACATACACGCCCTGTATCATGGCCACCCAGACCGCCCTGCGTCCCGGCGAAATCAAGGACATCCTCCTTCGTGAGATCGAGGCCGCCGACCTCTCCGATCTCAATATCGAGGAAGTCGGCACCGTCCTCGAAGTCAAGGACGGCATCGCCCGCATCTACGGCCTCGGCAAGGTCATGGCCGGCGAGATGCTCGAGTTCACCGCGTCCGAGACCAAGCAGGTCATCACCGGCCTCGCGCTGAACCTCGAAGAGGACAACATCGGCGCCGTCATCCTGGGCGACTACCTGCAGCTCAAGGAGGGCGACGAGGTCCGTCGCACCGCCCGCGTGCTCGAGGTGCCCGTCGGCCATGAGCTCATCGGTCGTGTGGTCGATCCCCTGGGCCGACCCATCGACGGCCTCGGCGAGATCCGCTCGACCAACTTCCGCAAGGTCGAGTCGCCGGCCCCCGGCATCATCGTGCGTCAGCCCGTCAAGGAGCCGCTCCAGACCGGCATCAAGGCCATCGACGCCATGATCCCGATCGGCCGTGGCCAGCGTGAGCTCATCATCGGCGACCGCTCCACCGGCAAGACCGCCGTCGCGATCGACACGATCATCAACCAGAAGGGCCAGGGCGTCATCTGCGTGTACGTCGCCATCGGCCAGAAGGCATCCACCATCGCCTCGGTGGTGGAGCGGCTCCGTCAGGCCGGCGCGCTCGAGTACACCATCGTCGTGGCCGCCTCGGCCTCCGACCCGGCGCCGATGCTCTACATCGCGCCCTACTCGGGCTGCGCGATGGCCGAGTACTTCATGTACCACGAGGGCAAGCCCACGCTCTGCGTGTACGACGACCTCTCCAAGCAGGCCGCGGCGTACCGCCAGCTCTCCCTCGTGCTCCGTCGCCCGCCGGGCCGCGAAGCGTACCCCGGCGACGTGTTCTACCTCCACAGCCGTCTCCTCGAGCGCGCCGCGAAGCTGCGCGAGGACGAGGGCGTGGTCGATGGCAAGACCATCTTCAAGCCGGGCGGCTCGCTCACCGCGCTGCCGATCATCGAAACGCAGGCCGGCGACGTCTCGGCGTACATCCCGACCAACGTCATCTCCATCACCGACGGCCAGATCTTCCTCGAGACCGACCTGTTCAACGCCGGCATCCGCCCGGCCGTCAACGTCGGCATCTCGGTGTCGCGTGTCGGTGGCTCGGCGCAGACGAAGGCCATGAAGGGCGTGGCCGGCCGTCTCCGCCTCGACCTGGCGCAGTTCCGCGAGCTGGAGGCCTTCGCGGCCTTCGCGTCGGACCTCGACGCCGCCACCAAGCGCCAGCTCGAGCGCGGCGCCCGCACGGTCGAAATCCTCAAGCAGGGCCAGTACTCGCCGCTGCCGTTCGAGGAGCAGGTGGCGGTCATCTACGCGGTGACCAACGGCTTCCTCGACAGCCTCGACACCGGCAAGGTGCGCGCGTGGGAGAAGGGCTTCCTCGAGTATCTCCGCGCGCAGTTCCCGCAGATCCTCGACGGCATGCGCACCAGCAAGGCGCTCGCCAAGGACGCCGAGGCCGAGCTCAAGCGCGCCATCGAGCAGTACACGAAGTCCTTCGCCGGCTGAGCCAGGGTATCTGACTCATGGCCAAGGGCCGCGAACTGAAGGGGCGCATCAAGTCCGTCGAGAACACGCGCAAGATCACGCGCACGATGGAAATGGTGGCCACTTCCAAGATGAAGCGCGCGGCGGACCGCGTGGCGTCGGCGCGTCCCTACGCGCTGGCGCTCGGCGAGGTGCTGTCGCAGGTGTACACGCCGGAGCTGGCCGAGCAGTTCCCGCTGCTGCGGCGGCCGGCGCAGGTCAAGCAGGTGGCGCTGGTGGTGCTCACCGCCAACCGCGGCCTCTGCGGCGCGTTCAACACCAACCTGCTGCGTGAGTCGCGCGCGCGCCTGGCCGAGCTGGAAGGCAAGGGCGTGTCGGTCGAGCTGCACGTGGTGGGCCGCAAGGGGATCGGGTTCTTCAAGTATCTGGGGCGCGCCCTCGCGGTGACCCGCGCCGACATCGGCGATCGGCCCTCGTCGGCCGACGCGGCGTCACTCATCGAGGACCTGATGGCGCGCTACGCGGCGGGCGACCTCGACGCCGTGTACATCACCTACGCCAAGTACAAGTCGGCGCTGTCCACGCCGCCGGCTACCGAACAGGTGCTGCCGGTCGTGGCGCCCGCGTCGGCCAGCGGGGCCACGGCCACCGGGCGCGACTTCATTCTCGCGCCGTCGGCCACCGACATTCTCGAAGCGCTGTTGCCGCTCTACGTGCGCAACACCGTCTACCGTGCCCTCGTGGAAACGGCGGCCGGTGAACAGGGCGCGCGCCGGACGGCGATGAAGAACGCCACCGACAACGCGACCGAGATGCTGCAGCTCCTCAAGCGCACCTACAACTCGGCGCGCCAGGCGCAGATCACGCAGGAAATCGCCGAAATCGTCGGCGGTGCATCGGCACTGCAGGGCTGACGTTTCACCATATCCAGTACGCAATCATGGCTACCACCGCCGCGCCGACCGTCGTCGGCAAGATCGTTCAGGTCATCGGCCCCGTCATCGACGTGGCGTTCGAGAACGATCACCTTCCCGAGCTCTACAACGCCATCGTCGTCGATACCACGGCGCCCGACGGCTCGCACATCCGCGTCACCGCCGAGGTGCAGCAGCACATCGGTCGCAACCAGGTGCGCGCCGTGGCCATGTCCAGCACGGACGGCATCACGCGCGGCATGGATGTCATCGACACCGGCGCCTCGATCACGGTGCCGGTCGGCGCGCCCGCGCTTGGCCGCATCCTGAACGTGCTTGGCGACCCGGTGGACGACGGCGCGCCCATCGCGGCCAACGCCGAGCGGTGGCCCATCCACCGCAAGCGCCCGGACTTCGTCAACCTCGAGCCGAAGACGGAAGTGTTCGAGACGGGGATCAAGGTCGTCGACCTCGTCGCCCCGTTCGTGAAGGGTGGCAAGATCGGGCTCTTCGGCGGCGCCGGCGTCGGCAAGACGGTCATCATTCAGGAGCTCATCAACAACGTCGCCAAGGGGCACGGCGGCAAGTCGGTGTTCTGCGGCGTCGGCGAGCGCACGCGTGAAGGCAACGACCTGTACCTCGAGTTCCAGGAAGCGGGCATTCTCGACAAGGTCGCGCTGATCTACGGGCAGATGAACGAGCCGCCGGGAGCGCGTCTGCGCGTGGCGCTCGCGGGTCTCACGGTCGCCGAGTACTTCCGCGACATGGAGAACTCGGACGTGCTCGTGTTCGTCGACAACATCTTCCGCTTCACGCAGGCCGGGTCGGAAGTGTCGGCGCTGCTCGGGCGCATGCCGAGCGCCGTGGGCTACCAGCCGACGCTGGCCACCGAGATGGGTGAACTGCAGGAGCGCATCACGTCGACGCGCAACGGCTCGATCACGTCGGTGCAGGCCATCTACGTGCCCGCCGACGACCTCACCGACCCGGCGCCGGCCACCGCGTTCGCGCACCTCGACGCCACGGTCGTGCTCAACCGCAAGATCACCGAGCTGGGCATCTATCCCGCCGTCGATCCGCTCGATTCCACGTCGCGCATCCTTGACGCACAGTACATCGGCGAGCGCCACTACAACGCGGCCACGACCACGCAGCGCATCCTGCAGCGCTACAAGGAGCTCCAGGACATCATCGCCATCCTCGGCATGGACGAGCTTTCGGAAGACGACAAGAAGATCGTCGGCCGGGCCCGTCGTCTGCAGCGTTTCATGTCGCAGCCGTTCGCGGTCGCCGAACAGTTCACGGGCATCCCCGGCAAGTACGTGAAGCTCGAGGAGACGATCTCCAGCTTCGAGCGCATCTGTGCCGGTGAGTTCGACACCCTGCCGGAGCAGGCGTTCTTCATGGCTGGTGGCGTGGAAGACGTGGTCGCCAACGCCAAGAAGCTCCAGGGCTGATCGGTGAGCGATTCCCTCAAGGTGTCGGTGATCTCCCCCGAGCGCGTGCTGTACGAAGGCACGGCCCGGGGCGTGATCGCCCCGGCGTTCGACGGCGAGCTGGGCATCCTGCCCATGCACGCGCCGCTCATGACGCTGCTGGGGCGCGGCACACTGCGCGTGGACACGGCAACCGGAGAACAGCGGTTCACGGTTGCCGGAGGCTTTCTGCAGGTCGTCGACGATCAGGTGCGCGTCGTGACGGAAGAGGCGTCGGCGGCGTAGGCCGTCGCGCACTGAAGACCGCGGTCAGTGGCCGCGAGTGTCGGCGCGGGGTTCGTCGTGCAGGGCGGTGCCCGACGAACCACCGCGACGACCGGATGGGTGGCAGATGGCGCGAGGCCCCGGCGACTCCGGGGCCTCGCGCGTTTCGTTGGCGGCGAACGGCCGACGCGATCACACGGGACGGACCACGACGCGAGGTGTGGCGGCGTGTCGTGGGGCACCGGTACCGATCAGCTGATGACCCTCGACGCCGTCAGGGTGTGGCCGTCAGGTCTCCCCCCGCCAGCCGTGCCCAGCGCAACGTCACGCTCGGTCTGTCCGTAAGACATCCGTTCCGGGCGTCGCGACGTTGCGCGCCGAACACACGCAGCGCGCTGGTTGGCGTCCTCCTCCCCTCTCATGGCACTTCGCGTCGTTCTTCTGGGGCAGCTTCCCGCCTCGTTGCCCGTACAGTTGGCGGAGCTGGCCTCGTCCATGAATCTGGTTGCTGAGGTCGGGGCGACCGATCTGCCGGCAGCGACGGCGGCACTCGTCTCCGCCGTGCCCGATATCGCGGTGGTCGGCGCGACCTTCTCTGATGGGTCGGGGCTGGCGTTCCTGCGGGCGCTCCCGGCTGCGCAGCGCCCGGTGGCGTGCATCGTGGTCGGCGTACGCGAAGAAGACGCCGTGGCGGCCTTCGAGCTCCAGGCCACGGATTTCGTCCTCTGGCCGACGGCCACCGCTCGGCTGGGCGAAGCACTCACCCGGGCGCGGCAGCAGGTCCTGCAGGCCGCCCTGCTCCGGACGGCCGACGAACTGCAGCGCCTGCTGGGTGAGGCGAATGCGATCGGGGGCATGAGCTTTCGCGGCGTTGCCGGAAGCCGCACCAGCTCGGCCTCGGCCTCGGCAACGGCACGAGTGCTCGCAGACAGCCGACCCTTCACCGGCACGGCCAGTGCGCCGGCGGGGGATCCGTTGTCGGGTGGTGTGCTGTCGGGTGGCGTGCAGCGGGGAGGCAGCGCGCGCCGCCGCATCGCTGCCGAGGGCGCAACCGGTACGCTGGTGGCCACGACCCCGTGGAGAACGGCGGGGCGTGAGGCGGACGCTCGGCCCGGCCGCGGTCGCGACCAGGCCGAGGAGCCCGTACTCGACCTCACGCGCGAGGACGGCGGGCGGGCCAGTGCCGAAGGTCGGCCACTTCGGGTGCTCGTGCGCGAGGGGCGCCGGACGCGCTTCGTGCCACTGAGCGACATTGACTGGTTCGAGGCCGACGGCAACTACATCAAAGTGCGCGCGGGGGGCACGGCCTATCGGACCCGCGGTACCATCACCGCCATCGAGGCGGCGCTCGACCCGCGCCAGTTTGTCCGGATCCATCGCCGGGTCGTGGTGAACATGGATCGCGTCCGGGAAATGAGCCCCCTGCCCGGCGGAGACGGCCTGCTGGTGCTCGGGGACGGGTCCACGCTGCGTCTGTCCCGCACGTATCGCGCCCGCGTGCGCTGACGACCCCGGAAGGCGGCGCCACGGCGTCGGCCACGGGTTGTGACGGCGGTGGCCCGGGCGCTGTTTCCTGCATGGCCACCGGGCCATCCATGGCCTCGCCGGCCCCGCTGTTCGTCCCATCCAATTCGCGATCGCTTCATTGACAGTGCCGGTTCTCTGTTTAGCTTGCCGCCGGGCGCTGTCTATCCGGCGGCTCGCTGAAGGTGAGCGACCCGGTGATGTCTGTCATTCCTTCCTGCAGTGTTCCGTGCCGTCCGGCTCACACGGTTTCTGTCGCTGACGGCTTCTCACTTTTCGAAGGTTCCCGGCTGATCGGTGCGACACCGATCGGCTTCTCCTTGTGCCGGATGTGGACCCCGGGTGCCTGAAAGGGTTGCCGGTGGCCTCGTTCGGCGTTGCAGGCGTTCCGATTCACCGCGCTGGTGCGGTGGGGCGGGGCGTTGTCTCGTGGCACTACCCTCCCGGAGGAGCAGATGAGGTTTCTCGGACGTCGTCGGTGGTTATTCGCGACGGCCCTGGGCGTGGCCCTGGCCGCGCCAGTCATCGCCGCAGAGGCCCAGACCGGCAAGCTGACCGGCCTGGTGACCGATACGGAAACCGGCAAGCCCATCGAGGGCGCGGCCGTGGTGATTCAGGGCACCACACTCGGTGGCAACACCAACGCCTCGGGGCGGTTCTTCATCATCCAGGTGCCGCCCGGCACCTACACGGTGCAGGCCCGGCGCCTGGGCTACCAGAGCGTGAACGCCACCAACGTGGTGGTCACCATCGAGCAGACCACCGAGCAGAACTTCAAGCTCAAGTCGTCCAACCAGACGCTGCAGGCCATCACGGTCCAGGCCGAGCAGGTGCCGCTGGTGCCGCGTGGTCAGGTGGGTACGCAGTCGGTCATCACCGCCGACCAGATCCAGTCGCTGCCGGTCACGACCATCGCCGGCGTGCTGGCGCTGCAACAGGGCTTCACGCAGGTGCCCGACAACACCAACATCGTGTCGCTGGCCGAAGAGCAGCGCTCGACGGTACCGGCGGTACGCGTGCGCGGTTCGCGTGGTGGCTCGACGCTCTCCATGGTCGACGGCATCCCGATCAACAACCCGCTCTTCGGTGCCGACGCCGTGTCCGTGAACGGGCTCGCGGTGCAGCAGACGGTGTTCCAGCGCGGCCACATGGACCCCATGTACGGCAACGCGCTGTCGGGCGTCATCAACAACGCGCTCCGTGAGGGTGGCTCGGAAGTCTCCGGCTCCATCGACTACCGCAACTCGGGTGTCCCGGGACGGCTCTTCAACTCGCCGCAGGACATCGTCAACGGCGTGCAGCTCATCCGCGGCTACCTCTCGGGTCCGGTGCCGGGCACGAACTCCAAGCTGCGCTATGCGGTGTCGGGTCAGGTGAACAGCCAGGCCGCCCGTGCGCTGCAGTACGACAATGACATCTTCACGGTCAACAACCCGGCCGACCTGCGCAACGGTATCCGCACCGACAACGTGCTGAATCCCGACACGCGCGACCTCGCGTCGGGGTGGCAGGGCTTCGGCATCTCGCAGAACACCAACCTGGTGGGTAAGCTCACCTGGCTGGCCACCGACAACACGACGCTCAAGTTCACGGCGGTCACCGGTGACCGGGCCCGCCGCAACTACGATCGCCGCTACCAGCCGCAGTACCGGGGCGACCCGCTCCGCCTGGTGAACAACCGCGCCGACTCGCTGTTCGTGCTCTCCGACGCCGGCAATCGCCAGTCGCGGGACATGATCCAGCCGGCGGTGCGCGACCAGGGCACCGTGTACGTGGGCACGCTGTCGCAGCGCTTCGGCCGCTCCAACCTCGAACTGCGCGTGGCGCAGACCGAGTTCGAGCGCGTGACCTGCCCGTTCTTCCAGGGCACCTGCATTCCGGGGCCGTTCTTCCGTCAGAACTTCTCGCAGAACTTCCTGAGCCCGTCGCCGACGGTGGCCGGTGGTGACCGCGTGCCGTACGCCGGTATCGCCGACGGTCTGTTCGGTGGTGAGCAGTACACGTCGCGCACGGTGCGCCTCGACTTCAAGTCGCAGATCACCGACCACAACGAGCTCGGCGTGGGCGTGCAGTACATCGGCCACGACATGGTGTACAGCGATGTCGCCGCGTTCGGTACCAACTCGGGCATCCAGCCCACCACGAGCATGGTGTACCGCGCCAAGCCCTACGAGGCGGCGGCGTACATCCAGAGCAAGATCGAGTACGATTTCATCACCATCCAGCTCGGCGGCCGCTTCGACTACGGCGTGGCCCGCGGGCGGGGCTTCACCGATCCGTTCGACCCGTCCAACGGCACCACGGCCCGTCAGGTGTGCGACGGCGCCACCGTGGGCGGCCAGCGTCTCGTGAACGCCCAGGGCCAGCCCTTCGGCGTGAACGGCTGCCTCGGCTCGACGATCGACCGCAACACGCAGCGCCCGGTGCTGCTCGACAGCGCCACGCGCATTGCGCAGCTCGACGACTTCAGTGACGCGAAGGCCCGCACGGCGTTCTCGCCGCGCGTGGGCGTATCGTTCCCGCTGACCGAAGAGTCGCAGGTGTTCTTCAACGCCGGCCGCTATACCATGGTGCCGCTCTACGGCAACGTGTACCGCAACACGGGCATCGGCACGGTGGCGGGCCAGGATCCGTACTGCGGCGCCTCGGCGGTGAAGCCGGGCAGCACCGAGTGCGTGCCCAACATCCGCACCGACAATCCGCAGTTCGTGGGCAACCCGAACCTGCTGCTCGAGCAGGCCAAGCAGTACGAAGTCGGCTACTCGGCGGCCATCTCGCGCGACTACAGCATCCAGGTGGCGGTGTTCAACCGCTCGGAGACGGGCCTGTCGGGCATCCGGCCGAGCCGCGCCGTGCAGGACATCGGCTCCACGTACGACGGCGCCTCGCCCACGTACCAGGTGCTGGTCAACGGCGACTTCCTCACCTCGCGCGGCATCGAGGTGCAGTTCCAGCGCCGCCTGCGCGACCGGTGGGGCTACGACGTGAACTACGGCCTCTCGCGGGCCACCACCAACTCGCGTCCCCCCGAGCGGCAGAACGAGATCGGCCGTCGTGAAGCCGCCAGCCGCAACCAGCTGTTCGAGACGGTGGCCGACGTCAACCAGCCGCAGCGTCTCAACGGCTCGGTGTTCTTCCAGGTCCGCGACGACGCGCCGGCGCTGCCGTTCGACGTGGGTCGCATCATGAAGAACAGCCGCCTCACGATCACCTACCAGTGGGCGTCGGGCTTCCCGTACACCCCCATCCGTGGTGATGCGTTCGGCCTGCAGAACGCGGCCAACGTCGCCGACATCAACTCCGGCAGCGCGCCGTCCACGCAGGAAGTGGGCGCCTTCATCAACAAGCAGTTCCGCATCAATAACATGAACTACTCGGCGTTCCTGCAGATGAACAACATCTTCGATCGCCGCAACTGTGTGCAGGTGTTCGTGAACAACGGCACCTGTGACTCCGGCCTGCGTGACTTCACGAACCGCAGCGTTGGCAACACCGGTGACGCCAGCACCTCGACTGCGTTCGACCAGCCCGAGTTCATCGGCGCGCGTCGCAGCTTCGCGGCCGGCATCTCCATCAACTTCTGAGCACCGACAACGACATGCCTCACGGACTCTTCAGGATGAGTGTCGGGGCGAGCGCGCGGCCAGTCCGCGCTCTCGCCGCGGGTCTCGCGCTGGCCGGCCTCGCGCCGGTGGTGGCGCACGCGCAGCTGTTCACGCGCCCGGCCGCACCCATCACGCACCTCGACAGCGTGCGCGCCGACGGCAGCATCAAGCAGGTGATGCTGCCGCCGGCGGGCAGCGGCTTCAACCTCTTTGCGGCCGAGGACATCGCGGTCGGCACCTTCCGCAGCACGGGCGGTCTGGTCGGCGGCTTCGCCAACCAGGGTGGCCCGGTGCCGTACAACCAGGGTGGCGGCATCGTCGCCACGCACTGGATGTCGGGCAACGGCGGCTATGTGTTCTTCGAACAGGGCTTTGTGATGGCGGCCGGGCGCAGCGCCTACAACAAGATTCTCGCTGCCAATCCCGCCATTCGCTTCATGCGCGGCTCGCAAGGCTACACGTTCCACTTCTGGAATACTGCCACGCCGCCGGATACGCGCCGCATCGGCGCCGCCGACGGGCAGTTCGGTCAGATCTTTGCCGGTGTGACCGGCGCGGCCGACGGCTCCTGCCGCGATGATCCGCGCTCGGCCGGCGTCAACTGGGCCTCGCAGACGCTGGTGGCCATGAAGGACTGCCCCGTGACCTGGCCGGCGGCCGGATTCGGCGGCAAGCGCGTCATTCCCGACTCGGTGTGGCGCCAGCGCTTCGCGGCCAACCCGAATGCGTTCCGGTGGGACGACTGGTCGGTGCCGGCGTCGCAGCAGGCCCCGGAGTTCCTCGGCACGCAGAGCATGTTCGGCTTCATGTCGGACTACTTCCGCGAGCAGCGCCTGCGCTACGGCAACCTGGTGCCCGGCGGCAGCGGCGCACCACAGGTGGACGGCTTCCCGCTCGGCATCTGGATGCGGGTGGACGCGTGGCAGTTCGGCGCGCCCGCCACGCGCAACGCGCAGTTCTACCAGGTGACCATGGTGAACAAGTCGGCCGACGTGTACGGCGTGCCGATCGACTATGACTCGCTGTACTTCGGCCTCGGCCCGGGCTTCCTCATGGGTGGCGCCGGTCAGTTCGCGTACCCGTACGTGGACATCCCGAACAGCACCATCTACTACACCAAGGGCAACACCTCGGGTAACTGCACGGCCACCTATCCGCGCCGTTACCTCAACACCACGACGGCGGCGTGTATCGGCAACGACCGCTTCGGCCGTGGTGTGTACGCGGCCACGTGGCTCAAGTCGCCGCTCGGTGACCTGCGCAACAAGCTCTTCACCAACCGGGAGAGCCCTTACTTCGCGCCCAATCATCCGAATCGTGGCGACACCATCATGGTGAACCACATGCGGCCGAACTCGTTCGGCAACCTGTCGAACAACTGGACGCGCTCGTCGCGCGCAGGCTTCGGCATGCTGTCGTCGCGTGAGGACGATTACCTCGACGGGCGTCTGGCGACGGACTTCGCCATCGGCACCTACCTGTTCCTCTTCCGTCCGGAAGACTGGGACGGCGCGCTGCCGACCACCCCGCAGGGTGTGCGCTTCCCCAAGTTCGTGCCGTCGGGCACGATCAACCCCAAGACCGGCCTGGCCTACGGCAACTGGGACTACAACAAGGACGGCGTGCCCGACACGATCGCCATGCTTGGATGTGGTCGCCTCGGCTGCGCCGACATCTACTCGGACACGGTGGCCGGCGGCTACTACGCCGAAATGGGCAACATCGGCAACACGGTGAGCGCCGGTCCGTTCCCGCTGCGCGCGAACGACACCACGCAGTTCCTCTTTGCCTTCTCGTGGACGGCCGACTCGCTCTCGATGCGCCAGAACATCGAAGGCATCGTGAGCTCGTACCTCGGCAACTACGACGGCCCGGAGCCGTTCTCGGTGCTGTCCGGCGGCCTGCAGGGCACGGCCGGGTCGGGGATCAACTACACGATCACCTCGGCGGCGCAGATCGACTCCACGCAGGGCGCCAGTGCCGACAACGCGATCGGTGCCCAGATCACGCTGCGCTTCCCGCAGATCAACCCGGTCGATCCGTTCTTCCTGCGGCTCATCAATCGCATCCGGCAGGACTCCATTGCCGGTGACGCGAATGTGCGCCGTATTCTCCGACTCAACCCGGGGCTGCTCGGCCGCCTGACGGCCCGCGCCAACGACAACCTGGCCGCGGTGCTGGTCTTCAAGTCGTGCGACAACGGCCAGACGTTCACGCAGACGTCGGGCAACTCCGCCACCTGCACCTCGGCGCCGACCCGCACGGTTGACACCGGTGTGAATGCCTTCCCGTGGCGGCCGTGGACGACGGTGCTGTACACCGGCGGTGTGCCGGCATCGGCCGCGGTCACGGAGACGGTGCAGGCCGGTCGGTCGTACCTGTATTCGTTCGTGACGCGGAGCCGCGGCTTCGCCGACTTCCGCATCGTCGATACGTCGGCGACAGGCGGCTTCACTGTCACTGACCTCACCACGGCGCTCCGCCTGCCCACCGACACCATCAGCTCGGCGCTCTCCACGAGCGGCCCGACCACGGTGAACGTGTACATGCCGATCAGCGACGTAGCAGGAAAGTCGTACGCCTCGATCGACACGGCCACGGTGGCCGGCACGGCCACGCAGCAGGTGGCGTTCTCGGCCATCAACGCCAACATCACGGGCACCACCCGGATGTTCTTCGGCAACCAGTTCATCGTCCGCAAGACGATCGACACGTTGACGAGCGCCACGACCACGCAGGTGGCGGCGCGTTGGATCCTGCCGCGGGCGGCGACGGCGCCGGCTGGCCCGGCGGTCACGAACTTCGTGGCCTCCGAGCGCAACTTCTCGGCCAACCTCAACATCCCTGTGCGCAACGGCGCGAACACGATCACCGGCACGTTCCGCTCCATCGCCGGCTCGTCGCGGGTGTTCGTGGACACCATCAACGCCCCGACCGGGCGCTCGGGCTTCCTGCTCGTGGACGGCCAGAACCGGCCGATCATCGTGGCCAGCGATGCCTACGCCACGGCCGGCACGCCGAACCTCGCGGCCTCGCAGCAGAACGCCCCGAACTACCAGGGCTTCGTGGTGCAGCTGCGCGACTCGTCGAGCGCCAACGGCTTCCGCCTCATCCCGGGGCTGCTCAACCCGATCGCGACGACGCGCGAAATGAACTTCGTGCTGCGCAGCGAGGGGGATACCCTGGTGGCGAATGCGCGTCAGTTCACGCCGTTCGTCAACGCGATCACCGGCGCCAACCGCCCGGTGCGCGGCGGCCGCTACGAGATCAACTGGCAGACCGACCCGTGGGGACCGCGGGCACCGTTCCGCCTCGATCCGGTGGCCGATCTGCAGGGCACGGTGTCGGCCTCGCTTTCCGAAGCCACGTCGCGGGCCACCACGGTCACCACCACGAGCGCGGCGGATGCCGCCATCGTCGGCCGGCCGCTGCGTCGGGCGCGGGTGCCGTTCTCGGTGAACTTCACCAGCAGTGAAGGGCAGTCGCAGCCGGTGCGCATCGCGGCGCTGCCGCGGCCTGCCGCGACTGGCAACACGCGTCTGCTCGGCAGCGGCAATGACACGGTGCGTGTGGCCGTGCCCGACTCGGTGTGGCTGCCGGGTGACACGCTCGTGCTCCTGCACAACATCCAGCGTGACTCCACGGTCGGTACGGGCGCCACGGCGTTCGTGGTGGTGGGCACGCAGACCGTCGATGGTGTCGCGGTCCAGGGCCCGATCCAGATCCAGCGGGACTCGGTCGGTGCCCGCATCGCCGTGCAGTGCGGTACGGCAGGGCTTTCCCGCCCCGCGGCCGACGTGATCACCTGTAACCCGCTGGTGCTGCTGTCGCGTGGCGCGACGACGCCGGGCAACCAGACGTCGGAAGCCCTCTCCGGTGGCTACCTCCCGGTGCAGGCCGGTTGGAAGCAGGTCTTCGAGCTCACGCGTCAGTTCGGTCCGAACTCCATCGTGCGCATGACGGCCACGCCGTTCACCACCGACAACGTGGTCAGCAAGGCCGAGCTGCGACGGGTGAACGTGGTGCCCAACCCGTACCTCGTGCGCTCCAACAACGACGTGATGAACACGGCGAACAACAGCACCACGCCCAACATCACGTTCACCGGGGTGCCGTCCGAAGGCACGCTGCGCATCTACTCGGTCTCCGGCCAGTTCCTGCAGGAGCTCAAGTGGACGCCAGCCGATCTCCAGCAGAGCGGCAATCCGAACGCCTTCGGTGACCTGCCCTACAATCTCCGCACTCGCGAAGGGCTCGAGCTCGGCTCCGGCCTCTACCTGTTCGTGCTGACCGCCACCGGTGAGAAGGGTGGCAATCAGGTCCAGCGCGGCAAGTTCGTGATCATCCGCTAACGGAGTGCCGATGCCATCCTCTCGCCTGTTTTCGGCGCTCCTTGGCGCCGCCACCCTCATCCTGGGCGCTCCGCTGAGCGCCCAGGGTCCGGGCGGCATCCTTCCCACACCGCAGGACACCCCGAATCGTCAGGGTACCCGCGGTGCCAACTTCCTTCACATCGGTATCGGGGCCCGCGGTGGTGCCATGGCCGGCTCCGTCGGCGCCACGGTCAGCGGCCCCACCTCGTGGTACTGGAACCCGGCCGGCGCCGCGACCTCGGAAGGCTTCGAAGTCGTGGCCGGTCGCCAGAACCTCTACGGTGATCTCGGGCTCGGTCAGACCTACTCCGCCGTCTCCATTCCGCTCATCGGCGGCGTGGTGGGCGTGAGCCTCAACACGCTCTCGTCGGGCGACATGCTCCGCACCACCGAGGCCAACCCGTTTGGTGAGCGTCTCGGTGGCACGCAGTTCCAGTGGACCTCCACGGCCCTGGCGGCGGGCTACGCCAAGCGCCTCACCGATCGCCTCTCGGTGGGGGGCCAGGCCAAGTACATCAACGAAGGCATCACCGACGTCAGCACGAGCTGGGTGGCCTTTGATGTGGGCACGCAGTTCAACACCGGCCTGTACGGACTGGTGCTGGGCGGCGCCATTCAGAACGTCGGCGGCCAGTCCAGCGCCAACGGCGCGCTGATCACGCGGTTCATCAGCACGGCCGACGGCTCGCAGCTCCGTGAAAATCGCCGGGTGCAGTTCTTCACGCGCGAAACGGAAATCCCCGTGGCGTTCCGTCTCTCCATCGGCTCCGACCTGCTGGGCACGTCCAACTCGCTCTTCGGCGGCGCGGGCGGCAATCACCTGCTCAACGCCGAGCTCTCGGTGGCGGACGCCACCGACTTCGCCACGCAGTACGGCGTCGGCGCCGAGTACGCGTTCAAGAACACGGTGTTCGTGCGCGGCGGCAAGCGGTTCTACAATGACGACCGGTGGATCGGTGCGTCGGCCACCACCTACGGCCTCGCCGGCGGCTTCGGCCTCCGTGTGCCCCTCAAGGGGCGCTCGATCAAGTTCGACTACTCGTTCCAGAACGCCGGCGCGCTGCAGAACATCCAGATCTTCTCCTTCGAGGTGCGTCGATGAAGCGATACGCGCTGATCATGGCGGCCCTGGCGCTCGGCGCGGGTGTTGCCGGAGCGCAGGTCTCGCCGAAACGGTTCGCCGTGGTGACGCGCCTCGGGGTCATGACCCCGGAGCGCGCCGCCAGCCAGGACATGGCAGGGCTCATTGGCCTCGATGCCGAGTACGCACTCAACAAGTACTTCGGCATCGGCACGGCGCTCGATATCGGACGTGGCAATAACCGCCGCGAGGATTTCGTGCAGCGTCTCCGCTTCGGCAATCCGGCGGTGGCCGGTGGCGACACCATTTTCTACCAGTTCCTCGGCCAGCCGGTGAACACGCTCAACCTGGCGCTCATGGGCACCGCGCGCATTCCGGGCAAGGTGTCGCCGTACGCCATGGCGGGTGTCGGCACCTACGTGCTGATCATGGATGCGCAGGCGAACGGCAGCACGCGTACCTTGAGCGGAGCGTCGTTCAGCGTGGGCGGTGGCGTCAACTTCCAGTTCAGCGAGAAGTACGGCATGCAGCTCGATGCCCGCGCCACGCAGCTGCAGGGCTTCAAGCGTGAGCGGCTCGACCCGTCCGACGGGCGTTTCCCGAACGTGTGGTTCCCGGAAGACATTCCGGCGCCGCCGGCGGCCAAGAACACCGCCCTCAACACCGCCTTCACTCTCGGATTCCGGTATGTGCCGGGGGCGGGTAACTGACCGATGATCAACATGCGTCTGCTTCTCCTCGGGGTCGCGTCGGTGGCAGTGCTCACCGCCTGCGAAGACACCCGTTCCCTCACCACCGCACCGGGCGGCGGGCTTGGCTTTGGCGTGAGCCTCGCGAAGCCCGCG
>JAJTGR010000019.1 GCA_021299375.1 Gemmatimonadota bacterium
CGACCTCCTGCCCGCCCTTGAACAGCGTGGCGTACCGGTCGCGGTACGCTTCCATCTGGGTGGTGCATCCGGGGGTGCCCGCCTGCGGGAAGAAGGCCAGCACCACCGTTTCACCGCGATGCGCCGAGAGCGTGAAGGGGGCCGAATCGGCACCCTTGGCCGTCACGGTGGTGACGGTGAAATCGGGTGCCAGGTCGCCCACCTTGAGCGTCTGGGCGGTGAGGGGATGCGCGGCGCTGAGGAACGCCAGCGTGAGCAGCGTGCGGGGCAACGGTTGGTTCCGGGTGGCGGGTGGCGGTTTCGAGGCATATACACGAGCGGTGCCACCTTCGCCGCGGTTCCCGTGCGGCGCGCATCGACGGAGCCCCGGCGGCCCCGCCGCCCCGTGAGCGGATCCCTGAGGAGGTAACGCCGGCGCACCGGGGAGCGAGGCGACGCTGTGCGCACGGCCACCCCCGAAGAGAGCAGCGAGTGGAGTGAGCGGGCGCCAGCCGGGGCGTGTCGCACGCGCAGACCTGACCCCGACCAAGACCAAGACCAACGCACAACGGGCCCCGAGCCGAAGCCCGGAGCCCGTTCCGCTGCCACCGAAACGATCAGCGCGAGACCAGCGACCGCAGCACGTACGGCAGGATGCCCCCGTGCGTGTAGTACTGCATCTCCTCCGGCGTGTCGATGCGGCAGCGTACGCGGAATTCCTTCACTGCGCCGTCCGTGGCCGTGGCACGCACCGTGAGCGTCGCCCGTGGCGTGAGCGATTCGTCGAGTCCCACGATCTCGTAGCTCTCGAAACCCGTCAGCCCGAGCGACTGCCGTGTCTCGCCGCTCATGAACTCGCACGGCAGCACCCCCATGCCCACCAGGTTGCTGCGGTGGATGCGCTCGAAGCTTTCGGCGATCACCGCCCGCACGCCCAGCAGCATGGTGCCCTTGGCCGCCCAGTCGCGCGACGACCCGGTACCATACTCCTTGCCGGCGATGACGAGCTGCGGCACACCGGCCTCGAGACGCGCCATCGAGACGTCGTAGATGGCTTCGGGCTCGGCGCCCGGCGCGCTGGCGGTCCACCAGCCTTCCTTGCCGCCCGTCAGTTCGTTCTTGAGACGGATGTTGGCGAAGGTGCCGCGCATCATCACCTCGTGGTTGCCGCGGCGCGCGCCGTACGAGTTGAAGTCCTTCTTCTCCACGCCGAGGCTCGTGAGGTACTTGCCTGCCGGACTGGCCGCGGCGATGGAACCGGCCGGCGAGATGTGGTCGGTGGTGATGGAGTCGCCGAACATGCCCAGCACTCTGGCGCCGGTGATCGGGCGGATGCCCGGCGGTGTCATCGTCATGCCCTCGAAGTACGGCGGGTGCTTCACGTAGGTACTGCCGGCATCCCACGCGTACTGATCACCGGTGGGCGCGGCGATGGCCTGCCAGTGTGCGTCTCCCTTGAAGACATCGGCGTACTGCGACGTAAACTGCTCGCGCTTGACGCTCTCGAGAATGGTGTGCTCCACCTCCTGCGGGCTCGGCCAGATGTCGCGCAGGAACACGGGGCCGTCGGTGCCGATACCAAGCGGTTCGGTGGCCAGGTCGATATCCATGCGGCCAGCCAGCGCGTACGCCACCACGAGCGGCGGGCTGGCGAGGTAGTTGAAGCGCGTCTGCGGATTCACGCGCCCCTCGAAGTTGCGGTTGCCCGACAGCACGGCCGCCACGTGGAGCTTGCCCGCATCAATGGCTTCGCTGATCTCCTGCGGCAGCGGCCCCGAGTTGCCGATGCAGGTGGTGCACCCGTAGCCGACCACGTTGAAGCCGAGCGCGTTGAGCGAGTCCAGGAGGCCCGCCTTGTGGAAGTACTCGGTGGCCACCTTGGAGCCCGGGGCCAGTGACGTCTTCACCCACGGCTTGGTGGCGAGGCCCTTCTCCACCGCCTTCTTCGCGAGCAGGCCGGCGGCGAGCATCACGCTGGGATTGCTGGTGTTGGTGCAGCTCGTGATGGCCGCAATCACCACCTGGCCGTGCTGGAGCGTGAAGGACCGGCCTTTGAAGGACACGTCCACGCCTTCGTCGTCGGCCACGGCCACCGCACTCGGCTGCGCCGCCGCCTGCGTGGCCAGCTGCGCCGCGAGGGCCTCGCGGTACATGCGCTTGCTCTCGCTGAGCGGTACGCGGTCCTGCGGGCGCTTGGGGCCGGCGAGACTCGGCACCACCGTGCCCAAGTCGAGTTCGAGCGTATCGGTGAACACCGGGTCCGGCGTACTGTCCGTGCGGAAGAGCCCCTGGGCCTTGGTGTACGCCTCCACCAGGGCGACCTGCTCCTCGCTGCGGCCGCTGAGACGCAGATACTTGAGGGTTTCGGCGTCCACCGGGAAGAAGCCCATGGTCGCGCCGTACTCCGGCGCCATGTTGGCGATGGTGGCACGGTCGGCGAGGGCGAGGCTCGAGAGGCCGGGACCGTAAAACTCCACGAACTTGCCCACGACCTTCTTCTTGCGGAGCATCTCGGTGCAGGTGAGCACGAGGTCCGTGGCGGTGGCGCCAGCGGGGAGCTTGCCGTGCAGCTTGAAGCCGATGACTTCGGGAATGAGCATGCTCACGGGCTGGCCCAGCATGGCGGCCTCTGCCTCGATGCCACCCACCCCCCAGCCGAGCACCCCGAGCCCGTTGATCATGGTGGTGTGCGAGTCGGTGCCCACGAGCGAGTCGCAGTAGGCCAGCGTTTCGGCGCCGTCCGGCGCCGTGAACACCACCTGCGCGAGGTACTCGAGGTTCACCTGATGGCAGATGCCCGTGCCCGGCGGCACCGCACGGAAGTTGCGCAGCGCCGTCTGGCCCCACTTGAGAAACTGGTAGCGTTCGCCGTTGCGCTCGAACTCGAGTTCGGTGTTGAGCAGCAGGGCCGCTTCGGTACCGTATTCGTCGACTTGTACCGAGTGGTCGATGACCAGATCGACCGGCTGCAGCGGGTTGATGCGCGTGGGGTCGCCACCGAGGGCCACCATGGCGTCACGCATGGCGGCCAGGTCCACCACGCAGGGTACGCCGGTGAAATCCTGGAGCAGCACACGGGCCGTGCGGAAGGCGATTTCCTTGTCCACGGGCGCCTTGACGTTCCAGCGCGCCAGCGCTTCGACGTCGGCTCGCTTCACGAAGGCGTCGTCTTCGCCGCGCAGCAGGTTTTCGAGCAGTACCCGCAGCGAGACGGGGAGGGTGCGGGCCGTACTGCCGGGCAGGCCATCGAGCGCGTCGAGGCGGAAGTACGCATACTGACGGTCGCCCACCGTGAGGGTGGCGCGGCTGCCGAACGAATTGGGATGCGACATGAAGGGGAGTGTCCTGCGCGCGCCGACCCCTCGGGCGGCCACGCGCGTCCGGAACGGAGCCACTCATCGCGCCGTGATGCCGTGCGGCGCACGACAGCCGGTACCGACGAGGCTACCCGTAATATCGACCGCGGCGCACGGGAGCGCCAATCACGCCGACTGGGCCAGTCGCTGGGCCGCCTCGCCCTGTTCGGGCACGGGCGCCACGGTGATGGCCCCCACCGGGCAGCTGCGCACGAAGTCGCCGTCTGCCGGCGAGAACTCGCGGATGGACAGCAGCGGAAACGCCCGCTGCTCCGGGTCGAGCGCCATCAGCCGCGGCGCCTGGGCCACGCAGACCCCGCATCCGGTGCAGCGCTGGCGGTCGACGGCAATCGTCACCTGCTGGCGGGGAAAGATGCCCCCGGGCGCGCTGAGGGCGTCGAGCAGGTGGGGCAACGCGTCGCGCATCGCCTCGTAGCCCATCTGGATCAACGCCTCCACATGGCTGAACGAGAACCAGCCGATGTGGGCCACTTTTGGGCGTACGAGCAACATGGGCGGACCCGTCCAGCGGTCGAGCGACGCCTGCTGCATTTCGTGCATCATCATCGTGGCCGCCCGCATGAAGATCGACGCGAACCCCTGTTCCGCCACGCCGGTGGCCAACGGTACGTCGGCGATGCCGACATCGACCGCGATCAGGGCGTCGACGTCCATGCCGGCAATTGCCACCGGCAGGTTGTCGGTGGTGCCACCGTCGATGCAGACGCGGTCGCCCACCACGCCGGGGGGAAAGAAACCCGGGAGTGCGCAGGAGGCATACACGGCATCCCGCACCGGAACACGGCGGAAGCCCGGGCGGCCAAAGACCACCGGGGTTCCGCGCTCGAGGTCGACCGCCGTCACGAGCAGCGGGCGCGCGAAATCTTCGAAGGTCCCATCATCCACCAGCTCCTCGCACAGGCTGCGGAGAGGTTCCTCGAGGTAGATGGACCGGGAGAGCATGCGCTCCATGAGCATGCCCACGTGATTGATGCGGAACAGGTCACGACGGCGGAAGCGGAGCGCCCGCTCGGTGAGCTGCTCCGGGGTGCGCCCACTTGCCGCCGCGGCGGCGATCATCGCCCCGATGCTCGACCCGGCATAGAGATGCGGGGTGATGCCCGCTTCGCGAAGGGCGCGCAGCGCGCCCACATGGGCCATGCCCTTGAGGGCACCGCCGCCGAGCACCACGCCGATGCGCGGCAGTGCCTGATGGGCGACCGCGCTGTGCATCGGCGTGCCCGTCGCGGGACCACGAAAGGGATTCATCGGCGCGATCTGCCCGGCGTCATCTCGCGTTCATCTCCGCTGGTAGATTCCCACCCATGCGTGTGCTCCTAGTGGAAGACGACGACACGTTGCGCGAGAGCGCAACGGCCTACCTGCGGGCGTCGGGATTTGCGGTCGATCCGGCCGCCACGGGGAAGATGGCGCGTGAACTCGCCGCCGTCAGCCCGTACGATGCCGTCGTGCTGGACGTCCGGCTCCCGGACGACGACGGCTTTGTGCTGTGCACGGCGCTGCGCGGACGGACACCGGCTCCCCGCATCCTCATGGCCACGGCGCGCGATGGGGTGGCGGATCGCATTGCCGGCCTCGACCTGGGGGCGGACGACTACCTCGTGAAGCCATACGCGCTGGGCGAACTCGTGGCACGGGTGCGGGCCCTGCTGCGGCGCCCCGATCATGCCGCCCCCACGGTCCTGCAGGTGGCGGACCTCCAACTCGACCCGGCCACACGCGAAGCCCGCCGTGGGGGTCGGGCGATTGCCCTTACCACCAAGGAGTTCGCGGTACTCGAGGTACTCATGCGGGCGCCGGGCCGGGTCCTGTCGCGCGAGTTCATCGGCGAACACGCGTGGGACGACAACTTCGATCCGATGAGCAACGTGATCGACGTGTACATCGCGCGGCTGCGCCGCAAGGTGGACGGCCCCGATGAACCGGCACTGCTGTCCACCGTGCGCGGGGCCGGCTACCGCCTTGCGCCGCCCTCCCGGTGACGCTCGCCGGCATCGGGCGCGTGGACGGGAGCCGGCCCCGCATCCGCCTGCGCTTCACGGCGCTCTATGCCGTGACCCTGCTCATCGTGCTGCTGGGGGCCGCCACCGTGCTGCGCTTCACCTTGCGCAGTACGCTCCAACGGGAGTTCGAGGAGTCCGTGCGTGCGTCGGCCGGTCTGGTGACCCAGTTCTTTCGGACCGAGGTGAACGAGTACCGCACCATCGAGGCCACGCTCACGCACATCTCCGGTGAGCTGGTCTTCGAGGATCGGGTCATTCGGTACCGCCAGCCCGACGGGGCGCTCTTCCGCAGCGACGCCCGCCTGGCGCCGTCGGCCCGTCGGCGGCCGACGGCCGCAACGCACGCCGTGCAGTTTCCGCTCGATCGCGATCTCGCCCCGGGCTGGACGGTGGAAGTCGAGGCCAGCCTGGCCAACATGCGCGCCTTGCAGGCCCGGGTGGATCGCTGGTTCCTGATTGGCATCCCGGTGCTGGTGCTCTGCGCGGCGGTGGCCGGCTGGTGGCTCACCGGGCGGACGCTGCAACCGGTGGGGGCCATGGCCAGCGCCGCTGCGCGGATCGCGCCGGCCAGTGGTGCCCGATTGCCCATTACCGACCCCGATGACGAGCTGGGGCGCATGGGCGGGCGCTTCAACGCACTGCTCGACCGGCTCGATGGCGCGCTGACCCAGCAGCGACGGTTTCTCGCCGATGCCGCCCACGAGCTGCGAACGCCGATCGCCCGCATGCGCGCCCGGGTCGAGTTGGCGTTGCTCGAGTCACGCGAGGGGACGCCGGAGGTGCTGGCCCCCCTCGAGCAGGAGCTGCGCGCCATGTCGCAGCAGGTCGACGAACTGCTGCAGCTGGCCCGCGCCGATGCGGCGGGCGACGAGGACATGCCGGCCCCGGTCCACCTGTATCTCGACGACCTGCTCGCCGACGAAGCCCCGCGCTGGCAGCCGCAGGCGCACCAGCTGGGACGCCAGCTCTTCATCGCCGAGCTGGAGGAGACCCCGGTGCAGGGGGAGGCGCCGTTGCTGTCGCGGCTCATTGGGGTGCTGGTGGACAATGCGCTCCGCTACGGGCGCGCCGGCGGCACGGTGCGCCTGTCAGTGCGCCCGGACGGGGCCTTCGCCCGGTTCGACGTCGACGATGATGGCCCGGGCGTTCCCCCGGCCGAACGGGAACGCGTGTTCGATCGGTTCTACCGTGGTGAAACGGCGCGGCACCAGCGCTCCGACGGCAGCGGCCTCGGGCTGGCCATCGCGGCGTGGATCGTCACGCGCCACCACGGGCACATCGACGTGGGGCAGAGCGAACTGGGCGGAGCACGCTTCACGGTGCGCCTGCCGCTGGCGACATAGGCGCCCGGCGGGCGCCTCAGCAGAGGGGCAAATCGGTGAACGGCGGGAAGGGGGGCCGTACCGCCAGCCGCTCCGCCGACGGCACCGCTGGCTGCACCGCTCGCCGCCAGGCGTCACGGAGCGTACGCAGGCACTGGGCGGCGCCCACGAAATCGCGCCCGTCGACGGCCTCCTCGCACCACGCATACAGGGCATCGAAGCTGCGCGCGGCGCTCGAGTCGAGCTCGAGCGCGCTGCGCAGCACCGCGATGGCGTCGTGCGCGCCAGCCGCGTCGAATGCCTCACAGGCCCGGATCGCGCGGTCGTACGCGCGGATAAGTCGCGCCAGGCAATCGGCGGTACGGTGATCGGAGTCGATCACCGGCACAGTGAACATGGGCGTCGGAGAGGGCACGGCTTGAGAAGCAGAGGTTCCATGATGAGCGGAGCGGCGCGCGCTCCATAGGGGTTTTTCGGTCGCGGTCGCGACCAACTTGACCCCTGGTCCCACGTTCCGGTCGCCCGGCGTGACGATCGACGCTTCCCGCATGACGAGGGGAGCCGTTCGTGAAGGCGTCGCCGTTCACGACCCGTTCATCCAGTGGGCGTAGGTTGCAGCATGCGACCACCGGCTCTCCCCGGCGCCTGCCCCGGCGCCTCGTTTCGTCCCGCGTTCGGCGCTCTGTTGCTGTTCGCCGTCCCGCTGGCGACCCTGCCCGCTCAGGCGCCTGCCGTGCCCCCCACGCCGGAGGTGGCGTCCTCCGTCCCCGCGGCGCTGGATCTGGCCGCGACGCTCGCGCTCGCCCGTCGCGCCGGCCCACTCCAGCGCGTCGCCACGGCCCGTGAACAGGTAGGGCTGGGGCGGGTCCGTGAAGGCGCCCAGTGGCTCAATCCCACGATCGAATGGCGTCGTGAAAATCTCGGCAGTCCGCTGCAGCCCGACATCTTCGCCACGCTGTACGTGCCCATGGATGTGAGCGGCCGCCGGCTCGCGCTTCGCGGGGCGGCGGCGGCTGGCCGCCAGCGCGTGGCTGGCGATGCCGCGGCCGAGCGGCGCGACGGGGAACTGGCCGTGGCGCGGGCGTGGCTGCGGGCCGCCAGCGCCCAGGGGGCGCTCGACATCGCCCAGCGACAGTATGCCGCGCTGCGTGAGATTGCCGAGGTCGACGCCGCCCGGCTTCGGGAAGGGCTGGTGGCCGAAGCGGTGGGGCTGCGCACATCGCTCGAGGCCGACCGGGCGCGTGTGGCACTCGTGGCGGCGCGCAGCGAGGCGGCGCAGGCCCGCGCCCAGATCGCGCGGCTGCTGAGCATGACCGACGCCGAGCTGCCACCGTTGGCGCCCCTGGCGGCGCCAGCGCTGCCGTCGCCACCCGATTCGGCTGCGGTCCAGACTCTGGCCCTGCGCGTACGGCCGGATGTGCAGGCGCGTGAGGCGGCCGTGCTGGAAGCCCAGCGGCGCCTGGCAGCCGAGCAGCGCGGCGTCTTCGGTGATCTGCAATTGCAGGGCGGCACCAAGGAAACCGGCGGCTTCATGACCGGACAGATCGGGCTGGCCATGCCGTTCCCGCTCTTCAATCGCAACAGCGGCGCGCGCCAGCGCGTGGCCGGGGAGCTGAGCGAGGCCCGTGTCCTGCGGGACGACCTGCGCCTCGCGGTGGGCGGCAGCGTGGCCGCCGCCTGGCACACCTACGCCGAGGTGCGTGCGGCCGCCGCCGATGCCGCCACATTCGACGCTCGGGGGCGCGAAATCGCGCGCATCGCCCGGGTGTCCTACCGTGAGGGCCACGCCACGCTCACCGAACTGCTGGACGCCGAACGCGCTGCCGCCGACGCGATGCTGGCGCACCTCCGCTGGGCGGCCGATGCCTGGCTGGCCCGCCTCGAGCTTGAGCGCGCCATCGGTGCGCGACTCGATGCCGATGGCCCCCTCGACCTTCCCGTCCTTTCCTCGCTGCTGACGCCCGGCTCATGACCATGCCTGCTGCTTCTCTGCGCGCCACACACGCGGTGCTCGCCGTCGTCTCCCTGCTGGCCGCCTGTGGCAAGACGGACGCCCCCGCGCCGGCCGACTCGGCGCCGCCTCTGTCGACGACCGCCGGCGTGGACTCCGCCACCCTGTCGGCGGAGGCCGTCCAGATCGCCGGCTTCACCGTGGACTCGGTGGTGCGCCGGCCCTGGCGCACCGCCGTGACCGTGCCGGGCCGCCTGGAGCTCGATCCCAACGCCCTCGAGACGATCGGGTCCATCACCGAGGGGCGTATCACGCACGTCACCGTGCGGGTGGGTGATCGGGTCGCCGCGGGGCAGGCGCTCGTGATGATCCACAGCCACGAGATCATGGACGCGCGCAGCCGGTTGGCCACGGCCAAGGCGCAGGTCACGGCGATGGAAGCGGAGCGCGACCTCGCCCGCACCGCTGCCGACCGCGCCCGTCGGCTCTTCGACAACAAGGCCATGTCGGTGGCGGAGGTCGAGCGGGCCGAGGTGGCGCGGAAGGTGGCGCAGGCCAACTACGACCAGGCCGTGGCCGAGCGTGATCGGGCCGTAGCCCTCATCGAACACCTCGCGGGGCTCGGGCCGCTGCCCGCCGGTGCCGACGAGCACGATGTGATCGTCCGCACGCCCATCGCCGGCGTGGTCACCTCGCGCGAGGCGCAGCCAGGAACCGTCGTGCTGCCGGGGACCCCGCTGGTCACGGTCGGCAACCCCGATCGCCTCCAGATCGGCATGCACCTGCCGGAACAGGCGGCGGCCGGGGTGCACCCGGGGGCCAGCGTCCGCTATGCGATGACCGAAGCCCCCGCCGAGCGGTTCGACGCGGTGGTCACCCGCGTAGCGCCCACCGTGGACACCCTGACGCGCACGGTGGAGGTGGTCGCGCAATTGCGTGGGCGCACCACGGGCCGCGCCGAATCGTTCGTGCAGGCGGACATCGAAGGGACGGGCACGGCCCCGGCGCTCGTCGTGCCGGCGACGGCGGTGCAGGCCATGCAGGGCGACACGGTCGTGATCGTTTCCGAGCCACGCGGCGAGGGCCTGTTCATCAAGGCCGTACCGGTGCGGGTGGGACGGCGTACGACCGACCGCGTGGAGATTCTCGGCGGCGTGTCCTCGGGTACCACCGTGGTGGTGCGCGGGGCCGCCATCGCCAAGGCCGAGCTGCTCAAGCGTCGCGGCGGCGGGGCATAGCACATGCGCACCCTCATTCACTTCGCGCTCAAACGGCGCGGCCTGGTCGTGAGCTTCACGCTGGCGCTGATGGCCGCCGGCTTCTATGCCCTGCAGCACATTGCGTTCGACGCGTTCCCCGACCTGACCGGCACCCGCGTCGAGGTGATCACGGTGGCACCGGGAATGGCGCCGGAGGAGGTCGAGCGGCTCGTCACGTATCCCATCGAGTCGAGTCTCATGGGCGTGCCGGGAGCGCAGGGCGTGCGCTCCACGTCCAAATTCGGACTGTCGCTCGTCACCGTGCCGTTTCCCGACAACGTCGACGTGTACTTTGCGCGCCAGTTGGTGCAGCAACGCCTCAACGATGCCAAGGGCGCGTTGCCGGTGGGCATTGAGCCGGCGCTCGGCCCGGTGTCCACACCCATGGGTGAGCTGTACCAGTACGTCCTCACGAGCGACTCGCTGTCGCTGACCCAGCTCAAGACGCTGCACGACTATGTGGTCCGGCCACGTCTGCGCACGGTGCCCGGCGTCTCCGAGGTGAACTCCTGGGGCGGCCTGACGGAGCGCATCGAGGTCGAGGTCGACCCGGTGCGCCTTGCCGGTGTCCAGCATACCGTGGTGGATGTACACCATGCGCTCGCGGCCAACACCCTCGCGTTCGGCGGCAGTTACCTCGAGCAGGGCGGTGAGCGGTACACGCTGCGCGGTCTCGGGCGGGTGGAGAGCGCCGCCGAGGTGGAGCGGGTGGTCGTGGGGTCGCACCGCGGCGCCCCCGTCCGGGTGGGTGATGTGGCCACCGTGCGCCTTGGTGCCCTGCCGCGCAACGGCGCCGTCACCAAAGATGGCGAAGGCGAAGTGGTGAGCGGCATGGTGCTGAAGCTCAAGGGCGCCGATTCCCGCCAGGTCATCAAGGCCGTGCGTGCCCGCATGGAGGAGATCAAGCAGGCCTTGCCCCCGAGCGTCAAGGTCGTGCCGTTCTACGACCAGACCGACCTGGTCGCCCGCACCTCCACCACCATCATCAAGAACCTCGTCGAGGGCGGGCTCCTCGTCATCGCCGTACTCTTCCTGTTCCTGCGGAACGTGCGGGCGGCACTGATCGTGGCGTCCGTGATCCCCATCTCGATGCTGATCGCCTTCATCGGGATGGGCACCTTCGGCTACTCGGCCAACCTCATGAGCCTGGGCGCTCTCGACTTCGGGCTCATCGTGGATGCCTCCGTGGTCATGGTCGAGAGCTTCATCCGGCGCCTCGAGTCGAGTCGCGACACCAACCGCACGGGGCTCTTCGAACGCGCCGCGGTCGAGGTGGGGCGCCCGATTCTCTTCGGCATCGCCATCATCGTGGCCGTGTACATCCCGATCTTCACGCTCGACGGGATGGAGGGGCGCATGTTCAAACCGATGGCCTTCACCGTGGTGTGTGCGGTGCTCGGGTCGTTGCTGCTGGCGCTCACCTACGTACCGGCGATGTCGGCGTGGGCGCTGCGCGGGGGCAACGCCACGCCAGCGCCATGGCTTGAGCGGCTCACCTCGGCGTATCGCCGGGTGCTCAGCGGGGTACTCGCCCGGCCGCAACCCATCGTGCTCGCCTCCGTCGTGCTGGTGGTGGCCGCGGTGGGCTCGCTCACCCGGATCGGTACCGAGTTCATGCCGAAGCTCGACGAAGGGTCCATTCTCATCACCACCCGGCGCATGCCGAGTGTCGACCTCGCCGATGCGACGCGCCTGTCCCTGGCGGCCGAGCGCATCATCAAGCGGTTTCCCGAAGTCGTGACCGTGGTGACCAAGGAGGGACGCCCCGATCTTGCCACGGAGGCGATGGGGCTCTTCGAGGGTGACATGTACGTCATCCTCAAGCCGCACATGGAATGGACGACGGCCAGCACCAACGAGGAGCTGGTGGTGGCGCTCGACTCGGCCCTGCGGGTGGTGCCGGGGCTGGAGGTGTCGTTCACGCAACCGCTGGCCATGCGCCTCGATGAAGCCGAGAGCGGCATCAAGACGGATCTGGGCATCAAGGTGGTGGGGCCGGATCTCGAGCAGAACCAGCTGCTGGCCGACCGCATCATGCGTGTGGTGGCCACGGTGCCCGGCAACGCCGATGTGGCGGTGGAGGTGGCCGAGGGCAGTGGTCAGATTCGCATGCAGATCCGCCGCGAAGCGCTGGCGCAGTACGGCCTGTCGGTGGCCGACGTCCGGGACGCCATCGACCTGGCGATGGGGTCGCAGAAGGCAGCCGAACTCATCGACGGCTTCCGCCGGGTGGACATCGCGGTGCGCCTGCCGGCGGCGTACCGGGCCGACGCGGCGGCGATCGGGCGGCTCACCATTCGCGCGCCGGGCGGCGAACTGGTGCCCCTGTCGGCGGTGGCCGACGTGCAGTCGACGACAGGCCCCGAGTTGATCGGGCATGAGGATGCGCAGCGACGGTCGCTGGTGCTGAGCAATGTGCGCGGGCGCGACCTGGGCAGTTTCGTGCAGGAGGTGCGGGCACGGATCGCGCGGGAGGTGCTGCTCCCGGCCGGCGTGTTCCTGGAGTGGGGCGGGCAGTATGAGAACCAGCAGCGCGCCATGTCCCGGCTAACGCTGGTGGTGCCGGGCGCCCTGCTGCTCATCTTCGGGCTGCTGTACCTGTCGTTCCGGTCGGTCTCGCAGGCGATTCTCGTGCTCTCCAATGTGCCCTTCGCCCTCGTGGGAGGCATTGCGGCGCTGTGGCTGCGCGGTCTCAACCTCAACCTGTCGGCAAGCGTCGGCTTCATCGCGCTCTTCGGCATTGCGGTGCTGAACGGCGTGGTGATGGTGGAGCACCTCAACCACATGCGGCATAGCGAGAACCCGGAAGAGGATACCGTGCTGGCGCGGGTCCGGAAGGGCGCCGCGGACCGGTTGCGCCCGGTGCTCATGACGGCGCTCGTGGCCAGTCTTGGCTTCATCCCCATGGCGATCAGCACGAGCCCGGGCAGTGAAGTGCAGCGCCCGCTGGCCAGCGTGGTGATCGGTGGCCTTGTGACCAGCACCCTCCTGACGCTCTTCGTCCTGCCGGTGCTCTACGCGTGGCTGGAGGCCCGGCGGCCGCAGAAGGTGCGGCATCACGCCACCGCCGTCGCGCCGCTGCCCGCGGCCTGAGCCGGGCCCCTCGCGCACGAGGGCGCCGTCACGCGACTGGTGACGGCGCCCTCGTGCGTCAGGGCCGGCAGGGACTACTTGACGAACTGGTACAGCCCGTAGAGCCCGATGCCGGCGCCACCCAGCATGACGATGGTGCCGGCGTCGCCTCCGATGACCGCGCCGGTGATGAGCGCTGCCGCACCCACGATCATCAGCGCGCGATTCTGGCGCGTGTCACTCCGGGGAACCGGCGCTGGTGCCGGTGCGGTCTCACTCGCGCGCGCACGCAGCGCGACACCGAGCGGCATCAGGCGCGGTATCAGGCACCGTGGCGTCCTGGCTCGCAGCCGAAAGCCCTGCGGCGACCACGGCGAGTTCCGGCCGTGCGCTTGGCGGGACGGGCTGCACGTGGCTCCGGTCGGACTGGGCGCCGGCCACGGCAGGCACGAGCAGCACGGTCGGCAGCAGGCGGGTCATCCGGCGCGCGAACGGGTGGGGCATCTGGTTCTCCATGGAAAAGGGGATGGCCAATGATACGACGAAACACCCAATTCGTGCGTGCTCGCCGATGTCCGCGCCTCCCGCGGGTCGTCCCACTATTCTTCACGGCACGCGGCGCACGCGCACAGGCGGGGCCGCGAGTGGTCCCACGTCCGTCTCCGTGATCCCGATCATGTCCGATCCGCTGCTGCAGTTCCGCGAGGAGTTCCCGATTCTCGCCACCTCCACGTACCTCGTGTCGAACTCGCTGGGCGCCATGCCCCGCACGGTGCCCGCGCAACTGGCGCGCTATGCGCAGCAGTGGCAGACGCGGGGGGTGCGCGCCTGGGCGGAAGGGTGGTGGGAGATGCCGGTCACGATGGGCGATCGCCTCGCGCCGCTGATCGGGGCGGCGCCTGGCAGCGTGGTCATGGTGCCGACGGTCTCTCACGGCATGAGCGCCATCCTGAGCGCGCTCGACTACCCGGCCGAGCGCAACGAGGTACTCATGACCGCGCTCGATTTCCCGTCCGTGCGCTATGCCTACGACGGGCTTGCCCCGCGCTTCGGCGCCCGCATAGTCGAGGTGCCCAGCGACGATGGCCTCGGGATCGACCTCGAGCGGCTGCTCGCCCACATCACGGAACGCACGCGGCTGGTCGCCGTTTCGCACGTCCTGTTCCGGTCCGCGTACATCCTCGATGCGGCGGCCATCGTGGCCAAGGCGCACGCCGTGGGCGCGCTGGTGGCGCTCGATGCCTATCACAGCGTCGGAGTAATGCCGGTCGATGTGCAGGCGTTGGGGGTGGATTTCCTCTGTGGCGGGGTGCTCAAGTGGCTGTGCGGCGGGCCGGGGGGATGCTTCCTGTATGCGTCCCCGGCCATGAGTGCGCGCTACGCGCCTGCCCTCACCGGGTGGCAGGGGCATCGGCAGCCGTTCGCGTTCGACAATGCGATGGTCGCGGCCGAGGGGGGCTGGCGCTGGCTGGGGGGGACGCCGGTCGTACCGGCGCTCTTCGCCGGCCTCGAAGGGCCGCGGCTTGTCGCCGAGGCCGGACTCGAGGCCATCCGCGCCAAGAGCATGCGGCAGACGGCGCGGCTGGTCACGCTGGCCGACGCGCGAGGGTGGACGGTGCACGCGCCCCGTGATCCGGCTCGCCGCGGCGGCACCGTGGCCTTCAGTGTGCCGCACGCCGCCGAGGTGGCCCGCGCGCTCCTCGCCCGCGATGTGGTGATCGACTACCGCCCCGGGGCCGGCATTCGCGTGGCCCCACACTTCTACACGACCGATGCCGAGCTCGAGGCGGTCGTGGCGGCGATGGACGAGATCCTCAGCACCGGGGCATGGCAGGCCTTTGCCGGCGTGCAGAGTACCGTGACCTGAGGCGGCGGCGGTCGGGCGCTGGCGCGACGGCGCTCATGGCCGCATGTTCCCCGGGTTCCTTCGCGACCCCAGCCCCCGAGAGTGATGACTGTTCCGCCGATTCCCTCGCCCAAGAAGCTGCGCAAGCAGTACGAAAACAACACCCATCCGCTGATCGTCCTCAAGTTCGAGGACGGCCACGAGATCAAGGTCTACCAGAACACGGGCAAGGTGTTCGACGCCTGGTCGGGCGAGACGGTCAAGATCATGGCCGTCACCGATCCCACGTCGAGTGACTGGGAGCTCGTCGAGGCACGCAAGGCCGACGCATTCGCCGACGCGTCGCCGTAAGCGTTGGCGACAACTCGGTGCCGCGACGGTTCGCGGCATCTCCCGGCCGGTTGCCGGGCAGCGCGCGGCGCATCGGGTCGATGCGCCGCGCGTGTGCTGTGCCGGCATGGGCTCGGTGAGCCCCTGTCGGCGGGTGCCCGTTGCCCCCTGTCGCGCTGCAGGGTACAATCGCAAGGTGCCAGAGAGCTTCCTGCGCCCTCGCAGCACCAGAGTCGTGCACGCCGCGCGTGAGCGCGGTGGTGCCGTCGTCGCCCTCGAGAGCTCCGTGCTCGCGCAGGGCCTGCTGCCGCCGCACAATCGCGAGGCGGCTCACCGCATGGTGTCGGCCGTCGAGCAGGCTGGCGCGACGCCCGTCATCACCGCGATCGTGCGCGGTGTGCCGGCCTTCGGACTCGAGGCCGACGACCTCGAACGCTTTCTGGCGCGCGACGGTGTCCGCAAGGTCTCGGCGCGGGACCTCGGGGTTGCCATGGCCGAGGGAGCCGATGGCGCCACGACGGTCGCTGCCACACTCGCGCTGTGCGCGTTGGGCGGTCTTGACGTGTTTGCCACCGGCGGCATCGGCGGTGTGCATCGGGACGCCCCATTCGACGAGTCCGCCGATCTGGTGGAGCTCGCGCGGACGCCGGTGATCGTCGTGTGTGCCGGCGCCAAGTCCATTCTCGACCTGCCGGCCACGCTGGAACGGCTTGAAACGCTCGGGGTGCCGGTCGTCGGGTGCGGCACGGACGAGCTGCCGGGGTTCTTCACCGTGAGCACCGGGCTGCGGCTCACGGCACGGCTCGATACCCCGGCGGCGATCGCCGCGGCGTGGCGCGCCCACCGGGCGCTTGGCCGGACGAGTGCGATGCTCGTCGTGCAACCACCCCCGGTCGACGAGGCGGTACCCGCCGCGATCGTCGAAGAAGCCACACAGGCCGCCCTTGCGGCCGCGACCGCGGCCGGTATCCGCGGCGCGGCCGTCACCCCCTTCCTGCTGGGTGAGATCCAGCAGCGCACCAGCGGACGCTCGGTACGCGCCAATCTGGCGTTGCTCGAGGCGAACGCCCGGCTGGCCGGCCAGATCGCGACCGCCCTGCAGGTCGCGCGCTGATGCGGGCTGTGCCGGGCGGGAACGCTCGTTGAACCAACACCGTGCTCCACGGTACTATCCGGTAACCCGTTCGATCCGGAGGCCTGTTCCGCCATGTCCAACCCGTTCCTGAGTTCCGAGGAATACGACGAGCGCGCCCACGCGCTGTACAACGAGGCGCGCTACGACGAAGCGCTGCAGTTGTTGCGCGAAGGGCTTGCGGTGTATCCGACGGCGGTGGAACTGCACGTTGGCGCCGGCTATGCGCGCCTGGCGCGTGAGGAGTTCGCCTGGGCCCGCCGCAGTTTCGACGAGGCGCTCACGCTCGATCCCGAGCATGAAGATGCCCTGGCCGGATTGGGCGAAGTGCTGCTCAAGTTCGGGCAGGTGGAGGCGGGCATGCAGGCGTTCGAGCGTACGATCGCCCTCGGGTACGACGACGATGTCGACCTGATGCTGCAGATCGGCCGGACGCTCTTTCGCGAAGGCTACGTCGAGACCTGCCTGCAGTACTTCGAGCACGCTGTCGAGCACGCCGACGACTCGGCTGAGGCCGTGTCGTGCATCGGCTATGCGCAGCACCGGCTGGGGAACGATGTGGAGGCGACCATCGCCCTGCGCCGGGCGCTCACGATCGACCCGGAGTACGCCGAGGCGCGGGTGTATCTCGCCAACCTGCTCTACGACGCCGGGGACCTCGATGGCGCCCTGCGGGAGTTCGAGAAGACCACGCCCGAGGATCACTGGGACGAACTGGGCATCTGGCGCCTGATGGAGCTCAAGAAGTCGGTCTACCGGCTCAACGATGACGACGGCGAGCTGAAGCCATGGGAAGCCCGCCTCGGTGAGCTGGAGGGAGAGCCCGACGACATCGACGAACTGCTGGCGGACGTCGAACAGGCGATGCTCGATCGGGAGACAGAGGGGAACCCGTCGCCGGCCGGGCCTCTGGAAACGCTGGGCACCCTGCTGACTGGCCTCGCCAGTCAGCAACAGGCCGCGGAGCAGAGCGAGGTCGCGTCCACCGACGTGCTGATGGCCGACTCGGACACCCATCGGGTCGTCATGCGCGACGGCAGCAGCTTCGAAGGCTCGTGGGACGAGATCGTGCAGGCGCTGCGCGATGCCCGCGATGCCGGCCGTCCGTTGCACGAGTATATGGCCATCGAGGCCCGTCGCTTCTACGGCGCCACCGGCATCAACATTGCCTCGCACGCCCCCGAAGCCTTCATCCGTGGCGGCGCGGCTGCCGGGATGCTGCGCATCGTCCGCTGACTCGCTGATCCGTCGCGGCGAGTCGCCGCCACTGGTCGGCCGGACGCAGTCGCCCTACACGCCATGAGCCTCGGCACCGAACCCTCCCTGCAGACGGCGCGCGCCGCCCTCGATGCGGCGCGTGTCGTCTTCGCGCGCGGCAGCACCGCCACGGCCCCGGCGCTCTGGCGCGCCGCCCAACCGGTGCTGCAACTCGCGCTCGGACGCCCGGAGCTCACGGGGCACGCGCTGGTGGGCGAGGCTCGTCGGATTGGGGTGCTGACGCTGTCCGATGCCCACGCCCTGGTTGGGCTGTCGTCGTGGGCTGACCGGAGCGACACGCCGCCGGCCGACGAGGCGGAACGCCTGCTGGTGCGTGAATCGTGGATGGCGCTCGAGCACGCGGTGCCCGACGTTGCCCCACCGCTGGGTCTCGGCGCGGTCACCTCGCCAGTACCACCCTACACCCTGCCGCTCGCTCCGTCGAATCGGCCGCCGCGGGAGTCGTCCGGGCCCCAGTCGTGGGCACCACCGCCCGCCGGGCGCGCCTCCGGCGATTCGCCGAGTCCGCACACCGTGTCGGCCGAGCCACTGGGCGCCCAGGCGGTGGCGCCGCGGCGTCGCCCGGGCCCCGCCGTCCTGACCGGCGTGGCCGCGATGGTGCTCGTTGGCGCAGCGGGCGCGCTGTGGTACGTCGCCGGCCGCGCTGATCGAGTCTACCGTGATGGGGTCGACGCCTATCAGCGCGGCGCCCGGGAGGTCGCGCGCGCCGCCTTCGTGCGGATGGCGCAGCAGCATCCTGAAGACGCGCGCCCACTCGTGTACCTCGGGCGCATCACCCGCGAGGAGGGAGATCTGGCCCGGTCGCGCCGGTTCCTCACGACCGCCGTGCGTCTCGACCCGCGCAGTGCCCTGGCGGCCCGCGAGCTCGCCGGTGTGATGCTGGCCGATGGCCAACCGGACATTGCGCGACGTTTCTACGTGCGCGCCATCGAACGCGACCCGGCCGACCGAGTGGCGCAGGGCTTCCTCGCCTGTGCGCTCGCCCGCCTGCAGCGCTTCGACGAAGCCCGTCGCTGGATGGACCGGGCCGGCCCCGGCGACTGGCAGCGCTGCGTGCCGCCCATGCCGGTCCCGTCGCCGGGCGCCTTGCCGCCGACGGCGTCCCCCCGCCTCCCCAGCTCATGAATGCCCGCCTCCAGCGGCCGAGCGACGCGCTCGCGCTGCACCACGGCACCGTGCGCGACGTGCTGCCGAATGGCCTCACGCTGCTCACGCGGCGCGACCCCTCGGCGCCGGTCGTGGCGATCGTCACCCACGTGAAGGCGGGCTACTTCGACGAGACCGACGACCTCGTCGGTATCGCGCACGTGCTGGAGCACATGTTCTTCAAGGGGACGCCCACGCGTGGCGTGGGCGCGATCGCGCGGGAGACCAAGGCCAATGGCGGCTACCTCAACGCGCACACGATCTACGACCACACCAGCTACTACACGGTGCTGCCGTCCTCGTCCTTCGTGGCCGGTCTCGAGATCCAGTTCGACGCCTATGCCCGCTCGCTCATCGACGGCGAGGAGTTGGCGCGCGAGCTCGAGGTCATCATCCAGGAGGCCAAGCGCAAACGCGATACGGCCTCCGCGGTGGCGATCGAGACGCTGTACGAGGTGCTGCACGACCGTCATCGCATCCGTCGCTGGCGCATCGGCGAGGAGGCGGGGCTGCGCGCCCTGACGCGTGAGCAGCTGGTCGCGTTCTATCGCCGGTGGTACCGCCCGGACAACACCATTCTGGCCATCGTCGGAGACATCGACCCCGACGTGGTGCGTCGCGAAGTGGTAGCCCGCTACGGCGCGCTCTCCGCCGGTGCGCCTCCGCACGATCGCGGTCCGCGCGAAACCATGGCCCCGGGGCTCCGTCGACGCGAGTGGAGCGGCGATATCGCGCAGCAGCATGTGGCGTTCGGCTGGCGGGTGCCGGGCCTCGCGCATGCCGATGCCCCCGCGCTCGACCTGGCGGGGGTGGCGCTCGGGTCGGGGCGCGCATCCCGTCTCTACCGCGCCGTGCGCGAGCGGCAGCTGGCGTCGTCGGTCACGGCATGGGACTACACCACCGATGACATCGGGGTCTTCGTGCTGCACGCGGAGGCGCCCGCCGACCGGGCCCGGGAAGCGACGCAGGCCATGTGGCGCGAGGTGCAGGCGGCGCGGCACGATGGCCTGCGGGCCAGCGAAGTCCTGCGCGCCCAGCGCGTCGTCGAGGCGCGATGGCTGCGCCGCCTGGAGAGCATGGACGGCCAGGCGCAGTACCTCGCGTCGTGGGAAGCCGATGGCGGCCTCGCCCTGGCGTCGCGCTACTACGACACCCTCCTGTCACTCGACGCGACGCAGCTGCAGCAGGCGCTGGTCGCGCACCTCGACCCCGAGCAGGTGAGCGTAGTGTCGTACCGGCCGGACGGCACCTCGCCGCTCGTGACGTCCGATGATGAACTGCGGGCGCTGCTCGCCGCCGAACGCACGCGCGGCAGTGCCGTCATGCCCACCGCGTCGACGCCGACCCCGACGGACGTGGCGGCTGTAGCCTTTGCGGCCCCCGAGCCGTCGCGGCGGGCGTCCCGCGTCGAAAGTGATGTGCACGTGTTCACCACCAGCGGCGGCGTCCCCATCCTGATCCTGCCGCGTGCCGGTACGCCCCTCGTGAACGTTGGCGTGTTCCAGCGCGGGGGGGCGGCCATTGAGGCGGAGGTGCACGAGGGGCTCGCTCGGCTCACGGCCCAGGCGATGCTCAAGGGCACACGAGCGCGCTCCGGTACCGCCGTCGCCGAAGCCGCCGAAGCGATGGGAAGCAGCATCGGCGTGAGCGCGGGACTCGAAAGCCTCGGGTGGTCGTTGTCGGTGCCCGTGCGTCATCTGGCCGCCGCCGCCGCGTTGCTGGGCGAAGTCGTACAGCACCCGGCGTTCGCGGCCGAGGGCGTGGAGACGGAACGGACGCTGTCGCTCGCCGAGGTCGCGCGCGCCCGCGACGACATGTATCGCTGGCCGATGCGTCTCGCGGCCACGGCCGCGTTCGGTGGCCATCCGTATGCGCGGTCGGTGATCGGGTCGGCCTCGTCACTTGCCGAACTCGATTCCGTGCTGGTGGCCGCCTATCACGCGCAGCATGTGCGGCGCGGCGAGACCGTGCTGGCGGTGGTCGGTGACGTGGATCCCGAGGCGACGGCCGCGCTGCTCGACCGTACCTGCGGCGATCTGGTGTACCACGCCGATGTGCCGCTGCCTCCGGTGGCATGGCCGAACGAGCGGCATGTGGCGCACGAGGTGCGCGCCAAGCAGCAGACGGCGTTGGCCCTGCTCTTTCCCGGCCCCGCGCGCACCTCCCCGGCGCGTCATGCCGCGCGGGTGCTGGCCGCGATTGCCAGCGGCCTCGGCGGGCGGTTCTTCGAGCAGCTGCGCGACAGACAGTCGCTGGCGTACACCGTGGCCGCGTTCCCCATCGAACGCCGAGCCGGCGGGGCGTTCGCGGCCTACATCGCGACGTCGCCTGCACGCGAGGACGAGGCTCGCGATGGCCTGCTGCGCGAGTTCGCCCGTTTCGTGGACGAACGGCCAACGGCTGAGGAAGTGGAGCGCGCCTGCCGCTTTCTTGTCGGCACCCACGCCATCGCCCAGCAGTCAGGGAGTGCGGTGCTGGGCGACCTGGTGGACGCCTGGCTCCTCGGCGATGGGCTGCATGAACGGCATGAAGTGGAAGCGCAGCTGACCGCGGTCACCGCGGCCGATGTGCAGGCGGTGGCGCAGCAGTACTTCGATCCGTCGGTGGTGGCCGAGGGCGTGGTGCGCGGCACCGCGTGACCGTGTCCTCGCGCGCCTGCTGGCGGTGCGATCAGCGGGGGATGCGCGCCTCGCGCATGCGACGGGCCGCCAGTCCAATCGATTCGATGGCGCCGCGCCGCCGACCATTCGCGGCCCGCAAGCCGATCCATCCGGTGTAGTCGGCGGGTTCGCCGACGATCGCGGCGCCGATCCAACTGCGCCGCGACCCCCAGGCGAGTGCGCGACGGATTGCCGCGGTCTGGGCGGCATCGCCATGGGCGTGGGGCAGACCGCCGACATTCACCAGCCAATGCGGTCGTGCGGCGGCATCGGCCGCCCGCGCTCCGGCATGCCAGCGATCGAGTGCGCGCAGTCTCGCATCGACGGCCGGCAATCCGCTGAACGACGGATAGATCATCGCTCCGACCAGTTCGACCGGTGAATTGGGGCCGACCGCCCAGCGGTACACGCTGCTGTCCACCGCATCGAGGCGTGCGGCACTCCATCCGAGCGCCGTGCGCGGGCGGAGGGCCTGAACCTTGGTGGCGCTGAGGATGAGCAGGGTACGCCACCAGGCCGCCGGTGGCGGCGGCGCGGCGAACCACGCCGGCAAGGGATCAGCCAGGGCGGGGAAGACCACATCGGGCTTCAGCGTCCGTAGCACACGCTCGAGGGCCTGCAGGCGCGGCGACAACGCGGTCGCCCTGGCCCCGTTCCCCAGACGAAGCCCCACGGCCAGGCGCAGACTGTCGCTCCGCAGGGGCTCGAGGACCCGCGCCAAGGAGTCGAGCGCAGCAGCGCGCGTGCCCTCGTCGTCGAGCAGCACCAGGACAACGTCCGGTGCGAAGGCGTCGACCAGCGGCAGGTCGGCGCGGATGGCTCGGGCGGGGGGAGCGCCTCCAAGCACCGGCAGGAGGCGCACCCCCACCAGGAAGTCGCCGGCCGGCCGCGCCTGCATGGGCTCCGTGCTGGCGGCCTCGTAACTGCGGATGGCGGCCACCCCGCGCGGCCACTCGATCACCAGCAGCGTGGTGAGCGCGGTCGCCGCCAGCACCAGCACGGCGCGGGCCACGCCGGAGAGCCGCCAGCGGGCCGGGAAGGCCGGCGCCAGGATGGGGACCAGCGCCGTGAGCGGCGACACGAGGGCCGCCCGCCCGACGGTGATCCCGACGATACTGTCGCGGGCGGCCACGGCGGCCTGCAGCGCCTCCGGGGCCACGCCGCGCTGCACTGTGAGGTAGTCCCCGATCGAAATCGCCGCGAGCAGCAGGTCGTAGAGCAGCAGCGGGACGCCAACCAGCAGCGACACCAGGCGCGCCCCGAGCGCGAAGAGCACCTGCAGCGCGAAGACGACCGCCACCAGCGGCAGGAGCCAGGTGATGCCGGAGATCGTGCGGGCGCCGGCCTCGGTGCCGGTGGCCACGCCGATCACGACCGTGGGCACCACAAGGAGCCCGCAGAAGGCCGTCAGGTGCGTGAACAGGCGAGGGGCCTCCCGACGTGCCGCGATCCACCCGGCGAGGGCGACGTCCCAGGCGAGCACGGCCGCCGCGATGCCGAGCACGACCAGCGGGAGGGGGGCGAGCAGCAGGTCGCGCGGCATGGTCTGCGGACGTTAACGGCCGCGACGAATCGCTGGCACCCCGGGGTCGCCGCACAATAGTTTCCAGAATGGCCAGCGCGTCCAATGCGACCACGGTGTTCACCGTGCCGAACCTGGTATCGGCATCACGGGTGGCGCTGGCGTTCGGCTTCCTGTTGACGGATGCCGTTCCGGTGCGTCTGCTGCTCATTGGCGTGGCCTCGCTGTCGGACTTCCTCGACGGCTGGCTTGCCCGCCGCACCCAAGCGGCCTCGCGCATCGGGGCGCTGGTCGATCCCGTGGCCGACCGGTTCTTCGCGCTGTGCGTCATCATCGCCTACGTGATCGACGGCCAGTTGCGCCCATGGCAGGCGGGCGCCCTGTTCTTTCGGGACGTGATGACCCTGGTGGGCTGGTTTGTGGCGCGCCATGTGAGCTGGCTGCGGCCCATCACCTTCAAGGCGCGGCTCGTCGGCAAGGTGGTGACCGTGTTGCAGTTCGTCACCTTTCTCGCCGTGCTGCTGGCGCCTGCCACCGTCGACACCCTGGTGCTGGTCGTCGCCGGGCTGGGCGTGATCGCCACGGTGGACTACACCCTCATGCTCTGGCGGGAGCGTGTCCGGGTGCCGGTGTCCGAGCCGGGCGACGACTCGCGGTAAACGTCGAACGCCTCCCGGAGGGGGAGGCGTTCGCATGGCAATGGCACTGGTCGAAGCAGAGGGCGACGGTCAGACCGACGCCGGCTCCTGCGCCTGCTTCCGGGGCGGCTGCGCAAAGCGCTCGCCAAGAGTGCGCAGCTCGGTAAACTCGGGAGCCTTGAGCTCCGGATACCGATCCTGCAGATAGACCATCGTGGCGTCGAACCACTCCTTCTGGTCTTCGGGATGACACCCGATCACGCCGCACTGCATGATCTGCTGGAACATCTCGTCACGGGCCTCCTGATACGGCGAGGGCACCATGGAATCACGACGCGGACGAAGCTTGGGCTTGGCCATTTCCTCTGGGTAGTGCGTCGAACATGCTGCCCGGCGTTTCCGGGGCAGCCTCAGAAACCTAACTGATGAGAAACCCGCTTCCTAGTGGCGGGCTGGGCCGAATGCGGGACTTCACCGGCCGTGCCCTGTATACGCGACCCAGGCGCGGAGCGCTGCGGTCAGGGCCGCGGGGGCGTGTTCGGCGACCAGGGTGTCGGCGCGGACGCCGGTGGTGACGGGGCGTAGCGTGGCGGCCGGCAGCAGCTGCTGCCAGCGTGACACCCGCCCGGCGGGGTCGCCCCCCCGCGACGACTTGCCCGGCGCTTGGACCGGTTGCCCGACTCCACACCAGAGCAGCACGTCGGCGCGCAGCATTGCGAGCCGCTGCCAGTCGTCTGCGGAAAGTGTGATCGCACTGGCCAGACGGAGCAGGTCGGTCGCCCCGGCGCTCCCCACGAACGGCGCAAGGTACCGCGCGACCAGCAGGTCGGGCATCTGTTCCGGTGCCGTCACGGCGCCCCGCAACAGCGGCTCGAGCAGAGGGCGGACCGCGAACATGGCATGGGATTGCAGCGCCGTGAGCGCAGAGGATCGCTGCAGGGCCCGGATGTCCGGTCCTGGCAGGTCATCAGGATCGAGCGGCTCCAGCAGTGCAAGGCGGCGCACCACGGTGGGGGACCGGGCTGCCAGGAGAAGGGCGACGAGGGCACCCAGATCCTGCCCGATGACCGTGACGTCGCCGAGCCCCAGCGCACTCATCGCCTGCTCGACGTAGGCCGCCTGCACGCTCGGCCGGAACTCGCCGTCGGGCGGGCGATCCGATTCCCCGAAGCCCAGCAGGTCGATGGCCAACGCCGTGTACCCCTGCTCGGCCAGGCGCGGGGCGACGGCGCGCCAGAGGAAGGCGCACGTGCCGAATCCATGCAGCAGGACGATGGCCGGCCCTCCCCGTCCATATCGCTCGACATGCAGCGCGCCGGGGCCCACGGGGATATGCAGGTGTTCGGTGTACACGGGTGGCAGGATAGCGCCGGGCGCCGGTGCGCGCATAGCTTGCGGCCATGTCGGATGACCAGACGTACGATGAAGGCCGGGCGGAGACGCTGCGGGCGATGCTGCGGCTGTTGGCCGCCCGCATTCAGGCGCTGGATGCCGGCGATGTGCTGCTGGCCAATCCCGGCGAGTTGATGCAGTGGCTCGGTGATGTCCGCAGTGAGCTGTTTCACTACGAAGTACGCTGTACCTACGACACCCCCGAGATCGCCGAGCATCGTCGACTGGTTGACGAGGCCCGGGCGTCGGACGAGCGTTCAGTCGACGACGGATACGGCAGTTCCTGGGAACCTACCGGCTGGACGCCGGACGACGACGAGGAGAGCGAGTGGCCAAGGTGACCCCGAAGAAGAAGACGAACACCGGATTTCTGGTGGTGATCGCGGTTGTGCTGGTGGCGGGTGCCGCGGGTATCTGGACGACCATGCAGAACAAGCCCAAGCCGATCGAGCTGGCGGCCGGTACGCCGCTGCCGGCAGCGGAGGGCTACCTGCGCGGCAAGCCCGACGCGCCGATCACGATCATCGAGTTCGCGGACTTCGAATGCCCGGGCTGCGGCCAGTTCGCCACGCTGCAGGGCCCGGACATCAAGGCCCGCCTGGTCGACGCGGGGGTGGTGAACTTCCGCTTCTACGACTTCCCGCTCACGAGCATTCACCAGAACACCATGGCGGCGCACTTGGCAGCGGCTTGCGCCAACGACCAGGGCAAGTTCTGGGAGATGCACGATGCGCTGTTCGCCGGGCAGTACGACTGGAATACGCAGGCCACGAGCAATCCGCGCAAGTTCTTCGATGAGTACGCCACGAAGATTGGGCTCGACCTGGCGGCGTACACGCAGTGCTTCGATGCACAGAAGCACGTGGCGCGCATTCAGGCGAATCAGAAGGCCGGCACGGAGCGTGGGGTGCAGAGCACGCCAACGCTGATCATCGACAACAAGGTGTACCCGGGCCGGTTGTCATTCGACCAGATCAAGAAGCTGGTGGACTCGCTGTCGGCGGCGGGTGTTTCGACGGCGCCGACCGCTCGCTGAACGTCAGCGCGCTGGATTCGCTGTGCATTCGCACCGCGCGAGTGGTCCGTCCACTGGCGCGGTGTGGCGCATCAGGGCGCGTGTCAGGGCTGCTGATTTCGCAAGGTGCGGACGAGCATCATGGAGAGGACCAGGGCACCGATGACGTACAGTAGAAACAGCGGATTCGGCGCCAGCCCGAGTCGGCCCGGTACTCCTCCCTCGACCATGCAATAAAGCCGCGTCCACGCGGCATACGCGGAACGCCCGCTTTCTCCTCCGGCTTCACTGGGCGATTGAGATAATGGTTGATCGGCCACCTCAGGAGCATGAAGAAGGCCACTGGAATGAAGGCGATGACCATGAGCGTCTACATGGCTACTCCGGACGTTCGGGATGCCCCATGCAGCGATTCCGTGTTCGCCACGCCACGCTGAGCCGTGGCGTGCGAAAGACGTCAGGCGCGGCGTCGCCGCGCCGCCGCCTCGTCGAGTCGCAGTTCCGGCATCGGCACCGCTTCGGCAGTGCCGTGTTCGTTTGGAGTGGTTGCCTTCGGCACCAGCGCCTCACCAAGCGCCACCAGCGCCCGCGTCCCAATCACCGAGGCGAGCGGGTCGGGGATGGCCATTTCCCGCACGTAGATGTCGAGGGCGCGCTCGTACCCGACCTCGGGAGCGAGGGTGTCCACGAACATGAGGGCGTTCTCCACGTGCGTACCCACCAGCGCCTCATCGGCGCGCGCCTGGGCAAGCCGCAGCCGCTGCTCGGCATCGGCCGTCAGCTTGCGGGGAAAGAGCGTCTCGGGGAACAGCCGGTTCAGGATCGACATATCTGAATAGACGAATTAGCACCAGGCGTTGTTTCATGCCGTGAGCCGTGTCACCGATGTACACCATTGGCGACGCGTCGGTGCACATTGGTGCCGTTCGACTGGCGGCAGGTGCTGCTCCCTCCTCCCTGACACCCTTCTCCCTGACACCTGGGGGTTCAGTTCGGTACGCGAAACGGCCAACCCCAGGTGTCAGGAAGGAGGGGGCAGCCGTGACCGCTACGACTCCTGGGCCTCGTACTGATCCTTGAGCGATGCCACCACCGACGGGTCGGCCAGCGTGGTGGTGTCGCCGAGGGCGCGCCCTTCGGCGATGTCGCGCAGCAGACGGCGCATGATCTTGCCGGAGCGCGTCTTGGGCAGGTCGGCGCTGAACAGGATGTCATCGGGGCGGGCGAGGGCACCGATCTTCTGCGCCACATGGTCACGCAGCTCGTCGCGCAGGCTGCCGCTCCGGGTGAAGCCGGCCCGTAGCGTCACGAACGCGGCAATGGCCTGCCCCTTGATCTCGTGCGACTTGCCCACGACTGCGGCTTCGGCCACCGCCGGGTGATCGACGAGTGCGCTTTCGACTTCCATGGTGCCGATGCGGTGGCCGGCTACGTTCAGCACGTCGTCCACGCGGCCGAGGATCCACAGGTAGCCGTCCTCGTCGCGCTTGGCCCCGTCGCCGGGAAAGTACAGATCGGGGCGCCCGGGCCACTTGGAGAAGTAGGTGTCCACGTAGCGCTGGCCGTCGCCCCAGATGGTGCGCAGCATGCTCGGCCACGGATGGGTGATGGCGAGCAGGCCGCCGCCCTGCGGAATGTCATTGGCGTGGCTATCGAGCAGGGCGGCGCGGATACCGGGGAAGGGCACCGTGGCCGAACCGGGCTTGGTGGCGGTCACGCCAGGCAGCGGCGTGATCATGATGCTGCCGGTTTCCGTCTGCCACCAGGTGTCCACGATGGGGCAGCGTTCGGCGCCGACCACCTTGTGGTACCACATCCATGCTTCCGGGTTGATGGGCTCACCCACGGAGCCCAGCAGGCGCAGCTGCGACAGGTCGTGCTTCTCCACGTGCTGCGCACCCCATTTCATGAAGGCGCGAATGGCGGTCGGCGCGGTGTAGAAGATGGTGACACCGTGGTGCTCGCAGATCTGCCAGAAACGGTTCTTGTCGGGCCAGTCGGGGGCGCCTTCGTACACCACGCAGGTAGCGCCGTTGGCGAGCGGGCCGTAGGTGAGGTAGGTGTGCCCGGTGATCCAGCCGATGTCGGCGGTACACCAGTACACGTCGTCTTCCTTGAGGTCGAACACGTATCTCGTCGTCGCTGCCGCGCCGGTGAGATAGCCACCGGTGGTGTGCACGATGCCCTTGGGCTTGCCCGTGGTGCCCGACGTGTAGAGGATGAACAGCACGTCCTCGGCGTCCATGGGCTCGGGCTCGCAGTACGTGGGCACCTGTCGCTTGAGGCGGTGCCACCAGTGGTCGCGCCCGTCCTGCATCTCGGCGAAGGTCTCGTCGCCCACGCCGCTGCGGCGGCGCATCACCACCAGCACATGCTCGATGGTGGGACACGCCGCCAGCGCTTCGTCGGCGTTGCGCTTGAGCGGCACGATCTGGCCGCGGCGGAAACCGCCGTCGGCGGTGATGAGCACCTTGCAGCCGCAGTCGTTGATGCGGTCACGCAGCGACTCCGGCGAGAACCCGCCGAACACCACCGTGTGAATGGCCCCGATGCGCGCGCAGGCGAGCATCGCGATGACCGCCTCGGCGATCATCGGCAGGTAGATCGCCACCCGGTCGCCCTTCTGCACGCCGAGGTGCTTGAGCATGTTGGCCGCGAGATTCACCTCGCGGTACAGGTCCCAGTAGGTGAAGGTGCGGCGGTCACCGGGTTCGCCCTCCCAGATGAGCGCGGCCTTGTTGCGTCGCGGGCCATGGATGTGCCGGTCCACGCAGTTCACCGACACGTTGAGTTGTCCGCCCTGGAACCACTTGGCAAACGGCGGCGTCCACTCGAGCACCGTATCCCACGGCTTCATCCAGTCGAGCGTCTCGGCCTCGCGGGCCCAGAAGAACTCCGGGTCGAGGGCGGCGTCGTAGTACACCTGCGGGTCGCGCAGGTGGGCGCGGGCACGGAACGCGTCGGAGGGCGCAAACGAGCGGGTTTCCGAAAGCAGGACGCTGATATCGCTCATGGGGAAGCTGGACGGGCCGACGGGGGAAAACGGCAGGCGCTCGACGACGGCAGCCGTGCGGGCCGTGTCGCGAGCCATCGCGTGTCCCGCTAATGTAGAGCGATGCCGATCCCCACCGAAACCACCGCGACGGGTGTCGTGGCCGGTCCTGTCGCGCTGGCCACGGCGCCCGTGCTGGACGCCGACGGGCTGGTGCGGGCCTTTGGTGGCCGCAAGGCGGTGAATGGGGTGTCGCTGGTACTGGCCGAGGGTGATTGCCTGGCACTGTTCGGTCCGAACGGGGCCGGCAAGACCACGCTGCTGCGCCTGCTCGGCGGGCTGCTCAAGCCCACCCGGGGGGTCACGCGGCTGCATGGCACGCCGCTGCCGGGGCCGGCGGAAACGCGGCGTCTGGTGGGGCTGATCAGCCATCACGCCATGCTGTACCCGGCGCTCACGGTGCGCGAAAACGTGCGTTTCGCCGCCGAGTGCCAGGGGGTGCCCGACGCCGATGCCGCGACGACCCGCGTGCTCGAGCGGCTGCGGGTGCGCGACCGCGAACACCTGGCGGTCCGCTTCCTGAGCCGCGGGCTGCAGCAGCGGGTGTCGATCGCGCGGGCGCTCGTGCACGGGCCGCGGCTGGTGCTGCTCGACGAACCCTACACGGGGCTCGACGAGGTGGGGGCGCTGGCCTTCACCGACGCGCTGCGCGACCTCAAGGCCGGGGGCGCCACGCTGGTGCTGGTGACACACAATCTGGTCGAAGGGCTCTCGCTGGCCACGCGGGCCGTGATCATGCGGGATGGGGCGTTCGTCCACGACGAACCGCTGGCCTCCGGTGGGTTCGACGTACCGATGTTCCAGGCACGCTACCGGGCCCTCGTGCACGAGGGGCTGGCGTGAGCGGCACGCCCTACCGCCCCCCGTCGTTTCTCGGCGACGCCTGGCGCATTGCCCGAAAGGATCTGCTCATCGAGTTCCGCACCCGGAGCGCTTTCCTGGCGGCAACCGTGTTCGCGGTGCTGGCGGTGGTGATCTTCCGGTTCACCTGGGATCCGACGGCCATTCCCGCCATAGATCTCGCCCCCGGCGTGCTGTGGGTGATCTTCACCTTTTCGGGGTTGCTGGGGCTCAACCGGTCGTTCGGGCTGGAGCTGGCGGAGCGGGCGTACGACGGCCTGCTGGCGTCTCAGGTGTCGCGGGAGTCCATCTTCACGGGAAAGGTGCTCGCGAATCTGGCGTTCGTTGCTGGCGTACAGGCGTTGACGCTACCGGCGGTGGCGCTGTTCTTCGATCTTCCGGTGGGCGCGGCGTGGGGGACGCTGATCGGCATCGTCGTACTCGCCGCGCTCGGGCTGGCGGCGGTGGGTACACTGTTCGCGGCGATCGCGGCGAACACGCGGCTGGCCGAATTGCTGCTCCCCATGATGACGCTGCCGTTCTTCGTGCCGCTGGTGATTCCGGCGGCGCAGGCGTCGGCGGTGGTGTTGCGCGGGCAGCCGGTGGGCGATGCGATGGCATGGCTCAAGGTGCTGCTGGCGTTTGATCTGGTCTTCGTGACGGCGTGCATCGTCGTCTTTCCGTACACGATCGAGGAGTAGGACGTATGGCGTCGGTGTCGAGCACGGCCACGGCCCCCGGGGGGCTTCCCGCGGTGCGGGCGTTCGACGGGTTTCTCGCGGTGTCGCTGGTGGCCGTGGTGGCGGCGTGCGTGCGGGCCATCTGGTTCACGCCGGTTGATGCCATGCTGGGCGCGGCACAGAAGATCTTCTACGTGCATGTCCCGGCGGCCATCGCGGGGCTGTACCTCGCCTGCGGACTGCTCGCGATTGCCAGTATCGGCTACCTCTGGATCAAGGACGAACGGCTCGACCGGCTGGCAGAGGCGAGCGCCGAGGTGGGGCTGCTGTTCATGGGCATCGTGCTGGTGACGGGGCCCATCTGGGCGCGCACCAGCTGGGGCACCTGGTGGGTCTGGGAGGCGCGCATCACGAGCACGCTGTTCCTGTGGCTGCTGGTACTGGGCTACCTGGTGCTGCGTGGTGCCGTGGAAACGCCGGAGAATCGCGCTCGGCTATCGGCGGTCATGGGCTCGCTGGCGGCGTTGCTGGTGCCGTTCATCCATCTCACGGTGAAGCTGTTCCGTGGCATGCATCCGCAGCCGGTGGTGATCAAGCCGGAGAAGCCCTCCATGCCCGGAGAAATGCTCTCCACGTTCGGACTGGCGACGGTGGCGTTCCTCCTGCTGTTCTTTGCGCTGCTCCGGCTGCGGTACCGCTGGGCCGGCATGCGTGACGCCCGCGCGGCCATGGAGGCGGCGTGAGCGCAACGGGGCTGTTACTGCTGTCTGCCGTGCAGGACACGGTGGCGTACGTGGCCAGGCCAAGCGGTCCGCCGGCCAGTGAGGGCTACATGTGGGCGGGATATCTCGTGGCGCTGGGGTGCTACGCGGGGTACATCGTGCTGATGGCCCGGCGTATCGCGCGAACGAAGCGCGGGCGCTGAGCCCCCGGTCCCTCCAGGGTTGCCGATGCAGGGGAACACGTTGCCTGCGTATCTCGCGGGGCTCCGCATTGCCGTCACGCGGGCCGGTGAGCGGGGGACGCCGCTGGCCGACGCGCTGCGTCGCGTTGGGGCCACCGTGCACGAGATTCCGCTCACGCGCATCGAGACCCTCGAGTTGGCGCCCTTGCGTGCGGCGGTGGCCCGCCTCGCCGACTACGACTGGATTCTGCTCACGAGCGTGAACGCGGTGGAGCATCTGGCCCGCGTGGTTGCCGAACACGGGGCACGGGCGGCCATGGCCACCCGCCGGCTGGCGGTGGTGGGGACAGCCACGGCGGCGGCCTGTGACGCCCACGGTTGGCGGGCGCCCACGGTGCAGCCCGACAAGGCGCAGGCCGAAGGGATGCTCGATGTGATGGCGGCGCGTTCGGATATCGACGGGGCGCGCATGCTGTACCCGGCTGCAGCCGGCGCTCGCGACGTGCTTCCCGAGGGGCTGCGTGCGCTGGGGGCCGCCATCGATGTGGTGCCGGTCTACCGCAGCGCCCCTGATCCCGAAGGGCAGGCGCGCCTTCGGGCGCTGGCCGCGTCGGGAGAGCTGGACCTGGTGACGGTGGCCGCGCCGAGCGCCGTCGATTCGCTGCTCGAGGCCCTGCCGCCGGAGTACGCTGGCCGGCTGCCGGTAGCGTGCATTGGTCCGGTGACGGCGCGGGCGGCGCGAGTGGCGGGGTTCCCGGTCAAGCTGGAGAGCACCGCCGCCACCATGGAAGGGTGGGTCAAGGCAATCGTGGCGGCGTACGCACCGCCGGGTGGCGCGCCCCCCGTCACGGTCGCGCCGCCCAGCGCTTAAGTTGGGCGGATGTCTGCTACTGTCCGCATCGGAACGCGCAGCTCCGAACTGGCGCTCTTTCAGGCCCGCCAGGTGGCTGCCCTGCTCGCCGAGTATGGCGTCGCCAGTGAACTGGTCACGTACACGACCATCGGCGACCGCATCCTCGACAAGCCGCTGGCCGCCATCGGGGAGAAGGGGCTCTTCACCGCCGAGTTGGAGGCCGACCTGCTGGCTGGCCGCACCGATTGTGCGGTCCATTCGCTCAAGGACCTCCCCACCGCCGATCCAGCGGGGCTGATCGTGGTCGCGCTGCTCGAGCGCGAGGATCCGCGCGATGCGTTCGTGACGCGGCCGGGGATCACGGCCACGCGGCTCGCCGAATTGCCGGATGGCGCGAAAGTCGGCACCAGCTCACTGCGTCGCCGGGCCCAGCTGCGGGCGCTGCGCCCCGACCTCGAAGTCTGCGAACTGCGCGGCAACGTGGGCACCCGCCTGCGCAAGATCGACGAGGGACAGGTGGACGCCGCGCTGCTGGCGGCAGCCGGCCTGCGCCGCCTTGGGCTTGGCCATCGCATCGTGTCGCTGCTCGATGCGCCCGACTGGCTTGGCGCGCCGGGGCAGGGAGCCATCGCCGTGCAGGCGCGCGCGCACGACGAGGCCATGCTCGCCATTCTGCGGCAGCTCGATCATGCCCCCACGCGGCGCAGCGTGACCGCCGAGCGCGCGCTGCTCGCCACGCTCGAGGGCGGGTGCCAGGTGCCGATCGGCGCCGCCACGCTCGATGAGCCGGAATACGGGCTCATGCTGCACGGGCTCGTGGCCAGCGTGGATGGCTCGAGCGTGGTGCGCGGCGGCCTGCCCATCGACGTGAACGATCCGGCGGCCAGCGGCCGCGAACTCGCGCGGCAGCTGCACGCGGCTGGCGGCGCGGGCATTCTCGAGGCGCTGCGGGCCGCGCCGCCGCATCCGGCGCGCGCGGCGCGTGTCGAGTCCCAACCGGAGATCTCCCAGTGAGCGACGGCAGCTTCAGCGTGGAGGCGTTCGATCCCACCGACTTCGGCATGACACGCCCCAATCCGGTGCGCCCGCGTCGCCTGCGCCGCACGGAGGCCATTCGCCGTATCGTGCGCGAGACCCGGCTCGACCCCGCGCAGCTCATCTGGCCGCTGTTCGTGCGGTCGGGGCAAGGCCTCCGTACCCCCATTGGCAGCATGCCGGGTGTCTACCAGACGTCGGTCGACGAGTTGATCGAGGACGCGCGGAAGGCCGCGGATGCCGGCATTGCGGGGATCCTGCTCTTCGGAATCCCCGACAGCAAGGACGCGGTGGGCTCGTCGGCGTGGGATCCGCACGGCCCGGTGCCGGAGGCGGTGCGTGCCGTGAAGCAGGCGTTCCCCCAACTCCTCGTCATCACCGACGTGTGCATGTGCGAGTACACCGACCACGGGCACTGCGGGGTGCTCACCAGCCAGGGCGACGTGGACAACGACGCCACGCTGGTGCTGCTGGCGCGCGAAGCACTGGCGCACGCCGAGGCAGGTGCCGATATCATCGCACCGAGCGACATGATGGATCATCGCATCGGGCACCTGCGCGAGGCACTCGACGACGACGGCTACTCCCACGTGCCGATCATGAGCTACGCCGCCAAGTATGCGTCGGCGTTCTATGGTCCGTTCCGGGAGGCGGCAGAGAGTACGCCAGCGTTCGGCGATCGACGCAGCTACCAGATGGACCCGGCCAATGCCCGCGAAGCGCTGCGTGAGGTGCGGCTCGATGTGCAGGAAGGCGCCGACATCCTCATGGTAAAGCCGGCCGGTGCCTATCTCGACATCATTGCGGCCGTGAAGCAGGACACCGGGTTGCCGCTTGCGGCGTACCAGGTGAGCGGCGAGTACTCGATGATCAAGGCGGCGGCCGAACGGGGCTGGCTGGACGGTGAGCGGGCCATGATGGAGTCGCTGGTGGCCATTGCCCGCGCCGGCGCCGACCTCATCATCACCTACTTCGCGATCGACGCGGCCGCACTCCTGCGGGTACGCTGAGTCCGATTTCCTTCAACTCCTGCCCATGGCTCGGCACAATCCCTGGCGTGACCTGCCCCCCGGTCCGCATCCCCCGGAACTGGTGACGGCGATCATCGAGATCCCGGCCGGTTCGCGCAACAAGTACGAGCTCGACAAGGAGACGGGACACTTCAAGCTCGACCGCGTGCTGTACTCGGCCGTGCATTACCCCGGTGACTACGGGTTCATCCCCCGGACCCTGCACGAGGACAACGACCCGCTCGACATCCTCGTGCGCATCAACGAACCGACGTTCCCCGGGTGCCAGATCACCTGCCGCCCGATCGGGGTGCTCCGCATGCTCGACCGCGGCGAGCCTGATGAAAAGATCCTCGCCGTACCCAGCGACGATCCGTATCACCAGGACATCTTCGACATTGCCGACATGCCCGCGCACTATCTGCGCGAGATCGAGCACTTCTTCGGGATCTACAAGGACCTCGAGGGCAAGCGTGTCGAAATTCAGGGGTGGGAGAAGAGCGAGCGGGCGGTGGAGATCATCCGGCGGAGCATCGACCGGTACACGGCGACCTACGGCTCCGCCTGACAGCGGCATGGGATATCGAGGACCGTGTTATCGAGGACTGTGGTGTTGATAACACCGGCACCGATAACAGCGGCACCGATAACAGCGGCACCGATAACGGCGGCACCGATAACAGCGGCACCGATAACGGCGTCATGGAGACGACGTGATCGGGGCGTGCGGGGGGCGCCCCGCCGTCCTGATCACGCCGTCCTGATCACGCCGTCCTCATGACGCCGTTGTCGGTGCCGTCGTTCTGTCTCGCGTCCGAGCGCTGACCCGTCGTCTCGCGCGCGGCTCGCTCAGGGTCGACGAAGCACCAGCGCCGCGTTGATGCCTCCAAACCCGAACGAGTTCGAGAGCACGACCTCCGGCGCCAGCGCGCGCCCCGTTCGTGGCGTGTAATCCAGGTCGCACGCCGGATCCGGCGTGTCGAGATTGAGCGTCGGGGGGATCCAGCCGCGCGCGATGGCGAGGGCACTGATGGCCGCCTCGAAGGCCCCCGAGGCCCCGAGGGCGTGGCCGTAGTAGCCCTTGGTGCTGGAGAGCGGCACCCGGTATGCGTGCGCGCCGAACACCTGCTTGATGGCGAGCGTTTCGGTGGGGTCGTTGAGCGGGGTGCTGCTGCCATGGGCATTGATGTACGCCACCTGCTGCGGTTCCACGCCTGCATCGTGCAGCGCGAGGCGCATGCAGCGTGCGGCCTGCGCGCCATCGGGGAGCGGCGCCGTCATGTGGTGCGCGTCGTTGGTGGTACCGTAGCCGGCCAGCTCCGCGTAGATGCGCGCACCACGCGCCGTGGCGTGCTCCCAGGACTCCAGCAGCAGCACCGCCGCTCCCTCGCCCATGACAAAGCCATCGCGATCCCGGTCGAATGGACGCGAGGCGCGCGATGGGTCGTCGTTGCGGGTGCTCATGGCGCGGATGAGCGCAAAGGCGCCAAAGCAGAGCGTCGCCAGCGGCGCTTCCGAGCCGCCGGCGAGCATCACGTCGGCGTAGCCGTCACGGATCTGCCGGAATGCCTCGCCAATGGCCATCGACCCGGACGCACAGCTCATGGCATTGGTGCTGTTGGGGCCAGACACACCGAACTCGATGGCGATGTTGCAGCTTGCCGATCCCCCGAAGACCGCCAGCGCGAGTGTCGCATCGACATCGCGCAAGCCGCCGCGCAGGAAGCGCGCCGCCTGCTCCTCGGCATAGCCCACACCGCCAAGCGCCGTGCCCATCATGGCCCCCACCCGCTCGCGGTTCTCCAGCGCGAGGTCGAGCGCCCCATCCTCCAGCGCGAGGTGCGCGCTGGCCACGGCAAACTGGCTGAACCGGTCGAGCCGTTTCACGCGCCGGGCGTCGATCCACCGCGTCGGATCGAAGTCCTCGATCTGGGCGGCGCATTGCGAACGAAAGATGGACGCATCGAAGCGAGTCGCGGGGACCACCGCCGACCGCTCGGCGCGCAACCCGGCCCACATGTCGTCCACCCCGGTGCCGATCGGCGTGACACAGCCGATGCCGGTGACCGCCACCCGCCGGCGCATGGTATTCATGCGTCACGCTCCGCAACACGGGCGAGGCCGGCCAGCGTGCGTGACGCGATGCCGTGCACGAACACGGGCGCGATCACCTGCGTGGCGGCGAAGGCGGAGATCAGCGGCCACCCCGGTCCGTCCCACGCGTGCACGATGCGGGTGAGCGTCCCGCCCTCGACGGGGCGGAAGCTCCACTCCACATCCATGCGCGTGGTCACACCTCCGATGTGCCGGAAGCGCACCCAGGGCACGTCGGTATTGACCGCCATCTCCGAGAGCCACCAGGTGGGCCAGTTGAAGGGGCCGAAGGGACGGTTGGCCGACATCTCCACGATGCCGCCACCGTCTTGGCGCCGCTCCCGGACGCGCACGAAGCGATAGTGCGCCAGGTACGCGGGCCAGTGCTCGACGGCGGCCGCGATCTCGAAGATGCGCTGCAGCGGCGCCCGCACGACCTGTTCGTCGACGGTGGTGACGAGACGGTCCGCCGGCGGCGGCCCCAGCACGAAGGGAGTGGTCATCGGAAGGGTGAAGGAAGTCGGTTGGGACATGTCAGCGCGGCGACCACGTCGCCGAAAGGCGGAAGCCGAGGCCCGTGGTGATGGTCGGGGCGTGGCCCGTGGCGCGCACCACGAGGGAACGGAGTTCGTCGGGCGTGTAGCCCCGCAGGACCGACACCACGCCGTCATGACGGCTCACGGGGTGAAAGCCCAGGACCCACGAGGCTCCCCACAAGCCGGCTGCCGCGAGCCAGCTGCGGCGCAGGTCCCCAACGATCACCCGCTGCCGCGCGACCCGCGTGCACTCCTGCAGCAGGCGATCGGCGTCTGGACCATCGAAGTGATGCAGCACCTGCGAACAGGTCACGATGTCGATGCTGTGGTCGGCGAACGGCAGGGCCAGTGCGTCGCCGGCGAGCGCCGCGGTGCACCGTGTTCGCGCGGCGTGAGCCAGGCGCGGGACGCGTTCGAGGCCGATCGTCCACAATGCGATGCCGGCGCGCGCGGCACACGCACGGGCGGCCGCCGGGATGTCGCCAAGGCCGGTACCGACATCGAGCAGCGTCAGGCTGCCTGCGGGGCGGACGGTGGGCTCGAGGAGCGACTCGACGGCCCGCAGCACCGCCCGACGCCCGCCAAAGCACCGGTTGGCCAGCGCCACGTCGCGCAACGAGCGGAGCGCCAGCGCCGGATCGGCACGCGGGTCGTCCAGGATCTCGATGCCGCGCCGACGCGCCGGGGTCAGCATGCGCCGGTCAGCGCTCGAGCGTGGCGTAGCCACCGCGATAGTACAACAGCGGCTTCCCCTCGCTGGCGCCTGCCTGTTCCACCTGACCCACCAGGATGACGTGGTCACCTGCCGGGTGGCGGGCAACGAGGCGGCACTGCATCCAGGCCAGCACTTCCTCGAGCACCGGGTCGCCCAGCTCGCCGTCGTGGTACCCGATACCGGCGAAGCGGTCGTCGACCTTGCCGGCGAAGCGCCGCGAGACGGCCTCCTGTCCGGCGCTCAGGATGTTCACGGCGAACGACGCAGTGCGCGCCATGAGCGGCGCCATCGTGGCGTCGTTCGCGATGCATGCCAGAATGAGCGGCGGGTCGAGGCTGAGTGACGAGAAGGCGCTCACCGTCATGCCGTGCGGCGTGCCCTGTTCATCGCGGGCGGTAATGACGGTGATGCCGCTGGCGAAACGCCCGAGCATGGCGCGGAAGAGGTCGTGGTCGATCATGTGAGGCAGTGGAAAGACATCAGGAGAGGAAGCGCAGCAGTGTGCGCGGGCGCAGCACCGCCGATGGCGGCACGAAGTCGCCGGTGACCCCGATGAGGAGATCGGCAAGATCCCGATCGCGCGAGAGCACCCGCGCGGCGTGGTTGAGCAGGAGCGGCGAGGCCACGGCCATGCCGATCAGGCGTTCGACACGCCACTTGCCGCCGAAGGTCGCGTGGCGCGCCCGTTCGTACGCCGTCAGCGCCGACACGTGCGCCCGGGGCGAAATGGCCCGCACCGCCTCGGCGGCGAACGGGGCCAGCAGCTCGCCGCCCCGCAGTGCAGCGTAGATGCCTTCACCGGTGAACGGATCGTAGAAGTCGGCTGCGTCGCCGGTGAGCATCGCCCCCGGCGCCCACGCACGACGTGCGCGTGAGGCGAAGGGGCCGGTGGCCCGCACCGGCGTCGCGCGCACGGCGGAGGCGAAACGTGGCGCGAGGGTCGGGTGCGCGGCGAGCCATGCTCCGAGGAACCCCGCTGCATCACCGGCCATTGCCCGCGCCCGGGCGGTCGGCACCACGAGGGCGACGTTCGTGAGGTCGTCGTTCACCTGCGCGAGGCCCACATACCCGTTTGCCGTGACATGCATCTCGCCAAGCGTGCCCATGTGCTCCACCCCCCGATAGTGGGTCACCAGCGCCACGCGTCGTGGCCAGCGCGATTGGCGGGCGAGGCCGAGGCGACGGGCGACGACCGAACGGAGTCCGTCGGCGCCGATGACGAGGGCCGCCCGCAGGTGCGCCCGCCCGCCCGGAGTGCGGACGGACACACCGTCCACCGCGCCCGACGCGTGCATGGACAGGGCCTCGACCTTGGCCTCCTCGACCACGACGACGCCGGCCGCCCGCGCCCGGTCGAGCAGCAGCGTGTCGAGGACTTCGCGCCGCACTCCGAGCCCACGATCGCGAAAGCCGCGAAAGCCATGTCGGGCCACGAACTCCCCGTGAATGCGGGCGCCCGACGGCGCGTGCACCACCATGCCGGTGAGCTGCGACGCCCGCCCTGCTTCGAGTGTCGACAGTGCTCCCATGGCGTCGAGAATGCGCGAGCCCTCGGGACTCACGTACTCGGCGCAGGGTTTGGCGCGCGGGAATCGGGCGCGGTCGAGCAGGCACACCTCAAGCCCGGCCTGCGCGCAGTGCCAGGCCGCGGAGCTGCCCGCCGGCCCGCCGCCAACCACGATCACCTGCCAGCGTTTGCTTTCGGGGCGCATCGGCGAATCTCGCTCAGGGACGGACGGTCAATCTGCACCTGAACCATAACCCCGGCGTGGGTCAGTGGGTCCGCCCCTGTGGCACCGGCCCGGCGGCATCGAACCGACGGCGGGTCGCCCTACCGCCAGAACACCGCCACCGCCGCCCCCACTACGGTGCAGAGCGCGTTCACGGCGTCGTTGGTGAGCTCGGCGACGCCACCGTGGGGCTGGGTCGATGCACCGCAGCGGTGCACACGCTGCTCGGTCTCGCGGTGGCATGCGGGGCACCAGCGACGCGCTTGCCACCACGCGCCGATAATCGTGTCAGTCGCGGCGCCGGCCACACCGGCGACGGTCACGGCGCCGAGCGCATCGATCGGCACCAGCCCGACCACGGTGGCCATCCATGCCAGACCGGCGGCGGCCACCAGCATCCCCGCCGAGCCTGCCAGGCTGACCGCGCCGGAGGTGCCCGCCGGCACGCGCGTCCAGCGCCGCAGTGAGAAGGGACGACCTCGCCACAGGGTACCGATTTCGGTGGCCAGCGTGTCGGCCCCCGCGGCGACCAGCGCACCGGCGGCGGCGAGCGCGGCGGCCCGGGCCTGCGCCGGCCACACCAGCGCCACGACGGCCGCCACGGCAAACACGCCGCCATTGGCGCCGACCTGCGCAGCATCGCGGGCAGCCCCCTTCTCCACCACGTCGCCGGCGTGCACGAGTTTGCGCTCACGGCCAAGCCGCGACGCGACCGAGGCGACGACGAACCAGCCCACCAGGAACACGCCCCACGGCCTTCCCGCCATCATGGCCACCGCGCCCACCAGCGTGGCCGCCACGGCCCCGCTCGGCGACAGGCTGCCGGCGCGCAGGGCCGTCACGGCGATGCCGCCGGCCAGCACCGTTGCGATGATGCCGGTGCCGACGCTGGTGGGCCACACCGGCGTCACCGGTGCGTGGGGCACAACGTCTGGCCGGCCATGATGGGGAAAGGCACGCGGCACGGTGAGCACTGGACCGCCATCCCGCAAGGCATGTCGGCCAGTGTGGTGGCTGTTCCGTGCGCTTGAATGGGCGCCCCATGACACGTTAGCATGCGCGTATTCATGCAGCCCGTGTCTCTTCCCTCCGACGGCCGGTCCTCCCGCGCCACGATGCCGGCCGATGTGCCGCTGGCCCTGACCGGTGGTCCGCTCGACGCGCGACTGCCACTCGCCCTGCTGGAGGCGGTCAAGTCCATCGATACGCCGGCCGCCGAGCTCGATGCCGATTTCGTCCACGAGCTGCGCAACAAGCGCCTCGGTCTGAGCGACACGGTGCTGCAGCAGATCCGGCGCTACGCGGACGCCGTGCGCAGCCGACAGCGCATCGGGTACGACGAGGTGCTGGCGCTCGCCCGCCTCATCGGGCGTCGCCCGGATGCCGATCTGGCCTTTCGCGAAGCGGGACGCCGGTGGGCCCGGGCCTTCGTGGACAGTGTCGGTGCCGCGAAACGGGGCGCGGCGCGTTCGCTGCCCTCGCTGGTGGCACGGCCGATCGCCCTGAGTGCCTTGCGGTCGATCACTCGGCGTTTCATGAACGGAACGCTCACGCGGCAGGGGAGTACACTGCTGCTCGAGGTCACGGCGCCCGTCTCCGCCGATGCTGCACCACGTGGTGCCGGGTGCGGGTTGTACGAAGCCGCGTTCCGGGAAGCCCTGGTGCTGCTGGCCGATGCGGATGGCGCCGTCGAGCATGTGTTGTGTCGCGCACGCGGTGATGCCCGATGCCAGTGGCGCGCCGAGTGGCGCCGGCGCTGATGGTACGCAGTCCCCGCCGGCAGGTGTCGTGGTCGGACACGCTGGCCTGAATCGTTCGCCCAATTCCTCACGTGCCCATGTTGACGCCCGAGCTGCTGCCCCGCCTGCAGCAATTGCTGGCCGACGCCGATCTCGACGGCTGGCTGCTGTACGATTTCCGCGGTACGAACGCCATCGCCGCGGGGCTGCTCGGATTCGAGGGGCTGTGCTCGCGACGCGTGTTCGCCTTCGTGCCACGTGAGGGACTGCCGATCGGCATTGCGCACGCCATCGAGCCGGGCCCGTGGGCGCACTGGCCAAAGGCGTGGCCGTTGCGCATCTACAGCGGGTGGCGTGCGCTGGAGGCCGAAGTGGCGGCCCTGGTGGGGGGCAAGCGGGTAGCCATGGAGTACTCGCCGGGAGACGCCATCCCGTATCTCGACCGGGTACCGGCCGGCGTTCTGGAGCTCGTGCGGGGGGCGGGCGCCACGGTGGTGAGCTCCGGCGAGCTGGTGTCGCAGGTGTATGCCACCTGGACACCATCGCAGCTGGCCTCGCACGAGCGGGCCGCCACCCACATCGCGGCCATTGCGTACGAGACCATCCAGCACGCCGGCTCGATGGTCGCGGCCGGGACGCCTGCCGCCGAACACGAACTGCAGGCGCGCATTCTCGAGGCGTTTGCGCGCGCGGGTCTGGAGACCGATCACGGCCCCGATGTCGCAGCCTCGGAGAACGCCGCCAATCCGCATTATGCCCCGTCGGCGGCCACGCCGCGTCTGGTGCAGCGGGGCGACGTCCTGCTGGTGGATCTCTGGGCGCGCGAGACGGGCGGTGGTGTGTACGCCGACCAGACGTGGATGGCCTCGCTGGGGGCGCCGTCGGATCGGGTGGTCACGATCTGGGAAGCGGTGCGTGATGCCCGCGACGCTGCCCTTGCACTGCTCTCGACGCGCATCGCGGCCGGACTGCCGGTGCGCGGCGGGGAAGCCGACGATGCCGCGCGCGCGGTGATCGAGGCGCGTGGTTTCGGGCCGCACTTCTGGCATCGCACGGGGCACAGCATCGACTCGCGCGAGCTGCACGGCTCCGGGCCGCAGATCGACAACCTCGAGTCGCGCGACGATCGACGACTCATTCCCGGCGTCGGATTTTCCATCGAGCCGGGTGTCTACCTGCCCGGCGAATTGGGGGTGCGCAGCGAAGTCAATGCCTACGTCGGCGACGATGCGCTGCTCGTCACGCCGACCACGCCGCAGCGCACGCTGTTCGTCGTCTGATGGCAGGACGCGTACCGCGGCGTCTGCCGGTCGCGAGACGCCCCGGCGAACGCTGCCTGTCGTACGTGATGCGGCTGGCGCTGGTCGGGGGGCTTGTCGCGGGCTGTGGGGATGGCCGCGCACCGGGACCGGCGGCAGGAAGCGGAGCACCGGCGGCTGCGGTCGCCGATGACACGGGTGCGACGTCGCTCGCCCGAGCGGCCGGTGGTCGCGACGGCCGCGCCTACACGGTGCGTGCGGCGGCCAACCCCGGTGTGCTCGTCGGACACGTCGGGGGGGGCACCCCGCGGGACACCAGCATTGTGCCCACGCACGATCGTGCCGTGTGCCGACCGTTCACGGAGTCCCTGGTGCCGAGTCGTGACGGCGGGGTGGGCAACGCCGTGGTGTGGCTGGTGGGGGTGGCCACCGGGCCGCGCGATACGACGTCTCGCCGGGTCCGCTTGTCGCTCGATGGTTGCCGCCTCGAGCCGCGCGTACAACGCGTGGCCGTCGGCTCGACGATCCTGATGAGCGGCCGCGACGCCATGCTCTCGCGGCTGCAGTTCGTGGCGATGGACGAAGCCACGCCACGGGCCACCGTGCTGCTCAGCGACGCCGGGCAACTCGTGCCCACCAGTGACCCCACCGCCTCGCCGGCACTCATGCAGGTGCGCGACGATCTGCATCCGTGGGTGCGGGGATGGCTGGCGGTGGCACCTCACCCGTTTGTGGCCGTGACCGACGCCGATGGAGGGTTTCGGTTTGAGGGCGTGCCGCCGGGGCGCTATCGGCTCGTGGTCTGGCACGAGGCGCTGGGCATCACACGCACGAGCATCCGCATCGATGCGGGCATCGAGACGCGAGTGGACGTGGCCTACTGATCGTGCTCGGCACTGGACGCTGGGCGTGTCGAGAATCCAGGGGGAGTCGGCAGAACACCGACGGCGAGAGATGATGGAGACGGTGAGCGACCAACGAGCATTGAGAGCACCGAGCAGTAACCTCGACGAGGAATGCCGCTCGGTGCTCTCAGCGTCTTGGGTGGCTCACCGTCTCCATCATCTCTCGCCGTCTCAGCTCCAGCCCCTCACCATCTCCCCGCTGCTCTCTCAATCACCGACTGAGGGCCCGGTCCACGCCCATGGCCACGAAGAGCAGCGCCAGATAGAGCAGGGAGTACTTGTAGACCCACCACGCCGGCCCGGTCCACGGCTGCGCCTTCTGTGCCGTCCACAGCACCGTGAGCACGCCCCACATGAGCAGGCCGCCGAGGATCAGTGCCGAGCCGAGGTAGAAGAGGCCGAACGCGCCGTAAAGCACCGGCAGCACCGTGAGCGCGAGCAGGATGACCGTGTACCACACCATCTGCCACATCGTCTCGCGCTCGCCCCAGACCAGCGGGGCCATCGGCACCCGCGCGCGGCCGTAGTCCACCTGCTTGAGCAGCGCCAGCGCCCAGAAGTGTGGCGGCGTCCAGTAGAACACGATGAGGAACAGGCACAGGGCCGTGACATCGAGCGAGCCCGTCACCGCAGCCCATCCAACGAGCGGCGGGAAGGCACCGGCCGCCCCGCCAATCACGATGTTCTGCGGTGAGGTGCGCTTGAGGATCCGGGTGTAGATGAAGACGTAGAAGTAGAATCCGGCCAGCGCGAGGCCGGCGGTGAGCACGTTCACGAAGTGCGCCAGCATCCACGTGGCGAGCGTCGCGCAGAAGATCCCGAACGCCAGCACCTGCGTGGGGGACATGCGCCCGCTGGGAATCGGGCGCAGGCGCGTGCGGGCCATGACATCGTCGATGTCGCGGTCGATGTACATGTTCACCGCGTTCGCGCCGCCGGCCATGAGGTAGCCACCGAGCATGACCAGCAGCACCGTCCAAATGGACGGCGACCCCGCGGCGTACATGGGGGCGGCGGTGGTCACCAGCAGCAGCGAGATGATGCGCGGCTTGGTGAGGGCGATGAGGTCGCGCGAGAGCGGGGTGTCCATCGTCGGGGGGACGACGGCGGGATCGACGGTGGCGGTGCTCACTGGCACGTTGGCGCTCATGCGGGCAGGGCGCGCCAGGCGCCGAGGAAGACTGCCGCGAGTCCGGCGATCGGCAGCAGCACCTGCACGATCTCGGCCCACCGGCGGGGCGCCGGGACCGCACTGTTGGTCGGGGCGTCGGGCAACGTGCGGAAGACGGCCCGCATGATGAACAGCTGCGACACCGCGCAGGCGGCGACCATCGCCCAGAACAGCGCGGTCGCCACGGCCGGGGACAGCCAGGAATCGGTCAAGGGAGACATATCCCGCAGAAAACTAGACGGTCGACTGAGGTGGTGAACCCCCGTCCCGTGCACTACCATAGCGGCCATGGCTACCTCCCCCCCTTCCGTCCGGTCCGGTTCGCCGGCTGCGTCCCCTTCGGAGCTGCCCCGCCAGCTCGGCCTCTGGAGCGCCATCGCGGTGCTTGTGGGGACCACCATCGGCTCCGGCATCTTCCGGTCGCCGGCCGGTATCGCCGACAAGCTGCCCGGCCCGCTCCCCCTGATGGCGGTCTGGGCCACTGGCGGCCTGTTCGCCCTCTGCGGGGCGCTGACGCTGGCCGAGCTGGCCGGTGCCATGCCACGCACGGGCGGGTACTTCGTGTACATCCGCGAGGCGTGGGGGCGGCTGCCGGCCTTCCTGTACGGGTGGGCCGAGTTCACGCTCATCCGCGCGGCGGCGCTGGGCGGCATTTCGCTGACCTTTGCCCAGTATGCCCTGCGGGCCCTGGGGTTCGACCCGGCGGTGGCCCCGTACGACGCCTATGCCCACTACCTGGCTGCAGGCGCGCTCATCCTCATGGCGACCATCAACGTGGTCGGCCTCAAGTGGGGCTCACTGGTGCAGAACGTCACGACCGTCGCCAAGTACGGCGGGCTGGTCATCATCGTGCTGCTGGCCTTCTCGCTGGGGCTGCCGAAGACCGGTGGCTACTTCACCCCCGCCGTGCCGCCGGGCAGCTTCTCGGTGTCGGCGTTCGGCCTGGCGTTGGTGTCGGTGCTCTGGGCGTTCGACGGGTGGGGGGACCTGGCCAAGGTCTCCGGCGAAGTGGCCGACCCGCGCCGGACGCTCCCCAAGGCCATCGTGCTGGGGACGCTGGCGATCATCGCCATCTACCTGCTGGCCAATCTCGCGTATCTGTCGGTGCTGTCGGTCGAGGAGATGCGGCGGGCGCCGCTCGTGGCCGCCGACGTCGCCCAGCGGCTGATCGGTCCGGTCGGGGTGACGCTCGTGTCGCTCACCGTGCTCATCTCGACGTTCGGGTCGGTGAACGGTTCGCTGCTCACCGGCCCCCGCATCTTCTTCGCCATGGCCGACGACGGGCTGTTCTTCCGCCAGGTCGCGTCGGTCCACCCGAAGTTCCAGACACCGTACATCGCGATCATCATGACCGGCGCGCTGGGGGTGGCATTCGTGCTGCTGCGGTCGTTCGAGCAGCTGGCCGACATCTTCGTGACGGCGTCGCTCGTGTTCTACATCCTGAGCATCGGCGCCATCTTCAAGCTTCGCCGGCGCCCCGACTGGAACCCGCCGGTGCGAACCCCGCTCTATCCCCTCGTGCCGGCGTTGTTCTGCCTGGCGGTGCTGTTCCTGCTGGGCAATGCGCTCATGGACCCGGCGCAGCGGGTGCCGACGCTCGGGGTGTTCGGGGTGATTCTGCTGGGGGTGCCGGTGTTCTATCTCACCGTCGGGCGCAAAGGCTGACGGGGGGCGCACGGCGGATAAGCTGAACCCCAAGGCATCAGGAGGAAGGGGGTCAGGGGGGAGGACGCAGCGTCCTGCGGCGTACGGAAAGCGCCCCGCCGGCATGCCGGCGGGGCGCGTCCTCACTGCTGTCCTGCCGCCTCCTCCCTGACCCCCTTCTCCCTGTTGCCGGGGCGCCCCGCAGAGTCCGTGACGGAGCCTCGGATGGCGGACGTGGTGACCTGGGCAGCAGCCCGGCGGGACGCCAGCGTCACACGGCCGCGGCGAGCGCAATCCAGACGCGGATTGCACGTCGGACACCTGAAAACGTGACGCACTCCTGATGAATGGGAAGGATCGGGCGGTGTCGGGTCGGCGCCAGCTGCAGCGCCGGGGCCCGGGGAGGGGAACCGCCGCCCGTCGAGTGCAGCGCAGTCCGGACATGGTCGGGACGGGCATGGGACGGACCGCCCGGCCGTTACCGATCCGTTGCGCGACTCGGCCCTCGATCAACTCCCGAAGCGCCCGTTCGGTTGCCATGCTATTCGGCCGGTCCTAGCTTCCACCGGGTTTTCTGCGGCGAGCCCGCAGGAATCCGGTCGCTGTCGCGCCACTCTTTCGTCCCCACTCCTCCTCTCGCTCCCATGCGTCTTTTTCGTTGGGTCAGCCTCGCCCTCGTCGCCGGTCTCGCGCTGGCCGCGCCGGACCGGCTCCGTGCCCAGGGCACCACGACGGGTGCCGTCACCGGACTGGTGACGGATGCCCGCACCACCAGCCCCGTCGCCGGGGCGTCCGTCGAAGTCGTCAATCGCGCCAACGGCGCCCGGGCCTCGCTGGTCACCCGCGACAACGGGCGCTTCTTCATTCCGAACCTCGAGGTCGGCTCGTACACCGTGACGGTGCGCCGCATCGGCTTTGCCTCCCAGACTCGCGCCGATGTCATTGTCAGCCTCACGCAGACCACCCGGGTCGACTTCACGCTGACGGAGCAGGCGGTGACGCTGGCCGGAGTCGAGACGCGGGCGGCGGCGGCCACGGCCGACTTCGCGCCCACGCGGACCGGCGCCCAGACGGTCGTCTCCGATACGCTGGTCCGTCGCCTGCCGACGCTGAACCGCGACGTGTCGGACCTCATTCGCAACACGCCGCAAGTGAACGTTTCCACCACCGGCCGCATCTCGGCGGCCGGCCAGAACAATCGGTTCAACAACATCCAGATCGACGGCGTCTCGCTGGCCAATCGCTTCGGCCTCGGTGACTCCCCCACGGTTGGCGCCCAGGTGGGCGGCCGCGCCCTGCCGCTCGACGCCATCAAGGAGTTCCAGGTCCTGCTGTCGCCGTACGACGTGCGCCAGGGCAACTTCACCGGCGCGCTGGTGAACGCCGTCACCCAGTCGGGCACCAACGAGTTCAAGGGCTCGGCGTTCCTGTACTACCGGGACCAGCAGATGGGCGCGGATACGGCGTTCCTGCGCAACCAGCCGTTCCTGCGGCGCCAGCTCGGCTTCACGCTTGGTGGCCCGATCCTCAAGGACAAGCTGCGCTTCTTCGCGAGCGTCGAGACCAGCCAGCAGATCGCGCCGTCGTCGGGGCCGTTCTACGACCCGGCCTCGCCCACGGGGCTCCAGAATTCGCCGGTCGCCACCGCCCGCATCACGGCGGCCCAGATCGACTCGTTCACGACGAGGCTGTCGGGCCTTGGCGTCAACGCCGGCAACGCCGGCCTGCAAACGAACGAAAACCCGCTGCTCAATACCTTCCTCCGTCTGGACTACCAGATCTCGGACAAGCACCGCCTGGTACTGCGCAACATCTTCAATGACCAGACGGCGTATGACTTCTCCCGCTCGCTCGGGACGTTCAACTTCACGTCGAACGGTTTCGAGCGGACGGAGACATCGAACCAGGTCGTGGCGCAGGTCTTCTCGAATTTCAGCAACGGGTTCTCCAACGAGTTCACGCTCGGCCTGACCAACACGCGCTTCAAGCGCAATCCCGATGTGCTCGCCCCACAGGTGCTGGTGCAGAACATCGGTGGCACCGGCAGCGGCATCGGCTTCCGCGCCGGCACCGAAAACAGCTCGCAGGGGAATGAGCTGCGGGAAGACCTCATCGAGATCCAGAACAACTTCACCATGCCGCTCGGCAACCACCTGGTGTCGATCGGCACGCGCAACGAGATCTACACGGTCAACAACGCGTTCCTGCAGAACTCGTACGGCAATTACACGTACAACACGCTGGCCGACTTCGTGGCCGGCCGGCCGGCCGCGTCGTTCTCCGGCTCGGGAAGCCTTGGGGGGGATGTGGCCGCCCAGTTCACGGCCGCCCAGCTCGCCGCCTACATCCAGGACCAGTGGTCGATCACGCCCCGTCTGACGGCCACCTACGGCCTGCGCGTGGACGTGCCGGTGTTCTTCGACACCCCGTCGGAATCGCCGAACGTGCTGCGCGACTTCGGGCGCAACACCAGCGACCTGCCCTCCGGAAACATTCAGTGGTCGCCGCGCCTCGGCTTCAACTGGGATATCACCGGTGACCAGAAGAACCAGCTGCGCGGTGGCGCGGGCCTCTTCCAGGGCATCCCGGCGTATGTGTGGATGTCCAACCAGTTCCAGAACACGGGCGTTGGCCTCGGCCAGATCACCTGCGGCGGCGCCGTGGCCGCCACGAACGGCGCCTCGCCGGCGTTCAACCCGAGTCCGGTGTCGCCGCGCAGCTGCGGCCCGCGCACGAATGGCCAGCCGGGGCGTAGCCTCGATGACGGGTCGCTGGTGGGCACGGTGAACCTCGCCCAGCCCAACCTCAGATTCCCGCAGTTGCTGCGCGCGACCTTCGGCTACGACCGGAAGCTGCCGGGCAACGTGATCGCGACGGTCGAGGGCCTGTACTCGCGGAGCATCAACAACTTCTTCTACACGAACATCAACGTGTCGCAGAACGAGCGCATCGATGCGCAGGGTCGCACCGTGTTCAACCCGATCGCGGCCACGGGCATCCCGACCATCACGCCGCGCTTCCCGGTGTACGGCCAGAACGTCATCGACCTCTCCAACCAGAGTCGCGACTACTCCTACAGTGCCACCAGCCAGCTCCGCAAGCGCTTCGAAGGCGGCTTCGAGGGCGGCGTGGCGTATACCTACAGCCGCAGCTTCGCGGTCACGGACCTCACGTCGTCGGTGGCGTTCTCCAATTGGCAGTTCGGCCGCATCTACTCGGGCCCGCAGTCGGAGCAGCGCCTGAACGCCTCGGTGTTCGACCAGCCGCACCGCCTGCTCATCAACGGCACGTACACGGCGCCGTGGAAGAGCAACCAGACGATCGTTACCTTCTACTTCAACCGCCAGTCGGGTACTCCGTACGCGTTCGTGTACACGGGCAACGCGGGCCGTGGCGACATGAACGGCGACGGCTCGAACGCCAACGATCCGATCTACATCCCGACGGGCGTGAGCGACCCGAAGCTGCAGTTCGTGAACACGACCGTTGGCGGCCAGACGCTCACGGCGGCCCAGCAGGCGGCGAGCTTCGACGCCTTCATCAACGACAATCCGTGCCTCGCCAAGCAGCGTGGCCAGATCATGGCCCCGACCTCGTGCCGCAACCCGATGTTCGATCGGTTCGACGTGACCATCGAGCAGCAGCTGCCCTCGGTGACGAGCGAGCGCGTGACGATGCGCCTTGACATCTTCAACTTCGCGAACCTGCTGAACCGGCGGTGGGGCAAGGTGCGGTCGGCCAGCGGCTTCGGCAATGCGAACCTGCTGCAGGTCCAGTCCATGTCGAGCGCCGATGCCGCCACCCAGGTGCCGGTCGTGACGTTCGCAAACACCTTCAACCCGCAGTTCGTCCCGCTGAACTTCACGCAGTTCTATCAGATCCAGGCGAGCCTTCGACTGGCGTTCTGATCGATCGGCGGGCACAGGAAGTGAGCGGGGCCGCGTCGTGGACGCGGCCCCGCTTTCGTGTTGCATGAACCCCACGGGAGGAGGAAGGAGGTAGTCAGGGAGGAGGGAGCAGCGGACGCCGCTCCTTGCTGCTTGCGACCCTCCTCCCCGTTTCGTTGGGGGGCACCAGACAGGCTCTTCCGGGTCGGGCGTGGGTTCGTCCGGCCACATCGTGGTTCCCCGGATAGCTGGCCAGGCGGGCGCCACAATGCGGGCGCCGCGATTCAGACGCCGTGATGCAGGCGCCACAATGCGGGCGCCGCCTTCGGCGTCGCGATCCACAGCGGGAGCACGGCCGGATCGCGCTGCGCAGCAGGCCACGCAGGCGCGCTCCGCGGGTGGAGCACCCGTGGTGATCCGGTGGGGCCTCCCGTTGTGGATCGCCCCCCGCAGGGTGGCCAGGACGCCATCGCGCCGGGCCCGCACGACCCGCGAGTCTCAGGGTGGCCAGGACGCCATCGCGCCGGGCCCGCACGACCGGGCGCGAGTCGCGCGGCGCGTGATGCCGGGGTGGCGCCGGAGGCCCCCGATCGCCGTCGGGTGCGCGATGCTGGCCGCCGCCCAACCAAACGCCACCCCACGCGAAACTCCCACGCGCCACCAAACAACGCGGGGCGCCATCGGCGCCCCGCAGTCCCCATCAAAACACCTTGAGGTTGATGTACCGCCGCGGGTTCTTCTTCAGGTCCGCCATCAGCGAATCCGCCCGCAGCAGCAGCGTATCCAGTCGCGCGTATACGGCCGGGTCATTCATGAACCGGCCGACCGTGCCGTTGCCGCTCGAGACCTTGGTCATGAGCCCCTGCACTTGTTCGTTCGTGGTCCGCAGTTCGCGCGTCAGTGCTTCGAGGCTCGCCGTCGTTGCCTGCACGTTCCTGGCGGTCGAGTCGACCTTCGCCGAGTCCACGCTCGCCAGCGTCCTGCGCAGCTGCTCCTGGGTCCGCGACAGCTCGGTGGACTGCTGCTTCACCACCTCGCTCAACTGCACCACCAGTTTCGACACGTCGGCGACGGTCTGTCGCACGTCTTTCATGCCACCGTCGGTCACGAACCGTGCGCGCGTCTCGTCGGTCAGGGCGAGCACGCTGGCCGCAATGGAGTCGCCTTTCGAAAGCAGGTCGGCCGTGCCCGGTGTCCCCTTGCCGACCGCGATCGTATCGCCCTTGGCCATGTACCGGTCACGCCCCTTCTCCGGCGTGAGCGCGATCAGCTGGTCGCCAAAGATCCCGTTCGGCTGCACGGAGGCCGTGGTGCCCTGGGGAATCTGGTACTGCTGCTGCACCTGCAGGGTCACGGTGATCGTACCATCGGGGATCAGCTCCACGTGGTCCACGAACCCCACCTGCACCCCGGCCAGCAACACCGGCTGGCCCGGCTTGAGCCCCGCGCCCCACGGAAAGCGGGCATACATCGGATAGCCCTTCGAGAGCCCGCCCCGGGCGATCCAGATGGTCCCCCCCAGACCAATCGCAATGGAGAGCATGAGGAGCAGGCCCACCAGCAGTTCGTCGCGTCGTTTCGTCGTCATGACTGGAATGATGCAGGCCTCAGGCCTGGATGAAGGGAGCAAACACCGCCGCCACGATGGCATCGAGCACGAGGATCGCCACCGAGGCAATGACCACCGCCTGCGCGGTCGACCGGCCGACACCCTCGGCACCGGCTTCGGTCACATAGCCCTGATAGGCGCACACGAAGGCGATGGCGGCGCCGAAACAGAACGCCTTGATCATCGAGTACACGACCTGAAAGCTCGTGAAGGCCAGGCGCAGCCCGCTGAGGAAGTCGTCCGTCCGCACGTCGGTGGCCAGCACCAGCGTGGCCCAGGCGCTGAAGATCGCCGTCGCGTTGGCGAGCATCACCAGCGCGGGCAGCATCACCAGCCCCGCCAGCAGCCGCGGCAGCGCCAGGTACGCCACGGGGTCGAACGACAGCGTCTCGAGCGCGTCGATCTGCTCCGTCACCCGCATGGTACCGATCTCCGCCGTCATGCGGGCTCCCACGCGCCCCGTCAGCACCAGCGCCGTGAGCAGGGGCCCCAGTTCGAGCACGATGCTCTGACGGGCAATCAGGCCCACCACCGACAGCTGGACGCCGGGGAACAGCTGGTAGCGCGTCTGGAACGCCGTGACCCCACCGAGGAAGGCGGCGACGATGACCGTGAGCGGCACCGACTCCACGCCCATGCGCTGCATCTGCCGGATCGTTTCCGGAAGCCAGGTCGTCAGGTCCCGCACACCGCGCGCGATGTCGCGGGCGAAGTACGCGCGTGCCCCGAACGCGCGCAGGACCTCGCCGATCTGGCGGTTGGCAAGGCGCAATATCATGTCCGTACGCGGGCCAGGAGGAAGATGGCGAAGAGCCCCACGAGGATGTTGGGCATCCACGCGGCCAGTTCCGGCGACATGATCCCCTTGCCGCCGATGGCCTTGGTGAGCTGAATGAGCACGAGAAAAAGTATCGTGGTGGCCAGACTCACGGCGATCCCGTACGCCGCCCCGCCACGCTGTGAACTCGTGGCCAGCGGGGCACCGAAGAGCGCAATGATGAGGCAGGTCACGGGGATGGCGAGTTTGAGCATCCGCTCCACCTTGAGCGTGTTCACCTCGGCGCCCGACCGTTCGAGGATACCGATGAAGCGCGTGAGCTCGGCGAAGCGCATTTCGCTGGGCTCCCGCTCGCTCGCCCGCAGCTCCTGCGGCGTCTCACGGAGGTCGCGGTCCACCAGCGAGTCGAAGGTGAAGACGAGATCCGCCGTGCGGCTCGGGATGACGTGCAGCACGCCCGACTGCAGCATCCACCCGCGATCGGCGCGCCACTCGCCGCGCGTACTGGCCAGGAGCATGCCCGGCTGCCTGGCCGATGCACGCTTCTCGATTTCGAGGTTGTCCACGTACCGGTTGCGCACGTTGAGCGTGTAGATGCGATAGACGCGCCCCGCCTCGCTGGCGAAGGCGAAGTTGTAGCGGTCGTCGTCGCGCGAGTTGTTGGGGCCGGCCAGCAGCTTGAGGCGTTCGGCATTGGCCGGCGGGGCCACCTCGCTGAACACGAGATCGAGCCCCATGGCGAGCGTCGCCATCACGATGATCGGGGCAATGAAGCGGTAGAAGCTGATGCCCGAGGCCTTGGCGGCCGTGATCTCGGAGTAACGCGTGAACGTGCCAATGGAAAAGACCGTGGCGAACAGCACGGCGGCCGGCAGCACCATGAACAACGTGTCCGGAATCCAGTACAGGTAGCTGAGCGCGACGGCCTTGATGGTGAGCTTCCGCTCGGTGTACTTGCGGAGGTTGTCCACGAGGTCGATCACGAACACCAGCACCGGGAAGCCCATGATCGTGACGCCGAAGATGCGCGTGAACTCGCTGGCGATGTAGCGATCGAGTGGCGTGATGAACCTGCGGCTCACGCGGGCTCCGCCGTGACAACCGGCGCCTTCGCCAGCAGCGTGCGCGCCTGACGGTCGGCCCACCAGTCGCGCAGGCCCCCGCCGCGCGAGGCGTCCGTCGTGGATTCCACGCGCCAGAGCAGCAGGAGGCCGGCCAGGGTGAAGATCACGTTGGCGATCCACATCGCGACGTAGGCGGGCAGGCGACCCTTGTCGGCCAGGGCCTCGCCGCCCATCAGGCACACATAGTACAACCCGAAGACGACGATGCTCACGCCGATCGTCGCGCCCACACCGCCTCTGGGGAATCGCAGGGCAATCGGCGGCCCGAAGAGCACGAACACCAGGCAGGCGAACGACAGCGCGAACTTCTTGTGGATCTCGACGGCGAGGCTGTCGAGCCCCTCACGGGCGGCGATCAGCTGGTTCCCCGCCGCCGAGACGGCCGACTTGTAGACGGACATGGTATCGATAGTGGCCGTCGGCGCCGCCTGCTGGGCCGCCACCTGTGTGTTCGGGTCGATGCCGGCGGCCCGCAGCGTCGAGTCTTGCTCGAACGTGAGCCCGGGAGCCGGTGTGTAGCTGCCCCGCGGGAGGACCGTGATGCCACTGGGCGGTGCCGGCGGCGGGACCGCGGGTTGCCCTACGACCGGGGTCCCGGACGCGGCCGCCAGGCCGGTATCCTTGGGGACGCGTGCCGAATCCGCGGCCACCGGCGGTTGCACCGGCGGTGGCACCGGTGGTTGCGCCTTTGCCTTCTTCGGCAGCACCAGCGACGCGACGCCGCCCAGCAATCGGTCGCAGTAGAAGGCCGCCAGCACCTCGGTGCGCGGCCGCTCGCGTGGCACGCGAATGCGCCGCTGTCCAGGCCCCGCGATCCGCCGCGAGGCGGAGATGTACTCCTGCCGGATGCGCTCGACCTCAACGGCATCGGCCCGGTACCGCCGATGCATCTCGCACACCGTCATCTCGCGGTCGCCCTTGTAGCTGTCCGATTCGGAGGTCTCGAAGCCACGGGCGATGCCCTTCTGGCGCACCGTCTGGGTCAGGAAATAGCTGCGCTGCAGGCGCTTCGCGTCTCCCCGCACGAACTCCTGGGCAAATCCGTCGAACAGCTGGATGATCATGTCCTGCCCGTTCGAGTCGAGGGCGATGATGCCGCTGTCGGCGTAAATCGTCTTGCGCTCCGGCCCGCGTGACAGGTCGTAGATCACCACGTCGTAGATGCGGTTCGTCTCGGCGTTCACCCGCGCCACTCGCATGAAGAACTGGTCGGTCACCGGGTTGAGCACCTGCTCGCGCAGTGCGACCGTGGGCTTGGTACGGGTAATGTCCTGTTGAAGGATGCGCAGGCGGTGGTTGGACGCCGGGAGCACCTGGTCGTTGAACCAGACCATGACCAACGACACGAGCAACGCGCAGGCGAGGACGGGAGCCATCAGCGTCCGCACCCGCACCCCGTTGGCCTTGAAGGCGGTGATCTCGTGCTCGGCCGCCAGGCGCCCGAAGGCGAACAGCGTCGCCATCAGCACGGCCATCGGCATGGTCATGGCCACGGTGAAGGGCAGGGACAGCACGAAGAACTTGCCGATCGCCGACCACGGCAACCCCTTGCCGGCCAGGTTGGCCAGCTGCCGGGCCACGTACTGCAGCATCAGCAGTGACGTCAGCGCCGACAGGGCGAACACGAGCGGACCCACGTGCTCGCGGATGATATAGCGGGTAAGGAGCTTCACGACATAAATTCCCCGCAGTCCACCCGCTTTATCAAGGGCGCACCGACGTTGATGTTGAAGGAATGCGCCCGCAGTTTGCGACCGTACCCCGGCCCCTTGGGCTCTTGCCCCACGGGCCTTCGCTGCTACCCCACGACCGGAGTTCGGTGCGCAGGCTGCTCCAGACATGGGTAGGCGTGGCGGCCGGGGGCATGCGCCGTGCGGCGCTGTCGGTGACGGTGGCGCTGGCGGTGGTCGGCCTTCCTTCTCCTGGCGCCGCCCTGTGGGCACAGGAGGTGACGGGACGGCCCGCCGGCTCCCTCGCGGACGTCCGGCACCGGATCGACTCACTCGTCCTGCGTCGGCCCGCCGTCCTTGGCGCACTGGGGCGCTCCCTCCTCACGCGCCCCGATCCGGCCGCCATGGCCGAGCGGGCCGTCCGCGACGCCGAGCGCCTCCGCGCCAGCCGGCTCCGCCGCGACTGGCAGCGCACGGTCCAACGGAGCTTTCTCCGCCCGGAAGCGGCGGAGGCGCAAGTGGCGGTGACACCGGCCACCCCCCCGGTGGACTCCGGCCCGACCCCCGGGGCGCTAGTTCCGCTGGCACCCACCCGCCGCGCCACCGGCGATCCGGCCCAAGCCGCCACCGACTTCCTGAACGAAATCGGGGACCTCGGCATTTCGCTCAACGCCCGGCTCGAGTCCAAGGTCCAGCGCAGCCGCAACGAACGGTGTACGGCGGCCCAGCTCACGATCATCGGCAACAACTGCTTCGGTATCTTCCAGCCGGCCTTCGACTTCCAGTTCAACGTGCGCACCGGCGGCGTGGTGGCCGACCGCGTGTTCGTGAACGTCGACTACGACTCGCAGCGCGAGTTCGACGCCTCCAACAACATCTCGGTCCGCTACCAGGGCAAGACCGACGAGATCCTGCAGACGCTCGAAGTCGGCAACGTCACCTTCCAGCCGCCGGCCTCCCGGTACCTCACGTCGGGCATCCCGTCGGGAAACTACGGGGTCCAGGCCACCGGGCAGATCGGTCCCATGCGCTTCACGTCCATCGTGGCCCAACAGCGGGGCAACGTCTCCAAGGACAACGTCTTCACGGTCGGGGAGCGCACGCAGCAGCAGGTCGACCGCGTCATCGAGGATATCCAGGTCGAAACCCGCCGCTTCTTCTTCACCATCGATCCCCGCCGGCTGCGCGGCTATCCCAACATCGACCTGCTCAACCGGCAGCAGATGCAGCAGCTGGCGGCCGCGCTCCCCGACTCCGTCCGGCCCGCCCGCATCTACCTGTACCGACAGCTCGTCGGCGCCGCCAACCAGAATCCGCGTGGCCCGCAGTTCTCCGTGCGTGGGGCCCGCAACCCGGCGCGCCAGATCTACGAAGTGCTGCGCGAGAATGTCGACTACTACCTCGACCCCTCGGGGCTCTGGCTGGTGCTCGTGCGCCCGCTCAATCTCAACAACGAACGCCTCGCCATCGCCTACGAGGTGAACGTCAACGGCCAGCCCGGGCGCAACGTGAACACGGGCGGTACCCCCGACATCGAGTTCACCGCCGAGCCGCAGTTCGCCAACCTGCTTTGGGAGCCGGAGCTCCAGCCCACCAATCCCGAGTACTTCCTGCGCGAGATCAAGTCCGTCTACCGCCTTGGCGGCGAGGACCTGCAGCGGGAATCGCTCAAACTCCGGCTCGTCACTGGCACCTCGGGCGACCAGGAAAAGCCCATCGATCCGTCGCGGGGCGAGACCTACCTGCAGCTGTTCGGGCTGTCGCAGGCCACGAACCCGGCCATCTTCGACGTGGAAAACCGCGTCTGGCCGCGCCCCAACGACCCGAACTTCCGCGCCAGCTTCTCGGGGGCGAGCGGTCAGCAGAAGCTCATCCCCGACTACTTCGTGGTGTACCCGTCGCTGCAGCCGTTCGCCCGCGCCGGCCTCGCGCAGCCGGCCGCCAATCCGGCCAACGACACGCTCTACCGCTTCCCCAACGAGTACCTGTACTCGGCGCAGCGCCCGCAGGCCATCTATCGCATGATCGCCAGCTATCAGTCGGAGGGCGGGGGAGGCAGCCAGTCCATCAAGCTCGCCTCCATCCAGCTGCGCCCCAACTCGGAGCGTGTCGTCATCGACGGGCGCGAACTGATCAAGGATACCGACTACACCATCGACTACGATCTCGGCCTCATCAACTTCAGTCGCCCCGACACCCTGTTCGCGCGCCCGCGCCAGGTGTCGGTGCGCTACGAGGAGAACCCGCTCTTCGCGGCGGCGCCCACCACCATTCTCGGCTTCGCATCGCAGTTCCCCCTCGACAACGGACAGCTGAGCTTCACCGCCATCTCCCAGACCCAGCGCTCGGCCCTCACTCGGCCGCCGCTCGGCTTCGAACCGGTGGGGTCGCTCGTGGCCGGCGTCACCGGCAACCTGGCGTGGGACGCCAGTGCGCTCACCAACGCGCTCTCGCGGCTCCCGTTCACCCAGACCACCACGCGGTCGCGCATCGCGCTGCAGGGCGAGTTCGCCCTGAGCAAGCCGCAGCCCAACTCGGCGGGGCAAGCCTACATCGAGTCGTTCGAGGGGGAGGCCGAGCGCCCCATCTCGCTCGCCGAGGCCGCGTGGTACTACAGTTCGCGCCCCGCGCTCGGCACCGCGCTCGGATCGACCGGCACCAGCGTCTTCTCGCTCAACCGGGCGGCGACGCTCGCCTACCAGAGCAATGGCGTGGACGCCGCCGGCAACTACATCCAGTTCAACATCCAGCAGATCGACCCGGCCGTGCGCATCGTCGGCGGCGGCGTACAGCCCGCCGAGCAGCTGCTGTGGATGACGCTCTATCCGCTGCGGACCGGCGGCATCTTCGACTTCGAGCCCGGGTCGCCGCAGCGGCGCTTCGCCTGGACCGTGGGCAACAGCAGCAGCCTGGGCACGACGCCGAGTGGGCGGCGGTGGCGGTCCCTGCGCACGGTGCTCAATCCCAGCGGCGCCGATCTCTCGCGCATCGAGAACATCGAGTTCTTCGTGCTCGTGCAGTCGGAGGCGAGCAAGGTCCGACGCAATCCCACGCTGGTCTTCGACTTCGGCGACATCAGCGAGAACAGCGTCACCTTCGCGCCGGAGACACTCACCGTGAACGCCCCCGTGCGCGCCGGGCTGCCGGTGGACAGTACCTATCGCGGCAAGCGCCTCGTGGGCTACGAACGACTCGACAGTGAGCGCGACCCGCTCTCCCGGGCGTTCAACGCGGTGGAGAACGATCGTGGCCTGGCCGGCGATGTGGTGGACACGCTGGTGGTGGTGGATCGTACGGGCGCCGCCCCAGTGACACGCCGCGCCCAGAACGTCCTGCTCTGCACCCAGTCGGTGCAGGTGGTGCAGGTGCTCGGGGACAGTCGGGCCAACTGCACGGCGCGCAACAATCGCCTCGACGAAGAGGACATCGACCTCGATGGCCAGCTCAACCTCCCGTCGAGCGCCATCGAGCAGGAACAGATCAAGCGCTTCGTGGTGGACCTGAGCGACCGGCGCAACTGGACCCGCGTCGGTCGCTGCTACCGGCAGCAGGATTCCACGGCCGCGGGCGTGCAGAGCGACTCGCTCTGCTGGGTGCAGGTCAGACTCAATTGGCGTGCCCCGAGTGACGAGCAGAACAACCCCAACGATCGACGCATGCGGGCCTTGCGCATGACCATGGTCTCGGGAATACAGGCGGCCGACGACGACTTCACCCGCATTGCGCTGGCTCGTTTTCGCCTCGTGGGCGCGCCGTGGCTCAAGCGTGGCAACGAGCCGCTCTCCGGCATGGCGGGTGACTCCAGTGGCACCGTGGGCGGCTACGTCGTCGCAAGCGTCGTCGGGACGCTCGACTCGACGGCCGCGTTGCCCTACTCGGCGCCACCCGGCGTCGTGGAAGCGCCGGAGAATCGCCAATCGGGCTACGAGAACACGCGTATCCAGGTGAACGAGCGCGCGCTGCGGCTGCAGGCCGGCCTTCCCGGCCGGCAGTTCCGCCCCTTCGATCGGGCCGAAGCGTTCTTCCGTTTCCCCGAGGGCACCAAGACCTTCATGGGCTATCGCACCCTGCGCCTGTGGATGCGCGGCCGCGGCAACGGCTGGGGCGAGCAGGGCGAGCTCAATGGCTATGTCAAGATCGGGCGCGACGAGCACAACTTCTACATGTACCGCACGCCGGTGAACACCGGCGAAAGCCAGAGTGCGTGGCTCCCCGAAGTGCGCGTCGACCTTACCCGCTTTCAGGCGCTCCGCGCCCAGCTGGAGAATGCCTTCCTCACCGGGAGTGCCGACTCCGTGCAGTGCACGGGCCCCGACCTCGCCCTCATCCGCCGCTCCGGGGCACCACGCGGCCTGGCCGTGCGGCGCTTTGCCGTCTGCCAGGACGGCTACATCGTCTACAGCGCCGACCCGGCGGTGACACCACCCAATCTGGCCGGCGTGCAGGAGCTGGCGGTTGGTTTCGTCCGCATCGACAGCGTGCCGCGCAGTGGCTCGGCGATCATGAACGGCGACACGCTCGAGCTGTGGGTGAACGATGTGCGCCTCACCGATGTCGTCGACGATGTGGGCTTTGCCGGCGAACTCGGCGTGAGCATGAACGCCGGTGACCTCGCCGACTTCCGGCTCAACCTCAGTCGTCGTGACCCGAACTTTCGGCAACTCAACGAAACCCCCTCGTTCCTGACCACCAGCGGGGTGAGCTTCGGGACCACGCTGCATCTCGACCGCATGTTGCCGGCGAAGCTGGGCATCGCCTTGCCCTTCAGCGTGGACTATGCGGGCTCCGGCGTCGATCAGCTGTTCGTCAACCGCACCGATGTGCGCGCCAGCGGCATCGATGGCTTGCGCGACCCACGCGACCGGCGCGTGAACTATGCGCTGGCGCTGCGGCGGGTTCAGCCCCTCACCTCGGGGTGGTATGCGCCGCTCGTGAACGGCCTCGCCTTCAACGGGACCTGGTCGACGGCCGGCTCGCAGAGCGCCTTCCAGGAGCAGGCCAGCAGCAGCTATGCCATCGGGGGCGGCCTCACCATCGCCGACGATCGCCGCGAAAGCCCGCTGCCCCGCTTCATCAGCGGCCTGCTCGACCTGTTGCCGCGGCGCCTGCGTGAATCGCAGGCGGTGGCGGGACTGCGTCAGCAGAAGTTCCGGTGGCGCCCCACGCAGTTCCGCCTCAGCAGCTCGTTGGCCCGGACCTCCAACTCCACCACCTCCTTCACCAAGGCGGCGGCGTCGCCCACCGACACGGGGCAGGTGGCCAGCGGCCTGACCCACTTCTGGCAGAACAGCGGCACCCTGGAGTTCCGCCCCACGCTCGGGTTTTCAGCCGTCATGAACGCGCGGCAGCTGCTCGACCTGCGCGATTACCGCAGCAGTGCGTTCGCGCCCGACAGTACCGACCGTGGGCAGGCGGCCCAGGCCGAACGGTTGGCGGTGCTCGGCAGAAGCCTCGGGCTCGAGCGGGAGCGGTCACTCACGTCGGCCGTGCTCTTCCAGCCCTCGGTATCGCCATGGGTGCGGCCGCGCGTGGACTTCACCAGCTCCTTCACGCTCAGCAAGGACCCGAACGCTCGCGCCTTGCTGCGGGCGCAGGACACCACCGGTGCCTTCCGCCTGCCGCAGCGACTCGGTGCGGCGCAGTCGCTCAACCTCGGCACCACCGTCGACCTCGGCCGGTTCATCGCCACCCGCACCGGGGACAAGAGTCGCCTGCGCCGCTTCGGCAACACCTTCGCGCCCATCGACGTGCAGTGGCAACAGAGCCTGACGTCGAACTACGACAACACCGCCTACATCCCCGGCTTCGGATACCAGCTCGGGCTTGGCGGCGTGGACGCATTCCGCGGCCTCAACAGCCGCCTCGCCACCACCGCCGGACGGTTGCGCCGAGCCTCGGCGGTGGGGTCGCTCAATCTGCCGTTTTCGCTCAACGTGCAGTCGCGCATCGAAAACGGCACCACCGAGACGTGGACCCGCCGAACGCTCGACGGGTTTCAGGCGGTCATCACCAGTACCCAGCTCGTGCGCCCCGACTACACGGTGCGCTGGAGCTGGCGCCCGGTCCGCCTGCGCAAGGTCATCAGCCTGCTCAACGTGAACGGCCGATACGTGGTCACCGAGCAGGAAACCACGATCCCCAACGAAACCGGCGGCCTGGCCGACCGCAGCCGGCAGATTGCCCGCAGCCAGCCGCTCTCGGCGGCCATTACGTGGACGTTCCTGGGGAATCTCACGACCAACACGTCGTTCGATCGCCAGCGGCGCGAGGACCTCCGACCCGGCGCCGTCACCACCGGTGAGACGCGCCGGCAGTCGTTCGATGTGGGGCGTACCTTCCGCCTGCCCAAGAAGTGGAACACGCGCAACGGGCAGCTGCGCGCCAACCTGTCCTATCAGAGCGAAGAAACCTCGTCCATTGTGGCCGGTTCCACGGTCACCGACCTGCTCGGGAACGTCACGACCACGGAACCCGCCGTCCTGACCGCCAACGGTCGGCGGGCGTTCAACATCAATGCCAACACCGACCTGTCGGATCTGCTCACCTTCACGCTGACCGGCAGCCGGGTGGTGAACTTCGACCGCAACTTCAACCGGCAGACGTCCAACATCATCCTCTCGGCCGTGCTGCAGTTGCGCTTTTTCGCCGGCGATTTGCGGTAAACCGGTCGCACCACCCGGTCGTGCGTCGCCATGATGCCCGCGGCGTCGTTCCGGTTATGCCGCGGGCTCCCGTCGTCACTACACTGGCCCCATGGCCACCCGTGATGAGCGCCGAGCGCTGGGGTTCCTGGCGGTAGTCGCCCTGCTCGGGGCGGCGGTGCGCACCGTCGGGGTGCAGCGGTTCGAGGCCGAGACCTTTGGCCTGGTGCCGCCCACGCGTCGGGCGGCACGTGCGGCGGGGCATGAAGCGGGGCGTGATGCGGCGCTCGCCGACCGGGCCCTCGCGGCGCAGATCGCCGCGATCGACTCCGTACGGGCCGCGCCCAGGCGGTCACGCTCCGGCAAGGCGCGGAAACCATCGGGCGCATCAAGCCGGCCGCCCGGCAAGCCGACACTCCGCCGTGGGGCCGGTCCGTCCGAACCACTCGATATCAACGCCGCCAGCACCGGCGATCTCGAACGGCTGCCGCGGATCGGCCCGGCGCTCGCCCGGCGCATCGTCGCCTGGCGGGACGAGCATGGCCCGTTCGCTTCCCTCGACGAGCTGCGTCGGGTGCGAGGCATCGGGCCCTCCACCCTTCGCCTGCTGGAACCACTGGTGACGTTTTCCGGGGGGCACCGTCCCTTGCTCAGAGAGGGTACGGCGCCCTCGCTGTCCCCCCTCTGCACTGTCCACTGACTCGACACCGCTGGCAATGGCTGCTCCTGCTGCACCGCTCTCCGGCCGGTTGACCGAACGGCTTGGGGATCTCCTCGTCCAGGAAGGACTGCTCACCCGGGAAGGCCTCGCCAAGGCACTGAAGGAGCAGGACGCCAATCCTGGCCAACGGCTCGGCCTCATCATCGTCAAGATGGGGCTTGTGCCGGAGACGGCGGTGGTGCGCCTGCTGGCGCGGCAATTCCGGATGCCGGCCGTCGACCTCTCGCGTTTCGAGGCCGATCCCCGCCTCCTCAAGCTCATCCCGGCGGACCTTGCGACGAAGCACACCGTACTGCCGCTCAAGCGGGACGGCCGCTCGCTGACCGTCGCCATCGCCGACCCGACGTCCATGTCGGTGATCGACGACCTCAAGTTCATCACGCGCTACGACATCATCCCCGTGCTCGCCGGGGAGTACTCGATGCGCACGGCCATCGAGAAGCACTACGAGGCCAACGAGACCCACATCCAGAGCCTCCTGCAGGACATCGCCGGTGAGGACGACGATGTGGAGGTGCTCGAAAACCCGGAGGACACGACCGATGTCAACGTCCTCGCGGCACAGGTCGATGAAGCGCCGGTCGTCAAGCTGATCAACGCCATTCTGGTGGATGCCGTGACCAAGGGGGCCTCGGACATTCACTTCGAGTGCTTCGAGCACGAGCTGCGGGTGCGCTACCGCATCGACGGGGCGCTGGTCGAGGTCATGAAGCCGCCCATGAAGATGCGCGCCGCCCTCATCTCGCGCTTCAAGATCATGTCCTCGCTCAACATTGCCGAGCGCCGCGTGCCGCAGGACGGCCGCATCAAGCTCAAGGTGGGCAAGAAGGTCGTGGACTTCCGCGTGAGCTCGTTGCCCACGCTGTTTGGCGAGAAGGTCGTGCTGCGCATTCTCGACAAGGGCAACCTCACGCTCGACCTCGACAAGTTCGGCATCGAGCCGCGCGCCGAGCGCGAGCTGATGGAGGCCATTTCGAATCCCTACGGGATGGTGCTGGTCACCGGGCCGACCGGCTCCGGCAAGACCACCACGCTCTACTCGGCGCTCTCCAAGATCAACACCGGCGACACGAACATCATGACCGCCGAGGATCCCGTCGAGTACAACCTGTTCGGGATCAACCAGGTGCAGGTACGCAACGAAATCGGCATGACGTTCGCGGCGGCGCTGAAGGCGTTCCTGCGGCAGGATCCCAACGTCATCATGGTCGGCGAAATCCGCGACATCGAGACGGGCGGCATCGCCATCAAGGCCGCGCTCACCGGCCACATGGTCATGAGCACCCTGCACACGAACTCGGCCCCGGAGACCATCACCCGTCTCCTCGACATGGGTCTCGAGCCATTCAACGTGGCATCGGCGCTCAACCTCATCCTCGCCCAGCGCCTCGTGCGTCGCGTCTGCCCCAAGTGCAAGGTCAAGTACACCCCCGACGCCGCCGAATTGGCCGGTGCCAAGGTGAAGGCCGAGACCACCCTGCGGGACCTGCGCTTCACCGACGAGGCCCTCATGAATGCCAAGGCCAAGGCCAGCCCCGAAGCCGCACCGTTCCTCGCCAACCTGTCGCTCGACACCACCATCGGCGAGCTCCCCTTCTTCAAGGGCCCCGGCTGCGACAACTGCGGTGGCACCGGCCTCAAGGGTCGTCAGGGGCTGTACGAAGTGATGTTCATGACCCCCACCATCAAGAAGGCGGTCATGGTCAACAGCGACGTGCAGGTCCTGCGGGAAACCGCCATTGCCGAAGGCATGCTCACCCTGCGCATGGACGGCTGGCTCAAGGTGCTCAAGGGCGTGACCACGCTCGACCAGGTCATCCGCGAAACATCCACGTAAGAGTTTGTGACGGTCCGTTTCCCGCTCGCCCTCCCACTCGTCCAGCTCGCGCGACGCCCAGGCGTCCCGCGCCCTTTCCCATGACCCGATGACCGCAACCACCCTGCCCGCCGTCTCCCTGCGCACGCTCCTCGAAGAAATGATCGAGCGCGATGCCTCCGACCTGCACGTGACGGCCGGTGAACGCCCGAAACTGCGCGTGGACGGGGCCATCGTGAGTGCGTCGATCGAGCACGTGCTGGCGCCGCGCGACACGCTGCAGCTGGCCTACTCGGTGCTCACCGAGAACCAGAAGAAGCGCTTCGAGATGGAGGACGAGCTGGACTTCTCGTTCGGCATCGCGAACCTCTCGCGCTTTCGCGGCAACGTGTTCAAGCAGCGCGGCTGCGTGAGCATGGTCATCCGCCGCATCCCGTTCCAGATCAAGACGTTCGCCGACTTGCAGCTGCCGCCGGTCATTGCCGGCTTCGCCGAGCGGCCACGCGGGCTGGTGCTGGTCACCGGGCCGACCGGCTCCGGCAAGAGCACCACCCTGGCGGCCATGATCGACAAGATCAACACCGAGCGGCGCGGGCACATCATCACGGTGGAAGATCCCATCGAGTTCATCCACCGGCACCGCAGCTGCATCATCAACCAGCGCGAGGTCGGCTCCGACACCAAGAGTTTCGCCTCGGCGCTCAAGTACGCCCTGCGTGAGGATCCCGATGTCATCCTCATCGGCGAAATGCGCGACCTGGAGACCATCCAGGCGGCGATCACCACGGCCGAAACGGGGCACCTCGTGTTCGCCACGCTGCACACCAACAGCGCGGCCGAGGCCATCAACCGCATCATCGACGTCTTCCCGAGCCATCAGCAGAGCCAGGTCCGGGCGCAGCTGGCCTTCGTGCTCGAGGGCATCATCACCCAGACGCTGCTCCCCAGGATTTCCGGGCGCGGTCGGGCCATGGCGGCCGAGGTGCTGGTGGCGACCCCCGCCATCCGGGCGCTCATCCGTGATGACAAGGTGCACCAGATCTACTCGCTCATGCAGTCGGGCAAGAAGTTCGGCATGCAGACCATGAATGACGCGCTGTATCAGCTGTATGTGGGGCGGCACGTGAGTGCCGAGGAGTGCATGCGCTCGTCGGGCGACCCCAACGAGTTCCTGCGCATGATCGGCAAGGGCCCGCTCGACGAGGGGGGCCTGGCCGGCGCATCGAACGGCAGCCGACCGGGCGACAAGCCCATGCTGGTGAAGCGGTGATGGACCGGCTGACGCACGGGCTCACGGGCCGCAAGGCCTCGGACACATTCGGAGACTGAGATGCCAACGTTCACCTATACCGCCCGTTCGTCGAACGGCGAACTCAAGTCGGCGACCATTGACGCGCCGAACCGGGACGAGGCCGTGGCCCAGCTGCGGCGGCAGCGGCTCACCATTGTCAAGGTCGACGAGACCCGGGCGACGCCCAGCAAGCGCATGGGCAAGATCGCCATGCGTGACATCGTGATCTTCACGCGTCAGTTCTCCACGATGATCAACGCCGGCCTGCCGCTGGTGCAGGCGCTCGACATCCTGGCCCGCCAGAGCGAGAACAAGGCCCTGAGCGCCGTGGTGCGGCAGGTGGTGTTCGACGTGGAGTCGGGCAACACGGTCGCCGACGCCATGCGCAAGCATCCCAAGGCCTTCTCCGACCTGTACACGAACATGGTGGCTGCCGGTGAGGTGGGTGGTATCCTCGACACCATCCTGAACCGGTTGGCCGTGTTCATGGAGAAGAACGACGCCCTCGTGCGCAAGGTGAAGGGGGCCATGATCTATCCCACGGTCATCATGTGCGTGGCCGGGCTCTGCGTCCTCATTCTGCTGTGGAAGGTCATCCCGGTCTTCTCGAGCATGTTCGGCAGCGTGGGCATGGAGCTGCCGCTGCCCACGAAGGTGGTGATTGGCCTGTCGGGCTTTCTCAATGCCTACTGGTGGGCGCTGCTGGGCGGCGCTGGGGGCGCCGCCTTCCTGATCAAGAGCTACTACGCCACGTCGCAGGGGCAGCTGGTCATCGACACGCTGCTGCTCAAGGTGCCGGTGCTGGGCGACGTCTTGCGCAAGTCGGCCGTTTCGCGATTCACGCGCACGCTGGGTACGCTGATATCGTCGGGCGTGAGCATTCTCGACGGCCTCGAGATCACCGCGCGGACGTCGGGCAACCGGGTGGTGCAGGACGCCATCATGGGCAGCCGGGCCAGCATTGCCGGCGGCGACACGATTGCCGGTCCGCTGCAGAAGAGCGACGTGTTCCCGCCCATGGTGATCAGCATGATTGCGGTTGGTGAGCAGACCGGCGGCCTGGACGAGATGTTGAGCAAGATCGCCGACTTCTACGACGACGAAGTGGACGCGGCGGTGAGCGCGTTGCTGAGCCTGCTGGAGCCGGTGATGATTGTGTTCCTGGGTGTGGTGGTTGGTGGCATGATCGTGGCCATGTACCTGCCGATCTTCGACATGGTGAATGCGGTGGGGTGACGGGGGGGGGTGTGTGGGGGCTCACGCCGATTGGCGGGCGTTTGGCTCACACTCCGCGGCGGGATTGGCTCACGCCGTTTGGCGGTGGGACGAGCAGCGGGGCCGGTCGAGAGACCGGCCCCGCTCTTCTGGTTGGATGGCAGTCGGGATGGATAGCCTTTGGGGAGTCGAGCGTAGAGGCGTTCGGAGGTTCACGAAGGACCGCTCGTATGGCCGTGTGAATCGTTGCTGCTCGAGACGACTATGAGGAGGCAACAGAGGGTAGACTGCGGAATGAACACCCTTCTTCATACATCGGAAGTCCGGTCTCTCAAGAGCAAGCGAATGGTTCTCAGCCAGGACAGTGGCGTGCTCTCTGGGCTAATCCCAATCTCTGGTTCGAGGTGGAAGAAAGACTATCTTGTAGAAGGCTCCACATGAAGTGTGGCCGTCGGGACTAATGAGGTCCACCAAGCCATTAGCGAGGACCTTACGATGTACTCGAAGACCCAGAGAAGCATTGGTGTGTCCGAAGCTTGCCAGTGCCCCCCATGCGCGAATTCTGAGAGGCCCAAGGGCTTCTCTGTCGGAGCGGTCACACCCTCATCATTGAGCAGGTGGCTAGGTGGCCTGCACATAGGCGGCGGGAACGGGGTGCTTTCGTGTAGCGCCTTTGAGCGATGTGAATAGATCTTTCGCAGCGCATCTCTTAGTCCGGCCTCGGTCCAGTCAGTTGCGCACCAAGATGAAGGTCTCGGCTGCGGCGGTGTGGGTGCAAAGGTGCAAATGAATTCTCGAAACCTGTGTCCGGCCTTCATGCCTTGTGCGATGTGAGCCGCGACGCCCGACAAGAGTTGCTCTCCCCCTGCGGCGTAAAGCAGCTGAGAGAGTTCTGGATTGCCACTGCGCAACACGTCGGCGTCACTCGCGCTAAAGGTGCCCGTGGTGCGAGCCCATCGTGCTGCCGCCGTCTCAACGGCGGAGACGAGTAGGAGCCACGAGAGCTGTGGATCTCCGTCTGCAACCCAGATTGCCTCTTGGTAACTTCTAGCGGCTCGGGCAAGCGCAAGGGCGTCCGGTCCAGATAAATCCGGATAGGAACCCACAGGCCCCGCTTCAATTGCGCAGTCATCGCGCACAATCGCTGGAATTACTGGTCGCGATCTTCCGGGGATGATCGACGGGGCAGCCTCCTCGGGGGAAATTGGGCGACCCCTAGGGTCATTTCTAGCGTCAAAACGTCGTGTCGTTGGCCCGGCGTAAAATCTCACACCCAATGCCAACGAGAACAGGGCACTGATCTCGTCGCACATATCGCCGCCGTGATAGTGCGCCAATGCTGTCCGTTGTCGTGCGAAAAGCGATTGCGCCACATTCTCGAACACCTCGGTCGAGAGATGCTCGTCCATACGCATCGCGAAGACTGGCGTCACCATGCCCTTAGGCGGCATGGCGATTGTATTAATCAGCTGATACGGTCCGAGGCCCGTGGAAATCTCGCCGCTGAAGCGAGAATCAGAGTATACGAAGGCTTCGCTTCCGCGCGTGGTCGGCGCGTTAGCGCGATTTGCTCTCCAGTTCTCGTATCCGAACGGTCCTTCAAAGCGCGGAGCGGTCATAGGTCGACATTTGGACTTGTAAAGCTGACGCAGTGGATGGTGCCCTGCCGGAAACGATTGGACTAGTTGAGGCAGCAAAAGGAAGCGAAGGATCGCAAATCAGTCTACAGCAACCAGCCTCAAGAAGTTGCTATTAGAGAACGGCTCGAAGCGGAGATTCCACACCAGACCGCAGACAGTACCAGGAGGAGATGCCATCCACCTCTCCAGACAGTCATTGCAAAGGAAATTGGGCAATGCCCCTTTCCCATCTGCCGTCTTGGGCGCACTCTACTCGAGTTGCCCAAACTCACTCCTACCTGCCCACCCCTCCGGCCCGATGTTGCCCCGGCGCCGCCTCAAAAAATGACGCTTCCCACTGTCTTTACCGCCTGCACCCCGCGCGACGACGTCCTCAAGGGCTCCATCGCCGAGAGCGACTTTGCGGCCGATCTCGCCCAGGTCATCCGCGGCACTGCTCCGGACGAGTACCGCCTCCCCGAGCGGTTCTTCGAGACTACCTACCCAACCCGTGGCCTCCAGAACCTCCTGGCGAACGTCTGTCGGCGCCTGAGCGGCACCGGCGGCGAGGCGGCGGCCATCTTCCGGCTAGATACGCAGTTTGGCGGCGGTAAGACCCACGGCCTGATCGCCCTGGTCCATGCCGCCCGTGGCATGGAGGGCGTCTCAAACGCGGCCGAGTTCATCGAGCCAGGCTTGCTCCCCAAGGCGGCCGTGCGAGTGGCCGCCTTCGATGGCGAGAACGCCGACCCGCTCAACGGCCGGGACATGGGAGAAGGCATCCGCGCCTTCACCCCATGGGGCGAGATCGCGTTTGCGCTTGCTGGCGCGGCCGGCTACGAGCGTGTGCGAGCCAGTGACGACGGGCGCGTCGCGCCGGGCGCCGACACCATCCGCGAGCTTTTCGGCGATCAGCCTACGCTGATCCTGCTCGACGAATTGGCGATCTACCTACGCAAGGTGATGCTGGCCCCGCATCTCGCGAACACAGCAGGTCAGCTTGCGGCATTCCTAACAGGACTCTTCAAGGCCGTCGAATCGAGCCCCAAGGCGGCGCTGGTCTATACGCTGGCCGTTGGCAAGGACGGCCGCGCGCTCGATGCGTACAAGGAAGAGAATCAGAAGCTGCAAACGCTGATCGAAGAACTGGAGAGCGTTAGCGCCCGCAAAGCAACGCTGCTCAATCCGACGGAAGACGACGAGACGGCTCCTGTGTTGCGCCGTCGATTGTTCAAGCGCGTGGACGAAGCAAAGGCGGCGCAGGTCGTCGATGCGTATCGCGCAATCTGGAAGCAGCACGAGAGCGCACTGACACCCGCCGCTACTCGCCCCGAAACGGCCGACGCATTTCTCGCCGCGTATCCGCTGCATCCGGAAGTGCTCACTACGCTCACCGAGAAGACCGCGACATTCGCGAACTTCCAGCGCGTGCGCGGTATGCTGCGACTGCTGGCGCGCACGGTGGCCTGCATGTGGGAGCAGCGCCCCGCCGACGCGAACGCGATCCACTTGCACCACATGGATCTCTCCGACGAGCGACTGCGACAGGAAGTCGTAACGCGCTTGCAGCAGGGCAACTACGAGCCCGCGCTGAAGCGTGATATCGCCGGCAAGTCGGGCGACTCGGCCGTCGCGCAGGAGATCGACGCAGAGCACTACAAGGGATTGCCGCCGTACACCTCATACGTCGCGCGTACGATATTCGTGCACACACTGGCGTTTCACGACCGACTGCGCGGCATCACGCCCGAGCATCTGCGCTTCTCGATGGTTGGGCCGCTCATCGACGTCAGCTTCGTCGATGACGCGCGCAAGCGTTTCGTCGCGGAGTCGGCATTCCTAGACGACCGGCCGGGCGCTCCCATGCGCTTCCTCGCCGAAGCGAACCTCACGCAGATCATTCGGCGCCAAGAAGCGCAGATCGAGCCGGGTGACGTGCGCGCCGAACTCCGTGATCGCATTCGTCAGATCTTCACCGGCGGTGGCTCGGCCACGCTCACCCTGGTCCCGTTCCCGGGCGGTGCCTACGAGGTGCCCGACGAAGTCGGTGACGGCCGCCCGCTCCTCGTGCTACTCGGCTACGACGCCGTGAGTGTCGGTGGCGTCGTGGAGAAGGTGCCGCATCTCGTCGAACGCATGTTCAAGCACAAGGGTCAGGACGAATCAGCGCCGCGTGGCAATCGGAATCACCTCGTGTTCCTGGTGGCCGACGAAGGGCGCAAGGAAGAGGTGCGCCAGAAGATGGCGCGCCGCTTGGCACTGCGCGAAATGAAGAAGCCCGAGAGACTCGCCGAACTGGCCGAGCATCAGCAAAACAAGGTGAAGGAGTTGGAGTCGCGTTCGGAGACCGACGTTGCGGTAGCAATTCAGCAGTGCTACCGACACGTGTTCTTCCCGACGCGAGCTGATCGCATGACCGACGACGTGGATCTGGGTCATACGGCCATCGACGTACCAGCCACTGGCGCGAACCCCGGTGCGGGTCAGAATCAGGTGGTCCGCGTGTTGCGCGATCTCAAGAAACTGCGCACGTCGGAGGACGAGCCGGATTCGCCCGCATACATCCGTGACCGCACGCCGCTCAGACGGGGCGAAATCACCACACGGACTCTGCGCGAGGAATTCCGGCGCGATCCCGCGTTGCCGATGCTGGTTGGCGACGACGTGTTCCTTCGCGGCATTCGACGTGGCATCGAAGCGGGCGAGTACGTCTACCGCAACGGCGACTTACTCTACGGCCCCGGCGATCCGCAGGCGACGATCAAGGTGGACGAGCAGTCGACGGTGTTCACGATGGCGTTCGCCACTGAGCGCGCGATTTGGCCACGCCCTGTTGTAGCACCCCCTGCGGTCGTACCGCCGACACCGGGCGATCCGCCAACCGTGACGCCGCCCGTTGTTCCACCGGTCGTACAACCGAAGCCGGTGGTGAGCGAGCTCTCCGCTGAGGGCGTGCTAAAGGAGGCGCTCGCGCAGCTTTTTGAGAAGGCGCGCACTAGAAAGGTGATGAGTTTGGCGAAGATCGATATAAGAATGTTCGATGCTGGCGATGCCTTCCGGTTGCTTGGGGTGATCGGCACGGTCACTGGCACGCAGAAGCAGGTGCATCTCGAAGGAGGGTACGAGACCGTGGACGGTGGCACATTGAATCTGGAGTTCACCGGTCCCGCGACTGACGCGTCGGTGCTGAAGGATTTCCTGGAGCCGCAGTTGCGCGCTGCGCGCGAGAAGAACGTGCAGGCGAACTTCGAGCTGCGTTTCGATGCGGGGTTGCCGCTCTCGGGCGATGCCGCCGAGAAGCTGACTGAACGACTAACGCGCTACGCGGCCGGCTCTGCCTACGTGACGGCTAGCGCGCAAGCGTCTGACACCGGAGCCTCATCGTGAGCCGCATCGGACGAAACACTGCCCTCCGTATCATGCCAATCGAGACTTCCGCTTCCTCCGCACCGCAGTACGAGCTTCGCGCGCGCAGTTGGGGCGCGGGTGATGATGAGCTGGAGGTATGGCAGGTGCTCGCATCGGCGACGCCGCAGCTCAAGGCGCCCGTTCGGGTCGCCGGGCTTCGCGGTCGTACTCTGGAGTTGGTGGAGCACCGGGTGATTCGTCGACTGAGCCATGCCGGCGTGAAGCTGGCCGGTCGACGTGACGCAGAGCTCAAGCTCGGTGCACCACGCGGCCACCCCATTGACGAACACATGGCCCTGACGCTAGGCCTACTATTCCGCACGCTCGCGCCAATGCGCAGCAGAGCGAACATGCTCCTCGTCGCGGACGGTATTGAGGCGATGGGTCAGGAGGAGGCGGCGTATTGGCTGGGGATGGCTATGCATCGTAAGAATCCGCGTCGTGTGTTGGGCGCGCTGCGGCTTTTGCTGACCGATCCCTCTCGTCCTGCGGCGGGCGGACGATGACGGGCCCGCGACTGATCGAACGTTGGCTGCCTATTGCTGCGCTTGGTGAAGAAAGCGTGAGAGAAGGAAGTGCCGCGCAGAAGCCGCCTGTAAACCGCCTCCATGTTTGGTGGGCTCGTCGCCCTCTAGTCGCGTCACGCGCCGCCATACTCGCGTCCCTGCTCCCAGCAGACACGGACCGCGCGCGTTTTCTGAGCATTCTTGGGATTCACGGCGATCCCGTCAGAGCGCGGATAGAGATCGACAAGGCGCGGCGTACGGGTATACGGGTAGAGGACCCATACGGATACAAGCGAGCGTTCACGCACTCCGCTACGAAATCAGATCGCACGTGGTTGAATGCGGAGACCGCACGCGCTGGAGTGATTCATCCAGTAGTACTCGATCCAACGGCGGGAGGTGGTAGCATCCCATTTGAAAGCGCGCGACTTGGATTTCGCACGCTTGCGAATGACTTGAATCCAGTTGCATCGCTCATTGAGCGAGCGACGTTGGAGTGGCCACAGCAGTATGGCCTTACGGTGTACCGAGAGTTCATGAGCCTAGCCGCCGCCTGGCGTTCAAGCATCGAGTCGCAGCTCGCTTCAGCGTTTCCTCAACCCCATGCACCCGATCAGCTTGATACGACGTACTTGTGGGCACGAACCATCAGGTGTCCATACTGTGATGGGCTGATCCCCCTCTCTCCGAACTGGCGATTGGCGCCTGACGGCACCGGCGTGCGCCTTCGGCCCCATGAGGGAGATGGGCCAGGTTCAGTCGGCCGCACATGCACATTCGAAATTGTTGACTCCGTCAAGAAGCAATCTTCCGGTACGGTGTCCGATGGCGATGCAACCTGCCCCTATCGTGACTGTGGTCGTGTAGTCGATGGGGACGACGTAAAGCTTCAGGCGCAGTCAGGCGCGATGGGTGAGCAGCTTTTCGCGGTGGTATTCAAACGGCGCGTGACGGTGAAGTCGAAGAGTGGAAAGCCGCGTTTCAAGTGGGTACGCGGCTACCGCGCGCCTCAGTCCGATGATCAAAACGCAGAAGACATCGAAGCGCGTCTCGAATCTGGCATTCCGCGATGGGAGGCGCTCGATTTCATCCCAACCGAGTCGATTCCTATCGGGAACAAGACGAGCGAGCCGCTCCGCTACGGGATGCGCACATGGCGCGACGTCTACTCGCGACGCCAACTGCTTGGGCATGCAATCGCCGTGGAAGTTTTTCGGACGTTGCTCGAGGAGGAAGAGCGAGCGGACCGAATGACAGAATCGCGACGGGCCGCATTCGCTTACCTGGCGATTTCTCTAGACAAGATGCTGAACTACAACTCGCGGATGTCTGTCTGGATGCCGACGCGCGAGATTATGGCAAACACGTTCAATCGCCACGATTTCGCCTTCGCTTGGTCCCACGCCGAGATGAATCCGTTGATTGAGGATCTTGGTTACAACTGGGCCATAGATGCAACCGCAAAATGTCTAGAGGAACTGATTGCACTTACTCGCCCAGACGTTGACGTAAAGGCCGCAATCAAGAGTGATTCCGTTGCCGGCCTCTTTGAGAGTTCTTCGTTTCTTCCGCCAGCCATAACGATCACGTGTCGCTCGGCGGACTCAATGACTCACGTTCCCGATTCAACAGTCGACGTAGTTGTGATGGATCCGCCGTACTATGACAATGTCATGTATGCGGAGCTTAGTGATTTTTTCTACGTATGGCTCAAGCGCGCAGCCGGCTACGTATTTCCTGAACTTTTCATTCGGCCTCTGACGGATAAGCAGAGCGAAGCAGTAGCGAATCCTGCAAAGTTCCAGGATCAGCCGGGAGCTCGCAAGATGGCGGCTCACGACTACCAGGAGCGCATGGCTTCGATCTTTGCAGAGTGCCGTCGTGTACTGAAGTCAGACGGCCTGATGACTCTCATGTTCACGCACAAGGCGACTGGTGCATGGGATGCCCTGACGACCGGATTGATGACGGCCGGTTTCACAATCACTGCTAGGGAATCTCTGATTAAGTAGTGCGCCGCGGAGGGAAAATCGCAATATTGGCGCGCGCGATTTTCCCTTCTGTCGGAGCTACCGGATGACCGAGCAGCGCACGTTTGCGGATGCGATCCTCTCGAACAAGCGACGGACGACCCGCCGCGAGCAGTTCCTCACCGAGATGGACCAGGTGATTCCGTGGGCGACGCTCGAGGCGCTGGTCGAGCCGCACTATCCGAAAGCGGGACGTGGTCGACGCCCACTGCCGATGGCGACCATGCTCCGGATTTACTTCCTCCAGCAGTGGTTCAATCTGTCGGACCCGCAGGCCGAAGACATGCTGTACGACTCGGAGTCGATGCGCCGCTTCGCCCGTATCGATCTGCTGCACGACACGGTGCCCGACGAGACCACGATCTGCAAATTCCGCCACCTGCTGGAGGCGCATCAGCTCACCGCGCGGATGTTCGACGCGGTGAAGGCGCTGCTTGAGGGGCGGAAGCTCTTGCTGAAGGCCGGTACCATCGTCGATGCCACCATCATTGGCGCGCCCAGCTCGACGAAGAATGCCACGAAGACCCGCGATCCCGAGATGCGGCAGACGAAGAAGGGCAACCAGTGGTACTTCGGCATGAAGATGCACGTGGGCACCGACCGGCGCGGCGTGATCCACACGATCACCACGACCGACGCGGCCACGGCCGATATCACCCAGTTACCCCACTTGCTCCACGGCCAGGAGACGACGCTGCACGGCGACAAGGCGTACTACAAAGCCGAAGACAAACTGCAGTGGGAGCTCAGCGGCGGCCGGTACCTCGTCAACAAGAGCGGCAAGCGGACCGACTACTGGGATGCGATCAATCGCACCCGGTCGCGCGTGCGCGCCATGGTCGAGCATCCGTTTCACACCATCAAGCGGCTGTGGGGCTTTACGACGGTGCGCTACCGGGGGCTCGCCAAGAATACGGCGCGCGTCTACGCCCTTTGCACCCTCGCCAACCTCTTCCGGCTGCGGCATCGATTACGGCCGCAGGGCACGTAGTGTCGGCGCGTGCGCCGAGATCGGCCGAAAAAGGCCGATGTCGCCCCGTGAATGGGGCGCGACGAGCCGTGCACGCGGTCAGTCGAGCGCCTGTCGGCGCCCGCTGACGCTGAGTTTATCCACACTGCCCGCGATTCCTACCTGTTCAGACTTTCCCTAGCTGGCCGATCAACACGGAATCCGAGTTCAGCCTGCATATCCGAGACAAGTCGGCGGCTAACAGTACGATCTTCCTCGTCTGCCGCCCTCGCCCCGCAACGCTGGCGACCGATGTAGTTCAGTATTGGGAGGACGTGGAGCCGCTTGTCGCGCGCGCAGTTCGCAAGCGCGTTGGCGAGTTTCAAGTAGCCGGCATTAGCGGGGTCGATTTGTATCTCGCCTCTTTTGGGCCGGCGTTGGAGGAGTTCAGTCGTCACTGGCCGCTTAGGCGTGGAACGCCGGCGGAAAAGCCGCGCGCACTTCGCAACAAGAAGCAGCAGGAACTTTTTGCCGAATCTTGGGATCCGTACGCAGTCTCTCCGGAAGACGCACTCAATGCTGCACGCCGCGAAGTGAAGCGCTGGCGTCTTGAGCAGCTCACCCACGCGAAGACGAAGGTTGAGCTTGATCCGCTGACTTCTTGGTTCGTTCTAGCATGGGATGCGTTTAGAGCTCCTATATTCCCATACGACGAAGCCCTTCGTCTCGCACGCGCGGTTGGCGTCGACCTTGATCTTGAGGTAATTGGACGGGTCGCCGAGAAGAAGGGCAGCGACGTTCGAATATGGGATAGCGGAACTCGTGCGGCAAAAAACGCACTTGGATCTGCAACCGGCACGCGAGCTATGCTCGATGCTGTACATCATGCCGCCCATTTCGGTCGGACACGAACGCTCGACGCCGCTCGCGAGCTTCTCGTGAACGCAGGCGTATCCAACGACCCTCAGTTTTTCGCGACGCTCGAAGCGATTCTCGAAGTGCTTCCCGTTGGCAAGGCGTTCAGCCAGGTCGAGCTGGATGGTGACCTCGGGGCGAGCGGCAGCGACTTCGATGTGCTGGAGAATCTCCGTCGGTTGGCCTTCTCGGCGCAGGTCGACTCTCCGAAACAGTTGGAAATGTGGGTGGAGGCAGCGGGCGCATGATGGTCCGCGCCGGCGGCAAGGCCTCTGCGGCCACCGTCACGCGTGCCGCAGCTCCGCGCGCGCGCGCTGTCGCATCGTTGTTGTGGTCCGAGGTCGAGTCGCTGGTCGCGCTCGGAGAGTCGGATACGCTGGAGTTCAAGCGCACCACCGGTGAGTTAAAGGCTGCGGGCGCCACGTTGTCTGCGTTTCTCAACGGTGCGCGCGGTGGCACAGTGCTCTTCGGTGTTTCGCCCGAGGGTCGCGTGCGCGGGCAGGACGTCAGTGACGCGACGCGACGCGAGATTTCTGAAATGATCGCGTCGTTCGAGCCGCGCATTCATCTCGAACGGTTCGAGGAAGTGGAGGTGCCGGCCGGTGCGGGACGTCGCGTCATTTTGTTGTCAGTGGCATCCGATGCCGCTCAGGCGCCGTATCTGTTCGATGGGCGACCGTACGTGCGCGTTAGCAGCACCACACGCGTCATGCCGCGCGAGCGTATGCTGGAGCTTTTGCGTGACCGTTCGCGTCCGTCGCAACGATGGGAGCTGGAGGTTGCGGAGGGGTACGGGATCTCGGATCTCGATGCTGACGAGATTCGCCGTGTCGCGAAGCAGGGCGTCGCGTCTGGGCGATTGTCGGGAGCAGTGGCGGTGGATGATGTCGAGGATGTGCTCGACAAACTGCACTTGCTAGATGATGGACGGCCCATCTCTGCGGCGGTCGCCCTTTTCGCACGCGAAGTGTTGCCGCGCTACCCACAGTGTCAGTTACACATGGCACGATTTGTCGGCAGCGACAAGCGCGTGATCGCCGACGAGCAGCCGCCACTGCACGCGAATGTGTTTCAGCAGGTACGCGCCGCAGAGTCGTTCTTCCGGAAGCACTTGTGGCGGGGCGCGCGCGTGGAGGGCGGCCAGTCAGAGCGCGTTGAACGGTGGGAGCTCCCGCTCGATGCGCTGCGCGAGGCCGTGAACAATTCTGTTTGTCATCGTGACTACGAGCATCGCGGCGGGAGTGTCACCGTGGAGCTGTACGATGACCGGTTGGAGGTCTCCAACATCGGTCGGCTTCCGGAGGGATGGACCCCCGCGGATCTCAAGCGCCGGCACCGCTCCCGTCCGCCCAACGCGATCCTCGCGCGCGTCATGTACGTCGCCGGGTTGATCGAGGAGTGGGGGCGCGGCACTGAGGACATCGTGCGTCGGTGCGTAGAGGAAGGGCATCCGGAACCCTCCTTCTTGGTGGAGGGGGGCGATGTGGTCGTGCGGTTCGTTCCAAATTCCCCATTGGGGGGCGGGGCAGAGCGTAGGGGAGACGAGCCTCTGACGGCGCCTCAGCGGCTGCTTCTTGCCATTCTGGAGGCCGCCGGGCGGCCGGTGTCCCTCAAGGATCTCTTGGCCGCTTTCCCGGCCAGTGAGCCCGAACCTTCTCCTCGGACCGTCCGGCATCGGTTGGGTGGTCTCCGGGAGCAGGGGCTGACCTCGCTGTCCGGGGTTGGAGCCGGCGCTAGGTGGGCGCTGACCCCCCGTGGAGCCCGCCGCTTACAGGAAGACGAGACGTCGGCGGCGGGCCAACCGTGACCGCGCCCTCGATCAGGCAACGATGCGGCAGTAATCAGGCAAGAATGGGGCAACACGCGGTTGCCTCATTGCTTGCCCAATGACCAGCAGGCCGACTGATGCCACAGCTCCCTGACCGCACCTGGCGCCTCAAGTACACCCCGGACGACGGCGACTTCGTCAGGACGTTCTACGTGCCCGCCCTTGAATGTGCGATGCAGTACGACCATGCCACGGGCTACTTCAAGGCGTCGGCATTGGCGCTCGCCATGCGTGGCGTGGAAGGACTTGTGCGCAACAACGGGCGCATGCGCCTCGTGGTCGGCTGCACGCTCCACGAGGATGAGATCGCCGCGATTGAAAAGGGCGAGTCGCTGCGCGATACGGTGGATCGCCATCTCGCCGCGCGTCCGCTGGAACCACCCGATGATGCGGCGCGCGATGCGTTGGAGTTGCTCGCATGGATGATCGGCAACGGATTCCTCGAAGTGAAAGTGGCCGTGCCGTGCGACGACAAGCGTCGACCGATGGCCTCCGACGGCATCTTCCACGAGAAGGCCGGCGTGATCGAGGACGACGCTGGCCACCGGCTAGCGTTCAACGGTTCGATCAACGAGACCGCGGCGGGTTGGAAGTTGAACTGGGAATCGTTCAACGTGTTCACAAGCTGGTCAGGCACTGCGGCGTACGTGGATGCGGAATCGGCGAGCTTTGCGGCACTATGGGCGAATCAGGCGAAGCGCGCACTTGTACTGGATGTGCCCTCTGCCGTGAGCGCCGACCTGATGCGCTTCATGCCGACCAACGATCTGCCGGCACGGCTCATGGTGAAGGACGCGACGCGTGAGCCGTACAAGACGCCGGCCGCACCAGCGCCTGTCGTCGTGGATCCGGCACCCGATGTCGATGTGCGGCGCGACACGTGGGAGTACATCGCGACCGCTCCCATGCTTCCGAACGGCGGTGAGCAGGTAGGCGAAGCCACGTGCGCGGTGGAGCCGTGGCCGCACCAAGTGCGGGCCTTCGAGAGACTCTATGGCGCCGAATCACCGCGATTGCTAATCGCCGATGAAGTAGGCCTCGGCAAGACGATTCAGGCGGGCATGCTGCTCCGGCAGGCGTGGCTCGCCGGTCGCGCGAAGCGCATCCTGATCCTGACACCGGCCGCTGTCATGCAGCAGTGGCAGCTTGAGCTGCGTGAGAAGTTCAACCTGAATTGGCCCATCTACGACGACGGACGTCTCACGTGGTATCCGTCGCCCGGAATGCGCGGTCATACAGAGCGCGTGGTTGGTCGTGCAGACTGGCACAAAGAGCCTGTCGTCATCGCATCCAGTCACCTGATGCGCCGACGCGAGCGGGAAGACGAGCTGTGTGTGGACGCCGCGCCATGGGATCTCATCGTGCTCGATGAGGCGCACCATGCCCGACGGAAGGGCGCCGGCTCAGAAAAACAGGAAGGACCCAATGCATTGCTTCGACTGATGCGGCGTTTGCGTGCGCGCACGAAAGGACTCGTGCTGATGACCGCGACGCCCATGCAGGTACATCCGGTCGAGGTGTGGGATCTGCTGGACTTGCTAGGCTTGCCCGCCACCTGGAACGAGTCCGCGTTCCTGCGCTACTTCGCATTGCTGGGGAAACCGTCGCCATCGCACGAGGAACTCGACGAGCTGGCGTCGATGTTTCGCGACGCCGAAGCTGAGTGGGGGCCAGTCGGCACAGAGACGATGGAGCGACTCGGCGTCACGAGTAAGCTCAAGTCCAAGAAGATCCTTGGCGCGCTACGCGATGCGTCGAACATCCCGCGACGCTCGCTGGAGACCGGTGATCGTCAGGCTGCGCTGCGAGTGCTGCGCTCGACGACGCCGGTATCGAAGCTCATGTCGCGGCATAGTCGGGATCTACTCCGCCGATATCACAAGGCGGGGAAGCTCACCACGCCCATCGCGACGCGCAAAGTCGACGACGCGTTCATCGAACTGACGCCTGCGGAGCGTGCGGTCTACGAACGCGTCGAGGACTACATCTCGACCACGTACAATCAGGCCGCGCTCGCGGGCGGTACGGCGAAGAACGCCGTTGGATTCGTGATGACGGTGTACCGGCGTCGTCTGTCGTCGAGCTTTCGCGCGCTCGGCAAGACGTTGGAGGCGCGCCTTGAGCCGTTGGCGAGTAAGGGCGCCAATGCCAACTTCGCCGCTGCTGAGAATGCGTCGGATGACGAAAGTCGCGATGACGTAATGGACGCCGATGAGGCGACGCAGTTGGAGCAGGCAGCGCTCAAGCTGGAGGAGAGCGAGGACATCCAGAGTTTGCTGAAGCAGGTGCGTGCTATGGCGCCAGACACAAAAGCCCGCGTCCTCCGTGATACGCTCGCACAGTTACGCGCCGACGGATACGGCCAGGCGATGGTTTTCACGCAGTTCACGGACACGATGGACTTTCTGCGCAGCTACCTCGTGTCGGAGGATGCCAAGGAACGCAACGCGGAGGGGGTTGAGGCGGCGCTCCCGCGCATCCTGTGTTTCTCAGGGCGAGGTGGCGAGACTCCAGTACCCGGCGGCACGTGGCGAGCGATCAGCCGAGATGAGGTGAAGCGTCGTTTCCGTGCGGGCGAAGCCGATGTTTTGCTGTGCACCGACGCGGCGGCCGAGGGCCTGAACTTCCAGTTTTGCGGCGCGCTGGTGAACTACGACATGCCCTGGAATCCCATGAGAGTCGAGCAACGCATCGGCCGCATTGATCGACTCGGACAGCGTCACGAAGTCGTGCGCATTGTGAATCTGCACTATAAAGACACCGTCGAAGCCGACGTGTACATGGCGCTGCGCAAGCGCATCGGGTTGTTCGAGGCCGTTGTTGGACGCCTGCAACCCATCCTGGCCGAACTGCCACGCCGCATTTCCGCTTCAGTTCTGCAAGCCGGCCGCGCGACGGATGCGGTGCGGGCACAACTGGCGTCTGACGTGGTCACGCGCGTCGATGCGCTCTCGGCGGACACGACCGGGCTGGATCTCGACCTGTTGGGCGACGACGTGCTCGACGTGCCACTACGGCCCGCACCCGCGCTCGATCTGGCGTATCTCGACGCCGTTATCGTCCGCTCGAACGTCATGCCCGCCGGTGTTGCGGTCCGCACGCTGGGAACGCGCGAATACGGATACCTGGCGCCCGGCATGGCAAGCGAGCTGCGGGTGACGACGGACGCGGACTACTACGAGGCCCACGCGGACAGTGTGGAACTGTGGTCGCCGGGGTCGCCGGTATTTCCTGATCCGGAGAAGGTGTTCGGACCGGTGTAGCAGTCAGTGCGCCGTCCCAATCGGTGATCGCGTGAAACGCCCCGCCGTTCTGGATTAGCAATTAGGGGGAGGGGGCGCCTCGCGCTCGCCCACGAGGTGCCGCTCGCGCAATGAACGAAGGGCGCATTGTGATTATTCCCGGCGCCGAACCCGCATAGCGGGGGAAGCCCCCTGCGGAGGCGCGGACCACCGGTCGGCAGTCCGCGCTCCGCTGGGGTGGTTAGGCCGTACCCTCCTGCGCCTTGCTGGGGGCGCGGCGACCGGCCGGGCGCTTCTTCGCGATGCCGCCGCGGGCCTTGGACTTGGGGCGGCGGGACGCCTTTGCGGCGCGCTTGGCACGCGGGCGGCGAGCGGTGCGATCCTCCTCATCGACGGTCACCGACAGGCTGCCGTTCTCGTGCTCCGCGACCACCGTCGCCATCAGCGTGACCGTGACCTGACGGCCGGTGAGCGACGCGGGGCGCCGACCGGCGCCGATGACCTTCACCTGATCGGCGCGGACCGTGAGCTGCACCGGTTTGGTGCCGTTGGTCGCGGACGCCGCCGGCTCCATGGTCGCGACGCCGCTGGGGGACGGGAGCCGCTCGCCCTTCAGCAAGCACAGTGCGAGCTGGGCCAAGATCTCCGTGGCCTGCCCCGTCGTGGGCAGGAACTGCTGCGAGTGGGACATGGGCAAAATCTCCAAGAGTAGTGGACGACCCCTTGGTCGTCACGGCTACAGCCTAGTCCTGCTGCGACGTGTTGCCATTCGCGTGGCCACGACGCCGTCCGCGATCAGTCCCGACGGCCGCCTTCAATAGTGGCGGACCACTTCCAGACGCAGGCCGCCCCCGCCGGCACTCGCGCAGTCTGTCGAGCCGGCCGCGGTTTTGGACCTCGTCCACTACGCTTGCTGGCGCTGGACACCCCTTCGGCGCACGACCCCGAAGGGATCCGCAAGAGGGTTGGGGATCGGACCACAAAAGCGATCCGGTTCCCCTACCCTTTGGAAGCGAGGGGCTGTTCGGACCGACCGCTGCTCACCCTGACCGCTGCGCCTCGGTCCCCTCCGCTACCCTCTCCACCGCAGTTGAACGGCCCGGTCATCGGGTCACTCACGCCGGAGACGCAACAATGCAAGTTGAGATCGATTTCACGGCCGCCACTGAGCAGCCCACCCTCGTCGCCACGACGCCGGTCACCATCGACCTCCCCGCCTGTGGCATGGCGAATGAGGCGGCAGCGACCGAGGACACCGCCAACGACACCGTCCTGCAGCGGGTCCTGCCCCGGGCCGAACGCCTGGCCAGCCTCGCCTACGTGGCGTGGCCGGTTGAAGGGGTCAGCGTCGACGACCTCACGAACGATCTGGTGCTCGAGGTGCTCGACGCCCTGCCGTTCGCCCCGCGCCCGCAGAACCCAGCGTTCGATGTTTGGCTCTCGTCCACCCTGATGACGACGACCTACCGCCGCTACGTCGCGGCCAAGGCGGAAGCGCGGGCCCACGCCGACGCGATGCGTGAGCTCGCCGGGGTGAGCACGGCAGCGTGGGACGTCGACGACGAAGACGACGCGATTCAGGCGGCCACGCCCATGACCCCGCGCCCCCAGCCCGCGCGGCTCACCCTGCAGTCCGTCCTCGCCACGCTGGATGCGGAGGACGCGCGGCTGCTCCGCTGGCGGGTGGATGATGTGACCTGGGAGTGCATCGCGCTGCGCCTCGACGTGTCCCCACGAACGGCGCGTCGGCGCCATGCGGCTGCGCTCGAGCAGGCGCGTCGCATCGCCCGCGGGGCGCCGCAGGAATGGGCGGTCGTCGACCGCGCCGCCTGAGAAGGACCTGTGTTTCGCGCCCGGCGAACGCCGGGCGCGCGTACCCAACAATCGGAGGCGTATGAGCCAGAGCTTGAACGATGGGCGGCTGCCGTTCGTGGAGCCCACTGATGGCGCCTGTATCGAAGGGGCGACGTGTGTCCGCGCCACGGAGGACCGCACGAGCCGTCGCGGTACGCTGTACCGCCAGATCCTCCTCGGCAATCGGAACGGGCAGTTCGCGCTGAACCTGTTTGCGGATCAGATGGCCGTTTGGAACGGGATCCGCCAGGGGGACGGCGTGTGGGTCTCGTTGGTCGGTCGCGCGGGCAGCGGCGGCTATGGACCCAGCTGGTCGCATGTCGAGGTCGTCCGCCTAGCAGGGTGCTGAAAAAAAGGCGAACGGACGCGATTTTCTCGTGGTGCGGACGGTTTCAGCGCTTTTGGCGAGATGATTCGCGTGTGGCGCGGTGGTTCAGCGCGCGGTGGCGCTCATTTGGCCATCGCGCGGCCGCTCTCTCGGCGCGCGACGCGCGTCACG
>JAJTGR010000080.1 GCA_021299375.1 Gemmatimonadota bacterium
AATCACTTGGAGAGTCGGTCTGGTCGTTTGGGAAGGAAATCGGCCAGCAAACTGAGTGAGCCCAAATCGAGGAAAGTCGGCTGTCTCTCGCTGTCCCGGAGGTAGAGGTGAACTCATGGTGCTCATCTTCGAGGCCTAACGCAAAGATCTGCCGCGGGGCCTGATAACAATGCGACAGGCGAACGAAGTGAGCCAGTCGCGCTCCGAAACCAGCCCCGCCGGCAGCAGCGACCCGTTAGGCAGAGCCAGCGTGCCCAGTGTCTGACTCCACCCGCTCGACGGCGAGGCGCGAAGGTCCCTTGAGTAGTTGAAGCATGAGGACGAGTGAATACATCACAAGAGCCCCACCAGCGAACGCAAACCATGTACTGGCGACCTGCTGCTTGCGAAGGTATTGGAGTAGCGGAGCGTAGACGCAAATCGTGAGCACGCTGATTCGAATCCTCTCGACCCAGTCGACGTCGGCCTTCGGACGCTCAGCGGCGAATTCGGTAAAGCCGAACCCGATAACACCGAGCAACGCACCGATCGCCATTGGCACCGCGAACGTACCGACCACCGTTGCTGAAGCCGCGAGTTGGGCCGCGTGAATAGCAGACCAACCGCCGCACACCAGCGAGCCGGCGCACGCGATGCGCGGCGATCGCTTCAAGGTCCGCCAGGCGCGGAGCAGGACCCCATTGGACTTCGGCGCGGGACGTACCTCAAGCATTCACAGTGCCTCCACTTTTCTGGTGCCTAACGCTGATTAGACTGCAGGGGATCACTGCAAAGCAGGGATTAGACTGCGGATTCCTGCAGCCTAATCCGGCACGCGCCAGACGCGCTCGTACGGCACAAGTGCATGCACGCCAGCAACTTGCCAATGCACGAGGCGCGGGGAGCGTTCCGAATTAGACTGCAGATAACGCAGTCTAACGTTCACCCACGCCGAGAGACGCGCAAGCGCGGGTGCCTGATCGTGCAGTGTGGCACGAGGAGGCCGGACCGCAGCGGGCTCGAGGTTACCGTCGAACCTCGGGTACCGGCTGGTCGAGCGGACTGCGCACCCCAAGCCCGCCCCGGTTGAGCACGTGCGTGTACAGCATCGTGGTGGAGACATCGCGATGGCCGAGCAATTCCTGCACGGTGCGAATGTCGTACCCGGCCTCGAGCAGATGCGTGGCGAACGAGTGTCGGAACGTGTGGCACCCCACCCGCTGCGTGATCCCAGCCCGGCGCGCGGCCACGCCGACGGCCCGCTGCAGCACGGTGGGGTGCACGTGATGCGTGCGACGCTGCCGCGCCTCCGCGTCCCAATGCTCGCGCGACGCGGGAAACACCCAATGCCATCCCCTGTTGCGCACGGCGCCCATGGCCTTGCTTCCCGGCGCGAGGGGCAGCGCAACATACCCGCCGCCGCGCCCGGCGCGGCGTTGCATCTCGGTATGCACCCAGGCCAAGTGCCGACGCAGTGGATCGACCAACGCCGCTGGCAACATGGTCACACGATCACGGCCTCCCTTGCCGCGCCGCACGCGAATTTCGCCACGATCGACGTCCACATCCTTCACGCGCAGTGTGCAGCACTCGGTAAGCCGCAGCCCGGCGCCGTACAGCAGCGACGCCATGAGCCAGCAGGTGCCCTCCATGGCGCCGAGCACCTGCGCCACCGCGGGACGCGACAGCACGTTCGGCAAGACATGCGGGCGCTTCGCCGGGGCAATACCGGCGAGGTTCGGCAACGGCTGTTCGAGCACCTCGCGGTAAAGAAACTGCAGCGCGGCGAGCGCCTGGTTCTGCGTAGAAGCCGCCACGCCCTTCTCGTGCGCGAGGTGCGTGAGAAAATCGCGTACGGCCGACGGTGGCAGCTCGGCAGGGTGCCGGCGACCGTGAAAGCGCACATACGCCACAACCCATCGCGCGTATGCCTCGACGGTGCGCGGGCTGAACCGACGGACGGCCGCGCGCTCACGCAGCGATACCAGCAGGCGGGGAGGTGCCATCCATGAGAGCCTACTCGGTGACCGATGCGCACGTCGCATCGATTTCTCGCTGGCCATACCAATCCGCCGCAGTCGATCACGTCCGCGGCATCGGAACCGACGCAGCTCCACCCGGCCCTGCCGCCCCGGGAGCGGATCCTTGAGGGGGTGACACCGGCGCGCAAAGGCGCGCAGCCACGTCGCGCGCACGGCCACCCCCGAAGAAAGCAGCGAACGGGGCAGCGGGAGACGGCGGGGCGTGTCGCGAGCCACGACACCGCGAGCCGCGCACCGCCGAAACGACAAACTCCCCGCCAGCGGCGAGGAGTTTTTGGTCGTTAGTGAGAGTTTTCAGTCGTTGGTCGCACTAGCCCATCACGGAGTAACCGGCCGCGGCGCCGGACCCTCCACCTTGCTGCGCGTGATCTCCTTCTGACCCGCCGCCTTGAGCAGCGCGTTCACCTTGGGCAGGTTCGTGGTGATCACGCGCTCGAGATTCGCCAGCTCCCCGTCGGTCTTGGGCGCCAGCACGTTCCACACGTCGTACGACTGCTTCGCCGGACGACGCTCGCCGCTCGTGACGAAACTCATGAGCCCCGCCAGCTGATCGTTGAGCCGAATGGGGAAGTTGAGCGGATCCTGCCCGCTCTGGTTCTTCGTCTGGTACAGCGAATCCTCCACCACGCTCAGCGACCCGGCAAAACTCTTGGCCAACGGCGCGAACGCCGCCGTGCCGGTCATCTTGGGCAGGCGATCATCCAGCTCGCGCTTGATATGCCGCGACTCGATCACCCCCTGGTTCGCCGCCGTGATCTTGTCACGCACCTGCAGCGCGAAGCGCACCTGCTCCTTGAGATCCGCTTCCGTGGCTTCGCTGCGCGGGTCAGGCAACACGCGGAAGTCGTAGCTTACCGGTGCGCTGTTCCCCGCCGTCATGCGCACCCGGTACGTGCCCGGCGCCATGGCGGGACCGTTGCCACGACCGGCCCAGGTGATCATGCCGCGGAACGTTACCGCGTCGTCGTGCTTCATGGTGTACGTGAAGCGGTTCACGCCCTTCTTGTTCCCCGGCTTGGGCGGCGCCGGCGGCGTGAAGCCCATCTCGGCGAATCGCGGGTCCACCGGCGGCTTGGTCGTGTCGTTGCTTGCCGCCGTGCCCACCAGCTTCCCGGCCGCATCATAGAACTCGAACTTCACCACCAGGCTGTCCGCCGGCAGACGATACGTGAACGCCGGCTGCGTCTGCCCGTTCAGGCGGTACACCGGCACGGGCTGGTACAGATACGGCGCCGAGCCCTCGGTCTTCGCCACCGCATCGGCCCAGCGCAGGCTGGTCAGGTTCTCCATCACCCAGAACGCCCGCCCGTGCGTGGCAATCGCCAGGTCGTCGTCACGCAGCATCATGTCGTGCACCGGCACCGGCGGCAGGTTCTTCTGCAGGCTCTGCCAGTTCGCCCCGGCGTCATACGACACCCACACGCCACGCTCCGTAGCCGCATACAGCAGGCCCGCACGATGCAGGTCTTCGCGAATGGCGCGCGTGAAATGATCGGCGGTGATGCCGTTCGTGATCTTCGTCCACGTCACGCCATAGTCCGTGGTCTTGTACAGGTACGGCGTGAAGTCGTCCATCTGGTACCGGTTCCCCGCCACATACGCCGTGCCCGGCGCATGCTGCCCCGCCTCGATGATGCTCCAGCGCATCCAC
>JAJTGR010000100.1 GCA_021299375.1 Gemmatimonadota bacterium
CGCGGCACGGTGCGCGTGATCGGCGGGCTGATCTCGAACTTCATCGGCCAGACCGGCACCATGAGCGGGAGCAGTCTGCACGGGGTGAACGAGGATCTCTCGTTCAACCGGTGTGCGCTGCCCTTCCCGCCTCCGTACTTCCCGACCACGGGGCGGTGGAAGCGCAGCCAGGTCTTCGAGGTCAACCCGGTGGGCTTCTCGCCGTCCACGTGGTTCGCCGGGCGATAGGCGCCGGTTCACGTCGGTCAACGGCCACTCCAAGCCGTTCGAGGTGGTCAACCACCTGACCACGGACCGGCTGAAGGAGCGGTACGGTGTGCAGGGGGCGAGGCCGGGCCTCAGCGAGGGGCCGACGCCCCGCGCTCGAACACGACCCGCCCCCGCGACACCGTCAACACCACACCGCCGCGGAGCAGCGCGCGCGGCTCGGCACGGAACGGGTCTACGTCGAGTACCGTGAGGTCGGCGCGCCTGCCCAGGGCGATCGTGCCGGCCTCCCGTTCGTCGAATCCGGCATCGGCGCTCCACACCGTGTAGCCGCGTACGGCCTCCTCGGGCGTCAGGCGCTGGGCGGGATACCAGCCGCCCGGCGGCGCGCCGCTGGTGTCCTGCCGCGTGATGGCGCTGTGCAGGCCGTAGAACGGGCTCCAGTCGGAGCCGGGCAGGTCCGACGAGAACACGAGCGCGGCACCTGCCTGTCGCAGCGCGCGCCACGCATACGCACCGGCGATGCGCTCGCTCCCGAGGCGTGTCTCCGCCCAGCCTTTGTCCTCCACGGCGTGCGGCGGTTGCACGGACGCGGTCACGCCCAAGGTGGCAAATCGCGCGAGGTCAGCGGGTGACAGCACCTGCGCATGCTCCACCCGATGCCGCAGCCCGCGCGCCGTGGGCGCCGCACGGGTCACGGAGTCGATGAAGTCGAGCGTGGCGCGGTTGCCGGCGTCGCCGATGGCGTGAATGCCTACCTGAAAACCCGCCGTCATCGCATCGGCGACGAGCCGCTGGTCGAAGCCGTACGTGCCGCCGCTCACGCCGCGATGGCCGGGGCGGTCAGCGTAGTCGGCCAACAGCTGCGCGCCGCGTGAGCCCAGGGCGCCATCGTAGTACGCCTTGACCGCGCGCACGGTGAGCAGCCCGTTGGCCGACGTGAACGGGCCGCGTGATATCCATCGGCGCATGAGCGCCGAATCGCGCGCACTGAGCATGGCGTAGACGCGCAGCGGCAGCGCATCACGCTCGGCGAGCCGCTCGAAGCTGTCCATGACGTCGGGGGCCACGCCGGCCTCGTGCACCCCGGTGTAGCCGGATGCATTCATGACGCGGAGCGCGCGTACCACCTGCGAGTCGCGCTGGGCCGGCGTGGGGCGCGGCACCGCGTTGTCGAGCAGCGGCACGGCGCGGTTGAGCACGAGGCCCGTGGGTTCGCCGGTCGCGTCGGTGCGGATCTCGCCGCCGCTCGGCACGGGCGTGTCGCGCGTGATGCCGGCCTGCGCGAGCGCGCGCGCATTCGCCCACGACGCAAAACCGTGCAGGCTGCGCAGCACCACCGGGTGGTCGGGCACGCGTGCCGACAGGAGCCGCTTGTCGGGATAGCGATTGGCCCACGCGCCCTCGTCCCAGCCGTAGCCCAGAATCCACTCACCCTTCGGGGTACGGGCCGCGCGTTCGGCGATGATCGCCACCGCCTCGGCCTCGGTGGCAACGCCGGTGAGGTTCACGCGGTCGAGCGACTCGCCCAGTTCAGCGACGTGCGTGTGGGCATCCACGAGGCCGGGTAGCAGCACGTGCCCTTCGAGGTCGATGACGCGTGTGTCGGGGCCGGCGAGTGCGAGCGCGCCGGAGTCGGTGCCGACGTAGACAATGCGCCCCTCGCGCACGGCGACGGCGGTGGCGTCGTGGTGCCAGCCGCTGGCCGAGTCGTACGGCGCCTGCGGCGATGGCGTCCCATCGGTGGACGGCTCCGGCCAGGTGAGCGTGTACACGTGGGCGTGGTGTAGAACGAGGTCGGCGGTGGGGGCGGCATCGAGGCCCGGGGCGCAGGCGGCAACGCCGCACAGGCCGATGGCGGACACGGCGTGCATCCAGCGGCCGCGTACGGGAGCCGCCATACGTCGCATGGACCAGATGCGAGCGCGCGGTGCGTGTGGCGTCGGATTGCTCACCGCCGCTGCACCACCGGATTGCGCAGCAGGCCGACCTGTTCCAGCTCCACTTCGACCACGTCGCCGTGCTTCATCTGGCGCGTGGTGCCCGGTGTGCCGGTGTAGATCACGTCGCCCGGCTCGAGCGTCACGTAGCGGCTGATGTAGCTCACGATCTCCGCCACGCTGAAGATCAGGTCCTTGGTGCGCTGGGACTGCACGACCTGGCCGTTGAGGCGCGTCTGCAGGAGCAGGTCGTCGTAGTACACGCCGCGCACGAGCACCGGGCCCAGTGGGCCGAAGGTGTCGGCGGCTTTGGCGCGGAACCACTGCAGGTCGTTCTTCTGCCAGTCGCGCTCGGAGACATCGTTGCCGGTGGTCACGCCGAACACGTACGTCTTGGCCTGATCCACCGGCACGTTGTGCGCCCGCTTGCCGATCACGAGCACCATCTCGCCCTCGTAGTGCACGTTGGTGGCATCGGGGGTGAGCACCACCGTGTCGTTGTGGGCGATGATGGACGTGGGGAGCTTGGCGAACAGCCCCGGGTAGGCGGCAGGGTTGCGTTCGCCGAGGTGCGTCTGGTAATTGAGCCCCACGGCAATGACCTTCGACGGCGTGGCGGGGGCGAGCAGCGTCACCCGGGCCCGCGGCACCTTCGCACCGGTTGGCGTGTCGTTGATCCACGGGGCGTCGCGCAGCTGCACGATCTGGTCGCCGTCGAGGCGCCCGTACGACACGGTCGAGCCGAGTTGGTAGCGCACGTACGAGACGGCCTGCGCGGGAAGCAGGGCGGGGGCGGCAAGCAGGACGGCCAGGATCAGCAGCGGTCGGATCACGGGAGGCTCCGGGACGGGCGGCGGCGGGGCACGGCGGGCAGTGACACGAGTATGCCTCTCCCGCGTACCTGCGGGGAGGGTGGGTTCGGGCCGGCGCGTCCGGTCGTCACCACTGTACGAAACGCAGCGTATTGCCGTCTAGCCTGCATTTCTCACCAGCTCGGCCAATTCAGACCGAGTGACGCGTGGTGAGCGTGGTGGCGGTGGGGTGTTGATCGCGGGGCGTGTTCGGCGAGTGATTTGGCTTGCCGAGCGGGGCGATCGGCGGGTGACGGCCCC
>JAJTGR010000089.1 GCA_021299375.1 Gemmatimonadota bacterium
CCCAGGGTCGATACGAAGTGCGCGATGGTTGTGAAGTGGGGCCCGGAGTCGCCGCTCAGGGCGATGAACGTGATGTGGTCCTCGCAGGCCCGGGCGATCGCGCGGCTGCTCACGATCCCGCGGGCGTAGGCGAACAGGACGATCCGCAACAGCATGGCCGGTGGGTAGGCCGGCGCGCCGGTCGTGTCATTCCGATACCGCGCATCGAACGGGGTCAGGTCGATGGCGTGCTCGAGCAGGTGGTGCAGCGCATGCTCGAACGTGCCCGGCAGGAGCTGCGCGGCCAGGTCGACCGGGATCAGCGTGGGCTGGGTGTCGATGGGCTTATAGCGCGCCATGGCCGCATCTCGACGAGGAACGGAATGACCCACACATTCTCTCCGAGGCCAACACCCGCCGGCGTCAACGGTTCCGTTTCCACACCGGTACGGTCAGCGGCTTTTCCTACAGCCTCGTTAACTGGTCCCAGGAGAATAATAACGCTTGACGCTAATACCGCAGCGCGTTATTGTCACCGATGATCGCCAGCTTCAAAGATCGGAACACCGAGCGTCTGTTCGATCGGCAACCGGTGCGTCGCTTTCCGGCCGAGCTGCGTTCGGTGATGCTGCGCAAGCTCCTGCTGCTGGACGCCGCCGTCGCACTGGACGAGCTCCGGGTGCCGCCGGGCAATCGGCTGGAGAAGCTCAAGGGAGACCGTGCGGGACAGCACAGTATTCGCGTCAACCAGCAGTGGCGGGTCTGCTTTCGCTGGCGGGATGGCGCGGCACAGGCCGTCGAGATCGTAGACTTTCACTAAGGCAGCTATGGCCACCCGACTCGCACCCATTCACCCGGGCGAGATTCTCCTCACGGAGTTTCTCGAGCCGCTGGGACTCTCGCAGTACCGTGTGGCCCAGGATCTCTCCGTGCCGCCACGGCGCATCAATGAGATCGTGCACGGCAAGCGGGCCATCACGGCCGACACGGCGCTGCGCTTGGGGCGCTATTTCGGTGTGTCACCACAGTTCTGGCTCAACCTGCAGTCGCGATTTGACTTGGAAGTGGAACGAGACCGTCTCGGGGCACGCCTCGACGTTGAGGTCGCGATCTACGCCGCGGCCAGTTAACGATGCTTGCTGCAGTCGGGCGAATCTTCGGTAGCGCGCTTCGCGCGCATTTCATGTGAACGCCCGCTGCAGACGCCCGCGTTAGCCGTCCACCTCGGCTGTGCTTGCCGCTACCCGTGGGGCGCCCCAAGTTCCGCCCATGGCCCATCCGCAGTTCGACTACTCGCATCTGAGTCCCGAGGAGCGCCTCCAGCTGGTCGAGGACCTCTGGGACAGCCTCGCGCTTGACGCACCGGAGTCGGTGCCGATTCCGGCCTCCCATGCGCAGGAGCTTGACCGTCGCCTGGAGGCGTACCGGCGCGGCGAGACTGCGACGCGACCGTGGCACGAGGCGCTCGACCGGATCGACGAGAGGCTGACGGGGCGCGGCGGATGACGCCGCGCCTCTCGCTTTCGGCGGAGGCGGAGGCCGATCTCGCGAAGGCGGCGGCGTGGTACGAGGAGCAGGGGGCGGGGCTCGGGCTGGAGTTCACCCGCGCCGTGCGTGCGCTCCTCGCCACTATCGAGCGCGACCCGTTGCGGTATCCGCTCGCGCGCCGGGAAGTCCGGCGTGCACTCGTGCGGCGCTTCCCGTATGCCGTCTACTTTCTCGCGGAGTCGGATACGACCATCGTGATCGGCTGCTTGCCTGTGCGCCGCGATCCGCAGACCTGGCCCCTGCGTGCGGACGGCTAAGGAAACTCTGCAACGAACGCTGGATTGTTGCGGGTTCGGTGCAAAATTGACGCGGCTGACGCGACCCTTTCCTGCACGATGTGGAGCCCGAGATAAGCGAGCAACGGACGTTGGCGAGCGTGGTCTACGACAGCACGCGCAAGGTGACCCGCCGCGAGCGGTTCTTGCAGAAGATGGATCGGGTGATTCCGTGGGCCACCCTGATCGCCCTCGTCGAGCCCAACACGTGAAGCCGGGGCGGGGCCGGCGGCCGATGCCGTTGGAGACAATGCTGTGCATCTACTTCCTGCAGCACTGGTTCAATCGGTCCGATCCGCAGGCGGAGGATATGCTGCATGACCGCGAGTCCCTGCGCCGCATCGCCCGCGTCGAACTGGGCGAGGATACCGTCCCGGACGAGTCGACCATCCTGCGCTTCCGCCACCTGCTGGAAGCGCATCAGCTGATGGCGCGCATGTTCGAGGCGGTGCGCGACCTCCTGGTGGATCGTGATCTGTTGGTGACCACGGGGACCATCGTGGATGCCACGCTGATCGCGGCCCCGAGCTCGACGAAGAACGCCACCAAGACGCGCGATCCGGAGATGCGACAGACGCGGAAGGGGAAATCGTGGTACTTCGGGATGAAGTGCCATTGTGCGCTTCCGCGACTCGCGCGCGGACGGTGGCCGACTGATGTCTGCGCGCACGGAGCAGTACGAGCATGGTACGCTGACGCACGCGATGGACGTTGCGATCGGGGCGCTCCTTCGTGACGCATACGCTGAACTCGTCGAGATGACGGCGTCCGCCGTTCGTTGGCTCGGTCGCCCATCAGTCGCGATGATCACGCCGTGGGAGGCGCACGCGGCAACGGGGCCGAGCGGCTTCCACCTGGCGCTGAAGCTCATCCGTACCGGCGCCGCCGCCGGTTCGGTCCCCCTCACCGCCGGGGCCACCGCGCCGCCTAGCGTCGCCTCGTGCATATACGCAGCGCTCGAGCTTATCGAGGCACTCCACGACTGGCACGCCAATTGCTCCCAGCACGCCTTACCGACGCGAGGATCAGTCCTCTGTTCGCGTTGCTCTCGTGGGCCGCTACGTGGGCCGCTCCGGCGGTAGGTGCTGTCCAGATGGTGTGGGGGATTGCCACGCGCAATCGAGCGCCGAGCTTCTTCGGTGCGGGCCTCGTGCTCTCCAGCAGCGCATCCGAACTGCCGGTCTCCGCCGGCGTTGAGATGGGGCTTCGGGTGTTAGGCCTCATCCTGATACTCGCGGGCGCGGCGGGCTTCCCTTTGGCCTCCGCCCCGGAATCGGGACCAGGCGGTGGGTTAGGGGGACGACCCCGGCCAGCGGCCGGAGGAGCCCCGGATGAAGCGGAAGCGGTGCACGGAGGCGCAGATTGTCAGCCTCCTGAAGGAGGCCGCCGCGAGTGACCAGGCGCGGACCGTGATCCGCAAGCACGGGATCACCGAGACGACCATCTTCCGCTGGAAGGCGAATGACGGCGGGATCGGGATCCCCGAGGTCAAGCGATTGAAGGCGCTGGAGGAGGAGAACGCACACGAGTGACGCGCCCTCTCCCCACCGCCACAGGGTGCTCCCTCGCCTTCTGCGCGCGCTCCCGTGCGAGTTCCTCGTGCACCTGCGGGACGATCGCGGCTCCCCCGGGCGTCGCCAGCCGCTCCAGTTCCTCGCGCGTGATCATCCCGACCTCGCCGCGATAGGCGGCCTTGAGCGCGTGCATGCGGTGCTGTGCGGAGCGTATGTCGTCGAAGTCGCACGCCACGCGCGCCGCGACGCCGGGGTGCGCGCGCAGGTGCTCGGCCACTCGCGCCTCGTGGCGCTGCAGCACCGCGACCGGCGGCGTCCGGGCCGGGAGGAACTCCGAGCGAATCATCGGCCCGTTGCCGATGGCCGCGGCACTCGCCGCGTTGCTGGTCGCCACGAACGACCCGTCCGTGAACTCGGTCTCGAAGTCGGTGGTCTTCGGGGGAAGCTTGCGCAGGAGCCAGAGGAGGACGCGCAGCGCGAAACTCCGGAGGTGCGGATGGTACAGCCCGGCGATGATAGTGCCATCGCGCGAGAGCAGCATGCGCACCATGACGGCACTCAATACCGTTCCCGGCGATTCGGTGATGGTCTTGTCTTCCACGTCGCATATCGTGCGGAAGCCTTCCCGGCCAAGGCCCTGCGCCGTCCGGTCGTACCACGCGATGTCGAGATGACGGTACTGCGCGGGGTTGGCCGTGACGTACCTGTGGGTCGGCTGGTAGGTCGCCTCAAGCAGCGCGAGGAGCTCATGGGCGGCGCGACGCGTGGGTTCCATGGGCGGCGGGGAGGGCAGTGCGGGATAGTCGGTTGAGTATCCGACGCGATCACCGCCCGCACGCGCACCGACTGGCGGGTGGCGGCGGGCCCGCCGACGCGTTCGTGCGCCTCGAGGACCGTGGGAACGGCGGTCACCGTGGGGAGAGCGATGCCGGCGGAACCCATCCGTCGCGCCGGTGGGACGCCCGCCCACGCCGACGGTCCCCGCGTAGTGGCGGGGCGTCGGGACCGTCCTCAGGTCACAGGCGGAGCATGGGTGAACGGGCGTGGGGCGCGTGTCGTGCTCCGGCTCGCGGGGGCCCGCGTCGATGGGGGGCTCCGCGGCCCGGCGTGCGCCTCGTGCGCGCCGCGGGTCCGGAGGTGGGTGAGGATCTGGTCGGTCACCGACGTCTGGGTGATGCCGGCGACGATGCGCATGGCGCCGTGGCCGCTGGGACACGCGAGCGGGTCGACCTCGAAGATCTGCTGCAGCAGGGTCGCCCACCGGCGGGCGGCCTCTGTCGGCGCCAACCGCGCTGCGGCAACGATCGCCGCCGGCGCGTCCGCCGTTGCGGTCGCCGCCTTCCCCCGCGTGCCCCGTGGGCGATTGGCATACCAGCCATCGTACCGCGTGGTGACGTGGCCCGTGCGCCGGCCTTCCATCCTCCGCCATGCTCGCCACCCTCAACACGGTGCTCGCGCTGTTCAGCGAGCGCAGCCCCGAACTCGCCGCGCTCGACATCGCCGAGCGACTGGGTCGGCCGCGCAGTTCGGTCTACCGGCTGCTTCGGACCTTCGAGCAGACCGGGTTTCTCGATTACGACGAACGGTCCGGTCGGTACCGCCTGGGCATTCGTCTGGCGGCCCTCGGTGCCCTTGCCCAGCAGTCCTCACCACTGCAGCGGGCGCTGCACCCCGTCCTCATCCGACTCGCGCGGGATTCGGGGGAATGTGCCACCCTGGTCGTCCGGTCCGGCGCCATCGCGACCACGGTCGACATCGTCTATGCGCCGCAGCCATTGGTGGTCCCGGGCGTGCTCGGGGGCCATCCGCCGTTGCACGCCTCGGCCGGCGGCAAGGTGCTCACGGCGTGGCTCGCCGATGGAGAGCGGCGGGCGCTGCTGGGGGAGTCGCTGACCCGCTACACGCCCGCGACCATTACCGACCTGCCGACGCTCATGGCGCAGCTCGATGACGTCAGGCGCTCAGGGGTCGCCATCGCCCGCGGGGAGTGGTACGCCGACGTGTACGGCATGGGCGCGCCGGTTTGGGATCACACCGGGGCGGCGACGGCGGCCGTCACGATTGGCTTTCCGTCGGTACGCGCCGGCGCCGCACGGCTACGCCAGCTGAAGCCGCTCGTGGCCAAGGCCGCCGCCGATGGGACGGCGGTGCTGGGCGGGGCGCCACGGGTGAGCACCGTGGAGGAGGTGCCGGCTCGGGCTGGGGCGTCGTCGCACCGGCGCGTGGCGTCGGATCGTCGCCGGCGCAGGCGCGACTGAAACGCGAGGCGCGGGCCGGCTCGGGTAGGCCGGCTCGGGCGGCACCGGTGCGGACGCCACGATGAGGGCGAGACAGGCCCCGGCCAGTGTCGGAGCGCGGGACCTCAATACGCGCGTGCCGGCAACCATGAACGGACGGGGCTGTCGGCGGGTGTGGTAGTGTGGTGGCCATCCCGGTGCGCCGCGGCGCCGCCGGAGGCTCGCCCAGCTTACGCGCGGAGGGCATGCCCGCCAGTTGGCGCGGCGGGCGGCATCGGCCGCCGTACAACGAGCTGTTCGACGCGCGCCGCAACACGGTCCAGGCCATGCGGAACGATGAAGCCAAGGCGCGACGGTGCCCAGACGGGTATCCTTCCCGCATGAACGCCGCACCGCTGCTCGCGCTGGTGAGTCAGGTCCTGGTCCGCCACCGTCTCGATGCCGTGGTCATCGGCAACGCGGCCGCCGCGCTGCAGGGCTCGCCGGTGACCACCATGGATGTGGATTTCATGTTTCGCCAGACGCCGACCAACCTGCGCAAGCTCAAGGCGGTCGCCGACGATCTCGAGGCCATGGTGCTGCGCCCTTACTACCCGGCCTCCGCCTTGTTCCGGGTGGTGCGTGATCGCGACGGACTCCAGCTCGACTTCATGGCCAAGGTCGACGGCGTTCGGTCGTTCGAGGCATTGAAGGCTCGGGCGACGCCGGTCCGCTTTGGCCGCAGTACCCTGCTCGTGGCGAGCCTGCGCGATATCATTCGGAGCAAGGAACGCGCCGGACGCCCACAGGATCTGGCCGTGTTGCCGGTGCTGAGGAAGACGCTTGATGAGCAAGAAGCCCGCAAGGCGAGCCGCGGCTAAGCGGCGAGTCGGTTCAGGAGCCCGCCAGGCAGCGGGTTCACCCCACGGCTCGGCCTTGGCGCGCGAGAGCGAGCGCGCGCTGGTGGAGCAGATCCGTCGCCTGCTCGATCTGCCGCCACACGAGCGGACCCACTTCCTGCGCGTGCGTCTGCCGAATGGGGGATCGGCGGTGTAGTCGCCATAGGATGGCGTGACCATCCAGGTCGTCCCGATGTCCGCCATGGTTGTGCCGGGCACCGTTGCGATCCCACGTGAGACGGACCGATGACACGGGCTTCTGGCGCGCCACGCGGCATACCGCCGCCGCCTACCGCGCGACGACCACCTCGATCATCCCCGTCTCCACCGACCGCCCTACGCGCCGCACCTGCACGATCACGCGATACGTGCCGGGCGACGGGAACGCGACCGGAAAGCTCACCCCACCCGTCGCCGCGACCGCCGGTACCGCCTCAATCGCGTGCCCCTCGTGCGCCATGGGCGGCGACTCGCCGCGCGACACGGTATCGCCCGTCTCCCGCTGCGCGAGCCGCTCGGCGGCCGCCATCGAGCCGGTGCCCATCGGGTGCAGGTGCATGAACACGCCGCCATCGGTGCGCACCACCATCGCGTGTCCCGCCATCCCGAGCCACGCGCTGAGTGGTGACGCACTCCCGTCGCCCTCGCGCACCGTGGCCTGCACCACCACATCCGTGCCGGCCACCGGCGCGCCGTCGATCGCGATCGTCATGCGGCCACCATCGGCCAGCGCCGCGCCCTGCTCAGCGCGCGGCAGTATGAGCGCAATGGCGTCGTCGGTATCGACGTTCGGCGGCGCCGATCCGGCGGGGACATCGACCGTATCGACGAGCGTGCGCGCATACCCGGTTTCGTGCACCACGTCGGCAAAGAGCCAGTAGCGCCCGGCCGGCACCGCCGGCAGCGCCGTGGTGAAGGTGCGCAGGTCCTGTCGTACCGGATGCAGGTGCGCGACCGCCCCTTCGCCACGCTCGGCGACCAGGAAGAGGTGCATGAGCTTGCCGTGGTCGGGCATCAGCGGCGACATGATGCCGCGGCGCGGGTTCTCGCGACTGGGCCCGAAGTGCCACGTGCTGTCGGTCACGGTGAGCGTGAGCCGGCGCGAGTCACCGGGTGTGACGGCGGTCTCCACCTGCAGGGCGCGATAGAGCGAGCGACGGTAGTCGCCATCGACGGCATCCCACCACCGGGCGCCGCCGAGCAGCGCGACCGAAAGCACACCGCCGCCCACGGCCATCGCCCGCCGGGCGCGGCGGCGACGGGTGGCGTCGGGCTCGAGCCCGCGCGGCAGCGTGCCTTCGCGCGACGCGGCGCCGACGATGGTGAGCACGCCGAACACCAGCACGGCGCCGAGCCCGGCCAGGATGGTGCCCAGGCTGCGTGGCATCGTGAGCGTGGTGGTGGCGGCGCTGGTGAAGGGCACGATGAAGCTCCCTTCGCCCTGATCGCCGCTCGCCTTCACGTGAAAGGCGTACGACCCGCTGCTCATGATCCAGAGCTGCGTGCTGAACGTGCCCGGTTCACCGGCAACCGGCGTGGCCGGCTCCGGCGGGGGCGCGCCCCTGGTGCCGTAGCGCCAGAGGGCCGGTTGCACCGTGAGGACCGCCGGGGCTGGGCCGAGGCTCCTGATCGTGACCTGCACGAGCCCCGGGATCACGCCCGGCGGGCGCACCAGCACGCGCAGCGCAAACGGGCCGGCCTGGCCTTGCTGCACCACGAGTGAGCTGCCCACGTGCGCGGTGAGCGCACTCCATCCAATGGCCAGGGCGGTCAGGCCGGCGAGTCGCCGACGCCAAGTGGTGCTCACCGCTGCACCTCCCGCAGCCAGCTGCCGCGGGACAGCCCCCAGCGGGCGGCGAGGGTGGCAAGCGGGAGGCCGAACACGGCCACCTTCCAGGCGGTGGTCAGCGCGCCGCCGTCGTCGCCGTTGAAGCCGCGCGGACCGACCAGCCACTCGGCGGGAGCGCTGTATTGCGCGTAGCCGCCGCCGAAGAACGGATGGCGGCCGACCTCGGTGGCGAGCAGCGAGGCGAAGGGCCACTGCACGGCCGCGAACACGGCCACGAACGTGGCGCCGACCAGAGCGGCCAGCTTCCACGGGCCAAGGTTGCCGAAGCGCTTGAGGATCAGGTCGATCGCGAACGCCGGCACGATGAGCAGCAGCGGGAACTCGAGCGGCACCATGTGCGTGACGTCGTGGCCGATCGGGCCGAGCTTGGGGCTCGCCGGGAAGAGCGGGAAGATCCACACCTGCGCGGCCATGATCACCGTGTAGACCGCAGCGGCAGTGGTAGCGGGCCACGCGAGTCGCGAGGCGCGCGCGCCCGACACGATGGCGAGCACGAACACGAACGACGCGATGAGATAGAACGTGGCGCCGTGCTGGGCTTCGAGGTAGGTGTATTCCGACGTGAGGATGGACGCGAAGGTGAGCATGACGCCGCTGGCGAAGGCCACGACAAACGCGCGCGTGGCCGATTCGCCCTGCGTGTTCTGCGCCGACGCGGCCATGACCTGGGCGCCCAGGGCGATGGCGAACATGCCGACGGCGAGGAGCGAGTGCGGCGGGCTCAGAATCTGGACATCGAGGCCGTAGGCATTGTGCCACCAGTCGTCGAAGGGGGCACTGGTGAGCATGGCGACGGCGCCCCAGATGCAGATCCATCCGCCCAGCGGGCCGGTGAAGATGGTCCACACGCGCACGCCGTCGGCGCGGTGTGCTTCGCGCTGCACAAAGGAGTTGACGAGCACGCGGGCGCCGCAGGAGATGCCGGCGAGGGTGCCGCCGAGGTAGATGGCCATGTGGGCCGGCGTCCAGAACGTGTCGCGGCCGATGGTCATGTGCCACGAGATGTCCCAGATGATCCCGATCAGGATGCTGGTGGCGCCAAGGATGACGGCGGCGAGGTGAAGCGGGATGTCGCGGGCGGCGGCGGCCGGGCGGGCGGTGGCCGCGGCAGCGGTGGGGAGCACGGAGGTCGTCATGGCGGCGCGGCCTTGCAGGGGGCGGGTGGGGCAGACCGGGGAAAGTTCGGCACGGGCCCGCCTCAGGGGAACGGGGGGGCGGGGTGAGGGGGAAGCCCGGGCGGGCTACGTTGAGGAAAGGGGGAGCGGAGTCTCCCGTGTTCCGAGTGCATCACCGGGAATCGCAATGGTCAGGAACGCTCAGGCAGCAACTGGCGAACGCATGCGCGGCGCCATCGGCGTGATCACGGTCGCTGTGGTCGTGTGCGGCGCCGTCTACGCCCAGTTGCCGGACAGTGTACGCAGCTTCACGCGCATCGCCATTGCGGTCACTGCTGGCAGCGTCAGTGTGCTCCTTGGCGGCCTTACGCGATTCGGCGCGTGGATGTTCAGTGCGGAACAGCGACGAGGAGTGCCCCAGCTGGCTGCTGGCCTCGCGGCCTTCGTTGTCGGCCGCACCATGGAGGTGCGCTACCGCTGGACGGTTGATTGGCCCGGGCTGTGCTACCTTCTCGGTATTGCGATGCTCACCTGGAGTGCATTTCGCAGGGAGCGAGACGACTAGCGTTGTCCTCATCGTCGGCATCTCGTCGGCGGAAACCCGAACCGGAGCCCCACCGCCTATGACCGACAATACCCGTACGCTGCTGGACTTCATGGACGTGGTGTGGAACCGCGGCGACGCAGCGGCCGTCGATCGCTTCCTCACCGACGAGTACGTGATTCACAGCGACCCGGGCGACCCGTGGGACGGCATGACGCTGTCACGCGAGGGGTTCACCGATCGGTTGCGCACTTCACGCGCCTCGTTCCCCGATCTGCGCTTCGAGATCGCCGAGACCATCGCCGAGGGCGACCGGGTCGTGATCGCGTGGCGCATGCTCGGTACGCAGACCGGGGCGATGGGGCCAGTGCCACCAACCGGCCGGCCCATCGCCGTGCAGGGCATGACGGTGTACTTCTTTCGCGACGGCCGGATTACCGGACACCGGCAGGTCGTCGACCGGCTCGGCGTCGTTCAGCAACTCGGCCTCGGTGGCCCGCGCGCACCGGCGAGTGCGGAGCAACCGTCGTAGGCGGTTGGCGTGGGGGGGGCGATGGACCGCGACTGCCGCGGAGGCAGTACCGGGGCTAAACCGCATCTGAGCAACGCGGAAATCCTGCCCGGCGAGGGGACTCGCCACGGGATGTGGCTCGTTGGCACGTCCCTCGTGACGCGCACTCCGGTGACGAGATCCGACCCATTACGTGACGAAGGCGAGGTCCGCCGCTTGGAGCACCGCGTTCGGTGCTCCCCCCTACGCCACCGCCGCCGCGAACGCCTGGAACAGGTCACCGGGGAGCGCATGCTGCAGCCGCCAGGTGATCGCCATGGGCGCCTCGCCCACATGCGACACGTACGTGGCCGGCCCAAGGAAGGTGAAGCCCCGCTCGTCGGCGTTGAGGCGGGCGAACAGCCAGATATGGCTGCCGCGCTGCGCGTGTTGCTGGTATCGCAGGCCGGTGGGACTGCCCGCCCGCGTGGTGGACTGGCTTTCCCAGTGAATGAGTTCCCGGCTGATGGCGTAGTCGCGGTACCGGGTGGTTGGGGAGAACTGCCCTTTGGTCTTGTCGAGCGTGAACACGAACAGGTCGGCCGGGAGCCGGTCGGCAAAGCGAACCCCCTCGCGCCAGGTGCTCCCCTTCACATCGCTGCTCTCGCCGCAGGCCACGAGGATCTCGCGGCGCGAATACCGGGCATGCACCCGCAGCGGCACCCCGGGGAAACCACTCAGCGGAACCGACCGGTGCGCGACCCGCTGGGCGAGCACATCGCACAGCGCGACGAGCTCGGCGCAGACGGCCGGGTGCTCGCGCAACAGCGCGGCACCGGCGGAGAATATCAGCCCGTCACTCGGTACCCGCTCCAGCAACTGCGCCAGCAGCATGCGCACCAGGCAGGCGTCCCGGCCGGTCGCGTCCACGTCGAGGGCATGGGGAGCACGCAGCCACTGGCGCCACGCCGTGAGGCGCTCGTGGTCATCCACGTGCAGCAGGCGGCCAATGGCCGTGCGTACCGTGGCTTCCTGCGGGCCCGGCTCGGCCACGGGCAGCCTGGCCGCCACCCTCAGCGCGGTCCATGAATCGGCAGGGTTGGCGTAGAACTCCTCGAGTGCGAGCCCGGTCTCCTCGAGATACTCACCCAGCGTCACTGCCGGGCGCTGCGCCGCCAGCGCGGCGAGCTCCCTCGCCCACTCGGCGCGACGAGTCGGCACACTCTGACGAATGCTCTCCAGAATGCGCTCCCTGGCCTTCGGCTCGAGCTGCATCTGGCAGCCGGCGGGAAGAAACGGGAAGCCACGCCGGACCTGCTCCTCGATGTGCCGACGGCTGCCCCCGAGCAGCGCCCCCAGGCGACGGTCGAAGCGGAATTCGCGCCGGTGCAGCCCCACGAAGTCGAGCACCGTGCAGAGTGCCTTGCCGTTCGCCTTGCGCAGCCCACGGCCGAGCTGCTGCACGAACAGCACCGGGCTATCGGTGGGCCGCAGCATGAGCAGCGTGTCGACCGCCGGCACGTCCACGCCCTCATTGAACAGGTCCACCGAGAACACGACGTTCACCGTACCCGCGGCGAGAGCCCGCAAGGCCTCGTCGCGCTCGGCGACCGGTGTGGTGCCACTGACGGCGCGCGCGGCCACGCCATGCTGCGCGAAGATGCGCGCCATGTAGTGCGCGTGCTCCACGCTCACGCAGAACCCCAGCGCCCGAACGCGGTTGAGGGCGCCGAGATACTCCGCGCACTGCTTGAGCACCTGCGTCGCCCACACGTCGGTACTGGTAATGAGGCCGGTCAGTGCGGTGGTATCGTAGCCACGGCCACGCGTCCACGGGATGGTGCTGAGATCGAGCGAATCGGTGACGCCAAAGTACGAGAACGGCACCAGCCGATGCTGGTCGATTGCATCCCAGAGCCGCAGCTCGGCGGCGATGCGATGGTCGAACCATTGCAGAATGGGCAGGCCATCGCTGCGTTCGGGGGTAGCGGTAAGTCCCAACAACTCGCGTGGCTGCAGGTGCGCCAGCACCCGCTCGTAGCTGTGGGCTGCGGCGTGATGGAACTCGTCCACGATGACCACGTCGAAATGCCCGGGAGCGAGCTGCTCCAGACTGTTCGCTTGCAGCGACTGAATGGAGGCGAACACGTGCTCTCACTGTGTTGGCCGATCGCCGCGCACCCACCGCTCGCCGAAGGACGGGTCACGCAAGGCATGGGCGAAGGTGGCCTGCGCCTGGGTGAGCAGTTCCTCCCGATGGGCAATGAACAGCAGGCGCGCCCGAGGCAGTCGGGAGCGCAGGCGCGCAAAGTCCACCGCCGCCATCACGGTCTTGCCGGTACCGGTGGCCGAAACGAGCAGGTTGCGGTGGCGCCCCTCATCGCGGGCGAGCGCTATCTGCTCGAGCAGGCGCTCCTGAAAGGGTTCGAGCCGGATCTCGGTGGGCGGAAGGTGCAGCGTGAGGGTCGGGCGTTCCTGGCGCGTGGCCCCCTCGAACCGGTCGCGGTCGTACGGTTCGAAGTCGGCCTGCTGCCAGTAGCTCTCGAACACCGCTGCGAGTTTCTCGATCACCCCGCGGTTGCGCGCCTCCGAGACGCGCACGTTCCATTCCAGTCCGCTTACCTGCGCGCTCTGGGTAAGGTTGGACGACCCCACGTAGGCCGTGGAGAAGCCGCTCTCCCGATGGAACAGCCACGCCTTGGCATGGAGACGCGTGCCGGTGGTGTCGTAGGACACGCGCACCTCGGCGCCGAGGTCCAGCAGCAGGTCGAGCGCATCGGCTTCGGTGGAGCCGGTGTAGACGGTGGTGAGGACGCGCAGGCGGCGCCCGGCCGCCACGTGCTGCCGGAGCACCTCGCGGAGTGGCCGCACGCCCGTGCGGCGAATGAACGCCATGACGAGGTCGATGCGATCAGCCGATGCCACTTCTGCGAGCAGCTGGTGTCCCACACTCGGCTCGCCCGGCGCATTGGTGAGCAGCGTGGTGTCGAGCAGCGGGATGAGTGGCTGGGGGATCTCCTCGGCGCGCCCGTCGGGAAGCGCGGCGTTGATCGCGCGCAGCGAGTGGGGCGGGCTGAGCGGCTGTTCCACGGCAAACTCCGCGAGCTTGCCGGATTGCGCCAGTTCGGCAATGAGGCGGCGGGCGAGCTCGGCGCCCAGGCTGGCCCGGTCCTCTTCGTCCAGCGCCTCGATGGCGCGCTCCACCACGCGCGACAGGTGGAAGGCCAGGCGGTCGGCCGCGTCGGCATTGCGCAACGCGGTCGTGTCGGCACGCAGATGCGACTCGAGCGCCTCGAGTTCGCGCTCCAGCCGGCGGGTAACGAGGCGCTCGTGGAGTCCGCGGGGAAGACGGGCCATTGGCGTGCGGAGGAATGGGCGCGAGATTCGCCAATCGGGAAACAGCTTTCGCCGGCATGCTACGGGGGCGGACGGTCTTCGTCCAGGGCGCGCCGTCGATCTCGATCCGCACCGCTGTCACACCAACGCGGCATCGCCGGTCCAACGGGATGGTTCACCGTGCGCCCCATTCCCGTAGCCCGCACTGCCATGCAAGCTGCTGATTCCCTTCCGCCCGTCCCGGCCGTCATCGCCATCGTGACGATCCCTTCCCCCCGGCTGGCCCCGGGCTGGTACATCACCCACCGGATGCGCGCCACGATTCCGCAGTACGCCGCCGCCCCCGGACTAAGGTGGAAGGCCTACACGCAGGCGTCCGGTCCTCGCACCTTTGGCGGTGTGTACGAATGGGCGAGTCGCGCGGCCGCCGACCGGTGGCTCGATGCGGCGTGGCGGGAGCGCGTCCGCACGAGCTATCGGCCGGGCGGCCGCGTCCGGTTGTTCGAGGTCGGCGCTGGCGTGGAGGCCGCCTCGTTGCCGACCACGCCCCAGCCATCGTTCTCCGGTATGGCCATCCTGCAACCCGTCCCGCAGCCATGGGCGACCGCCGCGGGCCGCGGCGCACTCGACGTGTTGAAGACCGCCACGGGCCTGCTCTTCGGGCGTCTGCTGCGCGGCGAGACGGGCGAGATGGCGATCCTGTCCGTATGGACCTCCAAGGCCCAGGCCGAGGCGGGGCTCGCTCGCGCCAACCTCCCGGCCATGGACCCGACGACGAAAGCCGAGTCCTTCCGCGTGCCGGTATTCCTGCCGCCAGCCGCCGTGGGGAGGTCGCCAACTCCATGAAGTCGCGGCTTCGTTCGCCTCGGCGAGGCGCTCGGCCCATCCGGAGAGGGCCATGACGCTCCCGCCGGGCCCTCGGATCCCGGATGTTCCCGCCGACGAGCTGTCGGCGGCCGCGCGGGGCGACCTCGACGCGCTCGACGCGGTCCTGCGTCAGATCGAACCGGGGGTGCATGCGCTCGCCCTGCGCATGCTGGGCGACCCCGACGATGCAGCCGACGCGACGCAGGACGTGCTAGTGCGCGTCGCCACGCACCTCGGCGGCTTCGCCGGGCGGTCGCGATTCAGCACCTGGGTGTTCCGCATTGCCCGCAACGTGGTCCTGACGATGCGAATGCGCGCGGCATCGGCACCAGCGGTACGTCTCGAGGACATCGCGCAGCGGCTTGGCGCCGGCCTTGCCGCCGGACGACTGACGCCGTCGCTGGCCACCGATGCGCTCTCGGCAGACGATCGGGCCGAGGCCGTGGTCGTGGCCCGGCGGTGCCTGCAGGGGATGCTGCTTGCTCTGCCGCCCGACCAGCGGCTCGTGATCGTGCTCGATGCGGTCTTCGGGCTCGACTCCCCGGAAGCGGCCGACGTGCTCGAGGTGACGCCGGCCGCCTATCGCCAGCGGTTGTCCCGAGCCAAGCGGCGGCTGCGCGAGTTCCTCGGGGCCGAGTGCGGCCTGGAATCTCCCCATGCGGCGTGCCGGTGTGACCGCCAGTTACCGGCACTGCGAAGCGCACGGCGCGAAGCGGGCGTTGCCCCGCGGCCCTTGCCGGTCCTCGAGGTCGATGCGACCTACGACGAGATGATCGGCCTGTTCGACGCGCTGGCCGTGATTCGGGCGCAGTCCCGGCTCGCCCCCGACCGATCGGCTCCCTCGCGCATCCGCGAGATCCTGCGCGCCCGGGGCTGGATGCCGGCGTGACACGGCGGCGACGCGCGGTGGGGGCCACTCGCCCCCAGGTCCGGCCAGCGCCGCCACGCCGCGCAGGTCACCGCGCTCCCCCCAGCCCATCCACCACCACCGCCCCCCCAATCACCACGAGCATGGCCCGCGTCGCCGGCAGCGCCTCGACGGGCACCTGGAAGACGTCCTGCGACAGCACCACGAGGTCGGCCAGCATCCCTTCGCGCAGCGTCCCCTTGGTGGTCTCCTGCCCCTCGGCGAACGCCGCCGAGCGGGTCTCATGGCGGTCACCCACGCCTCGCGCGTCGTCACGCGCTGCGGCGCGCCGGTAATGGCATTGAGGAGATGCACCCACGGGTTGCGCAGCCCGTCGGCGCCGTACGCATACACCAGCCCGCCGCGGTCCCAGTCGCCCAGCATGGCCGTCTCGGCGCGCGGCTGGCCCACCACCACGCCGAGGCGCTGCGCTCGGGCGATATCGGCACCGGTGAGGCCGTCGGCATGTTCGAGGCGGAGGCGCCGGCTGCGCCACACCTCGTCCGGCGCGAGCCGTTCCATGGTGCGCAGCACGAGCGGCGCCACACTGTCGCCGGCCACGTGCAGCATGAGCTGCGGCGCGCTGGGCGCGAGGGCGCGGCGGAGCATGGCCGCGAGCGTGTCGGAGGAAAAGAGCAGCCGGCCACGGCCGCCGGGCATGACGGGGTGCGTCGCCGGCCAGGGCGTGCGCATCACCGCGCCGCCTTCCACGGGCGTGCCGTCGAGCACCCACTTCCGGCCGGCCACCACGAGGCGCGGGGTGATGCGCGTGGGCTCGCGGGGGGCGACGGACGTCCACTCCACCTCGCGCAGGCTGGTCGCATCGGGAATGGACCAGCGAATGATGTGCACGCGCTGCGGCAGGGCGGCTCGGCGGAAGCTCTCCACCTCGAGCGCCGGCGGGAGGGCCGTGGCCATGACCTGCACACTGGTCACACCCATGGCGAGTGCGTCGGCACTGTACGCCCGCAGTGCGCGTACGAGCGAGTCCATCGGCATGGTGGCGCGGATGCGGCGATCGATGTCCATCTTCGCCGTCTCGTCCACGCGCCCGGTGAGCCGGCCGCGCGCATCGCGCTCGTACCAGCCGCCCAGCGGGTCGCGCACCGACTCGGTGATCTCCAGCCGGCGCATCGCGCTGCTGTTGATGAGCGCCGGGTGCCCCCACCAGGTGAAGAGCGCCACCGGATGCTGCGGGGCAGCGGCATCGAGGGCGTCCCGGCGAAAGGTGGTGTCGCCCAGGGCGCGCAGGCCGATCTGCCCCACGAGCCACGTGCCCGGGCGCGCGCGCCTGACGGCGGCGCGGAGGGAATCGCGCACGAGCGCCGACGGCGGGTCGGGCGTGGGCGAGCGCTCGGTGATGAGCGGCGTGCCCGGCAGCACATCGCCCACGTGATCGTGCGCGTCGTTGATGCCGGGGATGACCACGCGACCGTCGAGGGGCACGACCCGGGTGCGGCGTCCGATGCATCCGCTCACCGCGCGGTCGTCGCCCACGACCACGATGCGGCCACGGCGCACGGCCACGGCCTGCGCCCACGGCCGGAGCGAATCGGCGGTGAAGACCCGCCCGCCGCGGAGCACGAGATCGGCTGGCTGCGCGCAGTCGCGGCGCGCCGACGCGTGCAGCGGCAGCGGCAGCGCCGAGGCGAGCACCAGGAGCGCGGCGGCGAACGGGTGCGGGGCAGGGCGGCAGCGGCGGGGCGCCGCCTCGGGGCGATGGCGTGGCATTGGACGCGACCGGGTGATGGGGGGTAAAGGATTCCCGGCAGCGCATACGGTGCGCGGCTGGGGTGCGCGAGCGGCGGGGTCACCGGGATAGGAATTTCGATCTGGGTCGGTTGAGTATCCGACGCGATCACCGCCCGCACGCGCACCGACTGGCGGGCGGCGGCGTGCCGGCTGACGTGTTCGTGCGACTCGAGGGCCGTGGGAACGGCGGGCACCGTGGGGGGAGCGATGCCGGCGGGGGCCAATCCGTCGCGCCGGTGGGACGGCCGCCCACGCCGACGGTCCCCGCGTGGTGGCGGGGCGTCGGGACCGTCCTCAGGTCACAGGCGGAGCATGGGTGAACGGGCGTGGGGCGCGTGTCGTGCTCCGGCTCGCGGGGGTCCGCGTCGATGGGTGCCTCCGCGGCCCGGCGTCCGGCTCGCGCGCGCTGCGGGTCCGGAGGTGGGTGAGGATCTGGTCGGTCACCGACGTCTGGGTGATGCCGGCGACGATGCGCATGGCGCCGTGGCCGCTGGGACACGCGAGCGGGTCGACCTCGAGGGTCTGCTGCAGCAGGGTCGCCCACCGGCGGGCGGCCTCTGTCGGCGCCAACCGCGCTGCGGCAAC
>JAJTGR010000086.1 GCA_021299375.1 Gemmatimonadota bacterium
CCGTTCTGGATGCCGTTGCTGGGGTAGTCCAGCACGACCACCCCGCGGCTGCCGCACGTGGCCGGGATGAGCCCCGACAGGACGCGCGTATCGTAACCCTCGCCGCCGCCGCCGTTGTACAGAATCACGCGCCAGCCGGTGAGATCCGTACCGGCCGGCCCTTCGATCTCGATGCGCTCGTTGACGTCGGTGCCGGTGTTGTCGTAGTGCAGTTCGCTGACGCGCACGTCGGGCACACCGACCGGCGCCGTTACCGTGATCACGGCCGGGGTGCTCGTGACGGGGCCGTTCGTCGTGCTCACCGAGGCCGTGATCGACGCCTCGCCCGCCGACAGCGCGGTCACGGTGCCGTTGTCACTCACCGATGCCACGTCCGGTGCACTGCTGAGCCACGTGAACGTCTGGCCGGAGACCACATTGTTGCTGGCGTCACGGGCCACCGCGGTGAGGGACGTGGTACCACCCGCCACCACGGAGGCGGTCGCCGGCGTCACGGTGACCGACGTGACCACGGCGGGCTGGGTCGGCGTGCAGCTCGTGAGCTGGCTGGCGGTGTTGCGCGGCGCCGGCGTTCCCGTGTTGAAATCGTTGCCGTTGTTGCCGGTGTCGGTGCAGCCGCCGTTGCGGCGCAGGCCGGCCGTGGCGTTGCTCAGCGTGGCGACCGCACTGCTTCCTTCGAAGAAATTGGCGTTGCCGAAGCCCACGAGGTCGACGATCTGCGCGAGCTGCGCGGGCGTGCATGGTTGGCTGGTGCTGCCGTTGCAGGCGAGGCCCGTCGTCCCGTTCACCAGCACGACCTTGCCGGCGGTGCCGGACATGTTGGCCGTACCGGTGGCGTCGGGCGTCGGGAGGGGCAGGCCAACGCTCGTACCGCCCGCCAGCTGCACGAGGTAGTACTGCCCCGGCGCCAACGTACCCGTCAGCGCGACGACGCCGTTCGCGCTGAAATTGCCGCTGCCCGTGGCGCTGGCGTATTGCACCGAGAGACCGGTGAGCGTCGCCGGCGCATCACCGCGGTTGAACAGTTCGACGAAGTCGTTGCGGTACGTGGCGCCGCTGTTGTTGCCGCCGCCATACACCTGACTGATGACCACACTCGGGCCGCTGACGGCGCCGCCGTTGAACCGCGCCCGGGGGCCGACATCGGTATCCGGTGCCAAGGGGCGAATTCCGTCGGCGCAGGCGCCGAGGAGAAGAAACGCCGCGAGCGAGGCGACGCGCGATCGATGTGCACGCATGGGACCGTTGGACGGGTGAACGTTGCAGAAGGTGGGCGAGCCGTAATCTGCGCGCCGGCTGCGATTCCGCACCTGTTTCAGTGCCGGTCCCCCGGTAAAGGAGCGGCAACGATTCGCCGTCACGTGCCCGGCCGCACCCGGCGCATCACACGGTGGCCTCTTCCCGGCGGAGCGCGTGGGCGACAGGTTCCCTTCTCCGCTTCTCCCAGGACATGCCATGCTCAAGAAGCTGCTGCTCGGTGCCGCGCTGCTCGTGCTCGCGGTGCTGGTGTACGCCACCACGCAACCGGATACCTTTGCCGTTGAACGCCGACTCACCATCACGGCACCGCCCGAGCGTGTCTTCGCGCAGATCAACGACTTTCACGCCTGGGAGGCGTGGTCACCGTGGGCCAAGCTCGACCCCGCCATGAAGGCCACCTATGGCGGCGCGCCCTCCGGCGTGGGCGCCGTGTACGACTGGAGCGGCAACAGCGACGTCGGCTCGGGACGCATGACCATCAAGTCATCGACGCCCCCCACCGAAGTGACGATCGCCCTCGACTTCCTCTCACCGATCGAGAGCCACAACGTGACCACGTTCATGCTCACGCCGGTTGACGGTGGCACCGACGTGCTGTGGACCATGAAGGGCAACGCGGACTACCTGACGAAACTCATGACCACAGTCGCCAGCATGGACAAGATGGTCGGTCCGGACTTCGAACGCGGCCTGCGGCAGCTCAAGGCCGTCGTGGAGCGCCCGCAGTAGCGCCGGGGGCAGCACCCGTGTCCGGCGCGCGGCGCTGCAGGACGCCACGCAACAGGTCCGGCCGATCCGTCGTGATGCCATCCACGCCCATCTCGATGAGGCGCTGCATCTCGGCCGGATCGTTCACGGTCCACGGATAGACACGCAGCCCGAGCGCGTGCGCCTCGGCGAGACACTCCGCCGTGACGTTGCGGAAGTACGGCGACCAGGCGCGCCCACCGGCCGCCGCAATGGCGCGCGGCACCGAGCCGCCGTGATCATCCACGTCGAGACCGCCCATCCACGCCGCGGCGCCCGGATGGCCGATTTCGATGGTGTTCCACTCGGTCGAGTCCTTCCCCTCGAAGGTCAGATAGCTCGTGGGGATCTCCGGGGCGAGGCGCTGCACCGCCATGGCGGCTCGCCAGTCGAAGGCGATGACCTGCGACCGGTCGGCCACGCCGCGTGACCGCAACTGGGCCACGGTGTGCCGCGCCACCACCTCCGGCGGTGCCGACACCTCGGGCTTCGTGGGATCGGTCTTGATCTCCACCACCAAGCGGGTCGGCGGCGCACACTCGGCACGGAACAGCGTGATCACCTGATCGAGCGTGGGAATGCGCTCGCCGTCGACGGGCTGCTGCTCCGGATGTTTCGCTGCATACTCCGACCCCGGGCGCAGGCGCCCCACGTCGTAGACGCGAAGCGCCGCCGCCGTGCGCGCGCGCAGCAGGGGGCGCGGCTCGGTGATGCTGTAGGCGCCGCGCGCATCGCGCGTGAGGTCGGGGTGCAGCGCGTAGTCGTGATGCACCACCAGCACGCTGTCGGCGGTGAGGTGCACATCGAGCTCGATGCCGGCGACACCCACCGCGCAGGCCCGCCGAAAGGCCGCCAGCGTGTTCTCCGGGGCCAGCCCCGCTGCCCCGCGATGCCCGATGATCTCGAGCGGTCGGGTCGATGGTGCGCCCGCCGGGTAGACCGGCGCGACGAGCAGGAGGGACCAGCACATGGCGCGCACGGAGCGCACCGAGCGGGTAACGGGATGCATGAGGCGGCGTGGCAAGGTGGGACGTGACACGCGCGGAGCCTAGTCGGGCGCTCGGGCCCGTGGCGCCACGGACGCGCAGCTGTTGCCGAACTGCGGCGCGTCCGTGACGTGCGCGCCGCTTACGCTGCCGTCGGGCGACCCGCGGCCACCCAATGCTTCGCCGCCGCGACTTCCTCCGGCGTGATGGCGTGGCCACCCGCCGTCCAGTGCACCGTCACGTCGGCCCCACCCTGGCGCAGCCGCTCGGCCAACCGCTCCACCTGCGCGGCCGGCACCAGCGGGTCCAGGCGCCCGGCGCCGATGAACACGCGGATGCCGGCCAGCTCGGCCACCGCATCCGGTTCGAAAGGCAGCATGGGGCTGAAAAGCACCGCCCCGTGCAGGACGCCAGTTCCGCGCAGCAGCATCGACGCGGCGATGTTGGCGCCATTGCTGAAGCCCACGGCCATGACCTCGCCGGCCGGCAGGGCGTGGTGCGTCAGCGCCGCCGGCACCCACCGCGACAGCCCTTGCGTGCGCTCGGCCAGATCGTGCAGATCGAGCACACCCTCCGCGTGGCGCTTGAAGAAGCGCGGCAGGCCACGCTCCAGCACCTGACCGCGCGGACTCAGCAGCGCCGCGCCGGGCAGCAACTGCTGGCCCAGCGGCAGCAGGTCGTGTTCGTCGCCTCCGGTGCCATGCAGCAGCAGGAGCGTGGTGTCCACGCCCTGCGCCCGGTGCGCGACGTGCGTGAAATCGTTGATCAGCGTCGTCATGGCGCGCGCTCAGTCCAGTGGAACAAGGTTGGCCACGATCGCCTCGCGCTGCGGCTCCAGGAACGGGGCCAGCACGACCTTCTCGCCGAGGGTGGCCGGATCTTCGTCGACGGCAAAGCCGGGGCCGTCGGAGGCGATTTCGAACAGAATGCCGTTCGGCTCGCGGAAGTAGAGGCTGCGGAACCAGTAGCGATCGACCTTGCCGCTGTTGCGGATACCGAGCGTGTCGAGTCGATCGGCCCAGGCGTCGTAGTCGTCGTCGGGAGTGCGCAGGGCCACGTGATGCACACCGCCGGCGCCGCCACGGGCCACGGGCGCGTCGGGCTGAACGGCGATGTGCAACTCGGCGGCCGTACCACCCACCCCCATCTCGTACACGTGCACCGTGTGCTCGGCACGCTCGGGGTGCGCATAGTGGCGGACCGGGCGCATGCCCAGCCGCTGCAGGATGCCGTCGGTAGGGGTGAGCTGCGGTACGCTGAGGGTGATCGGCCCGAGTCCGCGAATCTGGTACGCGGCCGGCACCAGGCTCTGCTCCCACGGATGCGCGTCGCCGGCCCCGCCATCGTCGATGAGCGTCAGCCGCTGCCCTTCCGGATCCTCGAGGTCCAGCACCAGGCGGCCGTCGCGCTCCTCGATGCGGCCGTGGCGCACGCCCGCGGTCGTGAGGTGCTGGTCCCACCACCGCAGCGCATCATGGCCCGCCACGCGCAGCGCCGTACGGGTGATGGCCCGCGTCCCGCGCTGCTCCGGCATGACCGGCCAGTCGAAAAAGGTGAGGTCCGAGCCGGGCGACCCGACCTTATCGGCATAGAACAGGTGGTAGGCGCTGACGTCGTCCTGGTTGACGCTGCGCTTCACCAGCCGCATGCCCATGGTCCGGGTGTAGAAGCGGTAGTTGTCCCGAATCCTGGCCGACACGGCGGTCAGGTGATGAATGCCGGAGAGTTGCACGCGCCACCTCGCAAGGAGACACCAACTATCTTAGTGCTGAACAATTAGACCGTCAATGGCGCGCTCCCGGGGAGCGGGCCGCCTTGCTGCCGGCGACGCCCCGGCACGGGGCAGGGGCGTCGCGACCATTCACCGGGTGATTCTCCGCACGGGGGCGTCAGTCGCCCGCAGCGGCCTCGGCGATCATGCGCTGCGCCGCGCCGCAGCTCGAGCGGATGACCAGCTGCGCCGGCAGCACTTCGTGGTGGGCCGGCACCGCCGTGCCCCCGCTGCGCATTGTCTCGATGAGGCGCATCGCCGCCCGCTCACCGAGGGCGAAGATGGGCATGCGCACGGTCGTCAGTGGGGGGGACAGGAAGCGGGTCACCGGTGTGTCGTCGAATCCGGTGACCGCGATGTCGTCGGGAACGCGCAAGTCGGCATCGCGCACGGCGGCGATGGCGCCAATGGCCATGGTGTCGTTGGCGGCGAAGATCGCATCCGGGCGGTCGCCCCCCTGAAGCAGGGCACTTACGGCGTCGTAGGCCGTGTCCATACGGAACTCGCCCTGCAGTTCGCGCAGTTCGCAGTCGTCGTACCAGTTGGCCACCTCGCGCACCGCGTGCAGGCGCTCGCCGGCGTCCACCTGCCCGGTCGGTCCGCGAAGGAACACGATCCGGCGATGTCCGAGCGACAACAGGTGCTTCATCATCGTGGCGGCGCCCTGGAAGTTGTTCACCGACAGCGCCGCGAACGCCCCCACATCGCTGCCGGCACCCACCAGCACCGTGGGATACCGGTCGGCCACTTCGGCCAGCGTCGCCCGGGCGGCCACCGACGGCGACACGGCGAGGAATCCATCGACTCGGCCCCGCATGTTGCTGACCGCCGCCGAAATCTCGTGGGCTTCCCGCCGGGCGCTGGTGATGAGCGTGAGGAAGCCGTGCTTCTTGGCGGTCTCGTCGATGCCGCGAATGAACTCCGAGAAGAACTCGCCGTACAGCTCCGGGAGGAGTACGCCGAGGGTGCGGGTGCGCCGCGTGATGAGGCTGCGCGCGCCGCCGTGAGGCGCATAGCCCATCCGGTCGACCACGGAACGCACCCGGTCGCGCGTTTCGTCTGTGACGCGGGCCGCGTCGTTGAGCACACGCGATACTGTCGCGATGGAGACGCCAGCGGCTTTCGCCACGTCTCGAATGGTGACTGGGCTGGGACGGGTCACAGGAGGCCCTGGGGAGTGAGCATGCCGGTTCGGACTCGTTCCCCAATATTTTTGAAACACGTTTTCATTGGCAAGCCTTGACATTCGCGCGGCACGAGGGGCCGGCGGTCAGAGGGCCTTGCGAATGGCGGCGTCGATGTTCTGGGTCCCGCCAACGCCGGTGTACACGACCTTGCCGCTCCGGTCGACGACCACGACGTAGCTCGTGGCCGGCACGTCATACGCACCGCTCACCGTGCCCGTCCGGTCGTAGAGCATCTCGCCGGGCATCATGTTGGCCGCCTGCCAGGCCTTCACGCGCTCGAACGACTGGTTCACCGACACCGCGACGGTCACGAACTTCACCTGCGCGCCGTGCTTCGTGATGGCGGCCCGCATGGCTGGCTCGAGCTGCTTGCAGTTGCCGCACCAGGTGGCCCAGAACTCGATCACCACCGGCTGCTTGCCCAGCAAGCTGGCCAGATCGACCGTCTGTCCGGCCAGGCTCTCGAGCGGGCCGCCAGGGGCCTTTTCCCCGATCGCGATCCCGAGATCCTGGGCGGCCAGTGGGACCGCCACCACCGCCACCGTGGCCACGGCGCGGATGACGGTGTGCAAGACGTTGCGGCGAAAGGACGTGCGCATGCTGGACTCAGATGAAAGGAAGGCGCGGGCGGAGCGATCTGCCAACGTACCCGCCTCCGGGAAAAGGGCTCCGTGAACCCGTCAGAAGTACACCTGGCCCATCTTCACCAGATAGTACTCGGCCATGCCGAACATGACGAACGCGAACCCTTTTTTCACTGTCAGCATCCACGCACCAGCGCGTGGCAATCGCGACAGTGAGCCGGCAGAGAGCCCTACCAGCACGAGCAGCGTACACATGCCGATCGAGAAGGTGAAAAGGTAGATGAAGCCCAGGAGGGCGGAGCCCGTGGTGGAAACCCAGGTGAGCACGGCGGCCATGACCGGGGCCGAGCAGGGGGCGGCGACGAGCCCCGACGCGGCTCCCATGATGAACGCGCCGGCCACGCGCCCGCCTGTCCCGGCATTGGCGGCGCGCTGCATGAGCGCTGCCGGAACGCGCACCGGGATGACATCGAGCATGGACAACCCGGCGACGAGGAGCAGGTTGGCCATGGCGAAGTACGACCACGGGTTGGCCGACACCGTGCCGAACATGGTGCCGGTCAGCCCGGCCAGCAGGCCGAGCCCGGCATAGACGCTGGCCAGTCCGACGACATAGGCGAGCGAGAGTCCCAAAGGGCGCCATCGTGACGCGGTAGTGTCCCCTGACTGTTCCGAAGCCGATTGGCCGCCCACGATGGCCGCGGTGATCGGGATCATCGGGTACACGCAGGGGGTCAGGCTGGTCAGGACGCCCGCTCCGAAGAGCAGGGGAAGCGCAGCGGCTGGGTTCCCCGACAGGTGGGCTGACACATCGGCGATCTGAAGCAGGGCAAGCATCGTGGCAGAGATACGGCCACCGGCAGATCGGCGTTCCCGACGGCGGCTACGCGACGCTGGGGGCAAGGGCGCCCGGATCCGACGTCATGTACGCCGCGGCCGCTCGCGCCACGGCAGCGGTCCAGTCGTCCTGCGGCTGATCGACGAGCGGCGTGCGCTCCTGTTCGGCGCGGGCCACCAGCCGCAGGAACGCCTCTACCAGCTCGGGGTCGACCTCGATGCCCGCCTGGTTCTGCAGCATGGTGAGCGTACGCTCGCGCGGCCACGCCGCCCGGTAGGGCCGATCGGTGCTGAGCGCGTCGTAGATGTCGCAGACATGCACGAGGCGACTGGCATAGTGGCAGGGACGCGGAAAGGCAAAGTGCGGATAGCCGCCTTCCCCGTTCTCCCACAGGTGGTGTTCGTAGGCCACGATGGCCGCCAGCGCGTGCCCGCGCCCGCGGGTGCTCAGGATGCGCGCGCCCTCGACCGTGTGCCGCTGCATCTCGGCGCGCTCGGCGTCGGTGAGCTTGCCCGGCTTGACCAGCACCTCGAGCGACACGCGCACCTTGCCGATGTCGTGCAACAGGGCGGCGGTGCCGATGGCCCGCACGTCGTCGGAGCCGAGACCGACCTCCTCGGCCAGACCCATCGCCAGCATGGCCACGTTGCAGGAGTGGGTGGTGGTGTACTGATCGACCGACTTGAGCGCGAGCAGCGGCAGCACCACGTGCTGGTCGCGCTGCATGGCCACCGCCAGCCCGTGAATGACCGCCTCGACTTCGGCGATCGGCACGATGTCGCGCCGCGCTACCTGGTCGTGGATCCAGCGAACCGCGTCGGTCTCGGCGTTCAGCATCGCTGCGGTCACGGCATCCGCCACATCCACGGTGGACACGGCCTGCCCGTGCCCGTCCATGACCTTCATGCCGCCAAGACGGATGCCGGGAATGGCGAGCGGCGCCGACGCCGCACCGGCCGGCGCCGAAAGCCGTACGACCAGCGCGTCGAGCAGCTGGTCGAACGCCTCGTCGGTCGGTCGCGTATCGATCTCGAGCCGTTGTACGCCGGCCTGGAGCAACTTGGCTCCCCAGTCCCATCCCACCAGTTCAGGGCTGGCGGCGTGCCCGATGATGACGTCCTGATCGAGAAACGACACGCGCAGCGGCGCGCTCGCCTTCAGGGTGTGGTCGAGGGCGGCGAGGGTCCTGGCCCGGGCACTGGCGCGCGCCGGATGGCCGGGCTGGTACAGCGACATGGTCGCCAGCGTCTGCCCGAGAGAAATGAGAAACGGAATCGCCGGATTCATCGCGGCTCACCGGACGCCGCCGGCCAGGGGACGCTGCTGGCCGACGAGGGCGTGGCTCGCGACCCCAGCCGGTTGGCGCGCCTGAGTATCTGCTGCACGTCGGGCTCGTCGGCGTATTGTCCGGCCAGCAGGTCGAGCGCCGCCTCGACGGCCGGCCGGGACGCCGCGATCCTGACGCGGCGAAGCAGGCGCGAGCGGTGCGACACGAGCTGCAGCAACCAGGTGCGCACCGCCGGCGCCGGCGTGACGGCCAGTGCCCGGATGGCGCTCACACGCGTGGCCTCGTCGCAGTGGGGGGCATTCGCCAGCGCCATCAACCCTCCGGCAAGCGCCCGCGCGCGCTCACGGGCGTGGGCCTCGCGCGCGGGCGGTCCGTGCGGTGTGCGCCCGTGGGGCTCCCCGCTCACCTCGGCGAGCAGGGCATCGATGGCGGTCGAGACCACACGGAGGCTGTCGTCTCGCAGGGCGCGGCTGATGGCCGCGTCCCGGCAGCCCGGCATCTGCACGAGCACTCGCAGGGCCTCGAGCCGGACCTGCTCCCTCGCATGCGACTGGTACGCCGTGATGAGCTGCAGGGTGGCCTCCCGGTCGAGGCCGGTCGGCGCGCCATCCGCCTGATCCCCGATGTCGCGCAGCAGCGCCAGCAGGTTGCGCGCGAAGTACCACGGCGGCGTGCCCCCGAGTCGCTGGTACACGATGGGGAGGAGCGCCGCGCCCTCGCTGCGCAGGCGGTCGTAGATGAGACGGCGGGCCTTGCGTACGGTGACCGCTTCGAGCGCGTCGAGCAGGGCCGGCGCCAGCACGCTACTGGTGGCCGCCAGCAACCGTCGTGCGGCCTCGGCGTCGAACGGTTCGCTGCGCAAGGCGGCGTTGAGTCCGGTCGGTGACAGCAGCCGGGCGCGCAGGGCACGCGTCCCGTCGGACTCCGGGGCCTGTTCGAGGCAGGTGACCAACTCACGGGCGAGTCCGGCGGTCATGAGCGTATCGACGCATGCCAACGCATCGTCGCCGGCCACGCCCAGCTCACACGCCATCTGGATGAGGCGCATGCCCTCGGCCACATTGCCCGCGAGGTCCGCCTCGGTCATGGCGCGTGTGTCGGTGGCGTCGCGCTGCGGGGCGGGCCGTGCGGGGAGGTTCAGGCGCGCGATGTGGTCGAGCAGCGAGGCGTGCTCGCCCGGGTTCGGATCGCCAAGCTCCCAGTCCTGCACGAGGTGACGCGTCGCGGCGCGGAATCCGTCGGGCGACCAGCCCCGGCCGTCGCTCCGGCCGTCGCTGGGACCGTCGCTCCGGCCCGCGTGGGTGGCCAGCTTGGAGAGGATGCGGAGCAGGTGATGGGACAGCTCCTGCCCGCTCGCGCGGCTGGCGACGTCGAGCCAATTGACCACGGCCGACAGCGGCAGCACGTCCACGACTGACGTCACCAGATGGCGTTGCGCCCGCTGGTCGCCGACCGAGGTGACGATGGTGGCGATCGTCGAGGCGTCGAGCCGCGCGATGACCTGCTGAAGCCACCCGGCGATCACATCGCGCACTCCCGGCGGTGCCTCGGCGAGGCGGGCGGCGAGGGAGCCAAGGTTCACACCGAGCCGCTCGGCGTAGGGGCGCTGGCCGGCGCGGGCGCGAATGGCGTCGGCAACCAGTTCCGGGGTGTGGGCAGGGCCGTGGCCTCCGGACCTGTCGGTGGCGCCGGGGGGCTCGGTGTGGGGCGCGTCCGTCGGCGGATACGCCGTGCCGAACGCCGCGTCGACGGTGTCGTCGAGGGCCGCCACCGCGAGCGCCTGCCATACGGCGTCGATCTCGGCCTGCACGGCCACGTCGTCGGCGAGGGTGAGGCGGTCATATGCCACCCGGCCGATGATGACCGCCGGGATGCTCGGCGGCACGGACTCGGTGCCCTCGCGCAGCGACAGCCAGGCAAGCAGCGCCTGCAGCCCCTCGAGTGCGACGCCGCGCTGGATGGTCAACGCGCCCACCCCGCGGCGATGCAGGCGTTCGGCGAGATCCTCGGCGATCAGGCCGCCGTGCTCGAACGGTACCCCGTCAACGACGAGTTGCCGGTGGGCGACGCCGATGGCCAAGGCCGATCCGGCGCTGAGCCCCTGCTGGAGCGCCGTGACGAGTGCCTGTTCCGCCTCCACCACCATGGGATGCGACGGGCCGTAGCTGCGCCGCCGGGTGAGGGCTACCCCCAGCCGGATGAGTACCGGTCGCACCCAGTCCCGCCCGGCGCTACCGGACATCTCGTGTCGTGCGGCGGACGCAGGTGGCCGCGGCGCTGGAGCCGGTGGGGGAGCGGGAGGATCGGCGATGGACATGGCACTGGGCTCGGTGGCACCGACGGGCGTCCGACCGACATGTCGAGGACGAGTAGCGGGGCGGTCCCGTTTCAACCGGACGGGGATGTCGCGTGGTCGGTCCCACTTCCGAGGGCGGGTAGATTGCGAGGTTCCGCCGCCGATCGGGCCTGACCCGTGGCGCCCCCCAACTCCGATTCCACCGGACTCCATGGCTCCGCAGTTCATCTACGTCATGAAGGCGCTGCGCAAGGTCGTGCCGCCGTCGCGCATCATCCTCGATGACATCTGGCTCTCGTTCTACCCCGGCGCCAAGATCGGCGTGCTCGGCCCCAACGGCGCCGGCAAGTCGTCGCTGCTGCGCATCATGGCTGGCGTCGACACCGAGTTTCAGGGCGAGGCGTGGGCGCACAAGGGCACGCGCATCGGCTACCTGAGCCAGGAGCCGGAGCTCGACGAGACGCTGGACGTGCGCGGCAACGTGGAACTGGCGGTGAAGGCGCAGCGCGATGCACTGAACGAGTACAACGAGATATCCATGAAGTTCGCCGAGCCCGATGCGGACTTCGACAAGCTCATGGACCGGCAGGCGAAGCTGCAGGAGTACATCGACCAGCACGACCTGTGGAACCTCGACAACAAGGTCGAGGTGGCCATGGACGCGCTGCGGCTGCCGCCGGCCGACTCGCCGGTGACCAACCTGTCCGGCGGCGAGAAACGCCGCGTGGCGCTGTGCCGGGTGCTGCTGGAAGAGCCGGACATGCTGCTGCTGGACGAGCCCACGAATCATCTGGACGCCGAAAGCGTGGCGTGGCTGGAGCATCACCTGGAGCGGTTTCCCGGCACGGTGGTCGCCATCACGCACGACCGCTACTTCCTGGACAACGTGGCCAAGTGGATTCTCGAGCTGGACCGCGGCAAGGGCGTGCCGTACGAGGGGAACTACTCGGGGTGGCTGGAGCAGAAGCAGCAGCGGCTGGCGCTCGAGGAGAAGCAGGCCAGCGCGCGCCAGAAGACTCTGCAGAAGGAGCTGGAGTGGGTGCGCATGTCGCCGCGAGCGCGGCAGGCCAAGAACAAGGCGCGTCTGCAGGCGTACGAGGAGCTGGCGAGCGAGGCGCAGAACGACCGGGTGATGAGCAACGAGATCATCATCCCCCCGGCGCCGCGCCTGGGCAACGACGTGGTGCGGGCGACCGGGCTCAAGAAGTCGTTCGGTGACAAGCTGCTGTTCGAAAACCTCAACTTCGACTTGCCGCGGGCGGGCATCGTGGGGATCATCGGTCCCAACGGCGCCGGCAAGACGACGCTGTTCCGCATGATCAACGGGCTCGAGAAACCCGACGCCGGCGAGCTGGTGGTGGGCGAGACGGTGCAGATCTCGTATCAGGACCAGCACCGTACGCTGGAAGGCAAGCGGACGCTGTGGGAGGAGATTTCGGGCGGGCGGGAGACCATTCCGGTGGGCAAGCGGGAGCTCAACAGCCGGGCGTACGCGGCGAGCTTCAACTTCAAGGGCGCCGACCAGCAGAAGCTGGTGGCCAACCTGAGCGGCGGTGAGCGCAACCGGTTGCACCTGGCCAAGACGGTGATGCAGGGGGGCAACCTGCTGCTGCTGGACGAGCCCACCAACGATCTCGATGTGGATACGCTGCGGGCGCTGGAGGATGCGGTGCTGGATTTCAGCGGGTGCGCGGTGATCATCTCGCACGACCGGTGGTTCCTGGACCGCGTGGCGACGCACATCCTCGCCTTCGAGGGGGATTCGGAGGTGGTGTGGTTCGAGGGGAACTACGGCGCGTACCTCGAGGACCTGAAGCGCCGGAAGGGTCCGGATGCGGATCAGCCGCATCGGATCAAGTACAAGAAGTTGGTGAGGTCGTAAGCTGTTGTTTTGCTTGGGTTTAGTGGGTCGTTGTTCTGGTTGGCTCGCTGAACCCTGAGGTGGGACGAATCGGAGCCCGGTCGAGCGCGCTGCTCGGCCGGGCTTTGGTTTTGTCACATGATTTGTCACATCCGGACGGCCCCAGGACGCGGGCGATGAACGGCGTGCAGAATGACGGCGGCCTCGGATTCGGCGGATGGCGCGAAAGGCCAGGGACGCTGTGGTCATCGTGGGCATGGGCTTGGACGATAGTCGCCCGCGGGAGATCAATTCGTCCCTCGAGTCCAGCGGCGTGATCGCGGAGAACCTTCACCAGTAGGTCACACTAGATCCATTCAAATCCATCGGGCACCGCGTGCCCGACCGTCAGCATCGGTGCGCTACCCGCTCATGAACCGCGGACGGAACGAACCATGAAGCAGGCGACTCCAGTGCCTGCGGCGGGCCCGTCTATATCTTGTGGGCTGACAGAACAGACCACACCTTCGGCAGTCAGGGACGCGTAATGTCAGCCCTACGCGACACTGTGATGTCATGACCAAAACACCATTGCCGTTGGTTGTCGCCGCTCAGGATGTCTGGGCCGGGCGCCGAGGCTGAACTCTCGAGCAGCAATGAACGACATAACGAAAATCGTCAACGGCATACCTGACCTAGGATGGGTCGTCGTTGGCTTCCTGCTTCTGTTGACCGCCTTCTTCGTGTGGCAGTCCATCAGAGAGTCCCGGGCTATCGAGCGCGCAATCGAGGAGTTCTTAAAGGTGGTGGACGCGGCTGGGGACTGTACACCGGACGAGCGCCGAGTGGGGAGATCGCTCGAGGGCGTAGACCGGATGCGCGCCGCGGCGGCGAAGCTCCCTGTATTGCCCGCAGCATGGTGGCAGTCCATCAGTGAAGCACTGGCGCCGGTCCGTCACCCACAGCGCGAGGATGGCTATTTCCTCACGGTCGCGGCCGCTGAGCTCCTCACGGACGACACCGTCATCCTGTCCACATACCACGGGAGGTTGCAGGCCGCAGTCCCTGGGCTTCTCACTTCGGTCGGCCTTCTGGGGACCTTCTTGGCAATCCTCGTCGGCCTCGCCGGCCTGACACCGGATGAAGCGACCGAAACCGTGAAAGGGGTATCGGGTCTCGTCGCGAGTTTGTCCGGAAAGTTTGCGACCTCGGTCGCCGCACTCTTCCTTAGCGCGCTCTACGTCGTGTACGAGCACGCGCGCCTGAACGGCCTTCGCGTGCGCCGGCGCGAACTTGTGCGTCGCGTAGAAAAGGCACTGCCTCGACTCACTCTGACACACGTACTGCTCGACGTTCGGGCCGACGGCCTCAAGCAGACCGAGGCGCTTGGCAATATCTCGAGCGACATGGCGATGGCCTTCGCGGACCGATTCCAGTCCGATCTCGCGCCGGAAATGGCGCGGCAACTCTCCTCGAGCGTTGGCGAACGACTCGACCCGTCGCTGGCTGCACTGACAGAGTCGATGAATCGCATCGGCGAGGCCGTGGAGAACCTTGAGCGCGAGAAACAGGACTCGGTTGTCGGGGAGCTCAAGACGCTGATCGCCTCCATGGAGGAGACGCTTCGGAGTTCATTGGGGGCAATGGGTGAGGAGTTCAAGGCAGCGCTGACAGGCTCCACCCGTGACGAGTTCTCGAACGTTGCCAAGGCGCTGGAGGGCAGCGCCGGCGTACTGCAGTCGATGAACCAAGGGTTTGCCAGCATGCAAGGGACTCTCCAAGGCCTCATCGAAGAGTCTCGTCGCACCACTGAGCTTCAGATGGCAGCGGGCAGTGAACGTGCCGAGTCGCTGAACCGGCTCGTTGAGGGGTTGCTCGTGCGTCTTAACGAGTCCGCGTCCCAGAATGCGACACAGGTTCAAGGGGTGCTCGCCAGTGCGGTAGGAGACCTTTCGCGCCGCGTCACCGCACTTTCTGAGGAGTTGGTGGAGAAGGTGAGCGCGGCGACGGCCGCTTCGCAGTCTGCGGCCTCAGACACAGTTCGTCAGGCAGCTGAATCGTCCACTCGGACCGCTGAGGAGGTCGCCGCGATCATCGAGGAGCTCCGCCAGCGCGTCCGCGACTTCGAGCAGGCTGGCACAGCGCTACGTGAAGCAGAAGCGTTCGTTCAGCGTACGCTTGAGCAAAGTGGTGGCAGTCTGCAGGCTGCTGAACGCAGCCGCCTCGAACGTGGAGATGTTGTCTACTGCGTTGGCCGGCACCGCCACCAAGGTGACACGCACACAGGAAGCCCAGCAGAAGGCTGCTGAGGCGGCCGCCACCCAGCTGGTCTCGCTCGAGCAGATGTCAAAGCAGCATGACGATCTGCTTGGGCGCTATGACGACGCACTGGGCCATGCGCGTGAGCTCTTCACACAGCTCGACGACCGGCTTGGGGGAACGCTCGACCTCATCATCGACCGCGTTCAGCAGTACAACGCGGGCGTCGAGCAGAACTTCCGCGTGATCATGGAGCAGGTAAACGGGACCATGCCTGCCATGGGCAACCTACTGCACACCGCGACTGAGGAACTGAAGGAGCAGATCGAGGAATTGAGCGACACCCTTCAAGAGCTCCGCACCGTAGTGAGAAAGCGCGGCTCAGACGGTGATAACGCAGAAGAGTCCGGATCAAGCTCGGGCAGCACAGGACCGCGCCGATGAGCACACTGGATGACAGCGGCAACGGCCACGGCGCTGGTGCGGCGTTCACCGATCTCATGGCATCCCTGCTGGTCGTATTCGTCCTGCTGTTCGTAGTTGCGCTCAACAAGCGCGTTGGCACTCAGGACCAGCAGCTCGAGGATCTGATTCGCGCACTTCGAGGGGATCTTCAGTCCGCCGGGCTTGATGCGGCAAGTGTCACACGCGACTCACGTGACAAGAACGCGGTGGTAGTGGTTTTTCCGGATAGTTTGCTTTTCGACGTTGGCAGTGAAGCGATGCGACCGGAAGGTGTGCGCATCGTGAGCGCCGCGACGCCACGTATTGCCAGCGTGCTATGCAGTGACTCGTTGGAGAGGCGCATCGAGACCGTGGTGGTGGAGGGGCACACCGATGCGCGAGTTCCCAAGGGGGAATCACCTGAGGAGGGTCGGGCTTCCAATCTTCGACTCAGTCAACGTCGTTCGATGAACGTCGTCACTCAGAGTATGGTGGCGCTGGCACAATCCCCTGATCGTGACTGCTACCTGACGCTGGTCTCGGCAACGGGACGCGGCCGCGAGAACTTGCTCCCTGCGCCAGTGGATTCTCTGGATGCTCGTCAGCGGCGCGTCATTCTCAAGATTCGGCTACGTACCGATGTGGCAGATGATGTCGCTGCCGCAGTAGAAGGCAGCAGGAAATGACAAGCCCGGGCCCCCGGCCACCCGGTCCCACGCGCGGTCGTTCCATCTTGGATACCATGAAGCGGCTCCGGCTCGCCGCAGCCATGCCCATGATAGGATCGCTCGACCAACCGCTCGATCCCGTTCAAGAGACCGACGGGTTACTGAGCAGGCCGCAAAATAGTGCGTAGGTTCGTCACGCTGCGTACCGGACGTGGCGCTCTTGGAACAGGTTGCGAATGACGTGGGGCTGTTTCTGTCGCCGATGCAGATGCCGGCGGACCGCCGTCATCAGGTCGGCG
>JAJTGR010000026.1 GCA_021299375.1 Gemmatimonadota bacterium
GAGCGATCTCGTGGAGATCGACGTGGCCAGCTGGACGCTGCGCCGCCGCCTCCCCGCCGGGAACGGTGTCTACAACCTGGCCGTCACGCGCGACGGCACGAAGCTGGTGGCCAGCAACAAGCGCGGACAGAGCGTGTCGGTCATCGACACGAAGACGGGCGCGACGCTGGTGACGTTGCCCACGCAGCGGCGGGTGGTGCACGGCGTGGCCATCACGGATGACGACCGCTACGCGTTCGTCACGGTGGAGGGCGTGGGATCGGAGCCGGGCACCGTCGAGATCATCGACCTGCTTGCGCTGCGGACGATGGCGCGCGTGGATGTGGGGCAGCAGGCGGGGGGCATCGACGTGCTGCCCCCGCGCTGATCCGGGCGTGCAGCGTGCGGTTGCCACGGCCATGATTAACGTACAAGCTTGAGCAGCACCGCCGGTCGCGCACGCCGGCCACGAGTACCGGACACCGCCGGTCTCCTCATGGGAAGACGCGCTCACCACCCTCGTCACGGAATGCTCCGCATGCGAATCCTCCGCGTTGCCGCTGCCGCCGGTGCGATGACACTCCTCACCGGGTGTTTTCACCAGGTCGTCGACACCGGGCTCCCCCGCTCGACGACCACCGTCAAGAAATCATTCCACCCGACCTTCCTGTTTGGCCTGGTTCCCGGCTCCCCGATCGACGTGCGTCAGCAATGCCCGAGCGGCATTGCGGTCGCGAGCACGCGGCAGAGCTTCGCCAACGGCGTCGTCGGGATGCTCACGCTGGGGATCTTCACCCCCCACGAGGTTTCGATCACCTGCGCCAGCGGCGGGCGCGCCGATGCCGGCACCGTCATGCGCGTCATCGCCGCGACCAACGACCCCGAGGCGTTCAATACGGCGCTTTCCGAAATCGCCCGCGAGTCGGCCGTGTCCGGCCGCCCGATCGTCGTCACCTTTGCGCCGGAAACGGCCCCTTCGCGCTGATCGCGGGAGACCTTGCCATGATGAGCCGGATGTCTCGTTCCGTCGTCACCCTCGCCGCGGTGGCTTCCGTCACCCTGCTGGCAGGCTGCTATCGCTACACCGTCATTTCGGGGGCCCCGGAAGCGGCCCAGAAGATCGAACTGCCGTGGCAGAAGTCGTGGGTGTTCGGCCTCGTCCCCCCGGACACCATCAAGTCCCAGCAGGCCTGCCCGCAGGGCATCGCCAAGTTCGAGACCAAGCACAGCTTCCTCAATGGGCTGGTGGGCACGCTCACCTACAACATCTTCACGCCGATCCACCCCACGGTCACCTGCGCGAGCGGCCCGGTCGCGCGCTGAGCGTACTCCCGCTGCCACACGGGCGCCCGGCTCCCTGAGCCTGGCGCCCGTGCTGCGTGTGGGGGTGACCTCGTCTCAGTACGGGCGCGCCACGTCGTCGGTGAGGATCCCGAGGAACTCCGGCACGATGCGGTCCCCCTCGAGCGTCGTGACCAGCTGTCGCACCAGGTCGCACCCCTGTCGTCCGCGCTCCTCCCGCAGGTTGCCGGCAGCGCGGGCCTCGACCGGCGCGCAGCCCTCGTGGATGCGCGCGTACGCGGGATTGGGGCAGGCGGACCTGGGATGGCGCGACGTCTCGCTGATCGCGCGGGTTTCTTCGATGCCCGCGGGCTGCTCAACCAGTACGCGGTGCGCCGCCATGCGGATACGCCGGCGATCGCGGCGTTCAGGCGTCGACACGCCATCCCGTGATGTCCGGAAGCCGCAGCGGGGCGCCGCCCCGCGACGCCCCGCCGGCTTTGCCGTGGCCGACGCCGATCAGACCGCGCTCAACGAGCCGTACGTCTTCTCCACGTACTCGTTCAGGATCACCAGGAACTCCTGCACGATCGCATCGCCCTTGAGCGTCGTGAACAGCTTGCCGTCCACGTACACGGGTGCCTTGGGCTCCTCGAACGTGCCCGGCAGCGAGATCCCGATGTTGGCGTGCTTCGATTCGCCGGGGCCGTTCACCACGCACCCCATCACGGCCACCTTCATGTCCACCACGCCGGGCCGCGCCTCGCGCCACACCGGCATCTGCTCGCGCAGATAGCCCTGGATGTCCTCGGCCATCTTCTGGAAGAAGGTACTCGTGGTGCGCCCGCAGCCCGGGCATGCCGTCACCTGCGGAGCAAACGAGCGAAGGCCGAGGGACTGCAGGATCTGCTGCGCCACGTAGACCTCCTCGCGGCGGTCGCCCCCGGGCTTGGGTGTGAGCGACACACGAATGGTGTCGCCGATCCCCTCGCTGAGGAGGATCGACAGCGCCGCCGTGGAGGCGATCACGCCCTTGTTGCCCATGCCGGCCTCGGTGAGGCCGAGGTGCAGCGGGTAGTCGCAGCGGGCGGCGAGGCGCCGGTAGCACTCCACGAGGTCCTGCACCACGGAGATCTTGGCGCTCACGATGATGCGGTCGTGCGGGAGTCCCACCTCTTTCGCCAGCGCCGCCGACCGCAGCGCGCTCTCGAGCATCGCGTCCATGTAGACGTCCTTGGCCTCGCGCGGCGTGGCCGACGCGGCATTGGCGTCCATCATGTCCGTGAGCAGGTTCTGGTCGAGCGAGCCCCAGTTCACACCGATGCGCACCGGCTTGTCGTGGTCGATGGCCGCCTGCACGATGGTCGTGAAGTTCGTGTCGCGGTGCTTCGTGCCGACATTGCCCGGGTTGATGCGGTACTTGTCGAGCGTGGCGGCCGTCTTCGGATACCGGGTGAGCAGCAGGTGCCCGTTGTAGTGAAAGTCGCCGATGAGGGGCACATCGAGGCCGCGGTCGTCGAGGCGCTGCCGGATCTCGGGGACCGCCTGAGCCGCCTCGTCGTTGTTGACCGTGATGCGGACCTTCTGCGAGCCGGCCTCGAAGAGCTCCGCCACCTGGTCGGCGGTGGCGGCGGCGTCGGCCGTATCGGTGTTGGTCATCGATTGCACGACGACCGGTGAGGAGGATCCAACGGGCACGCCCCGCACCCTGACGGTGACGGTGGGACGGCGACGGCCGAAGCCGGAGGCAGAGGACGACACGATCGTGAAACCCGGGTGAGAGAGACAACCGTAAAGCTAGCGCGCCCCGGTCGCCTCCCCCAAGTTCTGCCCATGGACGAGCCTTCCCCCGCTGGAACGGAATCCACCGAGCCCAGTCTCTCGGTGGCGGCGCCACCCCCGAAGTCCTTCGCGCGCCGGCACTGGCTGGCCCTTACCCTGCTGGTCCTGCTGGGGCTCCCCCTGCTCGGCCTCACCGCCTGGACCGCCATCGCGCTCAACTGGAGCTACTCCACCGGCAAGCGGGCCGGGTACGTGCAGAAGTTCTCCCGCAAGGGGTTCGTCTGCAAAACCTGGGAAGGCACCCTGTACACCGACATCGCCAAGGGCTTCCGCTCCGACAGCTTCTCCTTCACCGTGCGCGACGATTCCGTCGCGCACGTGCTCGAGTCGCTGAGCGGTCGGAAGGTCGCCGTGGAGTACGAGCAGCACCTCTACGTGCCCACCTCATGCTTCGGTGAAACGGAGTACTTCGTGACCGGTGTGCAGGAGATCCCGGAGTAGGGTGCCCGGGATCGGATGGCATCCACACACCACCTCCCACGGATTCAGGAGATGTACATGACGCATTCGCTACGCATCCTCGGACTGGCCGCTGCCCTGGCGGCTCCCTCCGTGCTCGCGGCGCAGGCCGCCGTGGACAAGCCCGTATCGTTCGGTGTCAGCGGTGGCGTGTCGATGCCCACGGGCGTGCTAGACGATGAGGCCGAGTCGGGCTTCGCGGTGGCCGGTCACCTGTACTACAAGCCGGTCGGTGTCACCGCGCTGCGCTTTCGCGGTGATGTCAGCTACGACCGGTGGGGGATCGAGCGCCGGCTCACCGGCGGTGCGGTCACTGCCAACCTGCGGGCGCTGGGTATCATGGCCAACGCCATGTTCGACGTGGCGTCGTCGAGCAGCTCGACGGTCACGCCGTACCTGCTTGGCGGCGTCGGGCTGGTCAGCGCCGAGGTCACGGCGCGCACCGGCAGCGCGAGACGGTCCGAAAGCGACACCAACCTCGGCATCCAGCTCGGCGGTGGCCTCACGTTTCAGCTCTCCGGCTTCTCGACTTTTCTCGAGGCCAAGTACGTGAACGCGTTCACCGAGGGTGACAACGCCACCTGGATCCCGATCACCTTCGGCGTCCGCTTCTGATCGCTGTCACCCAGGCGGGCGCCTCCGGGCGCCCGCTTCGCATGTCCGCCCGCCTCGCGCAGGAGGTCCCCATGTGGCGCCCCGTTTCCGTCGTCGCCCTCGCGGTGGCCCTCACCGCAGCCAGCGCAACGCCGGCGCCGCTTTCGGCCCAGCGCAGTCGCGAGCCGGCCGCCTTCGGCATCAGCGGGGGGCTGTCGCTGCCCACCGGCGATCTCAAGCGCGACCTGAGCACCGGATACTCCGTGGCCGGCCATCTGCTCTCGCGCCAGGGTACCGTGAAGGGGCTGCGCTTTCGTATCGACGCGAGTTTCGACCGATGGGCCTATGCCCAGGATGCGAGCGTGTCGTACCGCAGCGTGGGTGCGATCGTCAACGCGCACTACCGCATCGGCGAAAGCGCCGGAGGCCAACGCATCGTGTACCTGCTGGGTGGCCTCGGCGTGTTCAACGACAAGGCGGCGGATGGGCCGTCCGGCACCGACACCGGCATGCAGATGGGGGCGGGGGTGGACGTGAAGCTGGCCGGGCTCGCCACCTTCGTCGAGGCGAAGTACGTCAACGTCTTCGCCGCCAACCGCAATCTCATCCGGATTCCGCTCACCGTCGGCGTGCGGTTCTGAGCGTCGCATCGGCCCGGTCCGGACTATTGACGGTCTCACGCTACCGTCCAATATTCGCCCCCGATTGGCCCCGATCGGGCACCCCTCGCCCCTCGCGCCAATTCCCCGGCACGAGGGGCGAGGGCATTTCCGCCGCCGCCTGCTGCGCCGGTCATCATCGCCGGGCGTCACCCACCTCTGCTCGGCGGCATCACCCAGGTGAGGAACAGGTATGAGCACCGGCCGCGTGAAGTGGTTCAACGACGCCAAGGGTTTCGGGTTCATCACGCCCGACGACGGCAGCAAGGACTGCTTCGTCCACTACAGCGCGATCCAGGGATCGGGCTTCAAGACGCTCGCCGAAGGCGACGCCGTCACCTTCGACATCGTGCAGGGGCAGAAGGGGCCCGCGGCCGAGAACGTGCAGCGCGCCTGATGCCACGCTGACGGCCGGCAGGCTGCCCCATCCCGGCGGGGGATACCACGGATCGGTGGTGTCCCCCGCATGGCGTTTCCGGGGGCCAGGTCATCAGCTTTGAGGGAGCATGACAACTCCCATCGTGATCATCGGGGCCGGCGTGGCGGGGCTCGTGTGCGCCATCGACCTGCAGAAGGCCGGCCAGTCCGTGCAACTGCTCGACGCCGCCCCCGACGTCGGGGGCCGCGTCCGCACCACCGTGCAGGATGGCCTGGTCATCGACCACGGCTTCCAGGTGCTCTTCACCGCCTATCCCACGCTGCGGTCGTACCTCGACCTCGACGCGCTGGCGCTGCGTCGCTTCCTCCCGGCGGCACGCATCGCCCAAGGCGGCCAGGTGTCGCTCATCGGCGACGCCCTGCGCGACCCGGGGCTGCTGGTGGACACGGTGCTGTCCCGCGCCGTCAACGTAGGTGACAAGTTGCGCCTGCTCGCGCTGCGCCGCTTCGCCCAGCAGCTCGCCATCGACGACTGTTTCGCCCCGCGTTTCGCCGGCGTGAGCACGCGCGCGTTTCTCGAGTCGCGTGGCTTCGGCTCCGCGGTCATCGATGGCTTCTTCGCGCCGTTCTATGGCGGCATCCTGCTCGACCGCACGCTGGCCACCAGTGCGTCCATCCTGCTCTTCACCTTCAAGATGCTCGCCGACGGTGACACGGTGATCCCCGCCGGCGGCATCGGGGCCATCACCCGGCAGATGGCGGCGCGGCTCACCCCGGGTACCGTGCGCACACGTACGGCCGTGTCGTCGCTGGTGGTGACGAACGGCCGCGTGACCGGTGTCACGCTGGACGATGGCAGCGGGCTCGACGCCGCACAGGTGGTGCTCGCCACCGAGGCGCCGGCGGCCGAGCGCCTGGCTGCCACCGCGGGGGTATCGCTTCCGGCGCCCGCTGGTGCGCGCGGGTGCACGACGCTGTACTACACCGTGCGCACATCACCCATTCCCGGCAAGGCGCTCTGGCTCAACGCCGAGCCGAACGCCGTGATCAGTCATGCCGTCACCCTCACCGACGTGGCGCCCGAGTACGCCACCGGCGGCCGCGTGTTGCTGGCGGCGACGGCTGTGGGTGCTGCCGCCGATCGCGACGATGCCGCGCTCGATGCGGCGGCGCGCACAGAACTGGCGCGCATGGGTGGCCTCTCCGCCGAGGCCGTCGGATTCGAACGTGTCGCACTCTGGCGTGTGCCGTATGCGCAGTTCGCGCAACCGCCCGGCTGGCGGGAACAACGGCCGTCCATCGCGTGTGGTATCCCGGGGCTCTGGCGTGCCAGCGAAGTGCTGCACTCCAGCTCCCTCGAAGGCGCAGCGCGTGGTGGGGCCATGGCGGCCCAGGCGCTGCTTCACGCCACCTGACTCACACTCCCCCGCTCATGATGCGTGTTGTCGCCTTCGCGGCGTTCGCCGACGCGGTCACGCCGCGGCAGGTCATTTCGGCCAATCCGTTTCTGCTGCTGTTTGGCCGTTTCCAGGGCGAGTACGAGCGCCGTTTCCGCGAGAACGTGAGCGTGGCGATCGCGGGCTCCTATCAGTGGTTCATGGGGCGCAGCCGGTCCACCGCCATCACGGTTGGCGGCGGCGCCAAGCGCTACTTCCTCAGCGACGAGGAGTCGCGGGGCATCACGCGCGTGCTGCCCACGGCGAGGCTGACCATCGGGTACGCCTTTTCCTGAGCACGCACTGCCGGCGGGGCACGACAACGCGGAGGGGATCGGCTGATCCCCTCCGCGTTGTCGTGCCTCGTGGCGACATGGCGGTGCGCCTTGGCGCACCGCGCGATGCCGGCAACTCAGCGCGTGAGCGCCACGCCGCGCTGCTGCAACTGGTCGACGCGCGAGGTGAGCGCGTTGGCTTCGTCGGCCGAGAGGGTGCGCGGCAGGCCGGTGGTGCTGGAGATCGTCATGGCGCCCGCTTCGTCGAGCGTGAGCGACTTCTTCTCCACTGGAGCGTGAGCCGGATCGTGGTGCACTGCGCGCGCGCCAGCGCGGTCCCGGCGAGCCCGAGCCGACGGAGCGCGGCCAGCAGCACGTAGGCCACCGACGAGTAGTCGAGGCGAAGTGGAGTCGCGCGGAGCGTCGCCGGGCTCGTGCGGTCCGCGAAGCGCATGCGCTTTCCTCGAGGGCTCCGGCGCGGGCAGCGCGATCCGCGGGCCGCGGGCGCGCGCACAGCAGGTGCTCGCCC
>JAJTGR010000049.1 GCA_021299375.1 Gemmatimonadota bacterium
ATCGAAGACGAGCGCCAGACGGGTGCCATTGCCACGGCCACGTGGCGTCCGGCCCGACTGGCGGCCAAGCAGTTCGTGCTGACCGGCGGTGCGGACGTGCAGCAGCAGCGCAACGAGCAGTTCCGCTTTCGCACGCTCGAGCGCGTGCGGCAGGCAACGCTGCGCGACTTCGACTTCTCCCTCGACAATGCCGGCGCGTTCGTGCAAGCGAGCGGCGCGCCCACGGACTGGCTGACGCTGTCGGCCGGCATTCGTGCCGATCAGCTGCGCGGGTCGTTCACCAACAACCTGCCGTCGCCCAGCACGCTGCCCATCCTCGACTACGGCACGATCACGCAACCGAAGCTGAGCGCGGGCATCCGCATGAATGACCGCCTGAGTGCCTATGCGAACTACGGGCGCGGCTTCCAGATCGGCACCGGCCCGGCCGCGTATGGCCGGTCGCCGCTGCGGGCCTCGGTGAACGATGGAGCCGAAGCGGGTCTCGTGGCCCAGCCCACCAGCGCCTGGTCGGTGCGCGCGGGTTACTGGGAGCAGCGCGCCTCCGACGAGGTGCGGTTGCGCTTCGACAACTCGGGCGACAGCGAGAACGTGGGACGCACCCGCCGAGCGGGGCTGGACATCGAAAGCACCCTGCGCGTCTCGAACGCGGTGCAGTTCTGGGTGGCCGGTACGTCACAGCGAGCGGAGCTCACCGAACCTGGTGCGCGCAACGCCGCCGTACAGGGGAACCTGCTGAACCACGTGCCGTCGTGGACGGTCAAGTACGGCGCGGAATGGGCGCCGCGTGCCGGCATCACGGCCTCGGCGTGGGCCTACGCCCAGGGTGACTATCACCTCACGCAGCAGAACGATCGTGGCCGGTGGGGTGGCATGCACACCGTGAATGCCGACGTGTCGTGGCGCTGGCGCGCCGCCGCCGTGGGTTTGGGCGTCGCCAACCTGTTCGACCGCTACATGGAGTACGTGTGGTGGGACGGCGCCCAGACGCTGCATTCGCCCGCTGCCGCGCGCGCGCTGTTCCTGACGCTCACGCTCGACCGCTGAGTGACTGACGACACCCGGACGCGCGCAGACGCCATCGACGTCCTGCGCGGGCTGGTCATCGTGATCATGGTGCTCGATCATGCACGCGAGTATGCGCGCGGGCCGGGCGTGGCCGATCCCATGGTGCTGGAGGGGATCTCGCCGCTGCTGTTCTGGATGCGCTGGGTCACGCACTTCTGCGCCCCGGTGTTCACCCTGCTGGCCGGCATGTCCGTGGGGCTCCAGGCGCGGGCCGGAGAACCGACATCGGCATGGCAGTGGACGACGATCACGCGCGGACTCGTCCTCATCCTGCTCGAGTTCACCGTCATTCAGTTCGCGTGGACCTTCTCGTTCGTCTGGCCGCTGCGCTACGCGCAGGTGATCTGGGGGATCGGCGTGAGCCTGATCGTCCTCGGCCTCCTGCAGCGGGTGCCCGTGCAGGCGCGTCTCGTGGTGGGGCTGCTCTGTGTGGCAGGGCACAACGCCCTCGACGCGTGGCATCCCACGGCGCCACCGTGGCTGCATTGGAGCTGGGCCATTCTGCACGATCGCCAGGTGATGCCCCTGTGGGGCGATGCGGCCGTTCGCACGTCGTACCCCGTGCTGCCCATGATCGGACTGGTGCTGCTGGGTGAGGCGCTTGGCCGCTGGTACCGCACGGTGGCCCCGGCGCAGCGCGCCGTGCGGCTGATGCTCGGCGGTGCCGCCATGATTGCACTCTTCGTGGTATTGCGCAGCACCAACGTGTATGGCGATCTGCATGTGGCCACGTACGGTGCGAGCCTGGCCGACAACGTGATGGCGGCGCTCAACACCACGAAGTATCCCATGTCGCTCAGCTTCGTGCTCATGACCGTGGGGCCGGCCCTGTTGCTGCTGGCGCGGTGGGACCGCGGCACGCCGGCGTGGACGGCGCCGCTGCGCACGCTCGGGCAGGTCCCCATGTTCCTGTACCTCGCGCATCTGTACTTCCTGCATGCGGCCGGGCTGCTGATGGCCCTCGCGGCCGGGTATCCGTGGTCCGCCTTCGACTTCCGCGCGACCATCACCGGCATCCCGGCGGAGTTCCGCTATCCGCTGTGGCTGACCTTCCCGCTCGTGGCGGTGACGCTTGTGGTGCTGTACCGACCGGCCCAGTGGTATGCGCGCGTGCGGGCGTCGAAGCGGTATGCCATCACGCGCTTCCTGTAGTCGGGTCACGCCACGGGCGATTCGCGGGCCCCGCAGGCTCGCCCACTCTCCTCTCCGGATCCACCGGCGGAGTTTCCTTCCTCCGTAGAACATAGGGCGAGGGTCCGATCCGGGTCCTGCTCCACTTGGCGCTGAGACGACCCGATACCCCCATTCGCCGACATAGGCCGCGCCCGTTCGCGTCCGTCTCCCCGGGGAAGGTACGTGACGGTCCCGTCGTTGCTCCGCTATCACTCGACGAGGACCGCACACGATGCCGTGGCTGAACCACCTGAAGATCCGTACGAAGCTCCCGGGCATGGCGGGCGCCACGCTCGCTCTCACCGTCACCGTGGGCTTGTTTGCCCTTTGGCGCATGGCCGACGTCAATGCCCAGTCAACGGCCCTCGCACAACGCTGGTTGCCGAGCATCGAGTCCGTCGCACAGATCGACGCCGCGTCCCGCCAGTTCCAGTCGCTGCAGCGTCGGCACGTGGCCGGGACGAGCGCCGCCGACATGGCTGAGCTCGACAAGCGACTCGACTCCACGCGTGACGAGCTGAAGACGGCCAACGATGCCTACGCGCAGAAGTACCTCTCGACGTCGGAAGAGCGGGCGATCCTCGAACAGTGGAACGCTGTCTGGGAGCGCTGCTACGCAGTGTGGCCCGCAGCCCGCGATCTGTCGCAGAGCGGCAAACCTGCCCTCGCGGCGGCGGCGCTGGTGGCGCTGGCGTTGGCCTGGGTCCTCGGGGTGGCCATGGCGCAGGGTGACTTGTCGGTGCGTGTGACTCCGAAGACGCCGATGATTCACAACACGGATCGGGATGAACTGGGCGACATTTCCCGTGGAGTCGACGGGATCATTGCCGACATGACGGCGACCATCGCTGCGTTTACCCGCACCCAGGCCGCCATTCGCAGCGTCATCGGCGAAACGCAGACGCTGGTGGATGCCGCGAAGCGCGGTGATCTCGCACCGCGCGCCGGTCGCGACCTCACCGGGTGCATGACGGGTACGTATCAGGGCGACTACGCCGAGATGCAGCGCCCCATCAATCAGGCCATCGAGAACCTCGAGGGCACGCTCACGCAGGTGGCAATGGCCTCCGATCAGGTCTCGTCGGCCGGAACGTAGATCACGGCCGGTGGACAGTCGTTGGCATCGGGGTCGAGCCAGCAGGCGGCGAGTCTCGAGGAAGTGTCCGCGCGTGTTCAGGAATTCGCCATGATGGCCCGGCAGCGCGCCAGCAGCGCGCAGGAAGCCCAGTGCAAGGCCACCGACGCGCCCGGCAATGCCACCGAGGGGGCGGCGCGCATGGAGCGCCTGACCACCGCGGTGAACGAGATCAGGCAGGCGAGTGCGGACACGGCCAAGATCATGACGTCGATAGAGGAGATCGCGTTCCAGACGAACCTGCTCGCGCTGAATGCCGCCGTCGAAGCGGCGCGGGCCGGTGATGCCGGTCGCGGGTTTGCGGTGGTGGCCGATGACGTCCGGGCGCTCGCGATCCGGTCGGCTGACGCATCTACGGCCTCTGCCGTGCCACCGCCGCGATCAGACGCGCCAGTCGCTCCACATCGCGCAGGTCGAGCACTTCCGCCGGGGTGTGGCTGTAGCGACCCAGCCACGACAGGCCGGTGTTGGGCGCACCGTAGAACGTGAACGCGGTGCCGTCGGTGCCGCCCTGCGTGAGACCGATCTGCAACGGCACGCCAGCCACCCGCGCTGCCGCCTGCATGCGCCGCCGCACGACCGGGGGCGAGAAGCTGCCGTTTTCGATGGCCCGCAGCACCGGACCCTTGCCGAGTGAGACGAACGCGAAGTGCGGTGACTCCAGCGGCGTCTCCGAACTCACGAAGGTGTCGATGCTGTAGACGCGCCGCGTGGTCGTGCCGACACGCGACGCCACGGCCTGCGCGCCCACGAGTCCGCCCTCCTCCTGCACCGACCACACGAAGAACACGGTGTGATCGAGCGAGGCGGGATCGATGCGATGCACCGCCTGAATCAGCGCGGTCGAGCCGGCGCGGTCGTCCATGCTCCGTCCGGTGAAGCGAGAGCCGGCCACGCGCACGCTCACCTTGGGGCTGGTCACACCGGCGCCGATGCGTACGCCACGGGCGACGAGCGCCGCCGAGTCGAGGCCGAACCACGCGGTCATACGCGGCGTCGTGCGCACGCGCGCCGTGTCTCGCGGTACGAAAAGGCCCATGAGGGTGTCGGGCTGGCCACTGGCCGGACGCGGCAGGTGCAGCACGGCCGCTTGCCCTTCCCACGCCGAATGCACCACCCCGCCGCGACTGCGCAGGGTGACGGTGCCGTCGCCGGCGATCGCCACCACGTCGTACGCCACCTCGTCCAGGTGAGCCATGAACACGACCGTATCGCGGGCCGGACCGGCGCTCACGATGAGGTTGCCGATCTCGTCGACCGTCGCGCGGTCGCGGGCCCATTTGGGAAGCGCCGCGAGAATGGCCTCGCGCACCCGCCATTCGTCGCCCGGTACCCCCGGGAGATCGGCCAGCTGGGCGAGCAACGCCACCGTGGCGGTGTGCAGATCGCCGGGGGGCGGAGCCGCCGCGCGCGCACTCTGGCGCGCACGCACGGGGAGGGCGAGCCAGGGATCGGCGGGGACATCGCGCACGCCGGCGGCGGCGCTCGCGGCGCTCAGCAGCCAGGCGGCTTCGGACATGGCGAGGCTCTCCACCAGCGTGTTCGCGTGTCGCACCGCCGGCGCCTGCACACGCACCGAGTCGACCCGGGCCGCGCGAAACACCGCCGCGTTCACACTCGGCAGCGACCCTGGGCGCGCCCAGCGCTGCGTCCGTTCGGCACGGCCGCCCATGAGCAGCGTGATGGTGTCGGCGGTGAAGTCGCGCGCCCGCGCCAGCACACCGCCACGCCCCGGCCACCCGAAGGCTCCCTGCACGCTGAGCACGAACATGGTCTCGCCTTGCGCCACCGTACCGCGGGCCGCAGCCACCAACGCCGCGCAACCCGTGCGCTGCCCCGCTGCCGTGCCGGCCACGTGGTCGCCGTAGCTCCACGACGGAAGTCGCCGCTGCACCGGATCGAGCAGCCGGATACCCAGCGCCACCACCTCCGCGCGCGACGTGGCCCCGACGTCTACCCACAGGTCGTCGGCCGTGGCGACGAGCGAGTCGCGGCGGTGTTGCTGCGCGAAGTGCCCATTGGCGATCGCCGCCACCGCCGGCACGGCGCCTGCTTCGGTCAGCACCTCGAGCTGTTGGCCCTCGTGGGCCTGGTCCCAGAGCGGATGGGCGACACGGCCCACCCGGTGCAACCGCAGAAAGCCATCGGCGGTGATCTGCGTGACCGCAAAACCTGGCCGGTCGATGGCACACGCCACCACGCGACGCGGCGACCCGCTCCCCTTGCGCAGTACGAGGTTTCCGAGCTCATCACCCCGCCATTCGCCGCCCGTCGCGTTGTTGAGCGCGCCGGGTAGGCGCGACGTGGTACGTCCCTCGAGCCCGGTCGGCGCATCGAACGACACCCAGCTCGCGATCGCCGCCTGTTGGGCGTTGGCTGGCACGGCCAGGCTGGTGAGGACAGCAACCGCTGCCAGCAGTGGACGCTTCGCCATGGGATGCTCACGGAGTCCGGAAGGAATTGCCACGGTGACGCGAATGGCTGGGTGGGAACGACAGGCCACGCGTGGCTGGACGGTACTGTCGGGCCACGGATCGTGCGGAGATGAGCGGCAACACCAGGATCACCCGAACGGCTTGTGCGCCGTATCCCGTTGTCTTGGTCCGTATCCGCAGCATCCATGGCCAAGCGCAAGAAGACGAGGAACCCCGTGTTACCTGGTCCCCGCCGTCCCACCACGTGCCGACGCCCGCACAGTCATGCCGTCGGTCAGCGACTCGGCGGGGTTGACGATCACCTGATCCCCGGCCTCGAGTGTGCCCGACACCTCGAGGCTGGTGCCGAAGTCGCGGCGCACGGTGACGGGCACCAGCTGCACGACGTTGTTCACGACGCGTGCCACCTGCGTCCCATCACCGCGCACGATGAGTGCGATGGCCGGCACACGCAGCGTGGGGGTGCCCGAGGGGACGGTGAAACGGACCTGCGCGAACAGGCCCGGTAGCAGGCGTCGCGTGCCGTTGGGTACGTGCACCTCCGTGAGCAGTGTGCGCGACACCGGGTCGATGGCCCCGGCGGTGCGCACGACGCGGCCCACGAACACCGAGTCGCCCAGGTCGCGGACGCGCACCTGCGCCGGCAGGCCGACACCAAGGCGAGAGGCGGCACTCTGCGGCACCTGCAGCATCACCCGCAGCGTGTCCGTCTGTATCAGCGTGAACAGCGGGCGCGCGCCGGCGGCCGCGCCGGCCACCACGAGTGAACCGAGGTCGATGCTGCGCGCCGTGACGATACCGGAGAATGGCGCGGTGAGGGCGCCGAAGCGCAGCAGCTCCTGCAAGGCGGCGAGGTTCGCCTTGGCCGCCCGTGCATTCGCGTCAGTGACCTGGGCCGCTGCGGTGCGCTCGTCGAGCTCTTGCGGGGTGACCGCACCCTGCTGCGCCAGCTGTTTCCAGCGCGCGAGCGAGGTGCGCGCCAGCGCCGCGCTGGCCTCCGTCTGCTCGACCACGGCGCTCGCCTGGCGCGCCTGCTCGCGTACGTCGGGCAGGTCGAGCAGGGCGAGCGTGTCACCGGCGCGCACCGGCGACCCGATGTCCACCCGCAACACCTGCACGAAGCCGTTCGCGCGTGCGAACACATTCGTTTCGTGCAACCCCGTGACGGTGCCCGGCATCTCCAGCGGCAGGCTCGTGGTGTCGCGGCGGACGGGTTCGGTGAACACTGCCGGTGCGGCGTTGGCCTGCGACCGTTCCGCCTCGCGGGCACGCGACTGTGCAAGCCGCGGCAGCACGCCGGCCGCCAGCAGGCCACCGAACAGCAGGAACAGCACGATCGGCAACACGCGCCCGCGCCGCCGTCGGCGCCGAACAGGAAGGGAGGGGGACGTCATCGAGCGCGTCACGTGGCGAGTCCGGGAGAGGAGACCTGGCCGAACCGTCCGGCGCGCAGGCGCGACGCCCGCAGGCGGCTGTACACCAGCGGCAGGACGGTCAGGGTGGCAAAGGTGGCAAAGCTCAGTCCACCGATGACGGCGCGGCCGAGCGGCGCGTTCTGTTCGCCGCCCTCGCCCAGGCCGAGCGCCATCGGCACCATACCCACGATCATCGCCAGCGCCGTCATGATCACCGGGCGCAGGCGCGTGCTCGCTGCATCGAGTGCCGCATCACGCGCCGAGAGTCCGTCGCCCATGCGCTCGTTGGCAAAGGCCACCACGAGGATGCCGTTGGCGGTCGCCACCCCCATGCTCATGATGGCCCCCATGAAGGCCGGCACGCTCACGGTGTTGCCGCAGGCGAAGAGCATCCAGACCACTCCCGACAGCGCCACGGGCAGCGCGACGCTGATGATCAGGGGGTCGAGCCACGACTGGAAGTTCACCACCATGATGAGATAGACCAGTACGATCGCGAACACGAGGCCGACGGCGAGCCCGGCGTACGATGTGCGCATGGCGGCCACCTGCCCGCGCATCACCAGCGTGGTGCCGCGTGGGAGCGTCGCGCGGATGGAGTCGAGCACCACGTCGATGTCGGCCGCCACGGCGCCCAGGTCGCGATCCTGCACGTTGGCGAACACGTCGTAGACAGGGGCGACGTCGTAGTGGCTGATCACGGCCACGCCAGACCCGCGCTCCACCGTCGCCAGGTTCTCGAAGAGCTGCGGTGTGCCGCCGCTGGCGCCAAGAATGGGCGTACGCCCCAGTGCCTCGAGCGAGGCCATGCGGTATTGCGGCGTCTGCACGCTCACGGTGTACTGCACGCCATTCTGCGGGTTGAGCCACACGTTGGGCTGCGCCTGGCCGCTGGAGGCGAGCGACACCAGCAGGTCGTTGGCGACATCGCGCTGCGTGAGGGACATCGCGGCCGCGCGCGTGCGATCCACCGTCACGTCGAGCTGCGGCCCCGCGAGACGCTGCTGCAGGTACACGTCCACGGCCCCCGGAATCGCGCGCAGCCGCCGCTCCAGTGTTCGTGCGATCACGAGGTTCTCGGCACGGTTGCTCCCCACGACCTGTACGTTCACCGGCGCCGGCAGGCCGGCGTTGAGGATTTGCCCGACGATATCAGCCGACTGGAAGAACACCAGCAGCTGCGGGAACTCGTCGCGCAGCACGCGGCGGATCTCCCGCGCGTACGCGTCCGTCTGGCCCGCGCGCTCCGGCGTGAGCGCGATGAGGATGTCGGCGTCGGTGACCCCGATGGTGGGGTTGTCGCTGTACGCCAGGTTGGTGAGGCTGCTGCTGCTGATGCCGATGTTGTCGATGATGGTGGCGAGATCACCGGGCGGGATGATGCGGCGGATGCGGGCCTCGACATCGGCGACGAGGCGCGCCGTCTCCTCGACCCGCGTACCGACCGGGGCGCGCACGTGCAGGCGGATCTGCCCGGCATCGACCGCCGGGAAGAAATCGCGCCCGAGCCACGGCACGAGCAGCGCGGCCGAGAACAGTACGGCTGCGGCCATGAGGCCCAGCCGGGCCGGTCGTTCCAGCATGGAGGCGAGCGCCAACCGGTAGCGCACCCGCCACTGCTCGAAGCGGAACTCGAAGTCGTGGTGCAGCTGGGCAAAGAGTCCCGGCTTCTTCGGCAGACCGGCGCGCTTGACCTCCAGGGCCCGCTCCCGCTCCATCGCGTAGCGGACCAGCGTCGGCACGAGCGTCCGCGAGATGAGGTACGACGCCAGCATGGCGAAGACCACGGCCATGGCCAGCGGCTTGAACAGCGACCCGGCTACCCCGCTCAGGAAGAAGATCGGCACGAACACGATGCAGATGGCCAGCGTCGACACCAGCGTGGGTACCGCAATCTGCCCCGCGCCGAGCAGGATGGCCCGCTCGATGTCCGGTTCCTGCTCCTGCACCCGGTGGATGTTCTCGATGCCCACGGTCGCGTCGTCCACGAGAACCCCGACAGCGAGCGCCAGGCCGCCCAGCGTCATGACGTTGAGGGTCTGGCCGAGCGCCGCCAGCACCGTCACCGACACGAGAATGGAGAGCGGAATGGACAGCGCCACGATGAGCGTCGCGCGCCAGCTGCCGAGGAAGAGCAGGATCATCAGCGCCGTGAGACAGGCGGCGATGAGTGCCTCCACGACCACGCCCTCGAGCGCCGCCTTCACGAACAAGGACTGGTCGGCCAGCACGTCCACCTTGAGCACCGACGGGAGCGCCGCCAGTACACCGGGCAGCGCTTCGCGTACGCGGTTGACCACATCGATGGTGGATGCGCCCCCTGACTTGAGGACCGTGATGAGGGCGCCGCGCACACCGTCGCGGTGCACGATGTTGGTCTGCACCGAGTAGCCGTCGCGTACCTGGGCCACGTCACGAATGCGGACCAGCCCGCCATTGACCATGCGGATGGGCAGATCGTTGAGCGCCTCGACCACCTCGGGGCTGCCATTGAGGCGCACCGCGTATTCGCGCTCGCCGATCTTGGCCGTGCCACCGGGGAGGACAAGGTTCTGCGCCGTGATCGCATCGCTCACGTCGGTGGGTGACAGTCCGTGCGCGAGGAGCTGGTCGGGGTCGAGGTCCACGTTGATGACGCGCGCGCGCCCGCCGTACGGCTGGGGCACGCTGGCGCCGCGCACGGTGGCCAAGCGGGTGCGGATGCCGTTGGTACCGAGGTCGTAGAGCTGCTGCTCGGAGAGGGAGTCACCCCCCAGCGCGAGCTGCAGCACCGGCACGTTGGCGGCGTTGTAGCGCACGATGAACGGCGCGCTGGAGCCGGGCGGCATGATGCGCAGGATAGATTGGGCCACCGCCGCGAGCTGGGCCACCGCCGACTCGATGCGGGCGCCGGGCTGAAAGAACACCTTGATGACCGTGATGCCGGCCAGCGACTGCGCCTCGATGTGCTCGACGTCGTTGACCGTGGTGGTCACCGCCCGCTCATAGGGCGTGCTGAAGCGCCGTTCCATCTCCTCGGGCGGCAGCCCGGTGTACGACCAGATGACCGACACCACGGGGATGTCGAGCTCCGGGAGGATATCCGTGGGCATGCGAAGCGCCGACAGCACCCCGGACAGCACCACCAGCAGCGCACCCACGATGAAGGTGTAGGGGCGCCGCAGCGCGAGTTGGACGATCCACATGGGACGGGAGCGAGGAAACACGCGGGGGCCAGGCGACACATTCACCGGGCCCCCCGATACTACGTGCCGTGTGGGTATTCCGCTCTGTCGGCCGCCCTTCGCTGCGCCGTCAGGCCGTGAACTCGGCGCGAGCGTCGCTCAGGCCACCGGCATTGGTCACATGCCGGTAGCCCTGCGCCTGGAGGATCTGCGCGGCCCTGGCCGATCGCGCCCCGCTGGCGCAATACACGAGGATCTTCGAGTCCGTGGTGACGCCGGGTACCTTGTCGAGCCCATCGGGCAGCGTGTCCACCGGCACACAGACGGCGTCCGGCAAGTGACCGAGCCAGAACTCCACCTTGGAGCGGACATCGATGACGACGTCGACGGGCTGCTGGCGGAAGGTCGGCATGGGGGACGGGGTTGGTGTCAGGGACGTCATGCGGTGTTTGACATGGTCATATAAGCATACAGACATATGGCAAGGGTCGCAACCTCGCCAACCGTCAACCCCCGATCCGGCGTCCCGCCGCCTTCGTCGTCCGACGTCCCGTCAGCACGACCGACGCACAGGGCCACGGATTCGACCGAAACGGACGGCCCCCCCACGGATCAGACGCTGCCGTCTGATCCGTGGGGGGGCCGTCCGTCTCCGGGGGATCCGCGGCCAACCGCCGTTCGGGCGCCTGCCGCCTTACTTCTCCGTATCCAGCATCGCCTTGATCTGGTCCCGCGCATCCTGCAGGTGCGCGCGCGACGTACGATCACCCGTGCGGCCGATGGCCGCTGCCAGCTCCCGGTCGAGTACGCGCATTTCATCCTTGAGCAGCGGACGGAAGTCGCGCGTGCTGGTCACACCGCCCCCGAGCAGCTGCGCAAGCACGGCGTCCTGCGCGTTCGGCGGCGGCGGCTTGATCTTGCTCGCCATGGCCTCGAGATAGGTGGACTGCAGCCGACGCCGGTAGGCATCGATCGGCTCGCCGGCATAGATCTCGCGCCACAGCCCGCGGCGCAGGTCGGTCAGCATCTCGCCCAGTGAGTACACGGCAGCCTTGTTCGGCGCCGTGGCCTCGATCTCCACCAGGCGTTGCAGCTTGGTGTTGTTCACGAGGCTGGAGAGGGCCCGCGCCTGCGCGCCGGTGATGCGGTTGATGTTGCCCTCGCTTTCGAGCTTGCGGAGCACCGGTACGTCGATGAGGTACTTCGGCGTCATGAACACCTGCTCATTCAGGAACTGCATGGCGGCCTTCTGGCGCGCGCGCGGCACCGGCATCCACACCGGCCCGCCCTGGCTGATCGCCTTTTCCTGCTTGTCGGACCCGCCCACGATCTTGGTCACATGGTTGGCCTCCGTGCCCCACTGGCCCACAATCGCACCGTACGTCACACGCAACAGCGAGTAATCGGCGGTGTTGTCGGCGGTGGCCGCCGGCTCCATGAGCTTCATGACGCGGGCGATGTTCTTGAAGCCGAGCGCCGTCGAGCGCACGGCGTCGGCATCACCGATGGCCTCGGACTGCTCACCCGGATCCGCGCCGCCGGCACCGGCGTCGCTCGCAAAGCGATACCACGGGATGCTGTCCTGCATGCGCGCCCACTGATCGAGCGTCGACTTCTCGTCCTCCGGGCGCTTGACGCCGGGGATGGGCTTGTAGCCCCACATCACCGCAAACCTGTCGTACGGCCCGACCTTCGGCACCAGATCCCCGACGGCAATCCCGTCTTCCGGCTGCGCGATGTAGTTGAAGCGGGCGTAGTCCATGATGCTCGGCGAGTGCCCCATCTTGGCCACCCACGTCTTGCTGCGGATGGAGTCGACGGGGTACATCGAGCTGCCCTTGAAGTTGTGCGGGAAGCCCAGCGTGTGGCCGACTTCGTGCGCGACGACGAACTGCACGAGGCGACCCATGAGGGTGTCGGGGAATGGAAACCTCTGGGCACGCGTGTCGAGGTGCCCGACCTGCGTGAAGTACCAGTTGCGCTGCAGGTCCATGATGTTGTGGTACATCTGGACGTCGGCGTCGATGATTTCGCCGGTGCGCGGGTCGGTCGTGCTCGGGCCGACCGCGTTCGCCACGGGGGAGGGTAGCCAGCGCACCATCGCCACGCTCGCGTCCTCACCGGAGAAGTCGGGATCGTTCGGCGCATCGGCAGCCACGATCCCCTTGCTGAAGCCCGCCATCTCGAACGCCGACTGCCACTCCTCGATCCCGGCCTTCACGAACGGCACGAGCCACTTTGGCGTGGCGGGATCGACGTAGTAGGTGATCGGCTTCTTCGGGACGCAGAGTGCGCCCTGCTTCTGGTCGCCGCACTCGAGGCGCCACCGGGCGATGTAGCGGCGCGGGAGCACCCGCTGCTCGGGCGAACCGAAGTCCTGCTTGGTCTCGCCGAAATACCCCACGCGCGCGTCGAGAAAGCGCGGCATCATGGGCTCGTCGGGGAGCCGCACGATGGAGAACGTGTACGCCTCGGTTGTGGCCTGGGCCGTGCCCCCGAGTCCGGGAATCGGGATGGGGAGACCGGGAATGCCACCGGCGCCACCCTGCGGCGTGAACGTCTGCACCGCGGTCACGTTCACGTTGCGGCTGAAGGCCGAGAACTTGTCGATGTACGAGCGGCTCGCGTCCACCGTCGCCCGGCGTCCATTGGCCGTGAACTCCTGCACACCACCGGTGAACATGCGCGTCACGTCGATGACGGCGGCGCTGTCCTTGCCGTAGGCTTCGACATTGAGCGCGGCGATGATCGGGAAGAACTCGATCAGCGACATCGCGCGCGCCGTCTGCTGCGTGCTGTCGGTGGCGACGTTCCGATAATTGACATCGCGCACGAGGACGCGGTTGTCGCGCCGCTCGAAGCGGATCACCCGGTCGGTGCCCAGCGTACCATTGATGCCGATCCCGGCCGGGGTGGCAGCCAGAACGCTCGTGATCACGAAGTCCTTGCCGATCTGCGACGCCGGAATCTCGAAGAACAGCCGCGACCCCACCTGATGCACGTCGAACACGCCCTTCTTGCTCTTCGCGCGCGGCGTAATGACCGTGGCGTAGGGGCGGGGATTGGGATCCGCCTGTGCCCCACCGAGCGCGCCGGCGAGCGCGCCGAGGTTGGGCACACCGCCAGCCGGGGGCTGCCCGGGTAGGGGCTGCCCGGGTAGGGGCTGCCCGGGTAGGGGCTGCCCGGGTATGGGCTGACCCGGTGTGGGCTGACCAGGAGCGCCGGCATTGCCACCCGGGCGGGTGGCGTTGGGGGCGGGGCGGTTGGCGGGCGTCGGCGCCGAGGCCGGCTTCTTGGCCGGCTGGCAGGCGGCGAGCGCAAGTCCGGCCACCGCGAGAGGCAGGGTACGGAAATGCATTGGACCTGACGGAAGGGTGGGAACGCCCCGCGCATGTCGCGGGGACAGGTGGAGTCTAGGGGGCGGCATGGCCGGGGGGGAGTCGCAATCGCGCCAGACAGTGGTCGAGTTCGCACTCACCCTGGGCCACGGATTGCGCGGTACCTGACGGACACAGCACGGATCAACCCGTTACAGGGCGATCCGTGCTGTGTCTGTGTCCCTCCGCGAAATCCGCGGCCCATTGCCAGACGTGCGGCCGCGGTATCCGCGGCCCCCCACCGTGCCGCGCGCCGCGGCGGTCAGGGGTTCACGACCTACTCGTCGGTGTCGAGCATCTTCCGGATCTGGTCCCGCGCATCCTCGAGGTGCGCCTTGGTCATCCGGTCGCTGGTGCGGCCGATGGCCGTTGCGAGGTCGGCATCGAGCGAGCGCATCTCGGCCTTGAGGATCGGCCGGAAATCGGCCGTGCCCACCGGAGCCGCCGCACCACGACCAGCGCCGCCCGGTGCCTGCGGCGCTGCGGTCTGGGCGGGCGGGTTGATCTTGCTGGCCATCGCCTCGAGGTAGAGACGCTGCAGCCGGCGGCGGAACGCGTCGATCGGCTGGCCGCCCTCGATCTCCTTCCACAGGCCGGCGCGCAGGTCGGCGAGCATGTCGGCGAGGGGATACACCTCACTGCGGGTGCCGGCAAGGGCCTCCATTTCCAGCATGCGCTGCAGGCGCTCGTTGCTCACCACGCTCGCGAGTGAACGCGCCTGCGCATTGCCCACCCGATTAAGGCTGCCGCTCGGTTCGATCTTGCGGAGGATGCTCTGGTCGAGCAGCCAGGTGGGTGTGGTGTAAGCGTTGTCGAGCAGGAACTGCAGTGCCTCCTTCTGGCGGCGCGGCTCCACCGGGCGGTACACGTCGCCCTTCTGCCCCACGTACTTCTCCTGCTTGTACTGGCCGCCGATGATGCGCGCCACGTGCCCCATCTCGGTGGCCCACTGGCCGACGAGGCGGCCGTAGAGCTCCTCGAGGTCGTCGAAGGTGGTACCCTCCTTCCACGCCGTGGCGCTTTCGAGTAGCGCCATCGTGCGCTTGAGGTTCTTCACGCCGAGCGTGGTGGCCTTCACCGCGTCGGCATCACCCACGGCTTCCGATTGCTCGCCCGGATCGGCACCACCCGCGCCCGCGTCGCTGGCAAAGCGGTACCACGGGATGGTGTCCTGCATGCGGGTCCACTTGTCGAGCGTGGGCTTCTCGTCTTCCGGCGTCTTCGCGTTCGGGATGGGCGTGTAGCCCCACATCACGGCGTACTTGTCGTACGGCCCAACCTTCGGGACGAGATCGTCGAGGTCGATGTTGTCTTCGGGCTGCGCCACGTAGTTGAAACGCGAGTAGTCCATGAGGGTGGGCGTATGGCCCATCTTCTTCACGAACGTGCGGCTTCGCACCGAGTCCAGCGGGTACATGGAGCTTGCCTTGAAGTTGTGCGGGAAGCCGAGCGTGTGCCCCACTTCGTGCGCCGTGACGTACTCCACGAGCCGCCCCATGAGTGTGTCGGGGAAGGGCAACTTCTGCGCGCGCTTGTCGAGGTGACCGACCTGCGTGAAGTACCACGACCGATTGAGGTTCATCACGTTGAGGTACGTTTGCACGTCGGCGTCGAGGATCTCACCCGTCCGCGGATCGCGCAGCGACGGGCCCACGGCATTTTCGGTGGCGCTGGGGAGCCAGCGTACCATGGCCACCGTGGCGTCCTCACCCGAGAAGTCGGGATCATTCGCGGGCGGTTCGGCGGCCACGATGCCCTTGTGAAACCCGGCGGCTTCGAAGGCGACCTGCCAGTCCTCGATACCCTTTCTGATCCACGGCTTGATCCACGCCGGCGTGGCGGGGTCGAGATAGTAGGTGATGGGCTTCTTGGGTACACAGAGGGTGCCGACCTTCCTGTCGCTGCACTCGAGGCGCCAGCGGCCGATGTAGCGTCGGGTTTCCACGCGCTGGGTGGCGCCGCTGAAGTCACGCTGCGTGACGCCGAAGTAGCCCACGCGCTCGTCGAGGAGGCGCGGTTTCATCGGGTCCTCCGGCAGCTTGGCGACGGAGAACGTGTACTTCTCCGTGGTGGGGGCCGTGCTGGCCGCCGCACCCGGGAAGCCGCCACCACCGCCGCCACCGGGTGCGCCACCCTGCGGGGTGAAGCTCTGCACGGCGGTGACGTTCACGTTGCGCGAGTAGGCGGCGAACTTCTCGATGTACGAGCGGGCCGCGTCCACCTGCGCGCGGCGGCCAAGCGCGGTGTACTCCGGCACGCCGCCGGTGAACATGCGCGTCACCTCGACCACGGCCGCGCTGTCCGGGCCATAGGCCTCGACGTTGAGCGCGGCGAGGATCTTGGTTACGCCGATGAGCTGCGCGGCGAGACGCTGCGAGCTGGCGGTGTCGCTGATGACGTCGCGATAGCTCGCCTCGCGCACGAAGAGGCGGTTGTCGCGCCGCTCGAAGCGCACGAGGTTGTTGCCGCCCTGCGTGCCGCGGATGCCGATCTCGTCGGGGGTGCCGGCGAGGGTGGTGACGATGACGTAGTCCTTGCCCAGTTCGGCGCGCGGGATCTCGAAGTAGAGCCGGCTGCCGACCTGATGCACCTTGAAGACGCCGTTCTTGGTGACGGCGCGCGGTGTGATGACGGTGCCGTAGGGGCGCGGCTGGGGGTCCTGCTGGCCGGCGGCGCCTGCCTGGCCACCTTGGCCACCTTGGGCGCCTGGGCCCTGGCCGAAGCCGCCGGGGGCTCCGGCGGGACGACCAGCGGCTGGCGTGGGAGCGCCACTCGGCGCGTTGGTGGGGGCCGACGCGGGGGATGGGGCCGGCGCCGGCGCCGGCTTGGGCGCGCAGGCGCCGAGCACGAGGCCGGCGGTCGCGAGCGTGAGGGGACCGTGTCGCATGCACTCTGACGGTGGGAGGGGTAGCAACCGGGCGCACCTGCGCGCCGGGCACGCCACTCTAACGCATCACCCCTGTCGGGTGCTGCCGGGGCCCGTGGGCGGCGGCGTATGGCCACGGGTGCCGCCGGCGCAGCGCTCCAACGGCAACAGCCAATGATCACGCAGAGCCAAGGAGGCGGGGAGGCAACGACATCACGGGTACGGCGCCGTTTCCACCATGAAGTTGGAAGTGCGCCAATCGCTCGATGTCGTTGCCTCCCCGCCTCGGTGCCTCTGCGTGATCGGTTCCGTCTCACCCACTCGCCGTCTTACCGTCTCACCGTCTCACCGTCTCACCGTCTCACTTACCGCCGCACCACCCGCGAATTCTGCGCCGGGATGTCGATGCGCTGGGGCAGCCCGTCAGCCGCCCAGGTGATGCGCATGGCGATCTTGCCCATCGTCAGGACGCTCACCGCCCCGTCCTTGGTCAGGTAGGCATCGGCCGTCTGGGCGCCGGTGGTGAGCACGATGGGGATGCGATCGAGCGCCCGGCGCTTGCCGTAGTCGGCCACGAAGGCGGCGTGCAGCACCGAGGCATTCACCAGCGGCACCAGATCCGGGTAGGGGCTTCGTACCGCCTGCCGCGAGGTGGTGCCACCGGTGGTGATGTTCACCTGCAGGCTGTCGCCTTTCATCGCAAACAGCACGTCCTGGATGGGCGGGGCGCCGGCGGTCGGCGCCGGCTGCAGCACGCGCACGCGCAGTGGCCCGAGGCGGTCGTTGGCGGCCCGGGCGTGCGTCCACTCGATGGTGGGCTGCCCCTTCATGGTAAGGGCGCCCACCGAGCGCTCGGGATACGCCGTGAGCGTCTCGGTGCCCAGCGTGTCGGTACCGCGCAGGTACACGTACTGCGCCGGTCCACGCTGGGCGTGGGCGGTGACGGCAAGGCTCAGCGACAGGGCGCCGCACAGCGTGGACAGAACGGGTCGGCGCATGACGAAGCGGATCGGCAGGACGGATCGGCGGGCGAAGAGGCGAAGCGAATCAGCGGAACGAATCAGCGGAACGTGGTGACGAACCAGTCGGCGACGGTGCCGAGCACATCGGCCCGCACGCGCACGTCGCGGAGCGAAGCATAACCCTGCGGCGCCCCCGACGGATCCTGCAGGAGCAGGTGGTTCGCGGCCGGGAAGCGGCGCAGCGTGACGGCACGATTGCCCGCGCCGCGGATCGTGGCCGCGAGCGTGTCCGCCTGTTCAGGCGTGACCTGCATATCGGTGTCGCCCTGCACGATCAGCACCGGCTGTCGCAGTGTGCGCGCGGTGACCAGCGGGTCGTGCTGCATGAAGAAGCGCATCCAGGCATTGGTGCGCTGCAGCGAGTCGAGCGCCGCGGGCACCGTGCGGCGGACCGAGTCGCGCTGGCGGTCGGTGAGACCCGGCGCCGCCTTGATGCCGTTCTCGTTCTGGTATTCGAGAATGCGGCGGCCGTTGTAGGCGGGGCCCGCCAGCAGGGCCACGGCGCGTATGGTGGGGTCCTTCGTGGCCACGAGCGGCGCGATCATCCCGCCCTCACTGTGGCCGGCCAGCCCGATCCGCGCGCCATCGATGTCGGGACGTGTACGCAGGTACGCCACTACCGCCAGCACATCGTCGGCGAAGTCGGCGCTGGTCGCCGCCGTGCGGGAGTCCGCGCCGCCGCTCGCGCCCACGCCCCGGTCGTCGTAGCGCAGCACCGCGATGCCTCGGCGCCCCAGCGTGTCGGCAAGGTCACGGAACGGCGCGTACCCCTTCACGATGGGGATGCGCGAGTCCCGCTCCTGCGGGCCACTGCCGCTGATGGTGATGACCACTGGTGCGTTCCGCGCGCCGCGGGGCATCGTGAGGGTACCGGCCAGCATGTAGCCGCGCGGGGTGGGGATGGTGACGGTTTGAGCGGTGTACGGAGCACCGGCGGGGGCGGTGTAGTCGATTGTCTCCGGGACGAGCGGCGCCACGGCCCGATCGGCCATCACGACGCGCAGGTTCTGCGCCGCGATGCGCGTCTCACGCGGTACGCCGTCGGCCCACACGGTGCGCATCGGCATGCCGGCGAGGGTGAACACGCTGGTGTCGCCGGTGAAGGCCACGGTTGCGTCGAGCGTCTGCGCCCCCGACGTGAGGAATACCGGGAGGGTCGTGCGACCCTCCGACCGGGCATACTGCGCCATCAGCGCCGCCTGCAGCACCGAGTTGTTGACGAGCGGCACCGCCCCGGCCTTCGACGCAAGGAGCTGCGGGCGCATCGCCCCGCGCGCGCCGAGTTCGGCGGCGATCGAGTCGCCGCGCTGCGTGAAGCTCGCCACCTGAAGCGGCGCCGCCGACGTGTCGGCGCCGGCCGCGAACACCTGCAGCGTGAGCCGCAGCGGGGTGCGCTGCTGCTCCCACTCCAGTCGGGGCTGCCCGCGATAGGCGAGGACGCCCTTCACGACGCCGTCACCGGGCGTGACTGTCTCGGTGGCCACGGTGTCCGCGCCCACCAGGTACACGAACGTGAATGACGACGGCCGAGGCTGAGCGTGCGCCTGCCGCGGCATGAGCAGTCCAAGCACGAGCGCCGCGACGGCCGCCACCAGCAGTGCGACGAAGGCCCGGCCCGAGCGCCAGTAGGGTCCGATGATCATGGGGATTCCTGGGGAGTGTCTGTCGAATCGTTCGGGGAATCATCGGCCGGCGGCGCGCCCCGCGTTGGCGCGCGCCCGGCATCCCGGAGCGCGCGCCGCAGCAGGAACTCGATCTGGCCGTTGAGGCTGCGCAGGTCGTCGTTCGCCCAGCGTTGTACCGCCTCGAGGACCTCGCGGTCCACGCGCAGCAGGAACGACTTGCGGTCAGCCATGGTCGGGCCGGGCCGTCGGCCGGCTCAGGTGTAGAGCGAGCCGGTGTTCACCACCGGCTGCGCCGACCGCTCGGAGCAGAGCACCACCAGCAGGTTGCTCACCATCGCCGCCTTGCGCTCGGGGTCGAGCTCCACGATGTCGCGATCCTTGAGCGAGGCGAGTGCGTGTTCGACCATGCCCACCGCGCCCTCGACGATCGTGGAGCGCGCGGCAACGATCGCGCTCGCCTGCTGACGCTGCAGCATCGCCGCGGCGATCTCCGGCGCGTACGCCAGGTGGCTGATGCGCGCTTCGATCACCTCGACGCCCGCGGTGCCCAGCCGCTCGTGCAGTGCCGCCAGCAAGCCGGCATTGACCTCCGCCTGATGCGTGCTCAGCGCCACTTCGCCATTGCCGTGCGCGTCGTATGGGTGCGTCGAGGCCAGCGCCCGCACCGCCGACTCGCTCTGCACCGCCACGTACTGCACGTAGTCGTTCACTTCGAACAGCGCCTCGGCGGTGTCGATCACCTTCCACACGACGATCGCCCCGATCTCCACCGGGTTCGAGCGCGCATCGTTCACCTTGAGCTTGTTGGTCTCGAAGTTCCGCACCCGTAGCGAGACGGACTTCTTCTGCATGAAGGGGTTGACCCACCAGAGCCCGGGCTCGCGGGCCGTGCCGCGGTATGTGCCGAAGAGCGTGAGGACCTTCCCTTCGTTGGGGTCGACCGTGAACAGTCCGGGGAGCCCGAGGCCGACGAGCGTGGCCATGAGGATGCTGGGGATGGCCAGGCCGAACTGGTCGGCGCGGGCGCCGAGGTAGAAGCCGTAGAAGCCCGCCAGCAGCCCGGCCGTGAGGAGCAGGGCCATGGGGACGCCAGGAGCCGGCTTGATGACGCGTTCGCGAAGCATGGAGAAAATCCGGAGGAGGTGGTATTGAAGTGATATCACTTCAGTATCACTGTACGGTAGGGGTGGCGGGGCGGTTTCACCCGAAACCCGCTTCCGCTACCCGAACCCGGACCTGATCAGTTTCGGGTTCGGGTACCGGGTTGGGGTTCCGGGGGTGTTTCGGAAATCGGCAACGAAGGGCGGCGCACGGCAGGCGGGCGGCCGTTCGCCGCCGTCAACACCCCGCTCGCCACTCGTCTCCAGGCCGCCCTCGCCGACCGCTATGTCATCAACCGCCCGATCGGCGAAGGCGGCATGGGCGTGGTCTTCCACGCGACGGATCGCAAGCACGATCGGCCCGTCGCCCTCAAGGTGCTCCGCAGCGAGGCCGCCGAGTCGGTGGGCGCCGAGCAGTTCCTGAGGGAGAATCGCATCACCGCGAAGCTCGACCATCCGAACACTCTCATGCTGATCGACTCGGGTGAGGCGGATGGGCTGCTCTACGACGTGATGCCGTTCGTGGCTGGGGAGTCGTTGCGGGATCGGCTGGGGCGCGAGTCGCCACTCGCGGTCAGCGAGGCGCTGCGCCTTGCCGTGCAGGTGGCGCACGCGCTCGCCCATGCGCACAAGCGCGGCGTCGTGCACCGCGATGTGAAGCCCGGGCATATCCTGCTCGCCGCCGGGCACCCCAGCGTACATGAGCCCCGAGCAGTTCTTCGGGGACGTGCATGTCGATGTGCGGACCGATCTCCACGCGCTGGTGTGCGTGGTCTACGAGATGTTGACTGGCGCGCCGCCGTTTACGGGGAAGCGCTGGCGCAGGGACTCACTGACGCCACCACCCCGATCGATTCTTGTCGGCCGTGAGCGCGAGCTTGCTGACGGGCGCGCGCTGCTGGCCGGACGTTCACAACGGTGTGGTGGACGGCTCCTCCTTGGGGGCGAGCCGGGAGTCGGCACGACACACGTCTGGCCGGCGCACGACTCGACGACGCGCGTCGGCGTGGCGCGCTCTGCCTGGGGGCACTGCAACGAGATGGAGGGTATGCCGCCGTACACGCCCTTCGTCGACGTACTGGAGCACGTCTCGCGCCTGGTGCCGCCCGCCACGTGTCGCGCAACGCTCATCTGCATCCGCCGCAGGGCCTCGCGCTGCTGGCCGAGTGCGAGTCTCTCCTGATTTCCGACGCCACCCCACGCTACGCGGGGGCCATGGTGTACACGGCGTACGCATCCGAGGCGTGCACGCGCCTTGGCCAGTTGGATCGCGCGCACGCCTGCCTGCGTGCCGGCGCTGCGCCGCGTCATGGCCAAACGGTATCGCGTCCTGTGGAGTCACGCGCTCACCGCTCATCGCGCTGCGATCGCTGCCGCCGCGGGAGGCGCCTGGGGTGAAGCCGAGCCATTCCTTGAAGAGGCGATCAAGGCTCGCCGACGCCTGGCCGCCCTCACCGCTCCGCGCCGAATCCGACCATTGGCGCGCATGGATGTACACACGGTGCAACGCCCACCGCGACCGTGCACGCGTCGGCGAGCGGCTCGCATCGGCGGAGCCCAAGTTCCGATCCCACGGTGTTGTCGGCCAACTCGCGTTCGCGGAGCGAATTCGCGCCATGACGTCGCGGTCGCCGCTCAACGACGCTGGCCCCTTGTCGGCGCGACCGCCGTCGCCAGTACCCGGGTCGCCGCCGAGTATGCGCCATGGCGAAAATCCCCACCGCATGCTCGGCGACATCGTACACGACGCTGTACGGAGACCCCGGGACGGGCCACTACCGTGCCTCGCCGCACGCGGCGCCGGCGTATGGGTGGGCGCTCAATGCCCGCACCACATGTTCGACGGCTTCGAGGAGTTGCTCACCGAGCCTTGCCGATGGGCCTCGTACGACGCCACTGCGTCATCGAGTGCGTCGGCAGCGGTCGTCGTCAAGGTGACGTTCACCAGCCGTGTCACTGGCGAATACGTCCGAACACCTCCTCCGCAGGCATCAGCCGCGCGCGACTCGCCCGCAACTCCTTGAGCCACCGCGCGATCTCCGCGTCCCACGCCGCTTCGGCATCGTCATCGTCGCCATCCAGGCGCGTCAGGAGCTCCTCGATCTGCTGGTGATCGCTGGTCGTGAGAGGCGCTGCCCGATAGCCCTGCCGCGCCGACTCGCGGACTGCACGTACCGCGGGTTCGACCACGCGACGAGGTGGCTCGAGATCGGCGGCAATCGCCTCGCCCAGGGTCTGACGTACCCACGCCGTGACGGTGACGCGACGCCGAGCCGCCGCCGCCCGAATGGCCGCGATCTCGTCAACGGGGACGAGGACCTGGAGTCGCGATGCCATCGCCTGAGACTCGAAGACGCATGGATGTTGCTCAATGGTACTCATTTCAGCAGTTGCATCGACGCTGGTTCGGCTCGGGTTCCCTGTCGTCACCGTGCCTTGCCAACCCCGACGGCCCGCTGCATATGTCCGGATCCCACCGCTGTTCACCCGACGACGAGGACCCGCATGTCACCCCGGTTCACCCGTGCCGCCTTCGCCGCCGGCACCGTCCTCCCCGCGCTGCTCATGGCGCAGACCCCCCCCCGCGTGGGGATACGGCCCGCGCCGCGCCCGGCGGCGGTGCCCGCCCTCGCGGCACCGTTCGACACCGCCGCCCTGTCGGCCATTCGCTGGCGTGAGATCGGCCCGTATCGCGGCGGCCGGTCGGTGGCCGTGGCCGGTTCGGCTGCCCGCCCCAAGGAATACTGGATGGGCACCACCGGCAGCGGGGTCTTCAAGACCACCGACGGCGGCGACACCTGGACGCCGATGAGCGACCGCTATTTCGGCGGGACCATCGGGGCGATCGCGGTGGCCCCCAGCAATCCTGACGTCGTCTACGTGGGCGGCGGCGAGTTCGCCATTCGCGGCAACGTCTCCCACGGCGACGGCATGTGGAAGACCACCGACGGCGGCAAGACGTGGGCCAACATCGGCCTCAATGACACGCGCCAGATCTCGAAGGTGCGCGTGCACCCCGCCAACCCGGACATCGCTTACGTGGGCGCGCTCGGGCACGTGTGGGGCCCCAACGCCGAGCGCGGCGTGTTCCGCACCAGGGATGGCGGGAAGACGTGGCAGAAGGTGCTCTTCCGCGATGACTCCACCGGCGTGGTGGACCTCGTCATGGACCCCAACAACCCGAACGTGCTCTACGCCGGCTTCTGGCAGGCGCACCGCAAGCCGTGGATGCTCGTCTCGGGCGGCAAGGGCTCGGGGCTCTTCAAGACCACGGATGGCGGGGACACCTGGACGGAGATCACGAAGAACCCCGGGTTGCCCACGGGTACCTGGGGCAACATCGGTATCTCGGTGAGTGGTGCCAACTCCAACCGGCTCTATGCCCTCATCGAGGCGGAGGCCGGCGGCGTGTACCGCTCCGACGATGCCGGCGCGACGTGGCAGAAAGTGAACGACGAGCGCAAGCTGCGGCAGCGCGCCTGGTACTACACGCGCATCTATGCCGACCCGAAGAACGCCGACGTCGTGTACGCCAGCAACGTGCAGTTCCAGGTGTCGAAGGACGGCGGCAAGACGTGGAGCAACCTCAACCCGCCGCACGGCGACTCGCACGACCTCTGGATCGCGCCGGACGACCCGAACCGCATGATCGAAGGCGATGATGGCGGTGCGAGCGTGAGCACCGATGCCGGGCGCACCTGGACGGCGCAGGACTACAACACGGCGCAGTTCTATCACGTCACGACTACCAACCACTTCCCGTACCAGATCTGCGGCGCGCAGCAGGACAACAGCACCCTCTGTGGCCCGTCGCGGGCACGCGGCGGCATCACGATCGACATGTGGAAGGACGCCGGTGGCGGTGAGTCGGGGTTCATCGCGGCGCTGCCCACCGATCCCGACATTGTCTTTGCGGGCAGCTACGGTGGCTTCCTCACGCGCAAGGACATGCGCACGGGGCTCGAGCGGGACATCAACCCGTGGCCGCTCAACCCCATGGGGCACGACGCGAAGGATGCGAAGTACCGCATGCAGTGGACGTTCCCCATCGTCGTCAGCCCGCACGACCCCACGGTGATCTACGTGGGCTCGAGCGTGATCTTCAAGACGCTCAACGAGGGGGAGAGCTACACGGCCATCAGCCCCGATCTCTCGCGCAACGATCCGCGCACGCTGGGGCCGTCCGGTGGTCCCATCACCAAGGACCAGACGGGCGTCGAGACGTATGGCACGGTGTTCGCCATCGCCGAGTCGCCGGTGGCGAAGGGCACGATCTGGGCTGGCACCGATGACGGGCTGGTGCACGTGACGCGCAACGGCGGCGTCTCGTGGACGAACGTCACGCCGCCGCTCCTCAAGGAGCGCGAGTGGGCGCGCATCTCCATCGTCGAGGCGTCGCACTTCAATGCCGGTACGGCGTACGTGGCGGCGAACCGCTTCCAGATGGACGACCACGAGCCGTACCTCTTCAAGACCACCGATTTCGGCAAGACCTGGACGCGCATCGACCAGGGGATCACCCGCACCGAATTCACGCGCGTCATCCGTGAGGACGACACGCGCCCGGGGCTGCTGTTCGCCGGCACCGAGCGCGGCGTGTGGGCGTCGCTCGACGACGGGGCGACGTGGTTCTCGCTGCGCCGCAACCTGCCGCTGGTGCCGGTGCACGACCTCGCCATCAAGGAAGGCGACCTCATCGCCGCCACGCACGGTCGTTCGTTCTTCGTCATCGATGACATCGGTGTGCTGCGTCAACTGTCGGCTGAGGTGCTGGGGAAGCGGGCGCACCTCTTCGCGCCGCGGCCGTCGTACCGCATCAACTGGGGCGGCGGGTTCCAGATCGGCGCGGCCACGAGCCCGGTGGGCCAGAATCCGCCCAACGGGGCAATCGTGTACTACTGGCTCAAGGAGAAGGCCAGCAAGATCACGATCGAATTCCGCGACTCCACCGGGCGTACGGTTCGCACCTTCTCCAACGACACCGCTGGCCAGGGCGCCGGGGCGGCCGCTGGTGGCCGGCGGGCCGTGGCCGCCGACCGGCCGCCGACGGCCAACGTGGGGATGAACACCTTCTCGTGGAACCTGCGCGAGAGCGATGCGACCACCTTCCCCGGCATGATCCTGTGGGCCGGCGTGACGACGGGGCCGCTCGTGCTTCCCGGCAACTACACGGTGCGGCTGCTGGTCGACGGCACGCCCGCCGGTGAAGCGAAGCTGCTGGTGAAGAAGGATCCGCGCAGCAGCGCCACGCCGCTCGACCTCGTGGCGCAGTACAAGCTGCTCATGCAGATCCGCGACCGCACCACCGACGCCAACGATGCGGTGCGCACGGTGCGCCACGTCCGCCAGCAGGCCGTGGCGCGCATGAACGCGGTGGGCGGCGATTCGGCGAAGTACGCCGCATTGGTCAAGGAGCTCGACACCCGCATCAGCACGATGGAAGCGGAGATCTATCAGGTGAAGAACCAGTCGGGTCAGGACCCGCTCAACTTCCCGATCAAGGTGAACAACCAGATCGCCGCTCTGGCCGGCGTGGTGGGGAGCACGGAAGCCCGCCCGACACGCCAGTCGCAGGTGGTGTTCGACCAGCTCACGAAGGAGCTGGAGGGCTACCTCGTGGAGTTGCGGAAGGCGTACCAGGAACTCATTCCGCCCATCGACGAGATCCGGAAGAAGCACGGCCACCCGGCGATCGAGGTGAAGCCGGCGGAGGCGCGCGCCACGGGGGCGTGAGCGGCTGACGGCCAGAGTGCAGACGGCCAAAGCGCTGACGGCCAAAGCGCTGACGGCCAAAGCGCTGACGACCAAAGCGCTGACGACCAAAGCGCTGACGACCAAAGCGCTGACGGCGTCAGCGACGACGGCGTCAGCGACGACGGCGATACCATAACGACGTCATGACAACGACGTGATCGAAGGGCGCGGAGACTGCGCCTCACGCGCTTCTCGATCACGTCGTTGTCATGACGTCGTGGCGGTGCCGCCGTTCGCGGTGCCGCCGTTCGCGGTCACCCCGCCGAGCCGCCGTATCGCCAGAATCCCCAGCACTGGCCCCACGGCGAGCAGCGTGAACGCCCACGCCCACCCTGCCCGCGCCACCACGAGCGGCACCAGCTGGATCGTGATTGTCGTGAGCAGGAACCCCAGCGACGTTTGCAGCGTGAGTGCGGTGCCCACGGCGTGCGGCGGTACGCTTTCGGTCACCAGCACTGAGAACTGCGCGCTGTCGGCGATCACGAAAAAGCCCCACACCAGCGCCAGCGGCGCCAGCAGCCACCACGAGCGTCCGAACGCCAGCCCGATCAGCAGCGCGCAGCTGCCGCTGATGGCCATGGCGCGCGTCACCAGTGCAGCGCGGCCGATGCGATCGGCCACCAGACCACCCCACACGCAGCCCATACCGCCCACGGCGATTACGCCGAACGACAGCGCGCCGAGGAATCGTGGCGAGACCGGCGGCACCCCCGGCACCTGTGCACTGGCGAGCAGGAACGCGGGAATCCACGTCCAGTACGAGTACAGTTCGGCCATGTGTCCGAGATAGCCGCCGGTGGCGAGACGCCAGCGCCGCTCGTGCACCACCGTCGCCACCAGCGACCAGGAGAAGCGGCGCGGAGGAAAGGCATAGGGGCCCTCGGCGTACGCCAACCACACCAGCAGTGCGGCAACCGCCGTACACACCGAGGTAGCCAGCACCACCGCGCCGATCGGAAGCGCCGGTACCGCCTGCGCGAGGTATGGGCCCGCTTTCCCAATGGTCAGTGCGCCGACGATCGTCCCGATGGCCAAGCCACGCCGGGCACGAAACCAGGTCGCCGTCATCTTCATGGCTGGCGGATACACGCCGGCAAGACAGACACCGCACGCTGCGCGCGACAGCAGTGCCCACCGGAAGTCCGTGGCTGCCGCCAGCCCGAGGTTGGCGAGCGCGCCGAGGGTGGCAGCACTCGCGAACAGTGCCCGCGACGGCACCACGTCGGCCAGATTAAACAGGGCCGACAGCGCCGTGCCGAGCACGAAGCCGACCTGCACGGCAGTCGTGAGCCACCCCACCTGCGCGCCATCCAGTGCCCAGCGTTCGGCCAGCTGCGACGACACCGCGCTGCCGCTGAACCACACGCTCATCCCCAGCAGCTCGGCGGCGGCGAGCAGCGCCAGCATGCGCCAGCGCCGCGGGTCGTGGTCGGTGTCAGGCGTCGCCGTGGGAGCCGCGTTCAGCATGCGGGGCCACGTGCGGGGCACCATTCATGGCCACGGATCGGACTGACGCCAACGGGAAACGCCGGATCACGCAACAAGGAATGTGTTGTATCCTGGCGTTTCCGTTTCCCTCTGTGTGCCTCCGTGGCCAGTCCGTTCATGCCGGGATGTCTCCGGCTACAGGTGACACGGAAACGGTCGGACACGACCGATTCACGGGCCGGCCGAATCGGCCGCGGTCGCCTCACGCTGCGCCCGCGCCTGCTCTCCACTCGGATGCATCGTGATGCCGCCGATGGCCACATCGGGCTCCCCCACCTGTGTGGCCAGCGCGCGCAGGAAGCCGTCCACACGCGCGGTGCCGCTGCCGAATGACCGCACGAAGCGCTGGACGGGATTGCGCAGCACCACCACTTCGGCCACCGACAGTTGGGTGCCACCGTCGCGTACCGAACTCACGAGCGTCCACTCCCCAATCGCATCACCGGCGTCATCGAGCAGTCGGAGGCGGCGGAGCTGCGGCGGCGCTTCCTCCAGGAGCGTCATGTTGGGCAAGTCGGGGCACCACGCCGGTGTCTGCTCGACCATGCACAGCAGCGGCCACACGGCGTCCAGCGAGGCGCGCAGGCGTACTTCACGTGAGGCCAGGCGCGCGCGCGGTGAGACGAGCCCGCCCAGCACGAGTGCGCCAACGACGGCCACCACGGCCGCCATCACCAGCAGGATCCAGTTCATCATGGCCGGCGCCGTCGGCGGGAGGGGTCAGCCGACAGGAACGGACGCGTCGATGGCGGCGCGAACGCGTCGCACGAGCTCGAGCGACGTGAACGGCTTCGGCAGCAGGGTGTGCCCATCGGCGCCAAGTCCCTTGAGCAGGACGGTGTCTTCGGTGTAGCCCGACACGTACAGCACCGGAACCCCCGGGCGCATCTGGTCAAGGCGTTCGGCGAGCTGGCGACCGCTGAGGCCCGGCATCACCACGTCGGTGACCAGCAGGGCAATCGATCCATTGAACGCGTGAGCGATGGCCAGTGCTGCCTCGCCGCCGGCTGCCGCGAGCACACGGTAGCCGCGGCGCTCCAGCGCGGCGGTGGCCACCGTGCGCACCGTGTCCTCGTCTTCCACCAGCAGCACCGTCTCGGTGCCGTCCAGCTGCTCCGGGAGGTCGTCGGCGATCCGCTGCGGAGGCGCGATCTCGGTGAGGCGTGGCAGCAGCAGGTGGAACGTCGTGCCCACGCCGACCGTGCTCTCCACGCGGAACTCACCCCCCACCTGATCGATCATGCTGTAGGCCAGGGCGAGCCCGAGCCCGGTGCCCTTGCCGCGGGGCTTGGTGGTGAAAAACGGCTCGAAGATGTGAGCGCGCACCGCGTCCGTCATGCCGGTCCCGGTATCGCGCATGCGAATCACCATCCAGTCCAGCGCCGCATCGAGGCGAAACTGCTGCCGCGCTTCGGCCGAGACCGGCGCCGTGTCGACGCACAACGCGCCTCCCTCGGGCATCGCGTCCCGCGCGTTGCTGGCGAGGTTCAGCAGCACCTGCTCGAGCTGTGAGGCGTCGGCGCGCACCGTGCCCACCTCCTCGAGCTGTGTGTGCAGTGCGATGTTCTCCCCAATGACGCGTCGCAGCAGTCGTTCCATGCCGCGCACGACGTCGTTCGGGTCGAGCACCACCGGCTGCAGCACCTGTCGGCGACTCACGGCAAGGATCTGGCGCGACAGTTCGGTGCCGCGCACGGCGAGCGCCCGGATCTCCTGCACGTCCTTGCGCGCCGGATCGTCGGCGGGTCGCTGTGCGAGCAGGAGGTCGCAGTAGCCCAGCATCCCGGTGAGCAGGTTGTTGAAATCGTGCGAGATGCCGCCTGCGAACGTGCCGATGGCCTCCATCTTTTGCGACTGGCGCAGCTGCTCTTCGCTGCGGGCCAGCGCGCGTTCGGCCTCACGGCGGGCGGTGACGTCGATGCCGACCGACAGCCAGCTGGCGCGGCCGAGCCGCCGCGACGAGGTGGTGATGACCTCCATTTCCATGCGCTGACCGTCCGCGGCGCAATGCATCCACGTGCCGGCGTTCTGTCGTGACTCGGAGAACGGCAGACGGGCCCCGCGGAACCGCGTCACTTCCGATGGGTCGAGCAGGTCGGTGATGGACAGGCTGAGGAATCGCTGGCGATCGTAGCCGTACTTGTCGATCGCGGCCTCGTTGACGGCGAGGATGTTCGTGGTTTCGGCGTCCCATGCCCACATGGGCAGTGGGTTGGAGTCGAACAGGAATCGGTATCGGCGCTCGTTGTCGGCGAGGGCAGTGTTGCGCCGCTCGATCGTGTCCGCCATCTGGTTGAGCGCCATGCCCAGCCGCCCGATTTCGTCGGTGGTCCGGATGGCCGTGCGATGGCCGGTCACGCCCGCGGCCAGCGCATGTGCGTCGTCGGTGAGCTCCGCGATGGGCTTCACGAGTGCGGTGCCGACCACAAACGCCATGCCGCAGGAGAAGGCGATGGCGCCGACGATGGCCGCGATGTTGCCGACACTGGCCGTGCTCCAGTCGGAGAACCAGGCCAAGACGGTCGGGGGAACGATCGCCGCGGCGACGAGTCCGATGAGTCGCGCCCGCAGGCCGATCCCCCGCACCGCGGGAGCGGGCGGGGGAGCGGGAACAGAAGGCGGCGTCCGGAACTCCGCCACGCTCAGCGCGGGGCGCGGTCGGGGTCGGGCGGCGCGACGGCCATGCCCATCGCGTGGTAGCCCTTGTCGACATACACCGTCGAGCCCGTGATACCACTGGCGAGCGGACTGCACAGGAAGGCGGCGGTGGTGCCCACCTCACGCGCCGACAGCTCCTCGGGGAGCGGCGAGTTGGCCGCACAGTACTTCACCATCGTGTCGATGATGCCGATCGCGCTCGCTGCGCGCGATGCATAGGGTCCGGCGGAGATGGTGTTCACCCGCAGCCCCCACTGCCGCCCTGCTTCGAACGCCAGGACACGCGTGTCGCTCTCGAGCTGGGCCTTGGCCGATGACATGCCGCCACCGTAGCCGGGAATGGCCCGCTCACTCGCCATGTACGTGAGCGAGCACACCGCGCCACCACGGCGCATGAGCGGCCCGAGACGCTGCACCATGGAAATCAGCGAATAGGCACTGGCGCTCGAGGCCGCCAGATATCCGGCGCGGCTCACTTCCAGCAGTGGCTTCCTCACCTCGGGGCCATTGGCCAGCGAGTGAAACACGATGTCGAGCGGCTGCTCGCCGAAGTCGGTCACCAGCCGCTGGGTCAGGCCGCTGATGGAGAAGTCGCCCAGCTCCTTGTAGCGCTTGTTCTCGCGTACGTCGGCCGGCGCATCGTCGAGCGTGTCGAACACCGCGTCGAGTGGATAGATGCGCTCGAAGGTGAGCATCGACCCGTCGGGCATCTGCCGCGACTCGTCGAGCTTACCGCGCTCAAGGAGGTTCAGGAAAATGTTCAGCGCCGGGGGCCAAGTGGCCACACACACCGAGGCGCCCGCTTCCGCCAAGGCGCGGGCAATGGCCCAGCCGAACCCGTTGTCGTCGGCGACGCCCGCCACGAGGGCGCGCTTGCCAGTGAGGTCGATAGGTAGCATGGCCAATAATAGACGAGGGGGCGAGGAACAGCGAACGGCGGCACCGCTGACCACGCTACCGCTGACCACGGCACCCCTGACCTCGGCACCTCGGACCTCGGCACCTCGGACCACGGCACCTCGGACTACGGCACCGCTGACCACGGCACCTCGGACCACGGCACCTCGGACCACGGCACCGCTGACGGCGTCATGTCTAACGACGTGATCAGTGGAGGCGTCCCCTGCGCCGTCCCCGCTTACCCGCTCACGCCGTTACACATGACGCCGTCAGGGTGCCGCCCTTGTCGGTCGCCCCGACAGACGTCTGACGGCGGCACCGCTGACCACGGCACCGCTGACCACG
>JAJTGR010000018.1 GCA_021299375.1 Gemmatimonadota bacterium
GAAGCCGGCCTCCGGGACCAAGTCATGAGCGCGGTCGACATCGGGCTGAGTACGGCGGCCGAGCGCCTCGCCGTCACCAGCGCGCCAGGCACCGCGCCGAGCCAGGATTGGGTCATCGTCACCCGTCAGCTCAAGCGGCAGTACGACATGGGCGGGGAGATCGTGCGCGCATTGCGCGGGGTCGACGTCGCCATCCGGCGCAACGAGTACGTGGCCATCATGGGGCCATCGGGCTCGGGCAAATCCACGCTCATGAACCTCATCGGCTGTCTCGACACGCCCAATGAGGGCGAGTACTGGTTGAGTGGCCAGCTGGTGAGCGAGATGAGCGACGACCAGCTGGCCCGGGTGCGCAACCGGGAAATCGGTTTCGTGTTCCAGACATTCAACCTGCTGCCGCGCGCGTCGGCGCTGCAGAACGTGGAGTTGCCGCTCGTGTACGCCGGCATTTCGGCCGACGAGCGGAAGAAGCGGGCCAGTGAGGCGCTCCAGCGGGTGCAGCTTGGCGAACGCATGCATCACCGTCCCAACGAGCTGTCCGGTGGTCAACGCCAGCGCGTGGCCATCGCGCGGGCGCTGGTGAACCGCCCGTCCATTCTGCTCGCCGACGAACCCACCGGCAATCTCGACTCGACGACCTCCGAGGAAATCATGAAGGTCTTCGAGGAGCTCGCGCAGCAGGGTCAGACGGTGGTGATGGTCACGCACGAACCCGACATCGCGGCCCATGCCCGCCGCGTGGTGGTGCTGCGCGATGGCGTCATCGCCAGCGACGAGACGCGCGAGCAGTTCATCGAGCGCGTCGGCCTCACCCACGCCGCGCACTGAAACCAGCGCGGGGGCGGCACGTACGGCACGGGGTCACCGCTTTCCGCGAGGCCCCGTGCCGTTTTTCGATGCCATTGGATTGGCGCTCCGCACCATCCGCACCCAGAAGCTCAAGAGTGCGTTCACGCTGCTCGGTGTCTGCATCGGGGTGATGTTCCTCATCTCCGTCGTGTCCATCGTGGAAGGCATGGGCCGGTACATGGAGGAGGATCTCATCGGCAAGCTCATCGCGGTGAACACGTTCGAGCTGCGGTCCCGCCCCAACATCATCATGGGCGATGTGGACGAGGCCACCTGGGAGGCGTACCGCAAGCGCCCGCGCCTCGACATCACCGACGTGCCGCCCGCCACCGCCACCCTGCCCGCCGATACGCGCTGGTATCTCTACAGTGAGGATCAGGTCCTGGCGACCAGCAGTACGAGCGGCAAACCACGCCGGGTTCGCGGCATCGCCGTTCAGGGCGACTTCTTCGAGATCAAGAACATGAGTGTCACCCGCGGACGCCTGCTCTCGGCGCAGGAGCTCGACCGCGGGGAGAAGTCCGTCGTGATCGGCCCCGACGCCGCCGAGCGCCTCTTCCCCGGTCTCGATCCCATTGGCCGCGAGCTCAAGATGGGCGGCGTCCCGTACCGCGTCGTGGGGCTGGCGGAGGCCCAGGGCAAGGCCATGGGCATGTCGTTCGACAACTTCGTCGTGGCGTCCTTCCGCTCGCCGGCGCGACGCCTGCTCAATTCGCGGCCCAACATCGTGGATGCCGTGGTGATCCAGTCGCCGAACGTGCCGGCGATGACCGAGAACATGGAGCTGGTACGCGCGGCCATGCGCGCCCAGCGAAAGCTGCGACCCGCCCAGCAGGATGATTTCTCGCTGCAGACGGCCGACTCGGCGCTCGAGTTCTGGAACAAGATCAAGGGGTACCTCGTGCTGGCCGGTGTGGCGCTTCCCGCCATCGGGCTTGTGGTGGGCGCCATCGTGATCATGAACATCATGCTGGTGGCCGTGGCGGAGCGCACGCGGGAGATCGGCATTCGCAAGGCGCTTGGCGCCAAGCGGCGGGATATCCTGCTGCAGTTTCTCATCGAGGCGTCCACGCTGGGCACCATCGGCTCGGCGATCGGCGTAGGGCTTGGCATCGGGCTCGCGCAGCTCATTGCGGCGGTCTCGCCGTTGCCGGCCAGCGTGGCCCCCTGGTCCATCGTCGTCGGCATCGCGCTCGGCGCCGGCGTGGGCATCATCTCCGGTGTGTATCCCGCCAGCCGCGCCTCGCGGCTCGATCCCATCGCTGCCCTGCGGCAGGAGTAAGCCATGAGTGCATTCCCCACGGGGCTGTTGGCCGTGAGCGAGGGGGTCCGTATCGCCATCGAGGCGGTGCGCGCCAACAAGGTGCGGGCGGGGCTCACCATCCTCGGCATCGCCGTGGGCGTGTTCGTGGTGGTGGCCATCGCAGCGGCGGTACACGGCATCAACCAGGCCGTGGCCAGGGACTTTGCCAGCATGGGGCCCACCACGTTCTTCGTCGCGCGCTACCCCATCAGTTTCGAAAGCTGTGACGGGAGCGAGAACAGTTGCCGGTGGTTGCGCAACCCGCCGCTGCGCCCCAACGAAGTGGACGCCCTGCGGCGGCTCTCCTCGGTGGACGCGGTGGGCGAGCGGCTCGAGTGGGGGGCCAAGGTGGCCTACCGCTCCACCGAGCTGGCATCCACCAGCGTGGAGGGGTACTCGGCGGAGTGGACGCTGATCAACGCGCCGGAGGTGTATCCGGGGCGGGCCTTCACCCCGTCGGAGGTCCGCACCGGGGCGCGCGTCGCGGTCATCAGTACGCTCATGGCCGAGCGGCTGTTCGCCGACAGTGACCCCATTGGCAAGACCATTGCCATGAACGATGTGCCCTTCGAGGTGATCGGCGTGTTCAAGGACAACGTCAGCTTCCTGAACGGTGGCGACCGCCCCAAGGCGGTGGTGCCCATCACCGCGCTCATCCGCTCGATCGGGGCCCGGGAAAGCGGCGTGGCGTTGGCGGTGAAGCCGCGGGAGGAGCTGGCACCGGCCCTCGCCCGGGACCTGGCCATCGACGACGTCACGGCCACGCTGCGCGGCCTGCGAGGTGCGCGGCCGGCCGAGGAATCGACCTTTGCGATCATCACACAGGACCGCCTGTTCGAGACCTACGACAAGATCGTCGGGATGTTCTTCCTGGTCATGCTCGCGCTGTCGGGGGTGGGGCTCATCGTGGGCGGGGTGGGCGTGGTGGCCATCATGATGATTTCGGTGACCGAGCGGACCCGGGAAATCGGGGTGCGCAAGGCGCTGGGGGCCACGAAGGCCACCATTCTCTGGCAGTTCCTGGTGGAAGCGGCGACCCTCACCGGCATCGGCGGGGCGATCGGCCTGTTTGTGGGGTGGCTGGGCACGTTGCTCATCCGCAACCTCACCCCCATCGAAGCGAGCATCCCCCCGCTCGCGGTGGTGGCGGCCCTCGGCGCCAGTGCCATTACCGGGATCCTGTTCGGCATGCTCCCGGCGAGCCGGGCCGCCCGGCTGGACCCGGTGGAGTCGCTCCGGTACGAGTAGTCGCGTGGCACCACGCCCCCGGGGGGCGGAACAACGCTTGGGGTCGGCGTTATTGTACTCGGGTGAAAACCCGTGACGCGGTTCTGCTTGCGCTGGCCCAACTTCGGGTCCAGAAGCTCAAGAGTGCCTTCACCCTGCTCGGGGTGACCATCGGGGTGATGTTCCTCATCGCCGTCGTGTCCATCGTCGAAGGGATGGGCAAGTACGTCGAGGAGGACTTCGCCTCGCGGCTGATCGGCACCAACACATTCACGCTGCGCCGCTTCGACAACATTGGTCCGGGCGGCAATCGCGGCATGGATGCGCGCGTTGCCCAGCGCCGGCCCCTCCTCCGAATGACGGACATCGAGGCCGTGCGGGCGGCGCTGCCGTCTACCATGCGGTCCTCCATTTCCAGTGAGACCTTCCGGTACGCCTCCGCCCCCGGTGCCCGTCCGCGGCAGGTGCAGGCGGTCGCGACCGATGCAGAGTACTTCGCCATCAAGAAGTTCTCGGTGACGCAGGGTCGGGCATTCACCGAACAGGAAGTGCGCGCCGGCACACCGGTGGTGGTGATCGGGGTCGAGGTGGCCGAACACTTCTTCCCGGGGCTCAATCCCGAGGGACGGCCGCTGCGGTTGGCGGGGGTCCCTTTCACGGTGATCGGGGTGATCGAGAAGCAGGGGTCGGTGTTCGGCTTCTCACTCGACCGCCTGGCCATCGCGCCGTACACCTCGCCGATGGGACGCATCATCCGCCCCCAGCGGGACATTTCCTCGCTGATCGTTCAGGCACCCACGCAGGCTGACCTCGCCGAGGGTATCGAGGCGGCCCGCAGCGCGTTGCGCGCGTTTCGCGGCTTGCGCGCGGGCGAACCCGACAACTTCGGTCTGGTCACGCAGGACGCGGCGTTCGGCTTCATCAAGCAGCTCAAGGGCCGGCTGGTGCTGTTCGGCACTGCGCTGCCCGCCATCAGCCTGGTGGTCGGGGCCATGGTCATCATGAACATCATGCTGGTGGCTGTCGCCGAGCGGACGCGCGAGATCGGCGTACGCAAGGCGCTGGGGGCACGGCGCGGGGACATTCTCTCGCAGTTCCTCGTCGAGGCCGCCACCCTGAGCACCCTCGGGGCCGCGATCGGTATCGGGCTCGGCATCGGGCTGGCCAAGCTCATCGCCCTGTTGACGCCCCTTCCCGCTGCCGTGGCGCCCTGGTCCATCGCTGCGGCCCTGGTCACCGGCGCGGGCGTCGGCATCGCGGCCGGCCTCTACCCCGCGAGTCGGGCGTCGCAGCTCGATCCCATCGCCGCCCTGCGCTCGGAGTAACTCACGGTGAACAAGCTGCTGTTGGCCCTGGAAGGCGTGGGCATGGCGATCGAGGCGATCCGGGGCAACAAGGTCCGCGCCGGCCTGACCATCGCCGGGGTGGCCATCGGGGTGTTCGTCGTGGTCGCGATGGGCGCGGTCGTGACCGGCATCCGGACCTCGTTCGAGCAGGATCTGGAGGAGATCGGCGCCACGACGTTCCTCGTCCAGCGGCGCAGCAGCGGCCTCAGCGGCTGCGACGGGACCGACGAAAAGTGCCCCGACCGGCGCAATCCGCCGGTTTCCTTCGCCGAGTGGGACATGATCCGGCGTCTCCCCGGCGTGCAGGAAGCCATCGGCTCTCTGGCGGGACAGGCCAACTTCGCCTACCGCAACAGTCGCGTCGACAATGTCGGCTACGATGCGTACAGCGTCGAGTGGCCGGCGGTGAACGCTTCGGACATTGCGCCCGGCCGCAACTTTACCCGCGCCGAGTATGATGCCGGGCAGCCGGTCGTGCTGGTCAACGACACGCTCAAGGCCCAGCTGTTCGGCGACTCCGAGCCCATCGGCAAGCAGGTCGTGATCAACGGGCGGCAGTTCACCGTGATCGGCGTGTACCAGCCACGGGCCGGTTTCCTGCGCTCGCTCGAGGGACGGGGGCCGGACACGCCCCGGGCCATCATCCCGCTGCAGACGGCCGTCCGGTCGCTGGACGCGTTCCGGGGCAGCCTCACGCTGCTCGTGCGCCCGCTGTCCACGTTCGCACAGGACGAGGTCATGGACGAGGTCATGGCGTCCATGCGCGCCCGTCGCGGCCTGCGCCCCGGGGACCGGAATACGTTCTATCTCGTCGAGCAGGACCGCATCATGGATACTTTCAACCAGCTCTTTGGCGCGATCTTCGCCGTGGGACTGGCGCTGTCGGCGGTGGCGCTGCTCGTTGGCGGCGTGGGCGTCGTCGCGATCATGATGATCTCGGTGACCGAGCGCACCCGCGAGATCGGGGTGCGCAAGGCGCTCGGAGCCACCGCCGGCACCATCCGCTGGCAGTTCCTGGTCGAGGCGGCCACCCTCACGAGTATCGGCGCCATCATTGGGCTTGCCATCGGCGCGCTGCTGGCCTGGGTGATTCGCACCAACAGCTCCATTCCGGCCACGCTCCCCGCGAGCATCGTGGTTACCGCGCTCGCCGCCAGTGCGCTCACGGGGGTGGCGTTCGGCATGCTCCCGGCGGTCAAGGCGTCACAACTCGACCCGGTCGAGGCGCTGCGCTACGAATAACCGGTGACGGCCGGCGCCGAGTAGCTTTCCAGCATGCGCTTTTCTGATGTGCTGCGGCTTGCCTTCGGCCAGCTGCGGGTGAACCCGCTGCGAACGGCTTTCACCCTGCTCGGCATCGTGGTCTCCGTGGGGTTCCTGGTGGCCGTGGTGGCCATCATCCAGGGCATGAACGCGTACGTGAAGGAGAACATCGCCGACGCCATGATCGGCATGAATACCTTCCAGGTGCGTCGGCTCCCCATCAGCCTCGGCCTCTTCACCGACGACCAGTTTCGCCTCCTGCAGCGGCGTCCGCGCATCGACGAGCGTGATGCCGCCGCGGTACAGGAGGCACTCCCCGACGCGCTGGCCATCAGCCTCACGTCGGGGTGGCCCACCCCGCGCGCCGACATCGTCTGGCGCAACCGTACGCTCGGCAGCGTCCTCATTTTCGGCGTCACGCCTGGCTACCAGCAGGTGCAGGACTATCGCTTCACCGCCGGGCGGCCGCTGAACGAGCTCGACCTGCGGGAGCGCCGACCGGTGATCGTTCTGGGCGCCGACGTGGCCCGCGATCTGTTCGACGGCGGCAATGCGGTCGACCAGGAAGTGCGGCTCATGGGTACGCGCTTCACCGTCGTCGGTGTGGTGGCGCCCAAGGGTCGTGTGCTCGGGCAATCGTTCGATGCCTTCGCCCTCATCCCGATCGGTGCGTTCGAGGCCATCTATGGCCGCCGGCAATCCACCACCGTGTCCGTGAAGATGCGGGAGGCCGACGAGGTGGCGCCAGCGATGGCGCGCGCCCAGGAGGCGATGCGACTCGCCCGCCGCCTGCGCCCGTCGGAGGCCGACAACTTCGACATCGGTACCGGGGAGGCCTTCGTGGCCTTCTGGAAGCAACTCACTCGTGTGCTGTTCGCGGTGGTGCCGGCGGTGGTGGCCATCGGGATTCTCGTGGGCGGCATCGTGATCATGAACATCATGCTCATGGCCGTCACCGAGCGCACCCACGAGATCGGGCTGCGCAAGGCGGTCGGGGCAAGCGCCGCCGATGTGCGACGGCAGTTCCTCGCCGAGTCCATCGCGCTCGCCGTCTTCGGCGGCATGCTGGGGGTGTTGGCCGGCTGGGGGCTGGCGCTGCTCGTGACCACCGTGTCGCCGTTGCCGGCGCGGGTAACGCCCTGGAGCGTGGTGCTGGCGCTCACCCTGGGGGCCGGAATCGGCGTGCTGTTTGGTGTATACCCTGCCTCGCGTGCCGCCCGCCTCGACCCGATCACGGCCATGCGAGCCGAGACATGAGTGCCCGGCTTGCCCCCAACGCCCTCAGCGAGAACGTGCGCATGGCGCTCGAGACGCTGCGGGTGAACAAGCTGCGGTCGTCGCTCACCATCCTCGGCGTGGTCATCGGTGTCGCCACCGTCATGGCCATGGCGGCGATCGTGCAGGGCATCCGGGACCAGATCGTCGCCAAGATCGAAGTGGCTGGCCCGACGACGTTCTATGTCCTCAAGAAGTTCTCGCAGACGCCACTCAACCCGGACAACCTGCCCAAGGACGTGCGTATTCGGCCGGATCTTTCGGAAGCCGAAGCGGAGCGCATCCGGCGGTTGCCGGAGATCGGCTATGCCTCGCTGTGGGCGCAGACACTCTCGCGTATCGAGGCCGGCGCCGTACGCTCCCAGGGAATGGCGATCTTCGGCGCCGACGACGGCTTCACCCGCATCCAGGGGGGCGAACTCGTCGAGGGGCGCTGGTTCACCCGATCGGAACTGGTGGCTGGCTCGCCCGTCGCCGTGCTCCAGGAGGAGACGGCGCGCCGGCTCTTCGGGCAGGAGCAGTTGCTCGGCCGCATGGTGCAGATCGGCGGTCGGCCGCTCGTCGTCATCGGACTCTGGGAAGAGCCGGGCAACATCTTCGCCCCGCCGGGGCAGGCCGTGGGTGCCATTGTGCCCTACCGATTCATGGACCGGTCCTACCCCATCGACCGCACCAACGCGCTCTTCATTCCGGTCAAGCCGCGCGCCGGGGTGCGGGTGGCCGACGCGCAGAGCGCCACCGAGATGACGCTGCGCGAAGCGCGCCACCTGCGGCCGGGCGACGGCAACACCTTCGACCTCGTGACGCAGGACCAGATCCTCGACACGTTCAACAACATCACCGGCGTGTTCTTCCTGGTGATGATCGTGCTCTCCGGCGTCGCCCTGCTCGTCGGCGGCATCGGCGTGATGGCCATCATGACCGTGTCGGTCACCAGCCGCACCCGCGAGATTGGTGTACGCAAGGCGCTCGGGGCCACCCGACGGGACATCCTGGTGCAGTTCCTCGTCGAGTCGGCAACGCTGACCGGCATCGGCGGCGCCATCGGCATCGTGGTGGGCCTCGCCTTCGGCCGAATCGCATCGCTGGCGCTCGACATCGATGCCCCGGTGCCCATCGCGCTCACCATGGTGGCGGTGGTGGTGTCGGTCGGAATCGGGATCGTCTTCGGCATGGTCCCGGCGCAACGCGCCGCGCGACTGGATCCGATCGAGGCACTGCGCTACGAGTAGGCGCCCCGCGAGTGATGCGGGCCGCGGCTCAGTAGCCGCGCACGGCGAGGAACGCTTCCCACAGTGGCAAGTGGATCGGGGCGCCCAGCACCGCGAGTTCCAGCACGCTCAAGGCGCCGATGACGGTGAGCAGCATCATGCGCTGCCGATGGCCCGGGGTGCGGCCACGAATGGCGAAGATCGCCGTGTACAGCGTATAGGCGATGACGCAGGCGATCGTGAACGGCAGGAACCAGCTGTTCGTCGGCGGCCCGAAGTAGCTCTCGAGGAACACCAGCGCCTGGGGGAAGAACCCGCGTCCGCTGTTCTCGACGCCGAGAAAGATGTTGATGCTCGCCACCTGATGCACGCACCAGAAGAGGGCGGCCGTCCACCAGCCGGTACGGTTCACGCGCCGGTGGGTCATGACCGCCGTGGCCGCGAGCACGGCCAACATGACCAGTTGGTACCAGAACATCGACCAGACCGCTCGCACGGCGAAGCCCCACGACGGCGGCTCGGCCGGGATGTGCAGCCGCATCGACTCGGGCCCGATGATCCAGGCGCCGTAGAACGCGACCTGCGCCCACGTCCAGAGGAACGCGCCGCCCAGGAAACTGCGCCGCACCGCCGATGGCGTGTCCCGGTCGCGCTCGAGGAACACCAGCGACGCGCCCCACAGGGCGAGCGCCGACGCCACCACGAACCCGAGCAGGCGGGTAGACGGCGATCGCTCGAGCGCGAACACGATGCCCGTGGTACTCCACCAGAACAGCACCACCACGGCAAAGGAGCGCAGCGCCACGCGGAGTGTCGTCTCCCGCGTGGCGATATCGGTCACCTGCACCATGTCGGGATGTCGCGCGCGCAGCAGCACGTGCAGGCGCTGTCGCCACCCGGTGAGCGGCGCGACCGCCACCGGGGGCACGCCGACCGTTGGCACCCGCGCGGTTTCCGTGGCGGCCCCACTCATGGGCGGCCCTCCGCCATCTGCATCGCCGTTCGCACCAATCCGCCCAGCGCCTTGGCATCAGCCGCCGGCAACACGACGTATCGCGCCTTCATCGATTCGGCAATGCGCCGCGCCACCGCTTCGCCTCGCGGCGAGGTGTCCACGAACAGCGCCGGAATGTGCTGCGAGGCAAATCGCCCGCCCGCCGCCAGCGCGTCCCGCTCGGCCTGCTGCCGTCCGGGAGAGCCGTCGCGGGCAATGTTCGCCCGGCCGTCGGTGAGCATCACCACCAACGGCGCGCTGCCGCCCCGGCGAATGCCGATGGCCTGCTCCAGCGCCGTGTCGATGGCAAGGGCCATCGGTGTGCCACCACCACCGGGCAGCGCCGCGAGCACCTTCTTCGCGCGGGCCAGTGCGCGCGTGGGCGGCAGCAGCACATCGGTGCCCTGGCCGCGAAATGCCAGGAGGCTCACACGATCGCGACGGGCATAGCTCTCGGCCAGCAGCAGCTCCACCGCGCCCTTCGCCTCGGCGAGGCGATAAAGGGCCGAGGACCCCGAGGCATCGACCACAAAGAGCACCGTGGTGCCGGTCTTCTCGATGAAGCGACGAATCCGGAAATCCTCACGGCGTACGGCCACCTGCGGACGTGTGCCGCGGGCGACGGTCGCCGCCCGTGGCGGAGTCGAACGGACACGTTGCCACGGGGCCGCGGCCCGCAGCGTCTCCAGCAGGTGCAGGCGCGCTCCCCCCCGCGGCAGGCCACTGCGCGCTCCGCGGGGACGGCCACGCAGCAGGTTCGGCGTTTCCTCACCAACGCGCCCCTGCATGACGCCGGCCACGCGGTTCTGCGCCAGCAACTGCGCGAGCAGTCCTGGCGGCAACGCCGCCTGCACCGCGGCGCGCAGCAGGTCCCCGCTGTCGGGCGTGGGCTGGGCGCTGTCATCGTCGCGGTCACGTCGCTCCTCCGGCCTCTCCGGCTCGTCGGGCTGCTCCAACGGCGGCGGCGGGGGCTCCGGCTCCTCGCCCGGCTCATGCTGCTCGGGCGACGTGTCGTCGGACGCCTCCTCGGGGGGCGGGGGCAGGCGGGTCGCCCGCGGGGCAAACACCAGCGCCGCCGCCTGCTCGGCATCGCTCTCCGTCACCACCAGCCGTCCGTCCAGCGCCGCCAGCGCCCGCGCGCCGCGCAGCGCAAAGAGCATCGCCCGTACGGAGTCCACACCGAACGCCTCCGCTGTTTCGCACAGCGCCACCGACCAGGCGTCATCGACAGTCACCTGCGGCAGCCGATGCCGGGCTTCGCGCACCAGCGTCCCAAACGGATGCGCCTCCGATTCGTCGGCCAGCCGCGCGAGCTCCTCGCTCGTGCGGCCATCGAAGCGCACTCGGAACGCGAGGCGGTCGGAGAGCGCCGGATGCACAACTTCGTCGTCCACCGATTCGTCGAGCAGCAGCGCACAGACCCGCGCGGCGTGGCGCTCGCCGATGCCGTCGCGCGCGACCTGCACCTCGCCATGATCGAGCACTTCGCACACCGCCGTCCGTCCAGCGACCGCGAGGCGTTCGGCCATCGGGATCACGATCACGCCGCCGTCGGCCCCGGCAAGCACCCCGCGATCCGCCACCAGCCTGCCTGCCGCCAGCGTGGCCGCAAGGTCGACGCCGCCGTAGAGCCGGTCCGCGGTGATGCTCGACGGGACCCGTCGCAACGGCGCGCCGGCCGGCAGCCACGCCCGCACCAGCGACGCGAACGTCCGCGCCTGCTCGTGCAGCGGGTGATCGAGCACGGCGCCACCGAGGCCGCGCGGGTCGACCGCCAGCAGGAGCGCCGTCAGCGCGCCACCGCTCGACGGCAGGTCAGGGCGCGACGGCGCCATCGGTCCACAGGTCCTCGATCGCCCGCGCCACGCGGGTGGTCGACCCCGCGTCGTCAAGCACATTGCGGCGCAGCCGGTGCCGCAGCGCCATGGGCGCAATGCGGCGCAGGTGATCGAGCGTCACCGCGTCGGCGCCTTCATACGCAGCCAGCGCGCGCGTGGTCCGCAGCAGGGTGAGTTCGCCGCGTAGCCCGTCGGTGCCCAGCGCCGAGCAGAGCGCCGCCGCCCGCTCGAGGATGGCATCGGGCACGGTGAGCGTTTCCAGCCGGGTGCGAGCCTTCTCCAAGGAGCGGCGCACCTTGGCGTCCGCTTTCTGCCAGTGCGTCAGGAATGCCTCGGGGTCCCGGTCGTACGCATCGCGGCGCTTGATCACCTCGATGCGCGACCCGATCGCCGCAGGCGTTTTCACGTCGACGGCGAGCCCGAACCGGTCCAGCAGCTGCGGCCGCAGCTCGCCTTCCTCCGGGTTGCCGCTGCCCACCAGGACGAAGCGTGACGGGTGCCGCACGCTGACCCCCTCCCGCTCGACGACATTCTCTCCCGTGGCCGCGGCATCGAGCAGCAGGTCGACCAGATGATCCTCGAGCAGGTTCACCTCGTCGACGTAGAGAAAGCCGCGGTGGGCGCGCGCCAGCAGTCCGGGCTCGAACGCCTTCTCGCCGGTGGTCAGCGCCCGCTCGAGGTCGAGGGCGCCCACGACGCGGTCTTCGGTGGCGCCCAGCGGCAGGTCGACCACCGGCACGGGCGCAAGCACGGCGCGGGGATGTTGGCCGGCCGCCAGCCGGTCACGGCAGTCGTCGCAGCGGGCCCCCTTGTCGGCGGGGTCGCAGCCGTACTTGCACCCCTGCACCACCTTCATGGGCGGGAGGAGCCCGGCGAGAGCGCGTACGGCGGTGCTCTTGCCCGTACCACGGTCGCCGAACACCATGACCCCGCCGATGGTGGGGTCGATGGCCACCAGCAGGAGGGCCAGCTTCATCTCCTCCTGGCCGACGATGGCACTGAACGGATACACAGGTCGCATCGAGGTTCCGAAAGAATCCCGCAGCAGCCCCGGGGGCTGCCGGTAAGGTCTGAGACGCTGGGTGGACGTTAGGAGCGGGAATCGGCTGTCGCAATGTCCTGACAGTCACAACATCAACGGGTGTACACTTTTCTTGACACCATTCCCGCCATTCGCTATCCTCGGCCTGTGAATCCCCCCGAACAGGCGCTCCCCGCGCCACCGGTTCCGGCGGCTGAACGCCTGCGTACGCCCGCCGCCATTGACGCTGTTCCCGCTGCCCCAGCGACCGTGACGCCCGCGCCGACATGGCTCGAGCGGATGCGCGATCGTTGGAACGCCTTGGTCGCCACCGACGACTTCCAGCGGTGGAGCGCCCGCTTCCCGCTCACGCGGCCGATCACGATGTACCGGTCGCGCAAGCTGTTCGACATCGTCTCGGGATTCGTCTACACGCAGACCCTGCTGGCCTGCGTCGAGCTCGACCTCTTCGAGTTCCTTGCCGACGGGGCGAGAACCGCGGACGAAATCGCCACCCACACCGGGCTGTCGCGTGCCAGCACCGAGCGCCTCGTCAACGCCGCCGTGTCGCTGCGCTTGCTCGTGAGGCGCCGCCACGGCCGCTTTGCCGTAGGGCCGCTCGGTGCACCGCTGGTGCGCAACACGGGCGTGCTGGCCCTCATCCGGCACCACCGGATGGCCTATCACGATCTCTCCGATCCGGTGTCGCTGCTCCGCCAGGGCGCCGATTACCGCACCGAACTGTCCCGCTACTGGTCCTACGCCGATGCGCCACGCCCGCAGGCCATCGACGACACCCGGGTCGCGGCCTATTCGGAGATCATGGCCGCCACACTCCCCCCGGTCGCGCACGATGTGCTCGATGCCTACGACCTGTCGAAGCACGAAAGCCTGCTCGACGTGGGCGGCGGCGAGGGCGCGTTCCTGTCGCTCGTCGGCGCGCGGCACCCCCGGCTGCAGCTCCAGCTGTTCGACCTGCCGGCCGTGGCCGCGCGGGCCCGGACCCGTCTGGAACAGGCAGGACTCGGCGACCGGGTGACGTGCCACGGCGGCAACTTCCACGCCGATTCACTGCCCGGCGGTGCCGACGTCTGCTCCCTCGTCCGTGTCCTCCTGGATCATGACGACGCGTCGGTGCTCCGTCTCCTGCAGCGGGTGCGCGCGGCGCTGCCGCGTGGCGGGGTGCTGCTGATCGCCGAAGCGCTTGCCGGCGCCAAAGGGGCCGAGACGGTGGGCGACGCCTACTTCTCGTTCTACCTCATGGCCATGGGCAAGGGACGAGCGCGCCGGGCGTCGGAGCTGCACCAGCTGCTGCAGTCGGCCGGGTTCCGCCGCAGCCGAGAACTGCCGACCCGCTTCCCTATCCAGACCGGGCTGATCGTCGCCGAGGTCTGAAGGCGCGCCGGGTCCCCGCCGTCGAGGAAGACCGGGAGGCGCGCCGCCACCGCGGCCCACCGGTCGACCGCCGAGGGCCGTGGCCGATGCGTCACGGCGCGCCGCCGAGGTGGAGGCCGTGGGCGAATTCCCGACAGGAACGCTCTGGATGTTGACAGCTTCTGGTGTCAACCTCACTGTACACGCCGTGAACACTCTCGCCGTCGTTTTCGAAGCGCCCACACAGCTGTCCGTTCGCGAACTCACGCTCGTCGCCCCCACGCCGCAGGATGTGGTGGTGGCGATGCGCTGGTCTGGCATCAGCACCGGCACGGAGAAGCTGCTGTTCACGGGGCGTATGCCTCCCTTTCCCGGCCTCGGGTATCCCCTCGTGCCCGGCTACGAGGGGGTCGGAGAGATCATCGAGGCCGGTGTCGAGTCCGGCCGTCGGGTCGGCCAGCTGGTGTATGTGCCTGGCTCCAAGGGCTTCACCGAGGCCCGCGGCTTGTTCGGGGGGCAGGCCTCGCGCGTCGTGGTGCCCGGGGCCAAGACCATCCCCCTCGCGGATCAGCTGGGCGAACAGGGTGCGCTCTTTGCCTTGGCGGCCACCGCGCACCACTGTCTCGAGGCGGATCCGGCCAACCATCTCGACACGCTGCCCACCCTGATCGTCGGCCACGGGGCGCTGGGGCGACTCATTGCCCGGCTGTGCATGTTGTACGGCGCGCCGGCCCCGACGGTATGGGAGACGAACCCGATCCGCATGGACGGCGCCCGCGGCTACACGGTCATCCATCCGAACGACGACACGACCCGCGGCTACCGGACGATCTGCGATGTGAGCGGCGCCAATGGCATCCTCGATTCGCTGGTGGACAAGCTCGTGCCGGGGGGCGAAATCATTCTCGGTGGCTTCTACAGCGAGCCGGTATCGTTCACCTTCCCGCCCGCGTTCCTGCGCGAAGCACGGCTGCGCATCGCGGCGCAATGGAAGGAACAGGACCTCATGGCCATCGCCGGGTTCGCCAACAGCGGCCGACTCGACCTCGATGGCCTCATCACGCACCGCGAGCCGGCGGCGCGTGCGGCCGACGCCTACGCCACGGCGTTCGGTGATCCCCACTGCGTCAAGATGATCCTCGACTGGAGATCTGCTGCATGAGCGAGAACGGACTGCACCAGCTGCACAAGAACGTGCGCGACGAGGCCGCCGAGGCCCAGGATACCGTGCATACCGGTCCGGTGACCAAGGAGACGCAGATCATCGCGATCTACGGCAAGGGCGGCATCGGCAAGAGCTTCACGCTTGCCAATCTCTCGTACATGATGGCGCAGCAGGGCAAGAAGGTGCTCCTCATCGGCTGCGACCCCAAGTCGGACACGACGTCGCTGCTCTTCGGTGGCAAGGCGTGCCCCACCATCATCGAGACATCGAGCCGCAAGAAGCTGGCCGGCGAAGCGGTCAGCATCAGCGACGTCTGCTTCAAGCGCGACGGCGTGTATGCCATGGAACTCGGCGGCCCTGAAGTGGGGCGCGGCTGCGGCGGCCGCGGTATCATCCATGGCTTCGAGACGCTCGAGAAGCTCGGGTTCCACGAGTGGGGCTTCGACTATGTCCTGCTCGACTTCCTGGGCGACGTGGTGTGCGGCGGCTTCGGATTGCCCATCGCGCGCGACATGTGCCAGAAGGTCATCGTCGTTGGCTCCAACGACCTGCAGTCCCTCTACGTGGCCAACAACGTGTGCAGCGCCGTGGAGTACTTCCGCAAGCTTGGCGGCAACGTGGGCGTCGCCGGCATGGTCATCAACAAGGACGACGCCACCGGCCAGGCGCAGGCCTTCGCGCGGAACGCCGGCATTCCGGTGCTCGCGGCCATCCCTGCCCACGACGACATCCGTCGCAAGAGCGCCAGCTACGAGATCATCGGCAAGCCCGAGGGCGAATGGGGCCCGCTGTTCGCCGAGCTGGCGCAGAACGTGGCCGATGCGCCGCCGGTGCGTCCCAAGCCGCAGACGCAGGACCAGCTGCTCAGCCTCTTCAGCGCCGAATCCACCGGGCGCGACTTCGTGATGGAGCCGGCCACCATGTTCGACATGGTGGGCAAGGAAGCGGTCGTGAAGCCGTCGCTCGAAATCGTCTACGACACCGTCTGAGGCCCCCCGATGTCGACCGAGAAGGAAGTGGTGTACGACGACGTGGGCACCGTACCCATGCTCAACGACGCCGACGCACCGGGCGGCATGGGCTGCGCCCCGGGAACGCCCACCGGCAAGGCCCTGCCGGTCATCGACGGCACACCGGTGAACCTGGCGGCCACGCAGGAGGACGGTCTCGGCTGCCACTCGGGCACGGCGCAGATGCGCGAGGCGGCCCGCGCGGCCGGCAAGAGCGAGGTGCTCGATCGCTATGCGGCCGACTATCCCAAGGGGCCGCACGACCAACCGCAGAGCATGTGCCCGGCCTTCGGGTCACTGCGGGTGGGGCTGCGCATGCGCCGGACAGCCACCATCCTCAGCGGCTCGGCGTGCTGCGTGTACGGGCTCACGTTCACGAGCCACTTCTACGGGGCGCGTCGCACGGTGGGCTACGTGCCCTTCAACTCGGAGACGCTCGTCACCGGGCAGCTCTTCGAGGACATTCGCGACGCCGTGTTCAAGATGGCCGATCCCGCGCAGTACGACGCGATTGTCATCACCAATCTGTGCGTCCCCACGGCGTCGGGCGTCCCGCTGCAGATTCTCCCCAAGGAGATCAACGGCGTGCGGATCATCGGCATCGACGTGCCGGGCTTCGGGGTCCCCACACACGCGGAAGCGAAAGATGTGCTGGCTGGCGCCATGCTCAGGTACGCGCGCCTGGAGGCCGAACAGGGGCCGGTACAGGCACCGCGGGGCGGGCGCGCCGCCCGGCCCACGGTCACGCTGATCGGCGAGATGTTCCCCGCCGATCCCGTCGGCATCGGCATGATGCTCGACCCCATGGGCCTCGCGGCGGGGCCGGTCGTCCCGACGCGCGAGTGGCGTGAGCTGTACGCCGCCCTCGACGGTGCCGTCGCCGCCGCCATCCATCCGTTCTACGTCGCGAGCTACCGCGAGTTCGCGGCCGCCGGGCGCCCCATCGTGGGCTCGGCGCCCGTGGGGTACGACGGGACGGAAGCCTGGCTCGAGTCCGTCGGCCAGGCGGCTGGCGTGGCCCGTGCGCAGATCGACACGGCCAAGAACCGCGTCCTCCCTGCCATCAAGGGCGCCCTGTCGGCCATGCCGGTGACGGGGCGCATCACGCTCTCCGGCTACGAAGGCTCGGAGCTGCTCGTGGCGCGCCTGCTGGTCGAGTCGGGCGCCGATGTGCGCTACGTGGGAACCGCTTGTCCGCGCACGCCGTACTCCGAGGCGGATCGCGAGTGGCTCGAGGCCAAGGGCGTGCACATCCAGTATCGCGCGTCGCTCGAGCAGGACTGTGCCGCCATGGAGGAGTTCCGGCCGGACCTCGCCATCGGTACCACCCCCGTGGTGCAGAAGGCCAAGGAGCTGACGATACCGGCGCTGTACTTCACGAACCTCATCTCCGCCCGTCCGCTCATGGGTCCCGCCGGCGCCGGCTCGCTGGCCACGGTCGTCAATGCCGCCATCGCCAACAAGGCGCGCTTCGACGAGATGCAGGCGTTCTTCGGCGACGTGGGCCGCGGCTACAAGGCGGGCGTGTGGGAAGCGGTCCCGGAGGACCGCCCCGAGTTCCGCGAGCACTACAAGCGGCACCTCGCGAAGCTCCACCGGCAGCGCAAGGCCGAGGAAATGGTCTGATGTCGCTCATTCTCGACCTCGATCGCGCCGGCGGCTACTGGGGCGCCGTGTACGTGTTCACGGCCATCAAAGGCATGCAGGTCGTCATCGATGGCCCGGTGGGCTGCGAGAACCTGCCGGTCACCTCGGTGCTGCACTATACCGACGCGCTGCCGCCTCACGAGCTGCCGATCGTCGTGACCGGGCTCGCCGAGGAGGAACTCGGCCAGCACGGCACCGAAGGCGCCATGAAGCGCGCGCACGCGACGCTCGACCCGGAGCTGCCCAGCGTGGTGGTGACCGGCTCGATCGCCGAGATGATCGGCGGCGGCGTCACGCCCGAAGGCACGAACATTCAGCGTTTCCTGCCCCGTACGATCGACGAAGACCAGTGGCAGGCGGCCAACCGGGCCATGTACTGGCTGTGGACCGAATATGGCCTCAAGAAGGGCGTGCGCCCGAAGAAACGGGAGCGCCAGCCGGGTGACAAGCCGCGGGTCAACATCATCGGCCCGATCTACGGGTACTTCAACACCGCCAGCGACCTGCATGAGATCCGGCGCCTGATCGAGGGAATCGGCGCCGAGGTCAACATGGTGTTCCCGCTCGGCAGTCACATGCAGGACATTCCGCGGCTGGTCGATGCCGACGTGAACATCTGCATGTATCGCGAGTTCGGCCGCATGCTCTGCGAGGACCTCGAGGTGCCGTACCTGCAGGCCCCCATCGGCCTGCACAGCACCACCCGCTTCCTTCGCACGCTCGGCGAGTTGCTGGACCTCGACCCCGAACCGTTCATCGAGAAGGAGAAGCACACCACGATCAAGCCGCTGTGGGACCTGTGGCGGTCGGTGACCCAGGACTTCTTCGGCACGGCCAACTTTGCCATCGTGGCGAACGAGACCTACGCCCGTGGGGTGCGGCACTTCCTCGAAACCGAGATGGGAATGCCCTGCTCGTTCAGCTTTGCGCGCCGGCCCGGTGTGAAGCCCGACAATCAGGCCGTGAAGGACGCGATCAAGAGCAAGCCGCCGCTCATCATGTTCGGCAGCTACAACGAGCGCATGTACCTCGCGGAACTGGGCGCGCGGTCCATGTACATCCCGGCGTCGTTCCCGGGAGCGCTGATCCGTCGGCATACGGGCACGCCGTACATGGGCTACAGCGGCGCCACGTACATCGTGCAGGAGGTGTGCAACCAGCTGTTCGATGCGCTGTTCCACATCCTCCCGCTGGGGACGGAGATGGACAAGATCGATGCCACGCCGGCGCGGCTGCACCAGGAACTGCCATGGGACGACGACGCCAAGGCGACGTTCGACGAGTTGTGCGAGGGCTTCCCGATCCTCATCCGCATCTCGGCGGCCAAGCGCCTGCGCGATGCGGCCGAGAAGGATGCCCGGGAGTTGGGCGACACAGTCGTGACGCGCGACCACGTGCTGGCGAGCCGGCGGACGCTGGCAGGCGCGACATCGTGACACGTGCAGCGCTCTTGAGGCCGTCGGAACAGCGACAGCGCTGACGGCGGCACCGGGACGACATCACGTCGAACGGCGTGATCTGGACTGCGGACAAGGACGTCCTCACCGATCACGCCGTTTTTCATGACGCCGTTGTGGGGCCGCGGCTGTCGCTACCGCCGTTCCTGCAACTGCCGTTCGATATCCACGAGGGTCTGCGTGACGACCTCCGGCCGTTCCTCCGGCAGCAGGTGCCCGCCGTCTTCCACCTGCCACGTCATCCCGGGCATCCCACGGGCGGCCCGCTCCAGCGGCCCGACGGGGATCCAGCGGTCGCCGCGGGCGGCTACGAGGTGCACTGACGCCCGGAGGGAGCCGAGGTCGCGCCGCAGCGCGGGCAGGTCCCATCGCGACATCATGGTGAGGGCGGCGTGGACGTGTTCGGGGGTGGCGCACAAGGCGCGGTAGCGCGCGCGTTGCGCCTCGGTGAGGCGACTGCCGGTGCTGGCCAGCATCTGTTCGACAAGGCGGGTGCCGGACGCGAGGCGGGCCGCCCCGTCGGCAACGGGGCCGGACTCGACGAGGAACCCAAGCAGCGGCGCCACGAAGGCGACGTACCAGGCCGGCGGGGCGATGAGGGCCGGACAGAAGCCGACGAGGCGCTGCGGCGTCATGAGTCCGTCAACCGTCATGCGCAGCAGCACGGACAAGCCGGCCGAGTGGCCCGCCGCAACCACCGGCCGCTCTCCGAGTGCGGTCAGCACCTCCCCCACCGCGCGCGCCATGCCCGAGAGCGCATACGGGTTGCGGCGGCGCTCCACGTCGGCGGGCACGTGCGTGTAGCCGTGTCCCGGCAGATCGAGGCTCACGATGTGGAAGTGAGGCGCCAGAGCAGCGGTGCACCCGGCCCAGGAATGGGTGCTTCCTCCCGCGCCATGCACCAGCAGCAGGGTTGGACCGTCCCCCTGACGCTGCACATGCCACCGGATACCTCCGACTTCGTGGAACGCGGAGGCGTGGGCATCCGGCCAGTCCGGCGGCGGCGTGCGGAGCGAAACAGGATGGGAAAGCATGAGATTTTTGGGCCGAGACGCGCCGGGAGGGCGAAAACGTGTGGATGTACCGTAAATTCTTCTTGACGCATCGAACCGTAAGGTCCAGTTTACACCCGAGTCCGAGAAGCATCGCCGCCCGTTACTTGGGCGGCATCCCAGCCGCGCGGGACGAGCGCGGTAGTCCAATCAGTTCCCCGGAGGCAGAGATGTCGGAAAAGGGCGGAATGACCGAGGAAGAGGCGCGCCGCTTCCACGGCTACATGGTGACCGGCACCATGGGCTACATCGTCGTCGCCGCGGTCGCGCATTTTCTTGCGTGGTCGTGGCGTCCGTGGTTCTAACCCTCTGAGTTCTATCGGGAGACATCATGCATAGGATTTGGATGGGCACGGACCCCCACCTGATCATGAGCGCGCTTGGCACGTTCCTGGTTGGGTGCGTTCTCGTGCTGCACATCTGGGCATTCGGTCAGTTCAACTGGCCGGGCACTCTCAAGGCCAAGTACGCGACGCCTGCTGCCGCCACCCGCTGAGGAGCACATATGCACCGCATTTGGCTGATGTTTGACCCGCGGCGCGTCATGGTGGCCCTGGTGGGCTTCCTCGCCGTGCTTGCGCTGGTCATTCACTTCATCCTGCTCAGTTCGCAGCGTTACTCGTGGATCGAGAACGGTACGCTCGGTGCTGATCAGGCCCCCGTCGGGGCGTCGGCTCCGGCGGCGGCGGCAGAAATGTCGCCGCTCCCGCCCGGCCGGTAACACGTCGAGCGTCGTTGCCGGGCTGGCGTTTCGCACGTGTCGGTGCGACGCCAGCCCCGGCCGACGCCAAACGTCCGGCTGGTTGGTGGTAGTGCGTTGGCAGTCGTTGGCCGTCTTCTGGTGAGTTGCAGCCGTTCCCCCCCCCGCTGCCTTTTCTCTGCGCGTCCGGAGATATCGCCCATGGCGATGCTGAGCTTCGAAAAGAAGTACCGTGTCCGCGGTGGTACGCTGATCGGCGGAGATCTCTTCGATTTCTGGTTCGGTCCGTTCTACGTGGGCTTCTTTGGTGTCACGACGATTTTCTTCGTCACGCTCGGCACGCTGCTCTGCGTGTGGGGGGCGGCGATGGGACCGACGTGGAACCTCTGGCAGATCAACATTGCGCCACCCGACCTCAAGTACGGTCTGGGCCTCGCGCCACTCCGCGAAGGCGGGCTGTGGCAGATCATCACCTTGTGCGCCGTCGGAGCCTTCGGTTCGTGGGCGCTGCGCCAAGCCGAGATTGCGCGCAAACTCGGCATGGGGATGCACGTGCCCTGGGCGTATGGCGGCGCGATTCTCGCCTACGTCACACTGGTCGTCATCCGCCCGCTGCTGCTCGGCGCGTGGGGCCACGGCTTTCCGTACGGCATCTTCTCGCACCTGGACTGGGTGTCGAACGTGGGGTACCAGTACCTCCACTTCCACTACAATCCGGCGCACATGATCGCCGTGACGTTCTTCTTCACGAACTGCCTCGCTCTGGCGATGCACGGTTCGCTCATCCTCTCGGTGACCAACCCGCCGAAGGGGACGCCGACCGGGACGAGTGAGCAGGAGAACGTCTTCTTCCGCGACCTGCTTGGCTACTCGATCGGCGCAATCGGCATTCACCGGCTCGGCCTGTTCCTCGCGGTCGGCGCGGCGGTGTGGAGTGCCATCTGCATCGTGATTTCCGGCCCCTTCTGGAGCAAGGGCTGGCCCGAGTGGTGGAGCTGGTGGCTCAACCTTCCGATCTGGCGCTGAGGTCACAGGGCTCACATGCTCGAATACCAGAACCTCTTCACGCGCGTACAGGTCCGCACCGTACCCGAACCGGGCCTGCCGATCGACGAGTCGACCGGCACCCGGTATGGCAAGGGCACCTTCTCGTACCTCGCCGGCAAGTTCGGCGACGCACAGATCGGACCGATCTACCTCGGCTGGGCCGGCGTCCTGTCGTTGATCTTCGGCTTCATGGCCTTCGAGATCATCGGGCTCAACATGTGGGCGTCGGTGGGATGGGATCCGGTGGAGTTCATCCGCCAGCTCCCGTGGCTTGCCCTCGAGCCACCGCCACCGCAGTACGGCCTGCGCATTCCGCCGCTCAACCAGGGCGGGTGGTACCTGATGGCCGGGTTCTTCCTCACCGTCAGCATCATCCTCTGGTGGATCCGCATCTACCGCCGGGCTCGCGCCCTGCAGATGGGGACGCACCTGCCCTGGGCCTTCGCCAGCGCGATCTTCCTGTACTCGACGTTCTTCTTCCAGCCGCTGCTCGTCGGCAGCTGGAGCGAGATGGTGCCGTTCGGCATCTTCCCGCACCTCGACTGGACGTCGGCGTTCTCGATCCGCTACGGCAATCTGTACTACAACCCGTTCCATGCCCTCTCGATCGCGTTCCTGTACGGATCGGCCGTGCTCTTCGCGATGCACGGGGCCACCATCCTGGCCGTCGCCCGCATGGGAGGGCAGAACGAAATCGAGCAGATCACCGACCGCGGTACCGCGGCCGAACGCTCGATGCTCTTCTGGCGCTGGTGCATGGGGTTCAACGCCACGATGGAGTCCATCCATCGCTGGGCGTGGTGGTTCGCGGTGTTGACCACCTTCACCGGGGGGATCGGCATCCTGCTGACGGGCACCGTGGTCGACAACTGGTACCTCTGGGGCGTGAAGCACGGCCTCGTGGCCCCGTACCCGGCCCAGAACGTGCTGACGCCGGAGCAGCAGGAACTGCTGCGCGGCCGCTACCAGGGCACGGCGCCGGACACGTTCCCGACTTTTGTGGTGCCGCAGTCGGCAACCATCCCTGATACCGCGGCCATGCTGGTGCCTGCGGACTCGGTGAAGGCGGACTCCACCGCGGCCAAGGACTCGACCGTGGCCCCTGCGGGAGGCAAGCAATGAGCAGCCGACGTCGTTTCCGTGCCCTGATCGGTGCCCCGATCGCCCTGCTGCTGCTGGGTGCCTGCGGCGATGCGGCGACCGACAGTGTGCAGGTGGGCTATCGCGGTACCGCACTCGAGCAGAACTACGATCATGGCGACCTCAAGGCCAAGTTCGCCCAGGTCAAGATCCCGGCCCCGCCGCCGCCGGCGGGGGAGTCGCCCCCGGGACCGCTGCCGTGGCAGAACGTGCAGGTACTCAACGACATCAGCGTGGCGGAGTTCAACCGCACCATGATCGCCATGAGTACCTGGGTGGCGGGCACGGGCAACTGCGCCTACTGCCACAACATTGCGAATCTGGCCGCGGACACGCTTCCCAACGGCAAGCCGTTGTATGCGAAGATCGTCGCTCGACGCATGCTGCAGATGACCCGCAACATCAACGGGAACTACGCGCAGCACGTGAAGAACACCGGCGTGACCTGCTACACGTGCCACATGGGCAAGCCGTTGCCGAACGGGCTCTGGTTCTACTCGAGCCAGACCGACTACCTGCGGCACTACCTCGACCGTGACGGCGCCCGTGTCATCACTCAGGGCGTGACCCCGACGAACGACAACCGCAGTTCGGTCAAGGCCGCGGAGTGGACCCACGCCCTCATGATCTCGCAGTCGCGGTCGCTGGGCGTGAACTGCACCTACTGCCACAACACGCGGCAGTTCGCCAGCTGGCAGGAAGCCCCGCCGGCCCGCGTCACGGCCTATCACGGCATCCTGATGCTGCGGGACGTCAACCGGAACTACCTCGCGCCGTTGCAGCCGGTGTATCCGGCGGTACGGCTCGGGGCGATGGGAGACGCGCCCAAGGCGCAGTGTGTGACCTGCCACAACGGTGCCTACAAGCCGCTGTATGGGGCCCAGATGGCCAAGGACTTCCCGGCCCTCTGGGGACGAGCCGACTGGAACGGTGTCCCGTTCCCGGGGCTGGGTGCGCCTCGGGGAGGGGCGGCGGATAGTGCGGCTGCCATGCCGGCTCCGGCCACTCCGGCCACTCCGGCCCCTGCACCAGTGGCACCGAAGCGCAGTAGTGCCCGCCCGGTGCCCCCCAACAGTGCGGTTGGGGCCGCGGGCGGCACGAACTAGGCCGGACACGTTCTCGAGTGCCCCGCGGCGCCCCGGCGTCGCGGGGCTTTTCGCTTTTCCGGTCGAAACCCGATTCGTTAGCTTGGCATTGATCGAGTGGCGATGCCGCCATGACGGCGCCCGTTCCGTCTTCCCCTCCACCGAGTCCTCTTGTGTCTACCCGACGCCTTCCCGTCTACATCCTTGCCGACGTGTCCGGTTCGATGCAGGGCACTCCCATCGAATCGGTGAAGTCGGGCATCCGCCAGCTGCACCGCGACCTGCTGGGCGATCCGCAGGCCATCGAGAGCGCCTACCTCTCGGTCCTCACCTTCTCGAACAGCGCGCAGCAGCTTGTGCCGCTTACCGAGGTGGCGATGTTCAACCCGCCCGAGCTCGTCGCCAGCGGCTCGACCAACTTCGGCGACGGCCTGCGCCTGCTGCTGGAATCGTTCGATCGCGAGATCGTGCGCACCACGGCCGAGCAGAAAGGCGACTGGCGCCCCCTGGTGTTCATTCTCTCCGATGGCGCGCCGACGGATGTCGAGTGGCCGGTGTACGCGCAGCAGCTGCGCGAGCGGCGCCCGGCCAACATCATCGCCGTGGCCTGCGGTGACCAGGCGGATGTCGAGGTGCTCAAGCAGGTCACGGAAATCGTGATCCAGATGCAGGACATGTCGCCGGACGCCTTCAAGGCGTTCTTCCGCTTCGTCTCGGCCTCGGTCAAGCAGACAAGTGCCAAGGTCGGCGCCCTCGCTGACGGTCAGGGGATCACGCTTCCCCCGCCGCCGCCGGGCATCACGATCGTTCCGTAACGCCTCGCGTGCACTCCGAACTCCCCACCGCCCCCGGCGCCGCGGACGCGCCAACGGGGGACGCGGGGCGCCCGGCCACCGAGGCGGTGTCGGCGTCCACCACCCCGGAGGCCGTGGCCCCGCTGGCGCCGTTGGAAGCCCCACCGCGCGCCGTCTGGACGTCTCTCGCCCCCGCCGTGCCGTGGTGTCCTGCCGAGTGGATCGGTCACCTCGAGGCCGTCGCCCCCGGACTGGCCACGGCGGTCGCCACCACCGAGGCGGGTGAGGCCGTCGGCGATCGCCTCGCCGCGCACGGCTGGACGCTCGTGATGGCGTCGCGCCGTGGACGCCTGCACGCGCATCGTGGTGATCACCGGGAGGACGCCGGCGCCATTTCGGGCATGCCGAGCGGATGGTGCGCCGCCGTTGCCGACGGCGCCGGGTCCGCCGCGTGGAGCCGCCTCGGCGCGGCGATGGCCACCCACGTGTTCACCCACGCCGTGCGTGCAGAGCTGGCGACGGGTGGCCGCGCCGGCGACACGCTGGCCACGGCCATGCAGCGCGCCGCAGACGCCACCAACCGGGCCCTGCGCGACTTTGCCTCCCGCTCCGGGCTGGCCCTGCGCGACTTGCGCACGACGTTGCTGTCCGTGGCGCTGCACCAGGGCTCGCTGGCCGTCATGCAGGTGGGCGATGGGGCCATGGCGCTCCTGCACACCGGGCGCGTCGTCATTCATCCGCACGCCGCGGCCACCGGCGACTACTCCGGCGAGGTTACGCACTTTCTCCCCGATGACGGCGCCGTGGAGCACTTGCGGCAATCGCTGGCCGTACGCGACGCCGACGACTGCGTGGGGGTCGTGCTCGCCACCGACGGTGTGGACGATCCGTACTATCCGTTCACGCGACACGTGGGCTCGCTGTACGCGCAGCTCCTGCATGGCACCACCGCCGAGACGCCGTTGCCAGCGGGCCTTGTGCCGGTGCGGCAGGCGCCGGTGTTCGATGCGCCGGATCCCGTGCGCGCGCTCAGTGAATGGCTGGCGTTCGAGAAGCGCGGGGAGAACGACGACCGGACGCTGTGCGTCATCCGGCGGGACGGCACGTCATGGTGACCGGCCTCGCCACCACGATCGGTCGCTGACCATGGGTGTGGTGCATGTCCGCCTCACCGACGGGCGCGTCCTGCAGATCGACGACGAGCCGGTGGGCACTGGTGCCGAGAAGCGGGTGTTCCTCACCCGAGATCGGCAGTACGCCGTCGGGTTCTATTACGGCGCGCTGAGTGATCGGCGGGAACGCGTGGACCGACTCACCCGCATCCTCACCAACTACAACCCCACGCTCGCCGCCAACGGCACCTACTGGTCGCCGTATTTCTGCTGGCCGGTGGGCGTCGTCGATGGGGTGAACGCCATCCCGCTGGCGTTTGCGCAGCGGCAGCAGCTGGTGTGGCCCCCCCTCGCCGTGGTCACGCCAACCTACCGCGGCAACTTCTACTTCAGCGACCGGTTCGGCTCGAAGCAGGAGAAGGAGGTGCGGTGGTTCACCGGTGGCAAGGCGTCCAGGTTCGTGCCTCAGGCCGAGACTGGGTCGCTGCTCACGCGCCTTCAGGTGGCCGTGCGCCTCGCGCGGGCAGTGCGCCGGCTGCACATGGCGGGACTCGCGCATGCCGACCTGTCCAACAAGAACGTACTCGTCGATCCCAAGGGCGGGGATGCCTGCATCATCGACATCGACTCGCTCGTCGTGCCAGGCGTGGCGCCGCCGTCTGTGCTGGGTACGCCGGGGTACATCGCGCCGGAGGTGCTCGCCAACAAGGCCCAGCCCAGCATCGCCACCGACAAGCATGCGTTGGCCGTGCTGCTCTACGAGCTGCTGCTCCAGCGGCACCCGCTGCAGGGCAAGCGCGTGAACAGTACGCGCTCCGCCGAGGAAGACGAACAACTGTCGATGGGGGCGCGCGCCCTGTTCATCGAGCATCCCACCGACCAACGCAATCCGCCGCACACGCCGATCAGCGTGCCCTTCACGCGGCTCGGGCCGGCGCTGGCCCAGTGTTTCACCCGCACGTTCGTGGACGGATTGCACACGCCAAACCGGCGCGCGGACGCCGCTGAATGGGAGGTGGCCCTCTACCGAACGATGCAGCGCGTCCATCCCCTCCCTTCGGGCAAGTGGACCGTGGTGGGCCCTGGCCTCCCCCTGGCGTCGCTGGCGGGCGATGAGCGCCTCTCCGGGCCGGTGCTGGTGGCCCATGTGCTCCGCGAGACGCCGGAGGGCGTGGTCGACGAGCAGGATCTGTTGGTCCTGTTCCATCACCTCGCCCTGCACGACTGGCACCTGCGCATCGGCTCGCTGCCGAACGAGAAGGCCGATCGGACTCCGCGTGGCTATGTGGCGCAGCACGGCGGCAAGTGGTGGCTCGTGAACACCAGCGACACCCCCTGGGACGTGATCGACGGCCCGCGCATCGGACGCAACGCCTCGGTGGAGTGCGTGAGCGGCCTCACGCTGCGGATCGGCGAAGCGTTGCCGGCCCGTGTGCTGCGGATCGGAACCCTGTAGCCGCCACCCATCAGCGCGGTATCGTTCGGCCATGGCTTCCGTTCCTCGGCACGACCCTCCGAACGACGCGTTCGCGCGTGTGAGCGCGGCGCTGCTGGCCGTGTGGCCAACAGTGCAGGATCAGGCGGCGGGGCTCTCGGCGGCAGAACGGAGTCTCGTACTGGACGAGTGCGGTAGCGACTACCGCCCCCTCGTGGAGCTGCTGCTCGACATCGGGCGGCAGCTTCGCCCGACACTCCTGGCGTTTGGCACCGCGCCGCAGTCCATTGCCGTCTGGGCGACCATGCGGGCCCCGCTGGTGCATCGCCTCGTGGCCACGCGCTACCTGCAACCGGATGTGGCGCGCTGGGCCGTGGATGTCTGGGGGCGCGTCCACGGCGTGGCGCCACCGCCGGAATCACCAGTCGCGGTGCCGCCCGGCAGGGTACCGGCACCGGGTGGCCTGTCGACGCCGGCTGTCACTGTCTCCGGCGGTGCCGCGCGGCGCCCACCGACGCGGCCGGTCGTGGTCAGCCCGGCGAGTATCGCGCCGGCCGCCCTCGGCAACGTCCCGTCCTGGGCGGGGGGCCCGGTGTCGCCCCGCGTTGGCGTCAGGGCGACAGCGCTGGCGGCGAGCGGCCGGCTGGTGGTGAGTGGCACGACATCGACCGGCCCGCGGTACCAGCCGGCCGAGCGTCGCGCCGCAGTCGTCTTGGCCATACTGTTGGGGGCGATCGCGACCGGCCTGTTCCACACGTTTCGCGAACGCGCCGGGGAGTCGGCACGACCTGCCGAGCGTGAGGATCGGACGCGCCGGGGCGATTCCCTGGTGGCGGGGGTCAGCGACAGCGTGGCACCCGTGATGTCGGTACGCGACGATTCAACGCCAGCCCCGACGCGAGTGGCCGGGGCAATCACGGGCTCCTTCGTCGACACCGGCGTCGGGGGGCGCTACGTCGTCACGCCACACGTGCGGGACGTCAGCGGAACCGAGACCTGCGCGGCCGTGGCGCGCGCGTTGGGCGCCGGCCGGGAGACGCTGGAACTCGTGAAGCATCAGCCAGGCGTCCGCACCTTCGAGCTGACGACCCGTGCGGTGACGGGAACGCTGGATCCCGACGGCTGGTTTACCGCACATCCGCGATCCGGGACCACCAACAACGTCAACTGGCAGTTCCGCATGCGTGGCCGATTCGGTCCCAATGGATTCAGCGCCGTGAGCGAGACGTACACCGAGGCCATCCTTCGCTGGGGGCGCACCCAGCAGTGCGTGGTGACTGCCGAGCTCACGGGCCGTCGCCTTCCCGGCTGAGACGTCGCCCGTGACGTCCTTTCTCGACCCGCGCATCCGCATGCGCGACGCCTTGCGCGAGCTGATCGACGAGACCCCGGTCGGCTGGGAGCGCCCGTCATTGTTCGTACTCCGCAACCGGCTGCTCGACCGGACGGGCAGCGATGCCCGTCCCCTCGCCGAGTTGCTGCTCGAGGCGTTGCGTCGCGGTTGGGGTGATCGATTGCCGTCCGGGCGGCTCGACACGCCGCGCTTCGATGGCCTGGTGTCCCCGTTCGTCATGCAATGGTCGGCGGAGCGGTTCGTGCAGCCGGAGATGGCGCGATGGGCGGTGGAGTCGTGGGCCTACGCGCTGCGGCGCATTGACGAACAGCAGCTCCGGATTGCGCCGCCCCCCAAGCGGGAATCGATGGCGGCCATGGCGGCCCGCCTCAACGCTCAGGCCGCGGCATCAGGTGTGCAGGCGGCCCGGGCGGCGCGGGCGCTGGCGGCAACAGCGGCACCGGCGGCCGGAGCCGCTCGCGTAGCCGGCACCGCCACGTCACCCGCGGCGAGCCCTGGCCGGCCCCTCCTGCCCCGCAACACCGCGCGGTCGACCACGGCGGCCCCGTCGCGTTACCCGCCGGCCTATTCCCCGCGCAGCCGGGTGGCGGGCCCATCGGTCGCACCATGGATCCCGCGCGCCATGTTCGGCACGTTGGTGGCCATGGGGCTGGCCGTCGTCGTTCGGGTCGTGGTCGCCAACGGGCAAGGGCCATCGGCGACGGAGGTGCGCGCGGCCACCACGGCGGTGACGCCATCAGCGCCGGCTGACCGCGCGCGGCCGGACGGTTCGTCCACTCCGTCCGGCACCGTTTCACCTCTGGTCTCCGCGGCAAACGTACCGGGCGAGGCCGTCACGGCGGCCGCGGCCGAGCGGCCGAACGGCAACACACCGAACGGCAACACGCCGAACGGCAACACACCGAACGGCAGCACACCGAACGGCAGTACGCCGAGCGGCCGCGTGACGGTTGCCGAGCCGCCGGGAGGGGTTGGCACCGACGGGTCCCGCGGGTTGGTGTCGCCAGCGCTCACCGGCGGTATCGCGATTGTCGCCCCGGAGCGCCCCGGCGTACCCTCGATCACGCGAGGCCTGCTCTCCGCCGGTGCCGACTCCGCGCGCATGTTGTTTGTGCAGCCAGCGCGCCGAGCAGCCGGTGAGTCGCGCCGCATCGCGACGACCACCTCAGCCACCCCGATCACCTTTGATGAACTCCATCTCGCCGACGGCACCATCCTCCGTGGGCGGGTAGAAGTCGTGCGCGCCGGCACGGTGATCTTCCGCGACATGAAGTCGGGGCTCCGTGTGGAATACCGAAAGGACGACATCGACGAAGTCATCACCGAGTTCGGCACTATCGTGCGCTTCCGTGCCGAGCCAGCCGTCCGGAATGCGTCTGGGGGGGCGGGCGGGCGGCCAGGCACGGCCGAGCGCGGCGTCCGTGCCAAGGGGGTGAACGGCAGCTATCGCATCCGTTACGCGGCGGCGACGGCGGTTGGCTCACCGGAATGCACCCAGGTGTGGACCCGGGCGCCGAATGCAGAGGACATCGCCGACGTGCGCCACCGTGCTGGCGACGACACCCTGAGCGTGGCGTTCCGTGGCGGCGATGTCTTTCCCAGCAACGTCGATCCCGATGGCTATTTCGCCAGCACGTTTCGCATCGTGCCGGACCAGGCCCGAACCATGACGGCGCTCACGACACGTCTGAATGGCCGCTTCACCGCCGATGGTGGCCTTGCCCTGACCGTGAACATCGTGTTCTACCGCCGACTGCGGAGCGGTGAGGTCACATGCAATGTGACCGTCAAGGCGAACGGCACGCGGGACCGGTAACGGCGAACTGCGGCATCGAGACCGGCGAAACCGACGACGGCGTCCTGTAGCACAACGTGATCGGTGAACGGGGTCGCCTCATCGATCACGTCGTCCCCCACGACGCCGGTGGCGGTGCCGTCGTTGCGATGACGGCGTTCCATTGACCGCGCCCCGCGGTCAGAGATCCGACAGCGAACGCGTACCTACTGAATTGGCACGAACGGTGGCGCCACCGTGGGCCCGGGGCCAGGTTTGGTCTTCAGCAGGTTGTCGAAACTCTCGATCTGCGTCGGCCCGAAGCTGGTGATGGTCACCTGTTGCCTGGTCGCATCGTCGTGCAGCACGAGCCGGCCATCCGTGTAGCGAACGAGCCGGAAGGGCTCGGCATGACCGATACCGGCGGCCATGCGACTGCGGGTGAGCGCGCGCAAGGCGCCGCGCAGAAAGCCATTGCTGCCGGGAGCCAGCACGACCGCCACCGTGTTCGTGGTGGCATCGATGACGGTGATCCCCTGATTGGGCGCATCCTCGAAGCGCAGGGCGCGCTCGACGAGAATGGTGGTGGGGACCTCACGGAACGCACCAAAACCGAGGAAGCGCGCTGATGCGGCGAGGATGAACACCGTCAGCACGAGCAAGCCGGCCATGATGAGCGCCGGCTTGGGGACCGTGAGCGGCGGGGCGCCAGGCCGTTCGCCCGGTTCCGGCTCGAAGATGATGCCGGGTTGTGGGGGCTGCGTCATGGTCAGGCTCCGGCGTGCGCGGGCATGGCCATGGCCCCGCCACGCGCGCCGCTCAGCCGCTCGATGCGCGTGTCAGCGTCCGCGGCGTCGGCCACGGCCTTGGAGAGGATCTCCGCCACCCGGCGCGGCTCGTCGAGCCCGCGAAGCACCGGCTCCGGCTGGGTGAACCGGAAGACACGGCAGTGCGGCCAGAGCGCGATGTACGCGATGCGGTTGCCCTTGCTGAGGGAGAGCAGCACCTGCCCCGAACCGTCCCGGAACGTCCGGAGGCCCGCCGACTCGATGAGCCGGAACGGAATGTTGATCGACATGGGGAACACCATGCCGATGCGCAGCACCACCCGCTGCGTCGTGATGGCGTACCAGGTCGTGACCGATACGACCCGCGAGAGGCCCAGCACGATGAGCATCGTGAAGACGGCGAGCGACACACGCACGACCGCGCTTGCCACGTAGGTCTCGCTTCCGGGCGCGTGCTCGGTCGACACGGCCCAGATCGCGAGCATGGCTGCGAAGTAGGCCACGAAGAGTCGCCAGTGAAACACGTGGGTCGCCACGGCCCGCATGGACGGAGCCCCCTCCCACAGCAACCGCTCACCAGCCGGCAGCGGGTGCGGTACGCCGCGAATGAACTGCGGCGTACCGTCGACCACGTCACTCATATGATCGGCTCGCCCCGACCCGGCATGGCGTACAGGTGACCACCCGCGTAGTAGGCGCAGATCCGATCCTCCTCGAGGAGCGTGATCTGGTCGTCGCGCCTGGTCACCGGCACGTTCGCGAACTGCGCCGCCGTGATGGACTTCACCAGGAGCTTGTCATTGCCCCAGAGTCCGAAGTTCGGCCACTGCACATACCCGGCGGGCAGCAGGACGCGGCGTTCGCTGCCCACCAACTGCACTTCGTAGTAGCTCACCTGCGGCTCCGAGCGATTCACCCACAGGTCGACGACGATGCCCGCCGTTTCCTTGTCGGCGGCCACCACCGGCAGGCCCCGCGGATCGGGGTCGCCCTTGGCGATCGAGAACGCCGGATCGAGCCGCATGGGGACGATCTTGTTCGCACCGTGGTAGGTGAGATCGGGCTCGTCGCGGCGATCGGTGGCCCACGCGGCGGGACCGACGCCGTCGATCATGGGGTCGCCGGTCGGGATGATCGGCGAGCCATTGTAGTTGTCAGCCGGGACGAACGTGACGTCGGACATCAGTGAGCCCCCTCGCCGCCGTGCGGCCGATGCAGATAGGTCTTCTTTTCCCCCGGCTTCGGCCAGCCTTCGCGCGGGCCCTGCGGGGATTCGAGCGGATACCCTTCACGCTTGTCTTCGCGGCGGAGATAGATGATCAGGCCGAAGAAGAACAGCCAGAATGCGTAGAGCGCGATCTGGGCACCATCGATGTACTCCATCATGAGACGACTCCGGTGCGGAGGGTAACCGGTCAGGCCGGGATATCAGCAAGACCGAACGGACGAGAAGAATCTACTGCTTCCGGCGCGATCGTGCGGCGCCCCAGTGTGCCGAGGGCGACAAGCGTCGCGAACAACACCACGATCTCCAGCACGTACACCACGGTGTAGGGGGCCGCTGCGCTAGTGATCGCGCCCCCGAAGCTCTGGGTGGCGACCAGATGCGACATCCAGTCCTTGGCGACTCCGCTGACCGCGAACGACAGCCCCTCGGCCGTGGCGAAGACCGCCCCCCACGCCCCGAGCGCGATGCCGTGCTGGGACGCGTCGCGAATGCCCATGGCATACGACAAGGTGCCCACGCCGAAGAGCCCCTCGCCAAAGCCGATCATCATGACGCCGACCCGGAACAGGAATGCCGAGGTCAACACGCTCGCGGTCGCGATCAGCCCAAACCCCACAATACCGACGATCGCCCCCTGAATGGCGAGCTTCACCGGGTCGTTCACGGTGCGCATCACGTTCGCCGACCATGCGAAGGCGATCACCGCACCGAACGCCATGATGGCGGTGAGCGCCGTGGTCTCCGCGACCGTGAACTTCAGGATCTCTCCCCCATACGGTTCGAGCAGCACGTCCTGCAGGTTGAAGGCGAAGAACCCGAGCCCGGAGGCCACCAGCAGGCGTACCGCCTGGCCGCCCTCGGCGAAGGTTCGCCAGGCATCCCGGAAGAGGGGACGGCGCTCGCCCTTCTTGTACTCCACCACGCCGCGCACCCGCGCTTCCTGCTTCCACAGCGAGAACGCGTTGCACACCACGGTGAACACCGCCGTGCCCTGAATGACCTGGATGAGCCGGAGCGGCGTGAAGTCCTGCAGCAACCGCTCCAGGACCAGTGCGCTCATGAGGGTCCCGGTGAGCATCATGAGGTACATGAGGGCAATCACGCGCGGGCGCTTCTCCTCATCCACGATGTCCGTGGCGAGGGCGAGCCCCGCCGTCTGCGTGGTGTGCGCCCCGGCACCGACGAGCAGGAACGCGAGCCCCGTCCCGGCATAGGCGACCCAGAGCGGCGCCCGCCCCCCACCCTCCGAAAGGACCAGCAGGGCGAACGGCATGATGGCCAACCCGCCGAACTGCATCTGGGTGCCAAGCCAGAGATAGGGCACCCGCTTCCAGCCGAGAATGCTCTTGTGCGTGTCCGACTTGAATCCGACCAGCGCGCGGAACGGAGCAACGAGCAGCGGGATCGCCAGCATGATCGCCACGAGCGACGCCGGCACCTTGAGCTCCAGAATCATTACGCGGTTAAGGGTGCCGACAAACAGCGTCTGCACCATCCCCACCGACAGCTGGAAGAGCGCCAGCCGCATCAGGCGGGACAGCGGGACGTCGGTGGTGGAGACGTCCGAGAACGGCAACCACTGCGTGTTGACGTTGCGCCACACGTTGATCAACCGCTCGGAGGAAGAGGCCATCGGGGCTCCGGGGCGGGCCGGGGTTACCAGACCGGCTGCATGCGCACATCCGCCGGCAGGGGCTGCCGGTGGGGGCGCCGCAGGAACAGCCGCACAAACGTCAGGCCATTCGCGACCTTGAGGCCGGTGACCGTGACCTTGGCGAGGAAACCGCCCTTCGCCTCCGCCTTCCGCATCGCGTCGGTGTTGCGCCACATGGTGTCCATCAACTCCCAGAATGCCTCGCTCTCGGTGTCAATCGTATCCGGGAAAACCTGACGGCTGATATGGTTGGTCAGCTTGATCACCTGCCGGTCGTATTCGTCGACGTTCATGCCCATGAAGTCGAAGAAGGGCTTCCGGGCGTGGTCACGCACGTACATGGTGCAGAACACGGCGAGCAGGAAGAAGCGGATCCAGAGCTTGTTCACGCCTTCGAGGAACTCCGGGTTGGAGCGCATCAGCACCGCGAACGCCTCGCCGTGGCGGAACTCGTCGAGACACCAGTTCTCGAACCATTTGAAGATCGGGTGGAAGCGCCGGTCCGGCTGCTTCTCGAAGTTCCGGTAGATCGTGACGTAGCGCGCGTAGCCGATCTTCTCCGACAGGTACGTGGCGTAGTAGATGAACTTGGGCTGGAAGTACGTGTACTTCTTGGCCTTGGTGAGAAAGCTGAGGTCGACCGCCACGTTGAAGTCATTCAGCGTGTGGTTGATGAACCCGGCGTGACGCCCCTCGTCGCGGCTCATGAAGCCGAACAGTTCGCGAACCTCGGGGTTCTTGATGCGCTTCTTGATCTCGGCGTAGAGAATGCAGCCGGAAAACTCGGCCGTCACGGACGATGTGAGGAACTCGACGAACTGCTCGCGCAGCGCCGGGTCCATGGTCGAGAAGTCGGCGTCGAACTCCGCATTCCGCTTGAAGTGATCCTTGTTCGGATCGCGCCGGAACTCGGCCAGGATGTCGTCCCACATCTGCCGATTCTCCGGCGTGATGCGGAGCGCGTCGATCTCGGCAAAGTTCGTGGTATAGAAGCGCGGGTTCAGGATCGCATCCTGCTGCGCCGCCTTCGTGGTCTCGTTCACCGGCTTCATCGCCCGGACCGGGACGCTCGTTTCAGTCGAATACATGTGCGTGCTCTCAGCCTTCGAAGCCGACTTCGTAGAGTTCGTGGATCTCAGTGCCGCCGGTCAGCTTGACGATCTGGCGCTTGAGCCAGCTCGCGCGCTTCACTTCGGCGCTTGACTCGAACGTGGTGGTGGTGCCAAAGGCGATCCGACTCGGCGCGTTGCGCACCAGCACCTCGTCACCCGGATCGACCTCGACTCCCTTGAGGTCCACGTGGGCGTGGAAGTGGTCGTGCGTCATCTCCAGGTCCACCGTGCAGGGGACCTCGCTGCGCCGCGACCTCACGTACCACGCTCCGACCCCGACCACCACGAGGCCGGCCACGCTCCAACCCATCCCATCCATGCTGCGTCCTCCTGAGGGCAATCAGCGGCGCGGGGCGCCCGTCGCGCCCAGCGATGCATTCTGCAACGTGATGGCCAGCGAGCGATAGAACCCGGACTCGATCAGCCGAGTGCCGACCATTCCCCACGTGTCAAGCTGCGGGGCGGCCCCGAACGCTTTCCGGAACGCCCGCGTCGACACCGGGACGATCGACGGTGCGCGGTCCGACCGCGGGAACAGCTTGCCGACCGCCCGCATCAACGCCAGCAGGGGTGTCCGCGGCGCCACCGTGATGACCATGCGCTCCCGCACGCGGGGGGCCAGGGTCGAGAGGGCCGCGATCATCTCCGGCAACTCGTAGTGGATGATCGAGTCCATCGCAATGACGTAGTCGAAGGTGCCCAGCGACGGATCGAGCATGTCCCCCGAGCGAAAATCGATGTCGTAAACGCCTGCCTGCTCGGCGCGCTCCCGGGCGTGCTCTACCAGCGTCGGTGACAGGTCGATGGCCACGACCTCGGCGCCCCGCAACGCCAACTCGATCGACGCCGTACCCGTTCCGCAGCCGGCGTCGAGGACGCGCTTGCCATGCAATTCCGGGGGGAGCCACGACAGCAGCGTCTCGCGCATGCGGTCGCGCCCCGCGCGTACCGACGCGCGCACCCTGGATACCGGCGCATCGGACGTCAGGGCCTTCCAGGCATCGGCCGCCGTCCGGTCGAAGTACTCCCCGATCCAGGCCCGCCGCTCGCGGTACGACACCGATGCGGCGTGCGAACCCCCAAGCGGCGTTCCCTCGAACGACGGACCTGGAATCGGGGAGTGTTCCTGTGTGGTCGTGGCGGCCATCAGTCGAAGCCCAGCAGGTCGAAGATCTCGCGGTCCTTGAGCGGCGTCGCCGGGAGCGGCTGCACGTCGTCGAGCATGCGCTTGGCCAGCGCCAGATACTCGTGCTGCACCGCCACCACCTCGTCGGTTGGCTCCATCTCGAAGATGGTGCACTTCTTGAGGCGGCTCTTGCGGATCGCGTCGACATCCTTGAAATGCGCCATCGTCCGCAGCCCCACGGCCGCGTTGAAGCGATCGATCTCGTCTGTCTCGCGTGAGCGGTTGGCGACCACCCCCCCGAGGCGGACCTTGTAATTCTTGGACTTCGCCTGGATGGCCGCGATGATGCGGTTCATGGCGAAGATCGAGTCGAAGTCGTTGGCGGTGACGATCAGGCAGTAGTGGGCATGCTGCAGCGGCGCCGCGAAGCCGCCGCACACCACGTCGCCGAGCACATCGAAGATCACCACATCGGTGTCCTCGAGCAGGTGGTGCTCCTTGAGCAGCTTCACCGTCTGCCCGGTCACATACCCGCCGCACCCGGTGCCCGCCGGTGGGCCCCCGGCCTCGATGCACTGCACCCCGTTGTACCCCTCGAACATGAAATCCTCGGGGCGCAACTCTTCGGCGTGGAAGTCCACGCCCTCGAGGACGTCGATCACGGTGGGCACCATCTTCTTCGTGAGCGTGAAGGTGCTGTCGTGCTTCGGGTCGCACCCGATCTGCAGCACCCGCTTGCCCAGCTTCGAGAACGCCGCCGATAGGTTCGACGACGTCGTGCTCTTGCCGATGCCCCCCTTGCCGTATACGGCGATGACCAGCGCCCCGTCGATCTTCTGGTTGTCGTCGAGGTGCACCTGCACGCTGCCTTCGCCGTCGCCGACCGCATCGAGGATCGGGAGTCGTGTTGCTGTCATGTGTCTGACCCGGTGAGAATCATTTGGCGTACACCCCTTCCAGCCGGTCCTCGAGGTCCGCCGCCGCATCGCGGAGCGCCTCCAGGGTGGCATCATCCGGCGCCCAGTAGCCACGATCGTTCGCTTCCAGCAGACGCTGCGCAATGCCCAGCGCCGCGTCGGGGTTGGCCTGCGCCAACCGTTCGCGCATCGCGTCGTCGAGCACGAACGTCTTCGACGCCTCCGCGTACACCCACTGCGGCACCGTCCCCTTCCCGCCCGTGGCCGACCAGCCCAGGGTGGTGACGAGGTGGCCCGTGATGTTGCGCACGCCCTCGTAGCCGTACTGGATCTGGCTTTCGTACCACTTCGGGTTGAGCATCTTGGTGCGCGACTCGAGCTCGACCTGCTCCTTGAGTGTCCGCACTTTGCCCTGCCCCTGTCCATAGTCGCCCACATAGACGGCCGGGGCCTTGCCGTCGTTCTGCTGGGCAATGACACGGGTCATGCCGCCGAGCGACTCCACGTACTGGTCGATGTCGGTGGCCCCGAGGTCGACCGAGTCAAGCCCCTGGAACGAGAGCGTCGCCGTGGCAAGGGCTCGCTTCATGAGCGCCGGCTGCGACTGCGGGCGCCCATCGGCGCCGTAGGCGAAGCCTTTGCGCTGCACGAACAGGTCGGCGAGCTCGTTTTCGTCCTGCCAGCGGCCGGTCTCGATGAGCAGGTTCACGTTCGACCCGTACGCCCCATCGGCATTGGAGAACACCCGCAGCGATGCCTGCGGCATGTCGCAGTTGGTGTCCCGCATGGTCTGCAGGGCGTGCTTGCGGAGGTAGTTCTGCTCCGGAGCTTCGTCGGCCTGAGCACAGAGCAGGGAGGCTTCGGCGAGCAGCTTGACCTGCAGCGGCAACAGGTCGCGGAAGATGCCCGACAGGGTGATCACCACGTCCACGCGCGGGCGACCGAGGCTTTCGAGGGGGAGCAGTCGGGCGCCGGTGAGGCGGCCCACGCTGTCGAAGCGCGGTACCACGCCCATCAGGGCCATCACCTGCGCCAGCGGGGTGCCTTCGCTCTTCATGTTGTCGGTGCCCCAGAGCACCACCGCAACGGTCTCCGGGAACTCGCCCGTCTCCTGCCGATGCTTGGCCAGCAGCTGTTCGGCGCGCGCGCGCCCTTCGAGCATCGCCGCCGCACTGGGCACGCGATAGGGATCGAAACCGTAGATGTTGCGCCCCGACGGAAGCACCTGCGGATTGCGCAGCAGGTCACCACCTGGCGCGGGCGCAACGTAGCGCCCGTCGAGCGCCCGCAGCACGCCCTCGACCTCGCGATCGTCGCGAAGTGCCGCGTCATAGCCGGCGAGTAGTTCGAGATGCCGGTCGAACTGCTTGTCGTTGTGCAGGCGCGTACCGCGCGCCCTGACCTCGCTCCGGCCGGCCCGCTGCGCTGCCTGCACGTCGGCCGTCTCGACGAGTGTCTGCACCGCGGCACGCACGACCGCCTCCACTGTCGCCCCCGGTCCATCATCGGTGCGCTGGTCGCCGTGACCCGCAACGACCGTGTCGCCGATGCTCGGCAGGTCGGCCTCCGGACGGCCGGTGCGCGCCATCTCGATGAGCATCTCGACGCGGGCCTCGGGTGCCATCGGCTCGCCCACGACGTGCAGCCCGGTGGGGATGAGGCTGTACTCCAACTCGAGCAGTCGTGCCCGGATGTCGGCAATGCGGGCGTCGGTCTCCTGCACCGTCCACGCGGGCTCGGCCATGGCCAGTTCCACGGCTGCCGCCTGCTGCTGCACGAGCGTGCGGAGCGGCTCCGCCTCGGCCGCCCGGCCGCCGTCCAGTTGGCGCCAGCGATCGAGGCTCGTCTTGAGATCGGCCAACCCGCGGTACAGACCGGCGTTCGACACCGGTGGTGTGAGGTACGACACCAGCGTGGCGTTGCCGCGGCGCTTGGCGAGGGTGCCTTCGGACGAATTGTTCGACGCGTACAGGTACACGTTCGGCAGGTCGCCGATGAGCCGCTCCGGCCAGCAGGTGGCATCGAGCCCCGACTGCTTGCCCGGCATGAATTCGAGCGCACCGTGCGTGCCGAAGTGCAGCACCGCGTCGGCCCGGTAGTCGTCCCGGAGCCAACGGTAGAACGCACTGAAGGCATGCGTGGGCGCGAATCCCCCCTCGAACAGCAGCCGCATCGGGTCGCCCTCCCAGCCGAAGCTGGGCTGCACACCGACGAAGACGTTCCCGAACATCGCGCCCATCACGTGGAGACTCTGGCCATCGGCCAGCTGCCGCCCGGGCGCGGGGCCCCACGTCTTCTCGATCTCCGCGAGGTACGTCTCGCGCCGCACGTGGTCATCAACCGGGATGCGCGTGTGCACGTTGGCCGGGGCCCCGAACTGCTCGCGGTTGCCCTGCGTGATGCGCTCGCGCAGCTCGTCGACACTCGACGGCAGGTCGACCGAGTAGCCGGCCTCCTTCATCTCGGCGAGTACCCGCTGCAGCGACGGGAATACGGCGAGGTACGCCGCGGAACCGGTATTGCCGGCGTTCGGCGGGAAGTTGAACAGAATGATCGCGATCTTCCGCTCCGCGCGCGCCGTGCGGCGCAGCGACACCAGCCTCGCCACGCGCTCCGCCACACGCGTGATGCGCTCCGGAATGGGTTCGGACGCGGCCGGCTTGCCCGCCACCGGCTGCCCCTTCCCACCGTAGACCGTGGGCACGATCGCGCCGTCGAGTTCCGGGATGGCGATCTGCAGCGTCGCCTGCAGCGGGTTGAGCCCGCGCGCATCGCGCTGCCACTCCTCGATGGTCTGGAACTCGAGGGTCTGCAGCGTGAGATACGGGACGTCGAGCCCCTTCAACACCTGCTGCGCCGCCATCGAGTCGTTGTACGCCGGACCACCCACCAGCGAGAAGCCGGTGAGGTTGATCATGGCATCGATCGTGGCCTGTCCGCGCGCATTGACGAAGTACCGGCTGATGGCGGGGCGCGCATCGAGCGCCGACGAAAAGCCGGCCACTACCCGCAGCCCCCTGGCCTCCAGCGCGTTGACCACCGCTGCGTAGTGCGCCACGTTGCCGGCCAGCAGGTACGACCGGCCCACGAGGAGGCCCACCGTGCCGGTGGGGTGCGCGGGTCGGGGCAGCGCCGACAACTGCTCGGTGATACCACGGTTGGGCAACGCGGGGTGCCACAGGCCGACGTCGGGATAGGTGACGGGCTGGGCCGGGTTGAGCGCGCCCTTGAACGTCCCCCGCGGTCCCGCCGCATACCGGTCCACCGCGTAGCGGATCATCTGCTCGATGTTCTCATCTGAACCGGCCAGCCAGTACTGGATGAGCAGCAGGTAGGCGCGTACGTCCTGGGCCGTACCGGGGATGAACTTGAGCAGCGACGGCAGCGTACGCAGGGCGCTCATCTGCCGCTCACCGCTCGACTTGCCGTCGCCGCGCGACCCACGGAGCTTCTTGAGGAGGCTAATCGGCGAGAAGGGGGACCGGCTCTCGCCGCCACTCATGTCGAACTTGCCGAGTCGTGTGCACCGCACGAGTTCCGGGGTGCACAGGGCACAGAGCACGGCGTCGGCAGCATCACGGCGTGCGAGGACCGCCGGCAGCACGGCGTTCGCGTACTCTTCCTGGAAAAGCTGCGTGCACACGATGATGTGGGCGCGCGCGATGTCCTGCCGTGCGCGCTCCGCCGCTGCCGGGTCGGTGCCGAAGTCGGCCGCAATGTGCATCGACACCTGCAGCCCCGGCACGTTCGCCAGCCCCTGTCTCGCCCGCGCGAAGGCGTCGGCGAGATGGGCGTCGAGCGTCGTGATGACGACACGCATGTCCGGGACGTGGGCGTCAGCGGCCATAGTACGCCTTGGCATCGTACAAGGTGTCCACGGTGATCTCGGTGATCCCGTGTTCGAGCGCGTACTTCTCCGTGTTGCGGCGCGCCTTGCCTCGCACGAAGAAGGGGATCTTCTTGAGTTCCGCCTCGGCGAGTGGGAGCCAACGCGACACGACGGGCTCCGCCAGCGACGACACCACGGCGACCAGCTCCTCGCCTTCCTCCTCGGCGAGCCCCACCGCGCTGGCGGCCTCCGGAACCGCCTCACTGGCGAGCGCAGCGTGGTTGCTCGCCGCCTTCGGCGCGGTGCTGTGGAGGTGCGACGGGGCCGCGCCATCGCCGAACTCGAAGTCGTCACGGAACATGTGCAGCAGGTGTTCCTCGAGCCCCATCATCAACGGATGCACCCACGTGTCGAAGATCACGTTGGCGCCTTCGAAGCCCATCTGCGGCGAATGCCGCGCCGGTACGTCCTGCACATGGATGGGCGCCGAAATCACGGCGCACGGCACCCCGAGTCGCTTGGCGATGTGCCGCTCCATCTGCGTGCCGAGCACGAGTTCCGGCGCCAACTCGCCGACCCGTTGTTCCACCGCCAGGTAATCGTCGCTGATCAGCGCCTCAACGCCGATCTGCGCGGCGTATTCGCGGACCGGCTTCGCGAGCTCCCGCGAGTAGGTGCCGATGCCCACGACCGTAAAGCCGAGTTCGTCCTTCGCGATGCGCGCCGCGGCAAGCACGTGTGTGGCATCGCCGAAGACGAACACCCGCTTGCCGGTGAGGTACGTCGAGTCGACCGAGCGCGAATACCAGGGGAGCAGCGACCGGCTGGCATCGACCTGCGCCGTGCCGGCCCGTTCGTGCTCGAGCAGCGGCTGCACGTCGAGCCCCGTCACCCGCCCCACCTCTTCGACGAACTCGCGCGTGGCCAGTACGCCGATCGGCACCGTCCGCACGATGGGCATGCGAAAGGTCTTCTCGAGCCAGCGGGCCGTGGTGTCGGCGACTTCGGGGTAGAGGCAGATGGTGAAGTCCGCCTCGGGGATGCGCCGGAGGTCCGCCACGGTGGCGTGAAGCGGCGCACACACGTGCACATCGACGCCGAGGTCGTGCAGCAGCCTGGTGACTTCCCGCACATCATCGCGATTGCGGAAGCCGAGCGCCGTGGCGCCCAGCAGGTTCGCCCGTGGTCGCCGCCCTTCTCGCGCACACCGCTCGCCCACCGGCTCGCGGGTGGTGCCCGGCGGCGGCGCCTGAGGCAGCAGCAGCGTACGCACGAGGTGATAGAACGTTTCGCTGGCGCCCCAGTTCTCCTTCTTGCTGTACGCGGGCAATTCGAGCGGCACCACCGGCACCGGCAGCGACATGCCCTGCGCCAGCGACCCGGGCTGATCCTGAATCAGCTCGGCGGTGCACGACTCCCCCACGAGGAGGGCGTCGGGCTGGAAGCGTTCGTAGGCATCACGTACCGACTGTTTCACCAGCTCCGCGGTGTCACCACCGAGGTCGCGCGCCTGGAAGGTGGTATAGGTGACCGGCGGGCGGCGGTCCCGCCGCTCGATCATGGTGAACAGCAGATCGGCGTACGTGTCGCCCTGTGGGGCGTGCAGCACGTAGTGCACCCCCTTCATGGATGTCGCGATACGCATGGCCCCGACATGCGGCGGGCCTTCGTAGGTCCAGAGCGTCAGTTCCATGGTCGCCTCAGACCGCCAGTCGCTGCGCCCGATCGAGCGGGCGCGCAAAGAGTTCCGCCAGATCGCCTGCTTGCTCGTAGCCGTGCACAGGCGAGAACACGAGTTCGATGGACCACTTGGTTCGCAACCCCTCGGCTTCGAGCGGATTGGCGAGACCGAGGCCGCAGATCGTGAGGTCGGGGCGCGCGTCGCGGCAGCGGTCGAGCTGCTTCTCGACGTCCTGCCCCTCGCTGACCTGGGCCCTTTCGGGCAGGCGTGCGAGTTCCGCCTCGACCATGAGGCGATCGAGATACGGTGTGCCGACCTCCACCAGTTCCGTCCCGCACTCCTCGTGCAGGAATCGGGCGAGGGGAATCTCGAGCTGCGAGTCGGGGAAGAAGAACAACCGCTTGCCCTCCAGCCACGGGCGATAGCGGGCCAGAGCGGCCCGTGCGCGTTCAGCGGACGGCTCCGTGACCAGGCGGAACTGGGCGTCGCTCACCCCCCAGGCCTCGGCCGCCGCCTTCAGCCAAGCCGTCGTGCCGTTCACGCCGAATGGGAACGGCGCCGACAGCAGCGTCGCCCCGCGCGCGATGAGGGCGCGGGCCGTGTCGCCGAGGAACGGCTGGGCGAGCAACAGCATGCTGTTGGGACCGACCGGTGGCAGTTCCCGCGCGCGGCGCGGCGGGAAGAACCGGACCGGACCGATACCCAACTTGTCGAACAGCCGCGCGAACTGGTCCTCGACCACGTCGGCCACCGTGCCGACGACGAGGAGCTCGGGAGCCATGGTCGTGGTGGCCGGCAGGTGCGGGACCATGCTGCGCAGACACGCATCCTCGCCTTGCGTGAACGTGGTTTCGATGCCGCTGCCGCTGTAGTTGAGGATACGCACCCTCGGCATGAACTGGACGTTCAGGCGCTCGGCGGCCCGGGCGAGATCGAGCTTGATCACCTCGGACGGACACGACCCGACAAGGAACAGCGTCGTGATGTCGGGGCGCCGGGCGAGCAGCTGCTGGACGACCCGGTCGAGTTCGTCGTTGGCATCGGCGAGCCCAGCGAGATCCCGCTCGCTCAAGATGGCGGTGGCGAATCGGGGCTCGGCGAAGATCATGACGCCTGCGGCCGACTGCACGAGGTGGGCACAGGTGCGCGACCCGACCACCAGGAAGAAGGCATCCTGCATCTTCCGGTGCAGCCACACGATGCCCGTGAGGCCACAAAACACCTCGCGCTGCCCGCGCTCGCGAAGGATCGGCAACTCGAGCGTCGTGCTCACGCGGTGACACTCCCGGCCGTCGCGTCGGCCGCGCGGGCGCCCTTTTCGGCGGCTTCCTGCAGGCGGGCCGCGCGCAACTTCAGGATGAACTGGATGGCATTCACCGTGTAAGCCGCGTAGGCCACGAGGGCCATCCACATCAGGAAGCGGGCGTCCCACTTGAGGGTCAGTCCGACCAGATAGGCGGTATGCTGGCCGATCACGAAGAAGCTGACCACGTCTTCCCAGAAGAACGATTCATGGAAGAGGTACTGCCCGAAGACGACCTTCTCCCAGATGGCGCCCGTCACCATGATGGTATAGAGCACCAGCGTCTTCACGACGATGGAGAGGTGGGCGGCAACGAGTCCCTCGCCGGTAGTGAGGTAGCGCAACACGAGGAAGACGGAGACACCCATGACCACGAACTGAACCGGCGCAAGGATGCCTTGCACCAGCGTCCACTTCGTTTGGTCGCGGCGCTTGCGTTCGTCGGGCGTGTAGAGGCCGGTGCGCGCCGGCTTGGCTGACGCACGAGCGGGGACGGCGGCGTCGGATGACACCGTCGAGTGGGTGGGCACAACTGTCATCTCGCCTTCTCTTCCGGGGGTTCGCTGCCCAGATGTGTTCGATGCTACGGGTGGGACCCGAGGTTGTCAAGAACAGTTGACGTACACCTTTCTTGACAACGGGACCCGACCGGGTCATACTCGCCGAGGTGCCGCCGGCGGGCGTCCCTGCCCCGCGCCATCTCATCACTTGCCATTGCGCCAAGGAGACCCCGCGGCCATGTTCGGCGCGTCTTTCCAGCCCGTCGCTTCCGGCTCCACTTCGGTGTCCAAGGGCGCGGGCCTCTCGCCTGACGTCATGGATCACGTGCCTCCATCGCGCCACAGTGAGCGTCTCGCGCGCCTCGAACGGACCATCCAGCACGAGCTTGTTCCACGGCTGATGACGAGTCATCGCGTCGGCCCCGTGTCGCCGGCCATGTTGTCGGCCGCGACGCGGGTGTTGTCGGAGCGCGATGTGGCGGCCTTCGTGGCGGCCGTGCGGAGCCAGCACGAGGGCCACAGTGCCGAGTTCATCCGCGCCGTGCTCGACGAGGGCGCCACGGTCGAAGCCGTCTATCTGGATCTCCTCGCGCCATCGGCGCGACGACTGGGGGCCCTGTGGGATGCCGACGAGTGCGACTTCGTCGAGGTGACCGTCGCGCTCGGGCGCATGCAGCGCCTGCTCCGTGATTTGTCGCAGGTGTTCCTCGCGGAAGCTGGGCAGTCGGAGCCGGTGGGCAACGTCCTGCTCACCTGCGTCCCGGGCGAGCAGCACACGCTCGGGATCATCATGGTGGGCGAGTTCCTGCTTCGTGACGGGTGGCGAGTGCTCGTCGGCGCCCCGTGGTCCGACAGCGACCTGCCGTCCATGGTGGCTGCAGACTGGTACGACGTGATCGGGTTTTCCGTGGGCACGGAGAATCGCCTTGCCGTGCTGCGCCGTGACATCCGGCGTCTCAAGTCGGCCTCGAAGAATCCCAACGTGCAGGTCATGGTCGGCGGCCAGCTCTTCGCCGACCATCCGGAGCTGGCCGACCAGGTCGGGGCCCAGGCCATTGCGGCCGACGCCCGATCGGCGCCGGTCGTTGCGCGTTCACTCCTTGCCGCGGCGCGCGTCTCTACCGCGGGTCGCCTTCCGCCAGAGGGGCTCGCCGAGCATGGCCAGTTCCGTGAAGCCCTTCGACGGGACTAACCCCGTCTTGGGCGAGCTGGATGCCAAGTCCGCGGCGGCGCTGCTGGCCGTCGCGGGCGACATCGCGCTGGTCATGGACGCGGCGGGCGTCATCCGTGACGTGACGCTGGTCAGCGGCGGCGATTCGCAGTTCGACGCGGCCACCCAGTGGGTGGGCCGGCCATGGAATGAGACGGTCACCAGCGAGTCGCGCGGAAAGATCGACACTCTGGTCAAGGAAGCAGCCCATCAGGGCATCTCCAAGCGTCGTCAGGTCAATCACGTCCTCGGCGACGTCAGTGAGGTGCCCATCGCCTACACCACCATCAAGCTGGGCCGCGAGGGCGGCCTGGTGGCGGTCGGCCGCGACATGCGACACGTGTCGGCGTTGCAGCAGCGCCTCGTCGAGGCCCAGCAGGCCATGGAGCGCGATTACTGGCGGCTCCGCCATGTGGAGACGCGCTACCGTCTGCTCTTCCAGCTCGCCAGCGACGGCATTCTGGTCCTCGATGCGGCCAACCTCAAAGTGCTCGACGCGAACTCGGCCGCAGGACAGATCTTCGGCGAGCCGGCCGATCGCCTGCTCGGCAAGACGTTCCCGTTCGGGATGGACGCGGCCACCAGCCGCCAACTCGACGACCTGCTCTCCTCGGCGCGGAGCGCGGGTCGGGCGGGCGAGGTCACGATGCCCCTGCTCGGGGGGCGGAACTATCATGCCTCGGCGTCCTGCTTCCGGCAGGAGTCGTCGACGTTGATGCTGCTCCGCTTCTCCCCGGCCGACGCGTCGGTGGCCGAAGCGACCGGGGCCAGTTCGCCCTCCAGGCTGCTCGACCTCCTCGAACGCTCGCCCGACGCCTTTGTCGTCACCGACCTCGACGGCGACATCCTGACCGCCAATCGCGCCTTCCTCGACATCGCCGAGCTGGCCAGTGAGGAGCAGGTACGGGGGACGCCGCTGGCCACGTACATCGGTCGCCCGGGCGCGGATTTCGGTGTGTTCACCGGCATGCTGCGACGCAACGGCGTGGTGCGCCTGATGGCAACCACGGCCCGCGGGACGCATGGCCATCAATCGGAAGTCGAGGTGTCGGCCGTGTGGGCGCCGGAGGGGGAGGAGCCGTGCATCGGCTTCACCATCCGGGACATCGGCCGGCGGCTCGCCAGCGGCCCGCAGGGTGCGCGGGACCTGACGCGTGCCGTCGAGGAACTCACGTCGCTGGTTGGCCGGGTGTCGCTCCGCGACCTCGTGCGGGACACGGTGGACCTTGTCGAGCGCCACTTCATCGAGGCCGCCCTCGAGCTCACGCATGACAACCGGACCTCAGCGGCCGAGGTGCTGGGGGTGAGCCGGCAGAGCCTGTACGTGAAGCTGAGACGCCATCGACTGGTGACGCCGGGCGCCGATCGGGACGACGACGTCAGCCGCTGACGCAGCTCGTCCCCGTGGCGGTGCACCGACCTCAACCAGACTCTGTCGCATTTGCGGACTGTAAACTAGACTAGACACATATGGGCGTCAGTTATACAGAACAAGCAGCCCCATCCCGGCTGGATCCGCGTGCGGTTCTGACGCTGCTCAAGCCGGTGACTTGGTTTCCGCCGATGTGGGCGTTCACCTGTGGCGCGATTTCGGCGGGGGTGCCCCTGTCGTCGGAGCGCCTCTGGACGCTGGCATTGGGGATTGGCCTGACCGGCCCGCTGGTCTGTGCGTCGAGCCAGGCTGTCAATGATTGGTTCGACCGGCACGTTGACGCCATCAACGAGCCGAATCGCCCCATTCCCTCGGGGCGTATCCCCGGGCAGTGGGGGCTGATCATCGCGGTGTTCTGGAGTGTGCTCTGCGTGGTGTGGGCCCTGCCACTTGGCGCCTTCGGCCTCGCCGCGGTCGCCGTGGCGCTGGCGTTCTCCTGGGGCTACAGCGCGCCGCCGTTCCGCTTCAAGCGCAATGGCTGGGTTGGCAACGCGGCCGTGGGCTTCACCTACGAAGGGCTGGCCTGGACGACGGGGGCCGGCATCATGCTGGGGAATGTGCTACCGCCGGCGCCGCTGTTGCTGCTGGCCGTGCTCTACAGCATCGGTGCGCACGGCATCATGACGCTCAATGACTTCAAGTCCATCGAGGGTGACCGGACGATGGGCGTCAACTCGCTCCCGGTGCTGCTTGGGCCCCACGGGGCCGCGCGCGTCGCGGCGGGCGTGATGCTGGCGGCGCAAGTCGTGGTGATCGGGTTGCTGGTCGCGTGGGGACGTCCCGGCTATGCCACCGCCATCGGCGTGTTGGCGGCGATCCAGGCGGGCCTCATGGGGTGGTTTCTCGGGCAGCCGGTGGAGCGCGCGCTCTACCTCAGCGCGTTTGGTGTGCCGTTCTATGTGAGTGGGATGATGGTGTCGGCGTTCGCGGTGCGGACGCTCCCCCTCCTGGACACGGTGGTCCGCGGATGAGTGCGGCCGTGGCGCCGGTGCCCGTGACGACCGTCGCTGCCCCAGCGACCATGAGCTGGCTGCAACTGACGCGACTCGGTTTCGTGCAGGCGGCGATTGGCGCAGTGGTGGTGTTGCTGACCACGACCATCAATCGCGTGATCGTGGTCGAATTGTCGCTGCCGGCGCTGATTCCCGGCCTGCTGGTGGCGCTGCACTTCGGTGTGCAGCTCTACCTGCGTCCGCGCCTCGGACACGACAGCGACCGGCAGAGCCGCCGCACCCCGTGGATCGTGGGTGGCCTCGCCGTCTGTGCCGTGGGTGGTGTGGCGGTGGCGGCGAGCATTCCGGTGATGGCGCGCAACACGGCGCTCGGCGTGGGCGTCGCGGCCATCGCCAGCATGGTGCTCGGCGCCGGGGTGAGCGCCGCCGGCACACCGTTGCTGGCCCTCATGAGCGAGCGCGCGAAACCCTCGCAGCGCGCCGGCGCGGCCGCCATCACGTGGATCCTGATGATCGTCGGCATCATCATCACGGCGGCGGTGTCCGGCGCCCTGCTCGATCCCTTCTCGCATTCCCGTCTCATTGCGATCGCCGGCGGCATCGGCGGGGCGGGCGTCCTCGTGGCGTGGATCGCCACGCTCGGCGTGGAACGCGGGCCGCGGCCGGTCATGCCTGCCGATCTCGACGGCACCGCCACCGGCTCGTTCGCGGTGTCATTCCGCACCGTGTGGCAGGAGCCGGCGGCGCGCCTGTTCGCCGGATTCATCTTCGTGGCGATGTTCGCCTACAGCGCCCAGGATCTGATCCTCGAGCCGTTCGCCGGCCTCGCTTTCGGCATGACCCCCGGGGAGAGCACGGCCCTGTCGGGCATGCACCACGGAGGGGTGCTCGTGGGGATGATACTCGCGGCCCTGATCGCGACCCGCCGCGGGCAGTTGCGCCATTGGGCCGCGGCCGGCTGCCTCGCCTCGGCGGTCACGTACCTCGCGCTGGTCGCCTCGCCGGCCGTTGATCAGGTGGGTGTGTTCCGCATCATCGTGGTGTGCCTTGGCTTGTCCAACGGTGTGTTCGCCATTGGCGCCATCGGGTCGATGATGGCCCTGACCGGCGACAAGACCGACGGTCGGGCGGGGCTGCGCCTGGGCGTGTTCGGTGCGGCGCAGGCGCTGGCCTACGCCGTGGGTACCATGTCGGGCGCGGCGGGGGTCGACTTCGCGCGCACGATCTTCGCGGCGCCGGTGCGTGGCTACCTCGCGGTGTTCGGTGTGCAGGCGGTGCTGTTCGCCGGGTCGGCGTGGATGGCGCTGCGCAGCGCCTCCAGCGACCGGGCCACCGAGGTATTCCGTCAGCGCGGCGACATGCTGTCGGCGGTGATGCCGTGAGGAGTGTGAAGCGGGCAGGAGTCCATCGGGTGTTCTGGATGCGCGGCGAACCACGCAGGGAGGAGATCGCATGATTGCCAAGCCGGAGCAGGACCAGCCGTTGACGTCGCTGGAGCGCGCGACGCCACGGGAAGACGGGGAGCTGTTCGACGTCGTGGTGGTCGGCGGCGGCCCCGCTGGGGCAACGGCGGCCCATGAACTGGCCTGCGCCGGGCGCAAGGTGCTGCTGCTCGATCGGGCGTGGCGCACGAAGCCGTGCGGTGGTGCCGTGCCGCCGCAGTTGCTGCGGGACTTCAAGATCCCCCAGTCGTTGCTCGTCGCGCGGGTCAACACGGCGCGCGTGATCTCTCCGACGGCGAAGAAAGTGGACATCCCGGTGGGCGACGGCTTTGTCGGGATGGTCGACCGGGATGTCTTCGACGAATGGCTGCGCCAGCGCGCCGCGTCGGCGGGCGCGGAGCGCCGGACCGGGGCCTTCACGCAGTTTTCGCGCGACCACGACGGCACCGCGGTCCTGACGTACACCGAGGGACGGTCGCGCCATGGGGCCACGCGGACCGTGCGCGCCCGCTACGTGATCGGGGCCGACGGGGCGCTGTCACCGATTGCGAAACAGTGCATTCCGGGCTCGCACAAGGCGAAGCACGTGTTTGCCTATCATGAGATCGTCAAGTCGCCGAGCATGGACAGCGAGCAGTTCGGGCACGACCGTGTGGACGTGTACTACAACGCACCGCTCTCCCCCGACTTCTACGCGTGGGTGTTTCCCCACGGCCCGACGACGTCGATCGGCACGGGGACTTTCCAGAAAGGGTTCGGCCTGAAGGAAGCCGTGGCCAAGCTGCGGGCGGACACCGGGATGGACGGACTGGAGACCATCCGTCGCGAAGGCGCGCCGATTCCCCTCAAGCCGCTGCCCCGCTGGGACAACGGGCGGGATGTGGTGGTAGCCGGCGACGCCGCCGGCGTGGTGGCGCCAGCGAGCGGCGAAGGCATCTTCTACGCCATGACGGGGGGGCGCCTGGCGGCCGATGCGGTCGAAGAGGCGCTCCAGACCGGGAACGCCAAGGCGCTGCGACAGGCCCGGCGCCGGTTCATGCGACTGCACGGCCCGGTCTTCTTCGTGCTCGACGTGATGCAAAGCTTCTGGTACACCACGGACAACCGGCGTGAACGATTCGTGGCGATCTGCCGCGACCGCGATGTCCAGCAGCTGACGTTCGATGGCTACATGCGCAAGCAGCTCGTGAAGGCGAAGCCGCTGTCTCACATGCGGATCTTCTTCAAGAACCTCGCCCATCTCGCTGGTTTCGCCACCGCGTGAGTTCCGACTTCGCATCCCCTGCCCGATGCTGATCTCGATCGCCATCGACTTCCGCCATGCCGACGTGGCCACGCGTGAACGCTTTCACCTCTCCGAGGAGCGTCTCACGCAGCTGTATCGCACGGCACGCACCGACGTGATCACCGAGTCGGCCCTGATTGCGACGTGCAACCGCACGGAACTCTACGCCTGGGTGGACAGTGACGATCCCGTCGTCCTCGAACGCGCCGTGCAGACGCTGGCCCGACGCTGGATGCGGACCCGTTCCGAAGGCGATCAGCTGCTGCTCACGGCGACCCGCCGCGTCGGCCTCGAGGCCGCCGAGCATGTGGTGCGCATCGCCTCGGGACTCGAGTCGCAGGTCCTGGGCGACGGGCAGATTCTCGGCCAGCTCAAGGCCGCCTACAAGCGCGCCTCGCGCGGTCAGGCGGCCGGCCCGGTGCTGCACCGCCTGTTCGAGACCGCTCTGCGTGCCGGCAAGCGGGTGCAGACCGAAACCTCGCTGACGGCCGGGCGCAACTCGGTGGGTGCGGAAGCGGCCCTGACGGCGGCGCAGCGCTTCGGCCAGCTCGAGAACGCCCGCTGCGTCCTCATCGGCGCGGGCAAGACCGGTGCCCGGGCGGCGAAGCAGTTGCACAAGCTTGGGGCCCGCGATCTCGTCATCGTCAATCGCACCCCCGAGAACGCGCAGGCGCTGGCGGGCATGGTGGGGGGCCGTGCGGCGCCGTGGGACACGTTGCACGTCGAGGCGGCCATGGCCGATGTGGTCATTGTGGCCACCGGGAGCGAGGTGCCCGTGGTCACCGGCGACGCCCTGATGCGTGCACGGGAAGCGTGTGCGGCCAGCGGGTACGCCCTGCTGCTGATGGACCTCAGTGTCCCACGCAACATCGACCCGACCGTGACGCTCGAGCCGGGGGTCACCCTCATCGACCTCGACACCCTGCACCAGCCGGTGCTGTCCGCCGAGGTCATGCGCCGCGACGCGGTACCGCATGCCGAGTCGATCTGCGCCGAAGAAACCCGGGCGTTCATGGAGTGGCTGGCCACGATGCCGGCCCGTGATGCCATCAAGCCGCTGCGGGAGGCGCTGGAAGACGTGGCGCGCCGGGAAGTGGCGTTCCATGCCAAGGACGCCCACGTGGCCGAAAAGGCGGCATCGCGCATCGTCGCGAAGCTGCTTGCCGGCCCCATGGCCGCGCTGCGCCGCACGCTGCAGCGCGGCGAGCCGCTCGACCAGCAGGCGATGATGCTGCTGGAGATGTTCTCCCCGCAGGGTGCGGCGCCCCACCCGTCGCCAACGTCATCACCGACGGCACCGCGTCCCTCCGACGCGGTGCCGCCCAAGACGGTGCCGCGCCGGCCCGCGCTGACTTCCGTCGACAGTCCGGCCGACCGACACCGTCCGCTGGCCATCTCGAACGAGCAGTACACCTGAGTTCGTCCTCCATCCGTCCGTTATGAACGACCTGCTGTTGCGCGCGCTGCGCCGAGAAGCCGTCGACCGTCCCCCCGTGTGGATGATGCGGCAAGCCGGACGCTATCTCCCCGAGTACCGGGCCGTGCGCGCCAAGTCCGACTTCCTCACCATGTGCCGCACGCCCGAGCTCGCGGTTGAGGTCACGCTGCAGCCGATCGATCTCGTCGGCGTGGATGCGGCAATCATTTTCAGCGACATCCTGGTCGTGCCCGAGGCCATGGGCATGCATCTCACCCTCGACGAGGGCGTCGGGCCGCAATTCTCGTCACCGATTCGGTCGCGGGCGGACCTGACACGGCTCACTCCGGTGGAGCCGCGGGAGCAGCTCGCCTACATGCTCGACGCCCTGCGCATGGCGCGCCGCGCACTGAATGGTCGGGTGCCGCTCATCGGGTTCGCCGGTGCACCGTGGACGCTCGCGGCGTACATGGTCGAGGGCAAAGGCACCAAGCAGTTCGCCGTGGCCAAGAAGATGCTTTTTGAACAGCCGGCGCTGGCGCATGCGTTGCTCGACCAGCTGGCCACGGCGGTCGGCGACTTCCTGGTGGCGCAGGTCGAGGCGGGCGCGCAGGTGGTCCAGCTCTTCGAGTCGTGGGCAGGGGCACTCGGTCCCGAGGAGTTCCGTACCTTTGCGCTGCCGTACCTTGCGAAAGCGGCCCAGCGGGCCCGTGAAGCGGGCGTGCCGGTGATCGTCTTCGCTCCCGGCGGTGGCTGGGCCCTGAGCGAGATCGCGGCCGCCACACATGCCGATGCCATCGGGGTGGACTGGCATACGACACCGCAGGAGGCCCGCCGCCTCACCGATCCGTTCCGTGTGGCGTTGCAGGGCAACCTCGATCCGTGCACGCTCTACGCCCCGGTCGAGGAGATCCGCCGCCGCACGCACACCATGATCGAGGCGTTCGGACCAGTGGGCCACGTGGCCAACCTCGGCCACGGTATCCTGCCCGACATGAAGCCGGATCATGCCCGTGCCTTCATTGATGCGGTGAAGGAGTGGCAGTGGACGGACGAACGCCTCGCCGCCGCGCACGGGACGGCGGCCCCGGCTGGTCCGCAACTCGCGGGGGTGCCGTGAGCGTGGCCGTGCATTCGCCTGAGCCCGTCCCGGTGGCCGCCGTTGCGTCACGGCGGGCGGAGGCCACGCGCTGGATCGCGGGGCTGCACGATGAACTGACGTCGTTCTTCGGACGGCTCGATCGTGGGGGCACCTTCATCGAGGACCGGTGGGAGCGCCCCGGCGGCGGCGGTGGGGTGGCCCGCGTGATGACGGATGGTGTGACCTTCGAGAAGGCCGGCATCAATCGGTCGGCTGTGATGGGCGAACTGCCGGAACTCGCCGCGCGCCGGCTGGGTGGCCGCGGCGCGGCCGTGGGGGCGACGCACTTCTTCGCGACCGGCGTGAGCCTCGTGGTACACCCCCGCAGCCCAAAGCTGCCAACGGTGCATCTGAACGTGCGCTACTTCGAGCTGACCGACGACGCCGGGCACCTTACCGACAGCTGGTTCGGCGGCGGCACCGACGTGACGCCGTTCTACCCGCACGAGGAGGACCCACGCACCTTTCACCTTGCCCTCAAGGCGATGTGCGACCGGCACCATACCGGCTTCTATCCCACGTTCAAGACCTGGTGCGACGAGTACTTCGTCAATGCGCACCGGGACAACGAGGCGCGCGGCTGCGGCGGCATCTTTTTCGACCACCTGCGGGCGGACGACCCGGCCTACGGCCTCGACTACGACGCGACCAAGGCCTTCGTGTCCGACGTGGCGCGGGTGCTGCGCCACGCCTACGAGCCGATTGTCGATCGCCGCCGAGACGAGCGCTTCAGCGAGGCGGAGCGCGAGTTCCAGCTGGTGCGCCGGGGCCGGTATGTGGAGTTCAACCTCGTGCATGATCGCGGCACCACCTTCGGGCTGCAGACGAATGCCCGGGTCGAAAGTGTGCTCATGAGCCTGCCCCCGCTGGCGATGTGGCAGTATGCCCCACGCTATTCCCCTGAATCCTTCGAGGCTCGGCTGCTGCGCCTGCTCGAGCCGCGCGACTGGGCCACGGACGTCGCGGGAGCGTGAATCATGCGCGCGCTGGCTGACCACCTGGGCAACATGCCGTCCATCGACGCAGACTCCGGGGCGTCGCGTTCCGTCGCCGTGGTGGGCGCGGGCATCACCGGCCTCGTGGCCGCCTACGAACTGCGGCGCCGCGGGGTGAACGTCACGCTGTATGAAGCCAGTGGTCATGCGGGCGGTGCCATTCGCACCACCCACGCTGACGGCTTCCTGGCGGAGCATGGGCCCAATTCGTTCGTGACGTCGGCGCCGGTCGATGCGCTGCTGCAGCGGCTTGACCTGCAGGACGATGTGGTCGAGGCCAATCCCGGCGCGAACCGGCGTTATGTCGTCCGTCATGGGATGCCCCTGCCGTTTCCGCTGACACCGCTCGCCATGCTCGGCACGAAGCTGCTGTCGTTCCGAGCCAAGGTGCGGGTGCTGATGGAGCCGCTCATTCGTGCGCGCCGGACACCGGACGACGAGTCGGTGGCGTCGTTCGTGCGACGCCGGCTCGGCCACGAGGTGCTCGACTACGCCGTGGACCCGTTCATCTCGGGGATCTTCGCCGGCGATGCGGAGACGCTGAGCATGGCCCACGCCTTTCCGCGCGTGGCGGAGCTGGAGCGCGAATGTGGCTCGCTGTCCAAGGGGCTCATGGCGCAGCGCAGACAGCGCGCAAGCGACGACCCGCCCCCCACCGCGCATCAGGGTGCGATGACGGCCTCACCGCCTGCCCGGGCGCGGCTCATCTCGTTCGTCGATGGCATGCAGACGCTCCCCGCGGCACTCGAAGCGTCGCTCACCGGTACCCTGCGCCTCGGCTGCCCGGTACGTCTGGTGCACCGCCACGAATCGCGCTGGACGGTCGAGGCCGGCCCCGATGGCGCGGCGCGCTCGCGGACGGTCGATGCGGTGGTCATGGCAACACCGGCGCACGTGCTGGCGGCGATGGAGTTGCCAGCGGCGCTGCGCAAGTTCGCCGCGCCGATCGAGCGGGTGGAGTATCCGCCCGTGAGCACCCTGACACTTGGTTTCCGCCGCGTCGACGTGGCGCATCCACTGGACGGCTTCGGGATGCTGATCCCGCACACCGAGAAGCGGAGCCTGCTGGGCGCGCTGTTCAGTTCCTCGCTGTTTCCCGGGCGCGCGCCGGACGGGTACGTGGCCCTCACCTGTTTCGTGGGCGGCGCCCGTCAGCCGGAGCGCGCCCGCGAGGACACCGACCTGCTGGTCGAGCGCGTGCTCAGTGACTTGCGCCAGCTGCTGGGCGTGCGCGGCGAACCAGAGTTCGCCCAGCACGTGTACTGGTCGCGGGCGATTCCGCAGTACACGGTCGGCTACCAAGCGGTCAAGGATGCGGCCGACATCACGGAATGGCAGAACCCCGGGCTGTATCTGGCCGGCAACTACCGCCATGGCGTGTCGGTGGGTGACTGCGTGGCGAGTGGGATACAGGTGGCGGACCAGGTGGCGGCGTACCTGGCGCGGGCGGGGTGAGGCAACGGCGGGACGGCGCGAGCGGGACGGCGCGAGCGGGACGGCGCATGCGGGACGGCGCGAGCGGGACGGCGCGAGCGGGAAGGCGCGAGCTAGAAGGCGCGAGCTAGAAGGCGCGAGCTGGAAGGCGCGAGCTGGAAGGCGCGAGCCAAGCAGCGCCCCTCAGCTCGCGCCCCTCAGCTCGCGCCCCCAAGCTCGCGCCCCTCAGCTCGCGCCCCTTAGCTCGCGCCGTTTCGCTCGCGCCGTTTCGCTCGCGCCGTTTCGCTCGCGCCGCCCTTGCTTGCGCTTCCCGCCCACGCCGCCGCACCCTAGCTTCCGGCATGTCCGACGCTCTCGACCTGCTGTGCATCGCTCCCCACCGCGACGACGCCGAACTCACCTGCGGCGGCACCCTCATCAAGGCTGTGGACCAGGGCAAGCGCGTCGGCATCCTCGACTTGACGCAGGGCGAGATGGGAACGCGCGGGTCGGCAGCATTGCGCGCGGCGGAGGCCGACGCGGGGCAGCGCGTGATGGGCGTCCAGGTGCGCGAGAATCTGGGGCTGCCGGACGCCGGGGTGCGCAACGACGACGAGACGCGCGCCCTGCTGGTGCAGGTGCTGCGCCGGTTGCGGCCGCGGGTGGTGATCGCGCCGGCCCTGCGCGGCCGGCACCCGGATCATCGGCGTACGACCGAGCTCGCGCGTGACGCCTGCTTCCTGAGCGGATTGGCAAGGTACGCGCCGGGCGACCATCCGGCGTTTCGCCCGTTCAAGCTGCTGCACACCATCGCCTACCGCGAGGATCATGTGAAGCCGACGTTCGTGGTCGACATCACGGCGCAGTTCGCGCGCAAGCTCGAGGCGATTCGCTGTTATGCCTCGCAGTTCGACGGCACGACGCAGGCCGGCGAGGTGTATCCCAACGGCGAACCGCTGTACGATATCGTGCGGCACCACGCGGCGCACTACGGATCGCTCCTTCGCGTACAGTATGGCGAGCCCTTCTACACCGACGAGACGATGCACGTCGACGACGTGACCACGCTCGGTGTGTCCACGTTCTGACCCCCTCATCATGAGCGACCACGGCACCGAAGGGCGCGCGGCCAGCGGCATCGATTACGGCTCATATCTGCGCCTCGAGGAATTGCTCGCGCTGCAGACGCCACAGTCGGTCCCTGAGCATCCGGACGAACTGCTGTTCATTGTGGTGCACCAGGCGAGCGAGCTGTGGTTCAAGGTGTTGCGCCATGAGATGGACACCCTCATCACGGCACTCGAAGGCTTCGACACGATGCGCGCACTGCTCGCGGTGCAACGGGTCAATGTGCTCACCGAGATCGTCGCCCAGCAGCTCACCGCACTGGATACCCTGCCGCCGCAGCGATTCGCGCAGTTTCGCGGCTATCTCGGGTCCAGCAGCGGCTCGCAGAGTGTCCAGTTCCGCGCCATCGAGGCCACGGCGGGGCTGCGCGATCCACACTTCCTGCAGGCCATCAGCGAGCACGGTGAGCCGCCCGCCGAGGTGCAGGCGGCGTTACAGCGGCCGACGCTGCAGTCGCTGGTACTGGCGCTACTGGAGCACGAGCAGGTCGCGCTGGAGGAGCTCTACATGGGGCCCGGCCCCACGCCGCTCTTCCTGCTGGTGGAGGGGCTGCTGGAATTCGAGCAGCGCTTCGCCCGCTGGCGCTTTCTCCACGTGCAGCTGGTGGAGCGCATCATCGGGCCAGGGACCGGCGGCACCGGCGGGACGTTGGGTGCCAAGTACCTGTCACGCACGGTCAGCCACAAGTTCTTCCCGGAACTGTGGGCGGTGCGCGCCAGGTTCTACGGGCGGTAACGCGGCATGCTGTTCGACATCTCGACGCCCCTCGCGGCCACCACGCCGGAGTGGCCGGGCGACCACGCCTTCGCCTGCGGCTGGACCTGTCGCCGCGAGCGGAACGACAGTGTGAACCTCGCCGCCGTCACCACCAGCTTTCACGTGGGGACGCACGCCGATGCGCCGCTGCACGTGCACAGCGCATGGCCGGCATCGGAGGCGCTCGAACTCGACGCCTTTGTGGGTCCGACCCGCGTCATCACGTTGCCCGCGTATCACGACCGGTCGCAGGATCTCGATGTCGAGCACGTGGTGGAGCTGCTGGGTGGGATTGTTCCGCCGCGGGTGCTGCTCCGCACGGGGGTGAGTGTCGCCGACGGGGCGTTTCCTGCCGACTGGCCCTGCCTCACGCCCACCGCCGCAGCGTGGCTGGTCCATCAGGGACTCCGCCTGTGGGGGGTGGACGCGCCGAGCGTGGACCGGCGGGAGAGCAAGGAGCTTCCGGTGCATCACGCGCTGCTGGGGCACAACGCCTTCGTGCTCGAGAACCTCGACCTGCGCCATGTGCCAGCGGGGCTCTACGAGCTCATCGCGCCACCGCTGGCGGTGGTGGGGGCCGATGCGGCGCCGGTGCGGGCGTTGCTTCGCGCGGTGGTCACGCCTGGGCGATGAGCCCGGTACGCGTGCGTGGTCGATGCCCGCGAGGGCGTGTGTCTCACGCCGGGATCGCACGGCGGGTGTCCCGTTGATTCGGAGCTCTTCGGATTCCCCGGATCAGCACCCGTGAAACCCGGAGGTACGCAGATCGCGCGGGTTCCACCGATCGTCTTCGCCTTTGGGGCTCCGTGCGCTCCGCGCCATCGCCGTGCCAATCCGTGGTTTGCTGGTGTTGATCCGTGCGCTTCCGTGCCACTCGACGATGCGTCATGGCGGCGCGGTATGCACTCCCACCACCTCATTCCGGCGACGTTGGCGACTTGAGCGCCGCGAGTTGCTGGTCGATGCGTGCCGGCACGATCAGGCTGTCGGCGATGGCTGCGATGCCTTCCGCCTCGGCCCACGCGCGTTCGAGTGCTGCCAGCTCGCCCTCCATGGCCCGACGCTCGGCGTCTTCATGCAGCGCCATCTCGAAGGCCAGTCGGGCCGCGGCCGGGATGTATTGCAGGTCGCCGGTGTCCCCGAGCGTCTGCCTTGCCCCCCACGCGCGTCGCTGCGTGGCCGCCCAGCGGCCGAAGTGTTCGGGGCCACCGGCGTGTTCGATGAGCTGCACCCCATCGGCGATGAGGGCCCGGGTTGCCCCGGCCCTGTTCACCCTGGGCAGCATCTGACGAAGCAGCGGCAGTGCCTCTGCGCCGTGCAACTGCGTGCGGCCGATCTCTCCGTTCGACTTGTGATTCCAATCCGGCATGAAGCGGTCATGCGACACGCGGCGACCGTCGACCACGTCGTAACGCTCACTGAACCCGACCTCGACCCCCCACCCCGCGGCGGTCGGGCTCTCGATCAGACGCGGCATGCCGTAGGCCACGAACAGTCCCCCGTCGGGGTGCGGTAACGGCCGCGTGGGCACGAGGTGCTGGCTGACGATGGCCCCGCTCAGCGTGAGCACCTGAAAGAGCGGCAACAACGCCAGAACGCCGGCACCGCTCGCAATCGCTCCACCGGCCAGCAGGCCGATACCGCCGACGGCACCGACCGCGGTCACCGCGTTGCGAAGACGCCGCCGCCCGAACTGGTCCCCATAGCGCCACGCCGCGAACTCGGGCCGCTGCGGTTCGCCGATGCGCACCAGCTCCGTGCCATCGCGCAACCGCGCCAGACCGATGTGGTCGGTGCTTACCCGCACACGCGTGCCGCGGAAGGCGCGCTCACCCTGCTCGATGGCCTCCCAGCGCGTCTCGAACGGCGTGAGGTTCCATCGTTCGCAGCGCCGGCACACCACCCACAACCGGCCGCGCTTCGCGTCGAACGCGATGCGGCGGCCGACCGGGAGCGCCTCGATCGACTCGTTGCTCCCGAGAAACTTCGTGCAGTGGATGCAGGTGGCGTACATGATGAGTGGCTATCAGCCGAGTGAACGGAAACGAATCAGGCGCGAGCCGATGGCGCGGTGCCCGTTTCGCGCAGCTGCCGTAGCCGCTCCTCCACCGCGGCCGGCGTGAACATGTCATCGGCGATCTTCGCGATCACCTCGGCGTCCTCCCACGCGCGCTCGAGCGCGGACAGCTCGCCTTCCAAGGCGAGCCGCTCCTGCTCCTCGTGCAACGCCATCTCGATGGCGAGGCGTTCGCGCGGAGCCAACGTGTGCAGTGTGCCAGGCAACTTGTGCACCATCTTCCGCTTGTTCTTTCCCTCCCAGACGCTGCCAGTTCCCCACCTCTCGTGGCCTGGCACCCAGCCACTCTGCCGCTGCACGGTGAGCAGCACGGCATAAGGATCGCCCGCTGTCTCGAGCAATTCCACGGCCTCCTGTACCTGCTTCGCCGAGCCGCCAAAGCGGTTGACCGTAGGCATGAGCCGCGCGGCAATGCGCATGGCGTCGTCACCCGTGACGAGACTCGAGCCCGCCGTGTGCTCGACCCGCAACTGAAGCGGCGCACGGCTGCTGTCGCGCACGAAGGCGCTCATGCGGGCGTGCCGGCGCTGCAGCTCCACCACGCGACCGTCGGGCAACGCCACGTGGCCAATGGACGCACTCTGCCGGCCGTGAACGAGGCTGTCCCAGAACTGGCCATTGGCATAGATCCCGGCGAAGCTACCCACGCTGGCGCCCAAGGCGATGACCCCGCCGATGATGGCCGCAGCACTGCCGACCACCGCCCCGGTGACGAGCAGCTGCCGCCTGCGGCGCGTCCCGAATTGATCCCCATACCGCCACGCCGCCATCTCGGGACGCTGCGGCGCGCCGATGCGAATGAGGTCCACGCCCTCGCGCAGCCGCGCCAGCCCGATCTGATCGGTGCTGACCCGCAGCCGGGTGTCTCGGAACCGACCTTCCATGGCCTCGATGGCTTCCCAGCGCTCATCGAGCGGTGAGAGGTTCCACCGACCGCAGCCGTGGCAGATCACCCACAGGCGCCCGCGCGCGCTGTCGAAGGCCAGCCTGCTGCCGACCGGGAAGACCTCGAACGCCTCGTTCGTGCCAAGCGATTGGGTGCAGTGGATGCAGGTCGTGAACATGGCTACCTCGAGGAGCCTCCGACGCACAGTCGCACCGACTCCCTCCGTTGCCGCATATCCCTCGGTGAGCCTCCCGTGCCCCCCATACGGCGCAGGGCATCCGTAAGTTCCGCCATCGGCACGGGTTAGCTAGCTTTTCCGGATGTCCCAGTCGCCCGTGTACCTGGACCACGCCGCCACCACGCCGGTGCGCGACGAGGTCATGGCCGCCATGGCCCCGTTTTTCGGCCCGCGTTTCGGCAACCCCAGCAGTGTGCACCGCTGGGGGCGCGACGCGCGTGTCGCGCTCGACGAGGCCCGCGAGCGGCTTGCGATGTGTCTCGGCGCCCACCCCGACGAGGTCTGCTTCACCTCAGGTGGTACGGAGGGCGACAACTTCGCCATCCTCGGCGTGTTCCGCACACTGCGGGCACGGGGACGGCGCGCCGCGATCACGACGCCCATCGAGCACAAGGCGGTGCTGGCGGCGGTGCATCACGTCGTGCACGAGGGAGGCGAGGAACGCCTGGTGCGCGTGCACGGCAACGGGCAGGTGGACACGGCGCATTTCGCCGAGTTGCTCGATGCGCAGGTGGCCATCGCGAGCGCGATGTGGGTGAACAATGAGGTCGGGGTCATTCAGGACGTGCCCGCCCTCGCCGACCAGGCCAAGGCGGCGGGCGCCGTGTTCCACACCGATGCCGTGCAGGCGTTCGGCAAGGTCGCCATCGACGCCCGTACGCAGCCCTTCGACCTGCTCACGCTGTCCGGGCACAAGATCGGCGCCCCCAAGGGCATCGGCGCGCTCTACATCCGTCGCGACACGCCGCTCGAGCCGATGTTGCACGGTGGCTCGCAGGATCGTGGGCGACGGCCGGGCACGGAGAACGTGGCCTTTGCCGTGGGGCTCGCCACCGCGGCGGAACTGGTGCTCGCCGAGCACGACGCCGAGCAGGCGCGACTCCTCGCGCTGCGCGAGGCGCTCGAACAGGGGCTGCGCACCCGCATTCCCGATGCGGTCATCCACGGGGCCGGCGCACCGCGCGCGGCGCACATCGTCAACGTGTCCATTCCCGGCACCAACAGCGAGTCGATGCTGATGGCGCTCGACCTGCGCGGCATCGCCTGCAGCGCCGGTTCGGCGTGCCAGAGCGGCAGCGTCTCGGCGTCGCATGTGCTGAGCGCGATGGGTGTGTCGCCGGACCTGGCGAACGCCGCCCTGCGCCTCTCCCTCGGCTGCCTCAGTACGCCCGACGATGTCACCCGCACCGTGGACGTGCTGGCGACGCTCGCCGAGAAGGCGCGCGCCCCGAAGGCCGCGACCGTGTTCGAGATGGTGGAGTTCTGAGCGCATGACGCACGACGCCGCGCTCCAGCCGCAGCCAGGAGACCGCGTGCTCGTGGCGATGAGTGGCGGCGTGGATTCGAGCGTGGCCGCCGCGTTGCTCGTGGAATCGGGGTGCGACGTGGTCGGCGTGACGATGAAGCTGCACGGCGACGGCGCCGACGTGCCTGACCGGCCCTGCTGCTCGCTCGATGCCACCAGCGACGCGCGGCGCGTGTGCGAGACGCTCGGCATTCCGCACTATGTCACCAACCTCGTCGACCACTTCGGACACGATGTGCTCGACGACTTCGTGCAGGAGTACGCCCGCGGCCGCACACCCATTCCCTGCGTCCGCTGCAACACGTTCACGAAGTTCCGCGACCTGCTCGACAAGGCCGACGCCATCGACGCCCGCTGGCTCGCCACGGGGCACTACGCGCGCATGGGTCGTGTGGACGACCACGCGGTGATGCGGCGCGGACTCGACCCGGCCAAGGACCAGAGTTACTTCCTGTGGGGCGTCGACCGGTCGGTGCTCGATCGGCTCGTACTGCCCATCGGCGGGCAGACCAAGGCCGAGACGCGGGAGATCGCGCGGCGCTTCGGCCTGCGCACGGCGGAGAAGCGCGAGAGCCAGGACATCTGCTTCGTGCCCGACGGCGACCATGTGCGCGTCATCGCTGAACACCTCGGTGCCGATGCGCCGGCGCTGCAGCCCGGGCCGCTGCGCCTCACGAACGGCGAAGTCGTCGGCGAGCATCAGGGCTTCGCGCGCTACACGATCGGCCAGCGCAAGGGACTGCCGGGCGGGTTCAGCGAGCCGATGTTCGTGGTGGAGATCGTGCCGAGTGAGCGCGCGGTGGTGATCGGGCCGCGCGAGGCGCTGCTCGGGCGCGGCCTCGAGGCGCGTGCACTCAACTGGCTCGTCGCGAGAACGCCCGCCGTCGGGGCGACAGTGCAGGTGCAGGTGCGCAATCGCGCCAAGCCATCGCCGGCCACTCTCGTCCGCCTCGATCAGACGGGCCTCGAACTCGCGCTTGATGAGCCCATTCAGGCCATTGCGCCGGGCCAGTCGCTGGTGGTCTACGACGGTGACATCGTGCTGGGCGGCGGCGTGATCGAGCGCGGCCTGCACACGTCGCCCACGCGACGACTGCCGATTCTCGCGGCGTAGCGGGTTTGCCGATCCGCCCTGCGACCGGCGGCTCGATGGCGTGCAGACGCCCCCCACACTCGCCTTCCCTCACCGCAGACGGGTTGCGTCAGCAGACCAACTCGTCACGCGGCGCCGTAGGCGCCGTCACGACCGCCACGAGCATGTCGCTCGTCACGTTGAGCAGGGTCTTGAACATGTCCGGCAGCGTGTCCAGCGCAATCATGATGCCCACCGCTTCCACGGGCAGTCCGATGGCCGTGTACACCGGCACCTGCAGCAGTTGCCCGCCGCTGGGGATGCCCGGCGTGCTGAAGCTGAGCACCACGCCGGCCAGCGCCACGACGGCGAGCTGGCTGTCGGTGAGCGGCAGTCCGTAGAGCTTCGCGGTGAAGAATGCGCCCACCGCCCAGTAGATCCCGCTGTTCAGCTTGAACACCGACGCGCACAGCGGCAGCACGAAACCCGTGGCGGTGGTGGGCAGCGTGAGCACGTCGGTGGCGCCCTTCACCATGGCCGGTAACGACGCCAGGGAACTCCGCGAGCCGATGCCGACCACCTGCGCCGGCAGCGCCGCCCGCGCGAAGTCGCGCACCGACACGCGCCGCGTAAGGGCGATGATGACGTACATCGCGATCGTGGGCACGAGCAGCAGCGTGATCAGCACCAGGAAGTAGAACCCGATCGCCCCCAGCACTGCGGTGCCCAGTCGCGCACCAAGCACGGTGGCCAGCGCGAAGATGCCGCCCGCCGCCAGCGCCAGCAGCCAGCGCACCACGATCAGCATGGTGTCGGCCATCCCCCGGAAGAAGGCCAGTTGCGCGTCGCGCGGGCCGGCATCCACACGCCCGAGCGCGAACGCGTAGAGCAGCGTGAAGAGCACCACGGGCAACAGGGTGCCGTCCGCCGCCGCCTTCACGGGATTGAGCGGAATGAGCGACAGGATCCATGTGCGCACCGACAGCGCCTCGGCGCTCGGCGCCTCGAATTTCGCGCTGGCGCGCAGCCGCTCGGTGGCGGCCGGATCGAGTGCCAGGCCGTCGAACCAGACGCGCGAGGCGAGCGCCGAGAAGATCGCACAGGCAATGAGCAGACCAAGCATCCACGCAAAGGCCTTGGCCCCGATGGTACCGGTCGTGCGGGCGTCTCCACCGCCCGCCACGCCCACGATGAGCAGCGGCACCACGAGGGGAATGACCGTCATGCGCACGGCGTTGATCCACGCCGTGCCGATCACATCGAGCACGCTGGTGAGGCGCAATGTCAGGGCAGACGGGGCGGCCTCACGCGACAGGACCATGCCCAGCGCGAGGCCCAGCGCGAGGCCCAGCGTGACCTGAAGCGCCTGGGAGTGGAACGGCGAGCGGCGGATGACCACGTCGGACATGCGCGCGAACCTACAGCGCGGACGCCAGACTGGCGACTGGTGCTAGAAACCGAAGCCGGCCGACCAGGTCACGACGCCCTTTGCCGGCGGGGTTCCGACGCGATCGGAACCGAGCGGGATGTAGTACCCGATCTCGCCCCCCAGTGCGAGCAATGGCCACACATGCAGCGAGGCACCGGCGTAGGTGCGCTTCGCCCGTGCGCCCATCGGCGCGTCGAAGGTGCGCAGCAACCCCACCGTGAGTGCGGAACCGCTGCCGAACGGTCCAAGGGAGTTGGCGACGCCGACGGAGAAACTCGCCCCCCCGAAGCCGACCTTGGCGGCACCAAGGAAGCAGAGGTCGAGATTGTCCGACTCGCGTACCATCCCCATGCCGTAGGCAAGCGCCCACTTGAGGGGGGCGCCATAGGTCAGGCCGCCCATGCACTGCTCGAACTGCCAGCGGGTCGTGGCAGGGTGCGCGACGGAGTCGCGATGTGCGACCGCGACAGGCGCGGGTGTCACTTGCGCAGGGAGCTCGGTGGCCAGCAGGCCGAGCACGCCAAGCAGCGTCACGCCACCTTCTCGCAGGATTCGCATCAGAACTTGAGTCCGCTCGCTTCCGCGAAGTCGCGCATGGCCTTCTCCTGGGCGTCGTTGAGCGACTCCGGCACCGTGATCGTCACCTCGACGAGCAAGTCGCCCTGCTTGCCCTCCTTGGCGATGCCCTGCCCCGAAATCTTGAAGCGCCTGCCCGCCGAGGTGCCAGGCGGAATACGCAACGCCACCTTCTTCCCGCCAAGCGTCTTGACGCTGATGCGTGACCCGAGCGTCGCCTGCGCGACGTTGATGGGCACCGTGGCGATGAGGTCGAGCCCTTCACGGGTGTAGAAACGATCCGGCTGCACGTCGAAGGTGATGACGAGGTCGCCCGCCTGGCCACCGGCCGCGCCCTTGCCGCCTTGTCCGCGCAGTCGAACCTTGTGCCCGTTCTCCGCGCCTGCCGGCACGCTGATGAGGACTGTGCGCTTGGCGCGCGCCTCGCCGGTGCCGCGGCAGGTGCCGCACCGTTCGGTGGGCACGTTGCCGCGCCCCATGCAGACGGGACACGGCCTGTTCACGGCGAAGCTGCCCTGCCCGAACGAGATCACGCCGCGGCCGCTGCATTCACCGCACGGCTTGATCTGGGCGCCCGGCGCCGCGCCGCTGCCGCGGCAGATGGCGCACTCCTCGTTCACCTCGAGTTCCACCGGCACCTTGCCACCGGCCGCCGCGGTGCGAAACGGCACCGACACGGTCTGCTCGATGGTCTGGCCCTTTTCCGGCCCGCGCGCGCGGGTGCGCGAGGCACCGCTCCCGCCGAACATCGACGAGAACAGATCGCCCAGCCCGCCGATACCGCCGACATCGAAGTCGGTGAACGCGCCCGCCCCCGGTTGTCCCGGCCCCGTACCGCCGAAGCCTCCTGGGCGCGACGACCCGCGCGCACCGCCACCGAAGCCGGCGGCCCCGCCGAACGCCCCCAGTCGCCGCATGTCGTCATACTCTTTGCGCTTGTCGGCATCGCCGAGGACGTTGTACGCCTCGGAGATCTCCTTGAAGCGCTCCGCCGACTTGGGGTCGTTCTGGTTGGCGTCCGGGTGATACTGCTTGGCGAGCCGGCGGTACTGTTTCTTGATCTCGTCCGCCGTGGCGGAAGACGAGACCCCGAGGACCGCGTAGAAATCGGTGCCGTTAGCCATGAATGACGAGGGAAGTCCCTAGTGTCGACGCCCGCCGATCAGGCGCCGGTCCATTGCTTGACGACCACGCGCGCCGGACGCAGCACGAGGCCATTGATGACGTAGCCGGCCTGGAAGCAGACCGCAACCTGACCGTCCTCCTCGGCGCGTTCGGCGGGGGCCGTGGTGACCGCTTCGTGGAGCGCCGGGTCGAACGGGTGGCCGGTGGGGTTCACGACCTCGAAGCCGTGTCCGGCGAGCGACTTGAAGAGCTTCTTTTCGACCAGTGCCACGCCGTCCACCACGGTCTTCGCATCGACGGTGGACGGGTCCACGTTGGCGAAGCGGTTGATGTCGTCGAGCGCATCGAGCAGACCGCGCACGAGTTCTCCCTGCGCGCGCCAGCCCGCCTCCTGCCGCTCCTTGGCGGCGCGGCGGCGGAAGTTGTCGTACTCCGCGGCGAGCCGCAGATGCTTGTCCTTGAGATCGTCGATCTCGCGCTGCCGCTCATCCACCGTATCGGCGGTGGCGGCCATCACGGGCTCCTGCACCTCGGCGGGCGCGGTGGCGTCGATCGAGCTCTCGGTCGGGGTGTCGGACATGGCGTCGGTCATGGCGTGGAGTCCTGCGTCGATGCGTGCGGCCCCGTACGAACGGGGCCACTGGAAGGTTACTGGAGTGACGACCCGGGAAAGTTCGGGCCGAACAGGGTCCGGCTCAAGCGCCGCGGGCGGTCCAGGCGGCGCCTTCAGTATCCTGGGCAAAGGCGCGCCGCAGACGATCGAGCGCCAGCTGGGCAGCGCGCCAGCGGATTTCGCCGCGGTCCCCTGGCAGGACGGCGCGCACGGCGTGCACATCCCCGTCGACGTCGACCGCCACCCACACGGTACCCACCGGCTTGTCGGGAGTGCCACCGCCGGGGCCCGCAAGGCCGGTGAGGCCGATGCCGATGCTGCTGCCGAAGCGCCGGCGGACACCGGTGGCCATGGCACGCGCCACCGGTTCGCTGACGGCGCCGTGCGCGGCGATGTCTTCGGCGGCGACCTGCAGCTCGCGGATCTTGACTTCGTTGGCGTAGGCGATGGTGCCACCGAGCACCACTCGGCTGGAGCCCGGCACGGCGGTGAGGCGCATGCCGAGCATACCGCCAGTGCAGCTCTCGGCCACCGCGATGGTCGCCCCGCGGGCACCGCATTCGGCGAGCATGAGGGCAGCCAGATCGTCGTCTCCTTCGCCGTACACGAAGCGGCCGACCTTCTCGCGGACGAGCACCGCGGCCGCATTCAACGCACGCTCGGTCTCCATGGATGGCAGCGAATACGACGTGAGCCGGAGGTCGACACCATCACGCCCGGGAAGGTACGCCAGCGACAGGCCGTTCACGCCACCGGCCAGCTCCCCGAGACGGTCGGCGAGGGCGGACTCGGCGATGTTGGCGGTGCGCAGCGTCCGCGCCCGCACGACGGGGCCGCCCGGCGCGATGCGCTCGCGCAGGCGCGGGAGGAGGGTGTCGGCGACCATCCCCCGCATTTCTCGCGGCACACCGGGGAGCATGGCCACCCACCGCCCCTGTGCATCCTCGAGCCAGATCCCCGGGGCCGATCCATGGCGGTTCTCGAGGATCGTGGCGCCGTCGGGCACCATGGCCTGCTGGCGGTTGCTGGTGGGGAGCGGGTGACCGAAGCGTTTCAGCCACCGCTGCTCGAGGTTCGCCAGAATGTCGCCGTCGAGGACCATACCGCGCCCGAAGAGGGCACCGATCGCCGGCTTGGTCTGGTCGTCCGCGGTGGGTCCGAGGCCGCCGGTGGTGATGACGGCCCCGGTGCGCCCCAGCGCGTCGCGAACGGCACCGGCAATCGAGTCGGCGTCGTCGCCGCAGGTGGTACGACGGACGATGCGCACGCCGAGAGCGGCGAACTCCCGGGCCAGGTGGGCCGCATTGGTGTCGATGGTGAAGCCGAGCAGGAGCTCGTCGCCGATGGTGACGATTTCGATGTGCATCCGACCAATCTAGCGGAGACAGGTCCGGATCCGGGTCCGCCCCTGCGGGGTGACGCGGGGATGACGGGGCCGGCGCATGGGTGTCCGCATGATGGACGACTCGTTGACCGACGGCATCACGGCGGACGTGGTGGACGCGTCCATCCAGATTCATCGCGACCTCGGGCCGGGATTGCTCGAGTGGGTGTACGAGCTGCCGCTCAAGGACGAGATTGAGCGCCGCGGGTACGTCGTAGAGCGGCAGAAGGAGCTGCCGTTGACGTATCGAGGCCGCACCCTCAACCACGCGTTCCGTATGGACCTGCTCGTGAACGGGCGCATACTCGTCGAAGTGAAGAGTTCGGAGCGGCCCTCGCGCGTGCACGCTCGAGAGTTGTTCACCTCTCTGCGGATCATGCGGTTGCCGGTGGGCCTGGTGACGAACTTCGGTCTCGACCGCATGATCGACGGCAGCAACCGGGTCACCACCCAGCGTTTCGTGCCGTGACGGCTAGCGAGGCGCAGTCCGCACGGACCTGCACTCCAGCCAACACCGAAAGCGCCGGCGCTTATCCCGGACGGGAGCGAACGTCTTGGGAGGTCGGCCTACGCGGCCCGCATCACCTGGCGCCCGTAGCGCCGGAGGTACAGCCACAGGCTGTACAGGGTGAGCACCACCGCCCCCAGCATGCTGCCCACTCCCACGACGCCGTTGAACCACGCGAACGCCTGCCACGCGCCGTAGTCGAGCCACTGTTCATGACGGGCAAGGGTGCTGGCGAAAAACCAGAAATACGCCGCCCCCAGCCAGATGCTCTGGAAGGTCGTCTTCCACTTGGCCGGCCCGATGGCGGCGATCACGAGGCCGCGGCGGGCGGCGACCTGCCGGAAGACAGTCATGAACAGCTCACGACCAAGCACCACGAGCACGATCCACAGCGGCAGAGACACCAGCCCGAACGGCGTCTCGAACAGGAATGGCGGCCAGGCCGCGCCGCTGCCGTCGCGCACGACGAAGGCGTCATGCCGCTGCAGGACGTACATGGGCACGAGCGTGGCCAGCAGCAGCAGCTTGTCGGCGAGCGGGTCGAGCAGGCGCCCCAGATCCGTGACCAGATTGCGCGACCGGGCGAGGTGACCGTCCCAGTAGTCGGTGACCGCCGCGACGAGGAAGAGCAGGAATGCCGCGAGGCGTGTGCTCCACGACGTGGTAAACGGTAGCCACGCAATCAACGGCGTCAGGGCAATGCGGCCCACGGTGATTGCGTTGGGAAGGTTCACGAGACGGTGTTGAAGGCAGGGGGCGGCGGCGCCGGCCACGCCCCGCGCATGCTGCGCTAGGCGAGCGTCTTGAGCACCAGCTTGGATACGGCTTTCAACGTATCGAAGACCCCGTCACCGGTCACGGCGACGGCTTCGAAATACGGGACACGCTCAACCCACTCCCCGGTGGGCAGCTGGCTCACCAGGAACTCACCGGGACGGAACGGATCCGCCAGCGGACGCATCCGCGTGGGGTCCGTGACCTCCCACCCGGGGTTGAGCATTGCCTGCAGCTCGGCCAGCGGCGCCGCGTTCGGAAGATCGCGCTTGTTGTACTGGATCACGAACGGCATGCGGGTGAGGTCGTACCCATATGCGGCCATGTTGTCGTACAGGTTCTGCATGGACTCGAGGTTCGCCTCGCCCCGCTCGGCCTGGGAGTCGGCGACGAAGACCACCCCGTCCACTCCCTTCAAGATGAGCTTGCGACTCGCGTTGTAGTAGACCTGCCCCGGTACCGTGTACAGGTGAAAGCGGGTCTTGAAGCCGCGGATCGTCCCCAAATCGACGGGAAGGAAATCGAAGAAGAGCGTCCGTTCCGTCTCCGTGGCCAGCGAAATGAGCTTGCCCCGGGTGCTGGGTGCCACCTTGCCGTAGACGTACTCGAGGTTGGTGGTCTTGCCGCCCAGCCCCGGCCCGTAGAAGACGATCTTGCAGTTGATCTCGCGGGACGCGTAGTTGATCATCGACATCGACGGCGCCCCTTACTGAAACAGCCGGTCGATCTCGTCTTCCGCCCCGTCGAGAAAGCCCGGAGGAGCCGACGCGGCCGAACTGCCGCGGGCGAAGACCCCTTCGAAGATGCGCGTGAGTTCGTCCACCGCCGTCTTCATGCGGAGCCGCACCAGGCCGAGCGTGGTGCGATTGTCGAACAGCACCACGAGAATGACTCGCCGCGCGATGTCGGCGAGATACATCGACTCGCGCTCCCCCTGATGAAAGAGCACGCTGAAGTCACTCTCCCCGATCAATCGCGCCAGTTGGTCGTTGGCGCTGAAGTCGGCGGCCGTGAGGGTGGCGAACGCGGTCGCGTCGAAGTTCGGCGGTTCACCCACGGTGGCGACCAGCTGGCCGCTGCGGTCCACGAGCAGCGCGCAACGCGCCTTGGCGTCGTAGAGAAACCGCTGAAGCGTCATGGTGATGGCCCCGAAGTCGTCCTCGGTGAACGACCAGGTGGCGGCGCCGATGGGCATGGATGCAGGAGTTTCCGGTAACCAGTGACCAGTCGCCTGCCGTGTGATGCCTCCCGGCCTCTGATGACCGGTGGCGCGGCGACTGCCGTGCTAGGAACGTAACAGCTTGGCCGTGCCGTGGCGCCCCCGCCGGGCGGGCGCCGCTGCGACAGGCGAGACGTCCCCGGAAGACGCTCTGCCGGGGGTACGCCCTACCAACGCGCGGACGAGCCCCAAGGTAACCGCGAGCCGCCCGGGGCGCTCAGGCCATCTCGCGCCGCGCCGCCAGCGCTTGGGCAATGGTCACGCCGTCCGCGTATTCGAGGTCGCCTCCCACCGGTAGGCCGCGGGCGATTCGGGTGACGCGCACGGAGCCAAGCGCCAGCTGCCGCTGGACGTAGAGCGCCGTGGCCTCGCCCTCGAGCGACGGGTTGGTGGCCAGGATCACCTCGCGTACCCCCTCGGGCTCGAGGCGCGCCAGCAGCGAGGCAATGGTGAGATCATCGGGGCCAATGCCGTCGAGTGGCGACAGACGCCCGCCGAGTACATGGTACAGCCCACGATACTCCCCGGCCCGTTCGATCGACGCAATGTCGCTCGCCTCTTCGACCACGCAGACCATGGTGGGGTCACGCCGGGGGTCGGCGCAGAGGGCGCACAGGGGGGCCTCGGTGAGGTTGTGGCACCGACTGCATGGTCGCACACGCTCGGTGAGCGCCACCAGGGCCGCCGCGAGCGTACGGCTCTGCGAGGCCGGCTGCCGCAGCAGGTGGTACGTGAGACGCTGTGCCGTCTTGCGCCCAATGCCCGGCAGTCGCGCCAGCTCAGTGGTCAGGTCGTCGATGACGGACACGCGGAATGGCCAGCGAATGTCAGAAGGGGAGCTGGAATGGCAGATTCAGGCCACCCGTGACCTTTTGCAGCTCCATCTGCATGGCTTCGGCCGCCTTCTTCTGCGCCTCGGCCACGGCGACGACGATCAGATCCTCGACCATCTCCTTGTCAGTGAGAATGGACGGATCGATCTGGATGCGCTTGAGCTGCATCTTCCCGTCCACATCGGCCGTGACCATGCCGCCGCCCGCGAGGGCGCTGAAGGTGCGCTGCGCCATTTCCTCCTGCATGGCCTGCATGCGCGCCTGCATGTCCTTGAACTGGCCGAGCATCTTGAAGAGATCCATAATACAGCGGGGGTGGGCGGTGGGTTTGCAGGTGCGGGTCAATCACCCGGTCACCGGGAGCGCGTGACGCGTCCGCCGCCGTCAGTCGAGAAGCTCGAGATCGAGCGACTTGACGGCGGCATCCAGCAACGGGTCCCTGGCGGCCAGCTGGGAGGTGCGCTGCTGCTGCACATCGTGCGCGGTGAGGCGCTTCGTGGCCCCCCGGGCCGAGGCCGGGGCCGCCGCGGCAGCCCCGTTGACCCTGGCGCCGAACGTCGTGATGCCGTCGATGTTTGCCTGAATTGCCGCCAGCACATCGGTGCGGGCGCCCTCGACGGCCTGTGCAAAGGTATCGTCAGCCGCTTCGTATCCCAACGTCAGGGCACCACTGGACGCTACGGCGAGCGGCGCCAGACGCTGGACCGCCTGCGCCAGCATGCCGCGCCCGTTGGCGCGGATGGTTTCGACGACGCGTGGCCAGCAAGCGGTGACCTGGTCGAGCGTCGGCACGCTGCCCGCCGGCCCGCTGTCGGATGGCGCGCTGGCCCCGGTGGGTCGGCGCGGCGACGCGGCCAACGGGGCCATCTGTGCCGCAGCGGCGGCCGCTGCGACCTGCTGGGTCGCGGGGCGCGGCGTCGGCACCAGCGGCGGGGTCACCATGGCCGATGACGGTAGCGCAGGTGCCACCGCCGCGGGCGGCGCCGGAGGCAGTGCGTGCGCCGACGCAACGCGTGACTCGTGCGCGACGCGGCGCGGCGGCGGATCATCGGGGCTGCCTGGTGCGAAGCCCTTGAGGACTTCCTCGAGCTCGACGGTACGATCGAGCAGCGCGAAGCGAACGAGCAACGTCTCGAGCAGCAGCTGCGGCTGCCCACTGCGGCGATACATGGGCTCGAGTTCGAGGAGCGCGTGCAGCATGCGCAGCAGGTCGTTCGCGGCCAGTCGCCCCCGGCGCTGGTCGAGGGCGGCGCGAAGGCGCTCGGGGAGCTCGGGTGGTGCACCGCCAAGGGTCAGGGCAAGTTGCGCGCGCAGCAGGTCGCCGAGCCCAGCGAGCACGAGCACGAAGTCGACACCGTTGTCGGCCAACCGCTGCACCGCGGCAAACAGGTCGCCAGCGCGCCGTTCGGCGACCAGATCGAGCAGCGTCAGGTACTCCTCGTCGGGTACGAGGCCCAGCGCGTGGCGTACACGTTCGCCAGTGACTTCGGCCGTCTCGCCAATGGAGAGCACCTGGTCGGTGAGCGACAGCGCATCGCGCAGGCCACCGTCGGCGGCGCGGGCAATCATGCCCAGCGCGTCGGGCTCGAAGGGGACATGCTCGTCCTTCAGCACCGCCGCGAGCCGCTCGCGGATCTCGGCAGGACCGATGCGCTTGAGGTCGAAGCGCTGGAGGCGCGAGAGCACCGGGGCCGCGGCCTGGGCGATCTTCTGTGGTTCAGTCGTCGCGAAGACGAACACGACACGCGGTGGCGGTTCCTCGAGCACCTTGAGCAGGGCGTTCCACGCCTCGCGCGTGAGCATGTGCGCTTCGTCGACGATGTAGACCTTGTAGCGATCGTCACCGGAAGGCGCGTACATGGCGCGTTCCCGCAGTTCGCGGGCATCGTCGACACCGCGATTGGAGGCGGCGTCGATTTCCACCACGTCCAGCGACGCCGAGCCGCTCCAGATGCGATGGCAGCTCGTGCAGGTGCCGCAGGGCTCTCCGGCAAGGGCGGGGTCGCCCCGCCGCTCGCAGTTGAGCGCCATGGCCAACACGCGGGCCAACGTGGTCTTGCCCGTGCCGCGCGGCCCGCAGAGCAGGTAGCCGTGGGCGACACGATCGCGTGCGATCGCGCCCTTGAGCGTGTTGGCGACATGCGACTGGACGGCCACCGTCGCGAAGTTGCGCGGACGGTACTTCCGGGCGAGGGCGAGCGACATCCGGGAAATCTAGCTGCGGGCGTCGAGTTTACGGATTCGGGCCAGCAACTCGGGTTCGGGACGTGCGGATGGAGGGCTGCGCATGCGACTTGCTGCGCCGTGCTCACTGGAAAAGGCGCGCGGGAGGTCCGCTCCCATGAGCGAATCCTCCCGCGCGCAGTGCCCCGGGCCTGACGAAGCGACGACAGGATCCACGTACCGCTGCTACCTTCGGGGTCCTGACGGAGTTGGCGGGCTGACGCCCTCCGGGACCCGGAGCACGGTCAAGTTAGCCGAGGAGCGGCAGGAGTGGAACCGCTGCAGGCTCCCGGAAACGCCACAGCCCCGCGCGGGGCATGGTCATGCCGTCAGGCCAGCACCTCGGCCAACACCTCGGCGAGGATGTCGGCAGCGGGACGCACCGCCTCGATCGGCGCATCGAGATGCGTGACCGCCCGCACCCGCGACGGATGCCACTGGCCGATACGCACCCCCCGTTCGGCCGCCCGCGCCACCACCGCCGCGGCACTCGGCTCGGGCAGATCGATCATCACGATGTTTGTCTGCGGCGCCACCACCTGTGCTCCGCCGACGCCGTCCACGCGCTCGGCCAGCAGCCGGGCGGCCGCGTGATCCTCGGGCAACCGGTCGAGATGGTGCGTGAGCGCGTGATGCGCCGCGGCGGTGAGCACCCCGCTCTGCCGCATGCCGCCGCCAAAGCGCTTCCGAACCCGGCGCGCCCGCGTGATGACGTCCGCCGGACCGGCAAGGCATGCGCCCACCGGCGCCCCCAGCCCCTTGGAGAACGAGACCATCACGGTGTCGGCGCAGGCCGCGAAGGCCTCGAGGGGCGTGCCCGACGCCGCGGCCGCGTTCCACAATCGGGCGCCGTCGAGGTGCATGGGCAGGCCGAGTTGCTGCGCGGTCTCCCGAATGGCGTGGAGCCCATCGAGCGGGGTGACCACCCCGCCGGCTCCATTGTGCGTGTTCTCCATGCACACCAGCGACGCCTCGGGGGCGTCGGCCGTTGGGGTGCGCACGTGGGCCACGAGGTCAGCGGCGGTCATCACCAGGCCCCTCGCGCGCACCGGGCGCACCTGTACGCCACACAGCGCGGCCGCACCGGCCACCTCCGAGTGCACCACGTGCGACTCGGCATCGACGTAGATCTCGGTGCCCGGCGTACTCAGCACCCAGATGGCGGCCTGATTGGCCATGGTGCCGCTCGGGAAGAAGAGCGCCTTATCCTTGCCGAGCCGTTCGGCGACGATCGTCTCGAAGCGGTTGGTGGTGGGATCATCCTGCAGGACGTCATCGCCGACTTCCGCGTCGGCCATGGCGCGGCGCATGGCTGCGGTGGGACGAGTGACCGTGTCGCTGCGCAGATCCAGCGGAGACGATGCAGTGAACATCACGACGGGGATCGGGAAGGTCGGGAGGGGCGCGCCTGGACGCGATCGAGGGCGGCGATTTCGCTGCGCCGCAGTTCGACGGCCTGCGCCACCTCACCCCCGATGAGGAACAGGAACGCACTGTAATACGTCCAGAAGACCACAGCCACCACGGCGGCAATGGTGCCGGTGTACAACGACCCCGGATCGGCGGTACGCACCACGATGGTGAAGGCGTGGCGCGCCATCTCGAAGAGGAGCGCCGCCGTGGTGGCGCCGACGAACGCCACGCGCACCGGCGGGCGGCGCTGCGGCAGGCCACGATAGAGCGCGTAGAAGAGCGCGAACACCACCCCCACCGCGAGCAATCGGCCCAGCACGTAACTGAGGCCACTCATGGCCGATTCCCGCAAGCCGACTTCCCGGAGCAGGGCCACGCCCCGCGTGGTGGCCAGATCGAGATACGTCGAGATCACCACGTAGACGACAACGACGACGGTGGCCACGGCCGTGGCGAGGAAGTCGAACAGCTTGCCGGCCACGATACTGCGATCGGTGCCGTCGAAGATGAGCGCCAACGTGCTGCGCACGGACCCGAAGAGGCGCGTGGAGAACCAGGCGAAGGTGATCGCCGAGTAGACGGTGACGGTGAAGCGCGTCGAGAGGATGTCGGTGACGATGCCGCGCAGCAGGTCGCCGGCAGCGGGCGTGTCACTGGGGAGCAGGCGCTCCACGAGTCCCGTGACGGCGGAGGCCGCCGCCGTCGGCTCGCTGCCAAGGAGGAAGGAGAGCCCGGTGATCAGCAGCAGCACGAACGGCACGAGGGCGAGCAGGATGTTGAAGGCCAGCCCGCCCGCAAGAAAGGGAACATTGTCCTCCGCGCTCTGAAACCAGACGCGACGGACAATGTCCCACCACGGTTCAACCCTCTGCCGGAAGCCCGTCAGTGGTCCCTTCGTGGCTGTGGCGCGGCGGCGCCACCGTGTCATCGGCCTGTGGCCCGGGCTCACCGGACCCTCCGGCTCGCGCCCGCTCGCTGTAGGCGCGGCGGCTGTCCGCGTACGCCCGCTTGGTGTCGGCAACCGCCCGTTCGATCTCGGCACGGGCGCCGGCCGCCGCTTCCCGGCCGGCGGCCACCGCGTCAGTCACCGCCTGCACCCGCGAGCCAACCGCGTCACGCGCCCGGCCGACGCGTTCGTCCACGACCCCGCGCGCCCGCTCCGCCGTGTCGGCGAGCTTGTCGCCGAGTTCCTCAGTCACGTCCTTCACCCGGCGCCCAGCGCGCCGTGCCTCCCGCGAGATGCGCTCGCGCGTCTCACGCCCGCTGGCCGGCGCGAACAGCAGCGCAACCCCGGCCCCGATGGCCAGGCCGAGCAGCATCATGCCGAGGCCGTTGCCGCCATCACGTTCGATGATGACGACCCGATCGTCGTCGTATTCCCGAGCCATGTCGCCCCTCCTTACGAGAAACCTGCTGCCAATGCCCCGCCCCGTCCTACCCGGACCTCAGTCCGAGAGGTCCGCGTCGTCCGGCGCCGCCACCACCGTCGACGCGCCGTCGGGGAGCGGACGGTGCTGCGCCGGCACGGTCACGAACTGCTCCACGTACTTCAGCGTGTCGGCGATCCCAAGCTGGGTGAAAAGGAAGGTGAACTTGGCGTCGTACGCGGCGCCAATGGCCTGCCGCACCTCGGCGGGCAGCCCCCAAAGTGTCTTCTTGAAGGGGCCAATCGCCTTCTTGCGGGTCTTGTAGTAGAACTGCTCGTCGGTGTCGGTGGCCTTGCGTTCGTCCTTCGCGTTGACGTCGAGCCACGCATACATCTCCTGCCGGAGCTCGGCGGGGATATGGTCGAACATCATGTTCTGGAAGTTCGTCGCGAGGTGGATCTCGGCGGTCTCGATGCGCGGGAAATTGTTGAATGCCGTATCGGGCAACGTCGACGCGCCATGCTGCACGGCGCCCGCCATGCCATACCGGTCGCGCGCGAGCTTGGAGAGCGTCTCGAGCGTCTCGAGGTCGAGTGCCACGTCGGCAATGCTGCCGTCGGCGAGCACCACACCACCGTGCGACGTGCCCGACTGCACGGAGATCTTGGAGAGCCCCGCGGTGCCCGGCGCCTGCGCCGCCAGGGTGGCGTTGAAGCCCTCCATGAACGCCTCGAGTTCCTCGGGCGTACTGTTCTCGGTACCGACCTCCCCGATCTCCCCCCCGATGGAGATGGTGATCCCCTTGGGCTCGGCGGCGCGGACGAAGCGCGTGATGTCGACACACACCTCGTAGTTCAGGCGCTGCTGCTCGGCGAGGGTGGGCCTCGAGAGATCGACGAGCGTGGAGGTGTCGACGTCGATGTTGTAGAAGCCGGCCGCGACCGCTTCGGTGACGAGCGCCTTCACGGCGTTGACTTCGGTGACCGGGTCGACCGCGTACTTCTTGTGGTTGACCTGGAAGTGGTCACCCTGGATGAACACCGGGCCGCGATACCCCTCACGGATGGCCGCGGCGAGCATCACCGACACGTACTCGGCGGGGCGCTGCTCGGTGTACGCGATCTCCGACCGAGCGATCTCGAGAATGAAGGCGCCGGCATCGAGCTTCCTGGCCGTGCGGAAGATCGCGCGGGCCGTGTCGTAGGACATGGCCCGTACGTTGATGGCGGGCACGGTGAACCCACCGCACTTACCCTGGCCGCGGGCGACGTACAGCTCGTGGATGGACCCGGCCCGCACCCCGACCTGCTGGCCGATCTCCCAGATGAGCCACCGGGCGTACTCGCGCTCGGTCTCGCCGCCGAACACCGCCTGATGCACGAGGGCATCGAACTTGCCCGTCTCGAGCACGGACGTGTCGTGCACGTGCACGTGGCCCTCAGCTACAGTCACGGCGCTGCCGAACAACGGCGCCAGAAAAGTCGTGGTGTCGGACATGGAACCAGGTCAGGGATCAGGATGCGGCGAGGGAACCCCTCGAAACTTCCCACCGCGGAGACAGATGCGGCAAGGGCGCGGGACAGCGAAATCAGGGAACACCGGACCGGCGGCTAGAGGCAGTAGCGGGGGTCGGGCCGGGGCAGCGCGTCCCACTCCGCCCGGGCCGACTCGCTGCCGGCGCGTCCCAGCAGCGCGTAGGCGAACTGCTTGCCAAGCTCCACTCCGGGCTGATCGAAGGCATTGACGCCGTACAGATCGCCCGCGTAGGCCGTGGCCAACGCGAACGTCTGCATGAGGGCGCCCAGATGCCAGGCATCGATGGCATCGATGGCGAGGGTGGCATTGAATCGTCCTCGGGCCGCCAGCGCGCCAGCCGTGGCCCGCTGCTCGATGTCGATGAGTTCGCCCAGGGTGTGGCCGCCCAGGTAACCGAGCTCGGGGATGTCCCCGTGACGTGCGGGGATGCGCCCCTCGCTGATCCGGCCGCGCACGGCGATAAACGTGACCGTCTTGTCGAGTGGCCCCTCCATGAACAGCTGGACCTGCGAATGCTGGTCGGTGGCGCCGACGGCGGGCAGCGGCGTTGGGCCCACCGCCTGGCCGTCGGGGCGGAGCTTGCCGAGCGACTCGGCCCAGAGCTGCACGAACCAGAGTGCGAGGTCGCGCAGCGGGTCAGCGTACGGCATCAGCACCTGCACGCGGCGGCCGTGGTCGCGGTCGGCCAACCACTGCAGCACGGCAAAGGTGCCCGGAAGGTTACCCGCGAGGTCGCTGGTGCCGGCCGACACGGTGACATGGGCCGCGCCGGCCAACAGCGCCCGCACGTCAATGCCGAGCAGGGCGGCCGGGAGGATGCCCACGGGCGAGAGCACGGAGAAGCGCCCGCCGACGTTGGAGGGAATGTCGACCGTGGTAATGCCCTCGGCGCGGGCGATCCGACGGAGCGCACCGACTTCGGGGTCGGTCACGAACACCAGGTGCTGCTTCGCCGCGCCGTCGCCGACCGCCTGCGCGAGCGCCTCGCGCACGATGAGATACTGGGCCATGGTCTCCACGGTCCCGCCGGACTTGGAGACCACCAGCACGAGTGTCCGGGCGAGATGGAGCCGAGCCAGCGTGGCACTGATGGTGGCCGGGTCGACATTGTCCAACACGTGCAGCCGTGGGCGGCCACCGCGCTGCTCGGCGGTGAGCGCATTCCACTGCGGAGGGCACAGGGCGGTGCGCAGCGCAATCGGGCCCAGCGCCGACCCGCCGATGCCCAGCAGCAGCACGTCGTCGAAGCGCCCCTGCACCGCCTCGGCGACAGCCAGCGACTGCTGCAGGAGTACCTCGTTGTTCGCCAGCGTCAGGAAGCCCAGGTCGGCCACCCGCGCGTGCACCGCCGTGTGCACGTCCCGGAATCGGGCCGCCGATGCCCCCAGCTGCTCCTCGGTGATGCCAGCGCCGTGCGGGAGGGCGCCCGCCATCATGTTGGTGAAATCGAGCGAGAGAGTCATGAACGTGGGGAGTCGGGCAGCTCGACGACGAGGCCGTCATGCGCCGGCATGATGCCGGCTGGCAACTCGGCCGCGAGCGCTGCATGAAAGTTGTCGTGGGTGAGGTGCGTGAAGTAGGTGCGCTCGGCGCCGACGGCCTTCGCCGTGGCCACCGCCTCGTCGATGGACAGGTGCGTGGGGTGTGCGCGGCGGAGGAGGGCGTTGAGGACGAGCACCCGCACCCCCCGCAGTGCTGCCAGCGCCGAGGCAGGCAACAGCTTGGCGTCGGTGATGTATGCAAGGTCTCCCACGCGATACCCCACCACGGACGCACGGCCATGCGGCACCGCAATGGGCAGGATGGGAGTCTCGCGCACGTGGAACGGGGTGCCGGGCGCGATGGTCACCAGCCGCGCTTCCGGGCGGGTGGTGCCTGGCAACGGGCGGAACGCGGCGTCGAAGATGTATGGAAAACGCACCCGCAACGTATCGAGCGTGGGCTGTTCGCCGTAGAGACACAGGGGCCCGTCGCGGTGCACGGTGACGGCCCGCAAGTCGTCGATGCCATGAATGTGGTCGGCGTGTTCGTGCGTGAAGAGCACGGCATCAACCGACGCGATTCCGGCGGCCACGAGTTGCAGGCGCAGCTCCGGCGGCGTATCGATGAGCAACCGGGTGCCACCGGCCGTCTCGACGACGGCGCCGCTGCGGGTGCGCCGGTCGCGGGGATCCGCCGACCGACACACGTCGCAGCCGCAGCCGATCTGCGGCACCCCGAAGCTGGTGCCCGTGCCGAGGAAGGTGAGGCGCACGGGCGCCGTCAGACTGTCTCGACCTTGAGCAGGTTGGTCGTGCCCGGCACGTCGAAGGGCACGCCCGCGGTGACCAGGACGCGGTCGCCCTTGGTCACGAGGTTGAGATCGAGCGCCTCGCGGAGCGCCATGGCCACCATGTGGTCGTAGCCGCGCGCCGTGGGCACCAGCCGTGGCACGACGCCCCAGACGAGCGACAGTTGGCGGCACACCCGCGGTTCGTCGGTGAGCGCGAGAATGGGTACACTGGGCCGGTGGGAAGCCACGATGCGCGCCGTGAACCCACTCTTGGTGAACACCACCACGAGCGGCGACTCCAGCATGCGCACGGCAGCCACGGTCGCGGCGGCGATGGCTTCCTCGGTGTTCACGCCACTCACCACGCGACGGTCCTGGCGGGCGGTGCTGCCGGGGCGCGGACGGGTTTCGATCTCGCGGATGATGCGCCGCATGGCTTCGACGGCAAGGCGCGGGTAGTGGCCCGCGGCGGTCTCCGCCGACAGCATCACGGCGTCGGTCCCGTCGAGGATGGCGTTGGCGACGTCGCTGGCCTCGGCGCGCGTCGGGCGCGGATTGTCGATCATCGACTCCAGCATCTGCGTCGCCGTGATCACCGGCCGGCCCATGCGATTCGCGGTGGCGATGATCTGCTTCTGCGCGATGGGCACTTCCTCGAACGGCAGCTCGACGCCGAGATCGCCACGGGCGACCATGACGGCGTCGGTGGCCCGCATGATCTCCTCGATGTTCTCGAGGGCGACGTCCTTCTCGATCTTGGCGACGACCAGCATCCACTTCGGGATGAGCAGGCGCAGTTCATCGATATCCTGCGCTCGGCGCACGAAGCTGAGCGCCACCATATCGAGGTCGTGCTCGACGGCGAACTGCAGGTCGGCGCGGTCCTTGTCGGTGAGCGAGGGCGCCGACACGGCGATGCCCGGGAGGTTCATCCCCTTGTTGCTGGTGAGCGTACCACCGTGCACGACGGCCGCCCACACGCGCGGTGCGTCGACCTGTGTCACCACGAGCTCGAACAGGCCGTCGTTGATGAGCACACGGTTGCCGGCCGAGACGTCGTGGCAGAGGTCCGCATAGGTAATGGGAATCTCGTCGCCGGTCGCATGCTCCTCGGGGACGAGTACGACGGTACTCCCGACCTCGAGTTCACGGGGCGCGGGCAGCGCACCAATGCGGATGCGCGGCCCCTGCAGGTCGCCCAGAATGGCCACCGGCCGCCCGAGCTCCTCGGAGACCTGGCGGACCGTGGCGATGGTGCGCGCGTGCTGCTCGTGGGTACCGTGCGAGAAGTTGATGCGAGCGACGTCGAGGCCCGCCTCTACCAGCGCCCGAATCCCGTCGGCCGTGTTGCTGGCTGGGCCAAGGGTGCCCACGATCTTGGTGCGCGGAATGTGCGTCCGGCGGAAACCGCGGGGCGCGTTGCCGGTCTCGGCGCTGGGCGAGACAGCCTGCTCGGGACCCGTGCGGGGAATGGTCATGACGTCGGACGGTGCGTCGATGGCGGTCATGGAATCAGACTGTGGCAGCCGCAGCAGTGGCAGCCAGCACGGCACGCTTGCGCGCCAGCCCGGCGAGGAGTGTCACGAACGACTGTTCGAAGGAGGCCAGCCCGTCGACCAGCAGGGTGTCGGTAACGGCTTGCAGTGAAACACCGTGGGCCTCGAGCGCGGCCAGCACCCGTTCGGCGTCCGCCACCTGTTCGGTCACCGACTGGCGCACCTCGCCGTGATCGCGGAAAGCTTCGAGCGTGGCGGGCGGCAGCGTATTGACCGTGTCCGTGCCGATCAGTTCCTCGACGTAGGTCACGTCGCGGTAGGCCGGGTTCTTGGTGCTGGTGCTGGCCCAGAGCGGACGCTGGACGCGTGCGCCGCGGGACGCGAGGGCGTCCCAGCGGGGCCCCGAGAACGACGCCGTGAAAAGGCGGTATGCGAGTTTGGCGTTGGCGATGGCCGCCTTGCCCTGCAGGCCGGAAAGCACGGCGGCCTGGTCCGGCTGCGCCGCCGCCAGGGTGGCGAGCTGCTTGTCGATGGCCGAGTCGACCCGGCTGATGAAGAAGCTGGCCACCGAGCCGATGCGGTCGATGGGCAGGCCGGCGGCCGCGCGCTGTTCGAGCCCCGCGAGGTACGCCTCGATCACCCGAGCGTGGGCCTCGATGGCAAAGAGCAAGGTGACGTTCACATTGATGCCCTCGGCGATGAGCTGCCGCACCGCGACCGCCCCCTCGGGGGTGCCCGGCACCTTGATCATCAGGTTGGGGCGGTCCACGCTCGCCCACAGCCGGTGGGCCTCGGCGACGGTGCCGGCCGCATCGCGGGCGAGATCGGGGGACACTTCCAGCGAGACATAGCCATCGGCACCGTTCGTCGCGTCGTACACGCCGCGGAAGGCGTCGCAGGCGCGCTGCACGTCGGTGGCGGCGAGTTCGAAAAACGCGTCCCGGTCCGAGCGCGCTGTATCGATCGTGGCCAGCTGCGCGTCGTACGCGGCGCCCTCGGCCAACGCCTTCTCGAAGATCGTCGGATTGGAGGTCATGCCCGTCAGCGCGTCCTCAGCGATGCGCCGCGCAAGGTCCCCGTTGGCTAGCATGACGCGGTCGATATAGTCGAGCCAGAGCGACTGCCCGGCGGCGTGGAGCGCGTGAAGGCGAGTAGACATGGAATCCGGAAGAATCGGAGAAAACCGTCTGGGGAACGCGTACAAGCATGGATGCTAATGGGCTGCACCGGGTGCCGGCGAGAGCCTTTCCGCATGTTTCTGAAACACGCTCAATACCCGACAATTTTTGTCGGGCTCGTGCGTTTCGTGTGTCCTAGCGTGTATCGTTGGCGCATGCCGCATCGCCTGCTGCCGCTCCTGCTGGCCATACCCGCCATGTACGCCTGCCGACCGGCGACTCCCGTTGCGGGGGTCCCAACGCCGCGGGCCGAACCGCCGCCGTTGCCGGCGGCGTGTGGCGTTCCTGCCAGCGCCACCGTTTCCCGGGCTGGCGAAGCGGTCGTCGACCCGGTGGCCACGTTCGATACGGCGTGGACGATCATCCGGCGGTCCCACTGGGACACCACGTACAACGGGGTCGACTGGGTCGCCGTGCGTGACGAGTTGCGCCCGCAGGCCGTGCGCGCCCGCACGCGGGGTGAACTGCAGGCCGTCCTGTCCGAGATGGTGGGGAGACTCCGCCAGTCGCACTTTTCGGTCATTCCACAGGAGGTGGCCGACGGCGCGTCGGGTGGGAGTACCGCCCCCCGCGGCGGCGGCGCCCTTGGGTTCGAGACTCGTCTCGTAGAAGGACGGCCGATGGTCACGCGCGTGGACACCGGCGGCCCGGCGTGGACGGCGGGAGTCCGCACCGGCTGGGTGGTCGAAACCGTGCGCGGCTGCCCAATGGCTGCCCGGCTCGCGCGGCTGCCCGCCGGACTCGAACCGCGGCGCGTGGGCCTCATGGCGTACCAGATCGTGACGGGCGCCCTGGCCGGGAGCGAAGGCGACACCATGACGGTTGGATTCCGCGACGGACGCGATCGTCCGCGTCCGCGTCGCCTCACGCACGGGGCCGCCCCGGGCTCGGTGGCGAAGGTCGGGAACCTGCCCCCGCTCCCCGCGCACCTGACCTGGCAGCGGGTACGCCGCGACGGGCGGACGCTGGGAATCATCCGGTTCAACATCTGGATGCCGGTGCTCGCGGCCCAATTCGACGCCGCCATGGACTCGTTGCGTACGGCCGACGCGCTCGTGCTCGACCTACGCGGGAACGTCGGCGGGATCGGCGGCATGTCCATGGGCGTCGCGGGCCATTTCCTCGACTCGGCCTACGCCATCGGCACCATGACGCAGCGCGGTTCCACCCTCAACTTCGTGGCCAATCCGCGCCGGGTGGACACGCGGGCGCGAGCGGTGACGCCATTCGCCGGGCCGCTGGCCATCGTGGTCGATGCCATGTCCGTGAGCACCACCGAGATCTTCGCTGGCGGGCTGCAGGCGGTACGCCGGGCCACCGTGTTCGGGACACAGACGGCGGGCGAGGCGCTGCCCTCGGTTCCGGAGCGGCTCCCCAACGGTGACATTCTGTATCACGCGGTTGCCGACTTCATCGGCCCCTCCGGCAAGCCGGTCGAGGGCGATGGGGTGATGCCAGACCGGGTGATCCCACTGACCCGTCGGGCGCTGCTCGACGGGCACGACGCCGCCCTCGAGGCGGCCCTCTTCTGGGCGGCACGCCAGTCCGGACGTCCGCTCGCTCCCTGATCCTTTCCTCTTTGACGGTGGACATCCCATGCTGCTCCTGAAGTCCGTGCGTTCGGCGCTGCTGCTGGCGGCCCTGACGGTTCCGACGTCCACGCTTGCCGCCCAAGCACTGCCCTCGGCCGAGGCGGTGATCGCGAAGCATGTCGCGGCCGTCGGTGGCAAGGAGGCGCTCAAGAAGCTCACTTCGGTCCGACAGGTCGCGTCGATGGAATTGCCATCGATGGGGATGACGGCCGAGGCCGAGGTGACGATGGGTGCCCCCAACCGCATGACGAGCAAGATGACATTCCCCGGGATCGGCGAGATCGTGGCTGGTACGGACGGCCAGGTGGCGTGGTCGCTGAATCCCATGCAGGGGCCGCGCCTGCTGGCCGACAAGGAACTGGCGCAGACGCTCGATCAGGCCGATTTCTATGGCAACCTGCTCTACGAGACGGACCGTTTCGCGTCGATGACCAACGAAGGGATCGTGGACTTTGCGGGAGAGAAGGCGTACAAGCTCAAACTCGTGCGCAAGACGTCCGGGCTCGAGTCGTGGCAGTATTTCTCGGTGGCCTCGGGGCTGCAGATCGGCACCGAATCCTCTATGGTCACCGAGATGGGGACCATTCAGTCGAGCACGAAGATCAGCGGGTACAAGGATTTCGGCGGCCTCATGTTCCCGACGCGCACGGAAATGTCGACGGGCCCGCAGACGATGATCATGACGATCAAGGAGGTCCAGCTGAACAGTGCCGGTACCGACAGCTTTGCGATCCCCGCCACGATCCAACCCCTGATCAAGAAGTGACCGCATGAGGGCACGGGCTGGCGTGACGCTCATCGAGCTGCTGCTCGTGCTTGTGATTCTCGGGGTCGTGACGACGCTGGTCGTGCCTGGCACGGCCAGCGTTTTCCGTGGTGGCGTATCGGGCGCCGACCACGACACCCCCGCGCTGACCTTGGCGCGCCGGCTGGCGGTACAGCACGGCGTGACGGTGCGCCTGCAGGTCGACTCCGACGGCCGATGGCGCGTCCGCGTTCCGGGCGCCTCGGACAGCCTGGCGGCCGGCCAACAAGCGGCGGATGGCGTCACCAGCACCGACCTGTTCATCGATGCCCTGGGGACGTGCCGGCCGGCATCAGGGTGGCCGACGGCAATTTCTGAGGGCGGCGCGATGTTCGACGCGGGCCGCTGCCGCTGGATGGCCGAGCGCGTGGTGGCGGGAGCAGGCGGGGCATGACGCTACTGGAGTCGCTGATCGCAACGGTGCTGCTGGCCGTGGTGGCGATCGCCTGCCTTGAGGGTACGCGTGGGGCCACCCGCCTGCAGCAGCGCAATGCGGCCATGGTGACGGCACTTGCCCGCGCCGAGTCGGAGCTGGCGCGGCAGGTCGCAGGGGCGACGGTATCAGCGGCGGATGTGGCCACCGCGCCGCGGGTGCGTCGCACACCGTACGTGACGCCGACGGGCGCGCGGCGGCTCGACTTGGTGGAGGTCGAGGTGGCGGGACCCGACGGCGGCACCATGCGCCTCTCGCGGTTGGTGGAGCGGGGGCGCTGAATGCCGGTCCGGTACGGCCGTCTGCGGCCACGGCCCGCGTTCACGCTGCTGGAGCTGCTGATCGCCATCACGCTCACCGCCCTTGCGGCCGGTGTGGCCGGGGCGGCGCTGTCGGCGGCGCGCACGGCCAGCGCGCGGGTGGCGACCCATCGGGCCCGGGGCGAGGCGGAGACGCGGTTCCGGGCCATGCTCACCGACCTGCTTCGTCATGCCCCGGCGCCAGCGTCGGTGAGCGAGCCACTGCTGGTGATCGGCCGGGATGCCACGGGCCCGACGCTGCAGTTTCTGTCGCAGGGTCTGCGTCCGCCATTCGGCACCGGGCCGGTGTGGCGTGTGCGCGTGTCTCGTGCCGACGACGGGTTGACGGTGCGCGCTGATGCGATCGGGAGCGAGGTGATGGCACCGGCGGTGGTGATGCACCTCGACGCGACGGCGTCCTTCGAGGTGCTGGCGCTCGAGGGCGCGACCGGTCGTGACGGGGCGCGGTGGCGCCCGGACTGGCCGCTGGCGCAACGCCGGCCGGCAGCGGTGGCGCTGTCGTGGGCGCGGGTGTCGCCCGACCGCGCGCCGGGCGCCGTCGGGGAGGAGCGTGCCACTCTCGTCGTCGCCCTCGATCCGCTCGACGGGGGACGGCCATGACCCCCGTCCACATCGGCTCGCGACGCCGCAGCCGCGCACGCCGCGGGACCGCGCTCCTGGCCGCACTGGTGACCATCGCCCTGCTGGCAAGCGTCACCGCGATGGCCAGCCGGGCCGCCCGCGACAGCGCCGCCATTGCGGTGAACAGCCGCGCCCAGGCGGTGGCCCGGGCAATGGCGGAAAGCGGTGTGCTCGCGGCGCGCGTAGGCCTGGAGGAGGCCCTGACGGGGGCCGGTGCCGATTCCACGGCACTCGACGCGGTCTTCGACGCCTTGACCCGCGAGGCCCGGAGCGCCACGCCGCGCGCCTTCGCCGCCGACTCGCTCGGCGACGGCGTGTACGCCGCGACGATCGTGAACGTCAGCGCGCGACTCGACGTGAACACGGCGGGGGCGGAGGGGCTGGCGCGCCTCTTCCGCACGGTGGCCCCGGCGGGCGAGGCCGACCGCATCGCCGCGCGCCTCGCGGCGCGGGTGCGCGGCGATGCGGTCAGCCGCCCCGCGCGGGATTCGGCGGCGGTGCGGGATTCCCTCGCGGCCGCGCTCCTCGGCCGGCCGACCAGCCCACGCCTCATGCGTCCGTTCGCCTCGTTGGACGAGGTCGAGACGCTGCTCGGTGCCGACGCCCCGTGGCTGGGCCGAGTAGCGGAGGAATTGACGGTTGATGGCGACGGCCGTATCGATCGGCGCCACGCGTCGTCTGCCGTGTTGGCGGCGGCCAGCGGATCGCTGGTGGACCGCCCCACACGACTGCTCGTGGTGGCCCGGGGCTGGCAGGCGGGACACCCGCTGACGCGCGAGATTCAGGCGGTGTATGCGGTGGAAGGTACGGAACTCCGACTTGTGCGCTGGCGGGAGCGCGATCGATGACCATGGCTGACCGGACCGGATGAGCGAGCCCCTCGCAATCGTCCTCGAGCACGAGACGCTGCGCGTTTTCGGGCGGGGCGTGGCACGGCCGCTGCTCGAGTTGCCGTGGGACGCCGAGGCGCCGGACGCCGCGCTGCCGGCTCTGGTGTCGCTGGTGGCTGCGCCGTCGGCCGCCGTGCTGATCGTGGGGCTGGCATGGTTGGAGATCGCACAACCGGCGCTGCCGCCGGTGGCACCGGCGGTTCGCCGACGCATGCTCCACCTCGGTGCCGACCGGTGGTTCGCCCTTACCGGCACCGGTGCCTTTGCCGTGCACGACGAGCTTGCCTTCGCGGTACCGGCCGAGCACGTGCGGCGGTGGCGCGACGCGTTTGGACGCTGGGCCCCGATCGCCGCGGTCGTGGCGCTCCCGCACGCGGTATGGTTGCTCGATCGGGACGGGACGTGGAGTGCCGAGGCGGGTCCCGGCGAGCGGGGGCTGATCGAGGTGGGCACGGGTCACCTCACCGCAGTGCGCCGGACGCGCCGCGACCTGGCGGTGGCGCCTCCTCTGGAGCTGGCGGCTTGCGCCGATGCCGTCCTCGCGTCGCTGCCGGTGCCGGGCGACCTGCAGCTGCTCGAGGTGGCCAGCGACGCGGCCCAGATCGCGACGCAACGGCGACGGTGGTGGCGTGCCGGTGCAGTGCTCGCAGCGGCAGTCGCCGCCTGCGCGTGGGCGCTGGGGACGGCCCAGGAGCGCCGGTTGCTGGCCACCCGAGCGCTCGTGGCGCGGCTGGAGGTCGAATCGGCACCGGCACGTGCCGCCAACGCGCGGCTGCAGCGAGCTTTGGCCGAAACCGACGGGCTCCGCGCCGACGCCACCCGATCGCGTCAGGCCGGCGCGCCAGCCCGCGTGCTGGCCCGGCTTGGCGCGTTGCTCCCCGCCGACGCCTTCGTGCAGCGGCTCGAGTGGGATGGCACGGCGTGGCGCATCGACGGGAGCGCGGTGGACGCGGCGGCGCTGGTGCCGCGCCTCGATGCCGATCCCGCCTTCGAGGAGGTGCGAACCCTGGCGCCGAGCACCCGGTTCATCGATGCCGGTCGGCCGCGCTCCTCGTTCTCGATCGGCTTTCGAGTGCGGGAGGGCGCGTGACGGCCCGCGAGCGCATGGTAGTGGCGGTGGGTGCCGTCGTGGTCGTGACGGCGCTGCTGGTCTCGCGTGTGCTCATACCGGGAGCGCGTGCGTGGATGGCGCGCGATGCACAGCTCGCCGCCGCCCACGCCCGGGCCGCGGCGCTCAGCGGGCTGGTGGTGGCGACGTCGTCCGTCGAAGCGGCAGCGGCGGCGCGGGAGCGGGCGCTGTCGACGCGCCCGCGACGGCTGGTGCAGGCGCGGTCGGCCGGCCTCGCGGCCAACGCCGTCCAGGCTCTCCTGCAGGAGGCGGCAGACGGAGCGGGTCTGCTGGTGAATCGCGTGGAGGTCGATGCCGAACCGGACAGCACCGGCGCCCTCACCGCCACGCTCAGCGCGTATGGCGACGTGCACGGGCTGGCGGAGCTGCTGCGGATGCTCGATGCCGGCCCGCGCGTGGCCGAGGTGCGGCGGCTCACCGTGCAGCAGAACAGCGCGCTGCGTGGAGCCCCGGATGTGATCCAGGTCTCGATCGGTGTGCGCGCACCGGTGCTGATCATCGGCGCCGACAACGGCGGGACGCCATGAGCCGCCGCCTCGCCCGCCCGCGGTGGACGCCGCGCTTGCTCGATGGCGTGTCGGCCATGCTGGCGGTAGCGGCGCTGGTGGCGCTGCTGTGGCCCGGCGCGCCCACCGCGACGCCGCGCACCGTGCACATGCCGCCGGTCGCCCCTGATGACGCGGCGTTGCCCGCCGACGCCGACAGTCTTGCGGTCCGCCTCGTGGCCACCAATCCGTTCAGTGCCACGCGTCGTACGCCACGCGAGCGATTTGTCGCCCCCGGACAGACCGCGGCCGACGTGCCCGCCATCCCCGACCCCTACGCGCCGCCCGGCAGTCGAACCGCGGGCGACGATGGGCCGCGGGTGGTCGGTATCGTCAGGGTGGACGGCGTGCGCCGGGCGCTCATCGATGCCGGGACGGCCGACAGTACGCCGCGCCTGTTGCAGGTTGGGGACCGCCTTGCCGGATATCGGGTCCGGCGAATCGGTGCCGACGCCGTCGAATTGTCCTCGTCTTCCGGGACGCGCACCGTGCGCCTGTCCCGGCGCCCCCCGTCGGATTCCAGCGAGTCGTTGCCGTGATGCCTCCCCTCCGCTGCCGCCCTGTGCGGCGTCCCGTGCTGCTGCTGCTCGCCGCGACTTGTCTCGGTTCGTCGGGGCTCGTGGCGCAGCGCGCCCCGCGGGACACGATCCGCGATGCCGCCGGTGGCAACTCGCTCGACTTCGCCAATGCGCGACTGGCCGATGTCATCCGCACCGTGGCCACACTGCTTGGCCGCACGGTCATCCTGAGCGAGGTGCCCGATGTGCGTGTGACGTTCGTCACGCCGCGCGGGGTGACGGGAGTGGAGCTGGAACAGGTGCTGGAGTCGCTGCTCGAAGCGCATGGGCTGATGCTGGTGCCAACCGGGGCGGTGGCGCAGGTGCTCCCGGTGGACAAGGCGCCGGCAGCCGGCACCCTGCGCGCGGGTTTCGGCTTCCCGGACCCGCCACCGCTGGGTTTGGTGTCGCAGCTGGTCCCGCTGCAGTCCATTCGCGCCGACGAAGGCGCCGACGCCTTGCGCGCCGTGCTGGCCAAGGGCGCCCGCGTGGAGACCGTCGCCCGCTCCAACGCCCTGCTGCTCACCGATCGTGGCCGCAACGTGGCGCGGTATCTCGACCTGCTGCGCACGCTCGACGCGACGCCGGCGGGCGAGTCGGGGCTGCGCACCTATGTGGTGAACCTCAAGTACGCGGCCGCCCAGGATCTCGCGGCAGCAATCGGCCAGCTGTTCGGTATCACGGTGGCGAACACCGGGACCGCCTCGCTCGCCGACCGGTCGCTGTCGCGCGCGCTGGACACGTTCCGCTCGCGGGAGACGGAGACGTTTCGTAACCGCCCGCCGACGCTGACCGGCGCCAGCATGGCGGCGAGCGGCCCCGTGGCCACGGCCGGTGGCGCCCCGCGCGACTCGGCGGCCGGCCTGCTGGTGGGCCGCACGACGGTGGTGGCCAATGCGCCCACCAACTCCCTCGTCATCCGAACGGCGCCGCCCAACTATCCGATGTTGCGCGAAACCATCGACGCGCTCGACACGCGGCCGGCGCAGGTGCTCTTCGAGGTCACCATCGCCGAGATCGCGCTGGGGCGCGGCTTCGAGTTCGGCATCGACTGGGCGGCGGTGAACCGCGGCGGCGACGTGCGGGCGCAGTTCGGCAACCCCGAGATTCCCGATACCGGCTCCACGTCGGCGCTGCTGCGTCTGGTGCGCCTCGATGGCACCGGCGTGCGCGCGCTGCTGCGCACGATCGCGTCCACCAGCGAGGTGCAGGTCCTTTCCACGCCGGAGATCATCGCCGCCAACAATCGGGAAGCGTCCATTCTCGTGGGGAGCAAGGTGCCGTTCATCTCGTCCACGCGGCTGGGCAACGACGTCTCCATCGACCGGGCCGTGCAATACCAGGATGTGGGCACCAAGCTCTCGATCATCCCCACCATCAACGACGACGGCTACATCTCGGTGCAGCTGCTGCAGGAGGTGAGTTCGCTCACCCCGCAGACCGTGGCGGCGGCGCTCAGCGCACCGGTCATCTCCACGCGCGAGGCGGCAACGCGCGCCGTGCTGCGGGACGGGCAGACGGTGGTGATCGCGGGGCTGATCGGCGACTCGCGCACGGTACAGGATCAGGGGCTGCCCCTGCTCAAGGACATCCCGTGGTTGGGCGCGCTCTTCAAGCGGCAGTCCACCACCCGGCAGCGCACGGAGCTGGCGATCTTCGTGACGCCCTACGTGATCCGCTCCGACGCCGATGCCGACGCCATTCGCGAGCGGGTGCGCACCCGGCTCGAGACGCGTGCGCCGGGTGTGCTCAACGAGACGCCGGTGACGCGGCGCCCCCCCGGGCGCTGACGCCCCATGCGTGAGTCGTGTTTCGTGACGCCGGTCGCGCCATGAGTGACGCCCGCGACCTGCGTGCGGCCGCGGCCGGCCCGCTTGCCCGACGCTTTCCGGCGCGCTGGCTCGACGAGCACGCCGTGCTGCCGCTCGACGAGGCGGATGGCGTGGTGCGGGTCGCCGCGGATGGGGAGCCGCCGTCGACGGTCGTCGACACGCTCGAGCGCCTGCTCGGCGCGCCGGTGACGTGGGAGTCGGCCGGCGCAGGCGATATCCGGGCGGCGCTGCTGGCGGCGCCGCGCCACGGGCCTGCGCCCGTCACGGACGACGACCGGCTCACCAGTGGTGACGCCACGGAGTCGCTCGACGACTTGCGTGCGCTCGCCAGCCGGGAACCTGTCGTGCAGGTGGTCAATGCCATGCTCGCCGAAGCGGCACGTGCCGGCGCCAGCGACGTGCACGTGGAGTCGCTCGCCGACGGCGTGCGAATCCGGATGCGGCTGGACGGCGTGCTCCGGGAGGCCCAACGGCTGGGGCCGGACTTCCGGGCGGCGGTGATCTCGCGATTGAAGGTGCTGGCCGGCCTCGACATCGCCGAACGGCGCCTGCCACAGGACGGCCGGGCGCGGGTCCGGGTGGGCGACCGGGAGCTCGACGTGCGCGTCTCCACGCTGCCGGCGCTGCACGGCGAGAGCGTGGTGCTGCGCCTGCTCGAAGGCGGTGCGGGTGACCAGCCGCGCAGCCTCGAGTCGCTCGGCCTGCACCCGCCGCTGCTGGCATCGTTCCGCACACTGCTGCAGCGCAGCAGCGGCCTGCTGCTGGTGACCGGACCAACGGGGTCCGGCAAGACCACCACACTCTACGCCGCGCTGCGCGAACGCAGCACGCCGGGCGTGAAGGTGGTCACGGTGGAAGACCCCGTGGAATACCGGCTCGACGGCATCGTGCAGCTGCCGGTGAACCCGCGTGCCGGCTTCGGCTTCGCGCAGGCGCTGCGGGCCATCCTCCGTCACGATCCGGACGTGATTCTGGTTGGCGAGATGCGCGACGCCGAGACGGCCGAGATCGCGGTGCGCGCCGCGCTCACCGGGCATCTGGTGTTGAGCACGCTGCACACCACGGACGCGATCGGTGCCCTGGCCCGGCTACGCGACATGGGTGTGCCGCCGTACCTGCTCACAGCCACGCTGCTGGGCGTGATGGCGCAGCGACTGGTGCGGCGCGTGTGCTCCGAGTGCGGCCAGTGGCGTCCCACGACCGATGCCGAGCGCGCGCGCTTTCCCGACGGGGTGGCCGTCCCACCGCAGGTGCGCGAGGGGCGCGGCTGTGCGCACTGCGCCGGCACCGGCTTTCGGGGGCGGCTGGCGCTGGCGGAACTCGTCCCCATGGACGACGCGCTCACCCAGGGCTTCGTCGACGGGGCCGGCAGCGTGAGGTTGCGCGCGTTGGCGCGGACCCGCGGCATCCCCACACTCGGTGACGATGGGTTGCGCCTCGTCCGCGACGGCATGACCACGCTTGACGAGCTGCGGCGGGTGGTGAGCAGCGAGGACGATGGATGAGGTGGGCGTACCGTGCGGCGGATGCGGCGGGCCGGGAGGCGCGCGGCAGCGTGTCCGCCGCCACCGCGGCCGACGCGATCGCCCAGTTGCAGGGGCGCGCACTGTGGGTGATCGAGCTGTCGCCAGTTGGGGGGCCGCCGGCATCTGACGAGGCTGACGGCGCCGCACCAGGCGACGGTGCGGCGCTCGGGCGCCGACTCAGCGCCGCTTGGCACCGCTGGGCCGGTGCCGACGACGAATCGCTGGCCGTGGCGACGCGCGCCGCAGCCACGCTGCTGGCCGCCGGTGTGACCGTCGACCGCGCGCTGGATTTCGCCGCCGGACACTCCGGCGAGCGCCGTGACGGCGGGTGGGCGGCGGTGTTTCGCGCGATGCGCACGGCAGTGCGCGCGGGCGCCTCGCTGGCGGACGCCATCCAGGCGCAGCCACGGCTGCCGGCGTTCTTCGCCCCGAGCGTGGCGGCCGCGGAAGCCACCGGCACACTTGCGGAGACCTTCGCCCAACTCGCGGGGACGCTCGAGCGCTCCGCACAGGTACGGGCGCGGATCCGGTCGGCGCTGGTGTATCCGGTGGTGCTGGGGTTGTCGTCGATCGTTGGCACACTGGTCATCCTGCTGATCGTGGTGCCGCGCTTCAGCACCTTGCTGACCGAGACCGGCAGCCGGCTGCCGCTGAGCACCCGGCTACTGGTGTCGCTGAGCTCCGCGCTCAGCGCGGGTGGGTGGCTGCTGCTGCCGACGCTGCTGGTTGGCATGGTGTGGTGGCAGCGTACGCAGCGCGACCCGGCCCAGCGTGCCGCCTGGGACGCTCGCCGGCTCCGCTGGCCGGTGTTCGGGGCGTTCGAGCGGCAACGGGACACCGCGCGCTATCTGGGCACCCTTGCGCTGGCCTTGGCTTCGGGGGTGAGCCTGCTGCGGGCCATGGCGCTGGCCCGCGCCACCGTGCGCAACACGGCGCTGGCGGCGGCGCTGGCGCCGGCCGAGGCCCGCGTCCGCGATGGGGGGACGCTGGCCGGCGCCTTGCGGGAGTCCCTGCCGCCGCTTGCGGTCCGGTTGCTCGAGGCGGGGGAGGCCGGGGGCGATCTGGCCGCACTCGCCCGGCGCGCGGCCGACGCCGCCGAGGAAAGTGCCGAGCGCCAACTTGGGCGGGTCGTGGCTCTCATCGAACCGGTCATGATCCTCGGCTTCGGCGGGCTCGTGGGCTTCGTCGCGCTGGCGCTGCTGCAAGCCATCTACGGGATCAACGCCAGCCTCACGTGACCCCCGCGGGCCGGTACGCAGGAGCGACCGGCACTGCCGCCCGCGGCCTGCCCCGTCACAATGCGACCCGTCCCTGTTGACAGCCGCCGCCTCAGGATGAACGATTCTCCGAGGCGCGGTGCCGCACACCTTGGCGAATCGCCTGTACCCGACGATTAACGGCAGCCGGTTTGGGTCGTCTTTTCCCGTCAGCGTACGTGGTCCCCACCCTGTCCGTCGCCGGTACCATCTCTCCGTCCGCCATGTCCACGAGCGAACGTCTCTCCGAGCAGGACGCCCCCGCCGTTCCGAGCCGTCGCCGGTTCTTTGCCGCCGGGGCAACCGCGGCCGCTGGCTTCGCCATTGCCAGCCGGGCCAACGCCCAGCCGCCACGTGGTGGTCGCGGCCAACCGCTGCCCGCCGGAGGGGTGGGCGCGCAGGATGCGTCCCTCCAGTGGGCCGACCCGGTGCTGCGGCTGGTGCGCCGCGTGACCATGGGGCTGAACCCCGGCGAAGTGGCGCTGGCGCGTCAGCTGGGGTTTGCCGGGTACCTGGACTACCAGCTGCGGGCGTCGACCATCGACGACGGTGCCCTCGAGAGCGTCATCGCCACGCGTCTGCCGATGACGCAGATGCCGGCGGCCACGCTCCGAACGCAGGACAACACGGAAGTGATGAACCAGCTGTCCGACGCCACATGGTATCGCGCCGCCTTTGCGAAGGCGCAGCTGCGTGAACGCATGGTGGAGTTCTGGACGGACCATTTCAACATCTCCATCGACACCGTCGGCTTCCTCAAGGTGGTCGACGATCGTGAAGTCATCCGCCCGCATGCCCTGGGCAATTTCCGCACGCTGCTCACGGCCTCGGCACACAGCGGGGCGATGCTGCGGTACCTCGACCAGAACACCAGCCGGACCCCGACGCCCAATCAGAATTACGCGCGCGAGATCATGGAGCTGCACACCATGGGCTCCGAGGGGGGCTACACGCAGACCGATGTTGCCGAGCTTTCGCGTATCCTCACGGGCTGGAGCATGACCGCCGATGGGGCGTTCCGCTTCAACCGCACGTTCCACGACCGCAACGCGAAGACGTTCCTCGGGCGCTCGTTTCCGGCCATGCCGGCGACGGCGTCGGATGCGGAGATGAAAGCCGAAGGGGACGTGGCCATCCGAATGCTGCTCGACCATCCGAGCACCGCCCGCTACCTGTCGCTCCAGATGGCGCGCTGGCTGCTGGCGTACGAGCCGCCGACGGCGGTGGTGGACGCCACCGCGGCGGCGTACACCCGTACGGGCGGCGACATCCCGACGATGATCCGGACCATTCTCACCAGCCGCAACCTCTCGACGGCGCCGGCCAAGTACAAGCGACCGTTCCACCTGGCCATCTCGGGTATCCGCGCGCTTGGCGCGGACACCACCACGGTGCCGAACATCCGCGCCGTACGGCAGCAGGCCGACCGCATGGGCATGCCGGTGTTTCGCTGGGCGCAGCCCGATGGCTACCCCGACAACGTCGCGTGGTGGAGCGGGCTGGTGATCACCCGCTGGTCGTACGGGCAGTACCTGTCGACGCTCAACAGCGCGACGGTCATGCGCGTCGACCCGGCGCCATTCCGCTCGCCGGACACCCCGGAGGGCGTGGTGGGGCAGATCGGTGTGCGGCTCTTCGGGGGCGAGATGCCCACCAGTCTGCGAACCGGCTTGCTCACCTTTCTGCGAGGCGGCACCTACAACGAAACACGCATTCGCGAGACGCTGTCACTGGCCCTCGGCGCGCAGGAGTACCAGTGGTACTGAACGTGCCCTTTCCTTTCGCCCGCCGGAGCGCTGCATGAGCGACGAGACGTTCGACGCTGGTTGCGAAGAGTACAACACGCTGGCCCGTCGAGACTTCCTGCAGTTGGCCACCGGCGTGGGCGTGGCCGCGATGCTGCCGGCGTGGCTGCCGCAGGTGGTACTGGCGCAGTCGTCCAATTCGACGCGCGACATCATCGTGTCGATCTTCCTGAGCGGTGGCACCGACGGCATGTCGATGGTGGCGCCGTTCGGCGATCCCGCGTACTACACGGGGCGACCCACCCTCGCGATCCCCCGACCGGACGCCGCCGGCACCGGCCCCAAGGGCGTCGCCCTCGACGACTTCTTTGCCTTCTCCCCCGGCATGGCGCCGCTCATGCCGGCCTACACGGCAGGCGATCTGCTGGTGGCCCATGCCACCGGCTCCATCGACACGTCGCGCTCGCACTTCGATGCCCAGCGGTACATCGAAGTGGGCAAACCGCGTGATCCGAACATCAGCGGCGGCTGGCTCGGGCGGCATCTGGCCACGAGCGCCCCGCTGCGCAGCGATGCCCCGCTGCGCGCCCTCGGGCTCACGCCGGGGTTGCCGACAACGCTGGTCGGTGCGCCGCGGACGCTGCCCATCCCGAATCCGGCCAACTTCACCATCGGTGGCAGCGCGACCACAGCCAACGCGCGCACCCAGTTCATGGTGCAGAACTATCAGGGCGCCGTGAATCCGGTGGCCGCCAACGCACTCGACTCCACGAACACGATCGCGCTGCTGCAGCGCATCAACTTCGCCGGCTATGCGCCATCGAACGGGGCGGCGTATCCGAACAGCGGCTTCGGCAGCGCCCTGCGCTCCACCGCTGCGCTGATCAAGGCCGATGTCGGCGTAGAGGCCATTCATGCCTTCAACGGCGGGTGGGACACACATGCGGCCCAGGGCAACCTGCCCGGCCTCGATGGCGGCGCCATGCACAACCGGATGCTCGACCTGGCGTCGTCACTGGCTGCCTTCCATGCCGACGTCATCCAGGGTACCACGTCGTACGGCGTGACGGTGGTGATCATCTCCGAGTTCGGGCGCAACGCGCGCGAGAACGGCGATCGTGGCACCGATCACGGCCGCGGCAACGTGGCCTTCGCGATGGGGCGCAAGATCGCTGGCGGGCGTGTCCTCACCAACGGCTGGCCCGGGCTCGCCCGCGAAGTGCTCGAGGCGGGCCAGGACCTGCGCGTCACGCTCGACCACCGCGACATCCTCGCCGAGATCGTGCAGAACCGGCTGGGCAACCGGAACCTCGGCGTGATCTTTCCCGACTACACGCCGAGGTTCCGGGGCGTCACGAAGGCCTGACGCCCTAGCGCCGGGCCGGCGGCTGCCCTCCGGGGTGCCACGCCGGCTTCGGCCCGTCGGCCAGCAGCCGCACCGCCCTTGCCGTGGCCGAGATGACCTCGGCCATGTGCTCGACGTTCACGATGCCCGCTTCCTCCTTCGGGGAGTGATACGGCGTCTGCAGGTTGTACGACGACAGCGAGTGCGCCGGGATGCCGATGCGCGCAAGCGCAGGCAACCGCAAGCGCCGCACGCGGCCCCACGAGCGCCAGACGACGCCCGCTGACGCGCATCCTTTCTACACAATCCGCGATTGCTTCGCGATCAGAGTTTCGCCCAGGTGCTCGAAGAGTCCGGCGGGATCATCCCCATCTCCCTCGTCAACTAGCATTGTTCCCAGCGACAATGTGACGCTCACTTTTGTACTGGCGCCTCCCCCGCCGCAGCCGCAATAGTTGGGTCCGCTTTTCCTTGATCAACGCCGCAGATCGCTTTCCGTGTTCAGCCCCCGACCGAAGCAGCCAGCAACGGATGGTCTGCGCCGGGCGCTCGAAAAGTCATGCTGACTCCTCGGCACGCACAGCCAGCACGCGAGCCGACCCGAGCATCTGTTCCCGATGGGCCGATGGGTAGACGGGAAGTCGGCGGCGCATCAGTTTTTTCCTCCGTTCCTAGCATAGATGAAGGTGCCCCAAAACGTTCAAGGGCGCATCGAATCGAGGGTTGGAGAGCAGACCAGCGGGGTCTTTCCCTTGCGGTTCTTCTCGGTCAGATGCAACATCCGCTTTGTGGGGATCGTTGCCCGTCACGACGCGAGGTAATTGCATGACTGCGCGATCAGCAAATTTGATTGTTTTGGCTCTGTCGGCGATGAGCGTGGCATTCGCTGTGGCCGTTGCAAGAGCGCGTCTCGTTCATGACCCATCGTCGTCATCAGGGTCGCAGTCAGCAATTCGGACGACTGCTCGTTGGCAGCGTTTCGGGGAACTCGGCAGCGAGCTGCTACCATCGAAGCGCCGTGGGGACAGCATCATTCAATCAACTCCGAGACCATCACACAGCGTTCAAGTCACAGTTTTCTCGGATTTTGAATGCCCTCACAGCGCGCGCCTGGCAACGTCCGTGCGCGCGGCGTAAGCACACTTCGGTCCTCAGGTGCGCGTGTCATTTCGCCACAACCCGTTGACTTGGTCCCGTCCCAACGCTTGGTACACCGCACTCGCTGCGAGCTGCGCGGACGAGCAATCCCATTTCTCTGAGTTTCACGACTCACTTTTCGCGAGCCGTCTTGCTCAGACTTCGGCGACTCTTGAAGGTATCGCACATTCGTCGGGCATCTCCGACATTGCTCGCTTCAACACATGTCTCAGAGAATCGCGCACATCGAAACGGGTTGAGCAGGACACGATAGATGCTAGAGCACTTGGTCTTCGTCGAACGCCGGCATTTCTTGTCGACAGCGTAATCTACGTGGGAGATCCAGGCCGGGACTCTTTGTTCGAGATACTAGGCCGTGCGCTGAGGCGTCCGCATCGACCCTTTAGCTAACCGGGTGCTCACAATAAATCAGTCTTTTGCTGATGGGATGGGATGGGATGGGATGCGGCGAGACTAACACTTTCGAGTACCGAGGTCACTATGTCACCTGCAATTCGCAAAGCCCTCATCGCCATGAACGGGTTTCTTGTGGCGTTCGCTGCCGTCACGATTGTCGCGACGCCGGCAGATGCGTTGAACAGTAGTGTCTGCCTCCAGGATGCTCGCTGCCAAGTTTTTTGACTGCGTGCCTTTCTGGGGCGAAATTTGTTGTCCGACCTGACCGGACTCCTGCGCGTGAGGATTTTCCGCCACCCGAGCCGTCTGGGCTCACGGTTGCGCAACGGAAGTTGAACCCGGATCCTGCAATCGTCGCCTGACCGTAATGGTGGCGTCACGGGCGGTGTGATGCCGGGCCGTCGAGACGCGCTTTTCGACGGCGGCGCGTGCGTTGAGGCAGGCGCACAGCGTTCGTGTGGCGCGTGGCGGGGGTGTTGCGGGCGCGCTCACGCCCGCGTTCACGCCGGTGGGCAGGCGACAGCGCCCGACGCCGGGGCGTCAGTGTTGGCGCGGGGATGGGCAGGCGACTACACCGCGAGCGCGCGGACGCGCGGCGGGATTAGTTCACGGAGCCCGCGCAGTGCGGCGAGGAACTGATGCCGGAAGGGCTCGTCACGACGACACTGGACGGTGCGCTTGCGCGCATGCGTGGTGAGACGCGCCGGGAGCGTGAAGACCCAGCGCCGCAGGCGGGCTGGTTGCGCCCGGGACCACGCGCCGGCGAGCGCGGTCGTGCGAATGACGTGCAGGACCTGATACGCGAGCGTCGTGAGCGCCGCGAGCAGGGCGTTGCCACCGAGATCATCGATGGCGGTCGCGCCGAAGCCGAGCTGATAGAGCTCCTTGATTCGCTGTTCGACGAGCGTGCCCGCGTTGTACGTGCGCCACGCCGTGAGGGCGTGCCAGTCGTCGCGATTGGTGAGCACGTGGGCGACGTGGGCCCGTGTCGTGGTCTCGAGTCCCAGCGCGTCGGGGACGAGCGCGTCGAGCGTCCGGTGCTCGACGGAGCGGAGCGCCGCGCCGTGGAGCGTCCCCGTGGCCGTCCAGTAGCCGTCGGCTTTCTCGGAGGCGCGCCAGGCCCCGAGCGCGCGCCGGACATACGCGTGATCCGGCACCTTGAGCACGAAGTCGACCCGGAGCCGCTGCAGCAGCGCGACCATCGCCTCGGAGAAAAAGCCCTTGTCGAGCCGCACCGTGATCTGCGCGACGCCCGCCTGCCGCAGGCGGGCGACGAGCTCCGGAATCCACTCCAGCGCCCCCGCCGCCGTGTGCGCAGCACCCGGACGCCACCGCACGCCCAGGCAATCGCCCGTGTCGAGAAAGGCGAGGAGTGGATGATGACTCGGCCGTCCTTTGCGCGTGGGATTGTAGCCGGCACTCGCGCCGGCTTGCTGCGTGCCATAGCGCTGGACGACGGTGGAGTCGAGCAGCAGCGTCACGGCCGGCGGCACCCGCGTTTGCCGCCAGCGCGCCCGGACGAGCCACCACGTGAGGGTGTCGACGTGCGCGGCCATCGCCGTGCCGCCGCGCCGCAACCAGCGGCCCATCGTCGTCGGATCCGGCACGCGCGTCCATCCGAAGAGCGGCGCAACGCCGCGCGCCGCCAGGTACTGCAGATCATCCAGATGCTCGACACCGTAGAGCAGCCCGGCCACCCAGGTTTCGAGCATCGTCGAGGCGCGGTACCGGCCCCCCACCGCGGGCGCATGCGCATCGATACGCGCCGACAGCGCGAAGCGATCCCAGAGCTGACGGACCAACAGCAGCCCCGCTCCATCCGTCAGGCCCGTGGCCGAATGGCGCACGCGGAGACTCGCGGCGCTGCCTTGTGCCGCGGGGCGGCAGGGAATACGATGAAAGCGCACCGGCCGGGTGCCTCTGCGTGACGAGGGAAACTTCTGCCAGGAAGTCCCGCGAACGTAAGGCAACCGGCGGTGTTTTTCTATGGCGAACCTACGAACGCATTGCAGGATTCAGGTTGAGATGCTGGCGATGATGTCCACGGCGGCCCCGGTAGATGTGTGACCACGGAACTCGTCGCTGTTCTTGTTCGCGTGGTGCACGATGACCAGTGCGAAGCGATGCTTTGCAGCGAGCTTGGACAGAGGATAGAGCATGTCGCTCGTGTCTGGGGAGTTTCGCTTGACGTGGGCCAATGCGTACGCCGTCAGGCTGTCGATGACCACCACCTTGGCCCCCGTGGCGACGACCGCCTCCTCGAGCACCGTGATCGGCGCCCTCGTCTTATGCGCGAGGTCGGTGAGGACGTGCATGGGGGCCGAGGGGGAGATACGCATGTGCTTCGCACGCATCTTGATGAGGTGCACCCCTTCTTCGAGGCTTGCGAACAGGACGGGCTGCGGCTCGGACTTGAGGCCGAAGATTTCCAGGCCCATGGCGAGCTGCTTCATGAACCAGGTCAGCAGCGTCGTTTTGCCCAGCTTCTCGCGGGCAAAGAAGAGGGTGACCGCCATCTCGATGATGATCCCGGGTACCCGCTGAATGGGCTGGGTGATGGAGGAGTCCCGAATGATGCTCCCGATGGAGCGGGGGATGTTGTCAGCGGACCGCTGACGCGAGCGTGTGTGTTGCGGCACTAGAAGACTCCAGGTTTGGGAAGTCGTCTCCGGTCCGTGTTGCACCGGGACGCCAAGAGCCTAGTGTGCCTGTACACGTGACCGGCGCGCTGGCTCTGACGCCCCCAGGAACA
>JAJTGR010000099.1 GCA_021299375.1 Gemmatimonadota bacterium
ACTGTGCAACAGGACACAGGTGCTGTGGGCGCCGTCGCGTCCCGCACGGCCGGCCTCCTGGTAATAGGCTTCGAGCGTACCTGGCATGGCGTGGTGCACCACCAGGCGGACGTCGGGCTTGTCGATGCCCATGCCGAAGGCGTTGGTGGCGACAATCACGGGCGCGCGGGCGTCCATGAACGCGTCCTGTGCCCGCTGGCGCAACGCGGAATCGAGGCCGCCGTGGTACGCGACGGCCCGGACGCGGCCGCGGACGAGCGCGGCCGCCACGCGCTCGACCGCCGTGCGCGTCGGTGCGTACACGATGCCGGGGCCGTCGGCGCGGCGCAGCCACGCGATGGCCGCCGCGTCCTTGTCGCGTGGCGACGGCGCACGGGCGACGTGATAGGTGAGGTTGGTGCGGTCGAATCCGCCCACCACGATCTTTGGGCGGCGCAGCGCCAGCTGCTGCACGATGTCCTGCCGTACGGAGGGCGTGGCCGTGGCCGTGAGCGCGACGGTCTGCGGTCCGCCGAGGCGCTCACGAATCGTGCCGAGTTTGCGGTAGCTGGGGCGGAAGTCGTGTCCCCATTCGCTGATGCAGTGCGCCTCGTCGACCGCGAGCAGCGCGATGCCGATGTCCCGGAGCGCGGTGAGGGTCCGATCTGCATCCAGTCGTTCCGGGGCCAGGTAGAGCAGCTTGAGCGCGCCGTGGCGAGCCCGCGCCATGCGGTCGGCAACGTCGTGAGCGCCGAGCGAGCTGTTGAGAAACGCAGCCGGAACGCCGCGCCGGTCGAGCGTCTCGACCTGATCCTTCATCAGGCTGATGAGCGGCGACACGACGATGGTGAGCCCCTCGCGCAGCAGCGCCGGGACCTGATAGCAGAGCGACTTGCCGCCGCCGGTCGGCAGCAGCAGGAGCGCATCACGCCCGGAGAGCACCGCCTCGACGGCGGGAAGCTGCGGTGGGCGAAAGTCGGGATAGCCGAAATGCCGGCGCAGGACCGCTCGGGCCTGGTCGAGCGTGGAGGGTGGCGTGGGCGCATGGCCATGGGGCACCATGCATCACGGTACCGCAGCATGCCTTGTCGAGCGGTACCGGAAACGAGCGGACGTACCCATTCGGACGCGGTGCACCTCACGCGCGCACTGCAGCCCCCTCAGGAATCGGTGAAGCGCTTGCCCGTGTCGTTCATGAGGTACGCGACGCCGATGAACAGCACGGCCTTGAGGCCTTCCCAGATGGCCTTGCCGGTGCGCCCCTGCTGGGCCGCCATGATCGCGTCGTAGGCGCACCATACGCTGAGCGCCAGGGGGAGCAGCGGCGCCAGCCGCCGCAGTGATCCATTCACGTCAGACCGCCCTCGCAAAGTGACCGCGCGTGAACTCACCGGCGAGCAGGCGCCGGGCGGCACCGTTGTCCGGCACGATGCCGATGGCGAGCGCGTCGAGCGCTTCGCGGTACGCGCGGACGATGTCCTGTACCGGATCGCCCGGCACGTTGAAGACCAGCTGGTACCCCCGTATGCCCTGCGCCCAGAGCGCCGGCAGGTACTCCGACGCCTCGATGGGCCGGGAGTGGAGCAGTCGGTTCCGGCACGCGCTGTCCGTTGCCACGGCGAAGGTGTAGCCGGTGGGATCGGTGAGCGACACGTTGGAGTGCTTCTGCACGCAGAGGTCGCGGCAGGTCGTGGGAACCCGATCGAACGCGGCGCTCAGCACGCAGTGCTCGATGGTCATGCCCTCGGGGCGCCCGTACACGAGTACGTCGAAACCCGCCCCCTGCCACGGCGCCGTGAGCTGACCCAACTCCTCGGTGGTGAGCTCGATGGAGGCGACGAGGCGGCGGGCGCCCAGCTCGAAAAGCAGCGCGGCCGTATGCTCATTGAACACGTTGGTCGCATAGTCGCCGATCACGTCGCGTCCAGCGCCTCCGAACTCGGACAGCAGTCCGAGATGGCCGGAGAGCAGTGGCAGGTCGAGCGCGAGCCACTTGTCGAGACGGCGGCGCTCCTCGGGGCGCACAATGGTGGGTGTGCGCAGTCGCAGCCCCACGCCCTGCCCCGCCAATTCCTCGCGCAGCGCGTGCACACGCGCCAGCGGCGGCGCCGGGTGGCGCAGGAACGGGTCGAGCACGATCTCCATGGCCCCGCCGGCCGCGGCCTCACGCGCCGTGTCCACGTCATAGACGATGGCGCGGAGCATCGCCGCTTCCGCGTCACGCGTCGGTGCCGATCGGACCGGTACCGCCTGCACCGCGTCGGCGATCCGCGCGCTGCGCACGGCGGCGTCGCTCGACTCGGCCCACTCCCGACGCTGCTGCAACTGCTCCGTGGCCTCCTGACGCAGCCGGTTGAGCTCACTGACGGGGAGGAACAACCCGTCGCCAAGACCGATGATGTCCACGGTGCCGAGCTTGAACGGCGTGCCACCGAGGCGGCCGAACTGCTCCCGGATCTGGGTCATGTCCAGCGCGCGCTTGCTGGCCGGTGCAAGCGGGACATCGCCCCGCACCGTGACCTCGTCCTCACCGCAACGCCAGATGGTCTTGAGCGGCCCGCCCGCGTGGCCGAAGCAGCGTACGTCAACGCGGGCCAGTCCGACCTGCGCCGGCACGGGCACCGTGGCAAACGACGCCTGCGCCTCGCTGAGCAGGGTGGCATCGCTGGTGCGCACCACGCGCCAGCTGGCTGCCACCACCGTGGGCCGCATGCCGCTCCGCACCTGAATGGCCTGCCGGTGCACGCCATCCCGCACACTCAGCAGGCGCACGCTGTGCACGGTGCCACCGAGGGTGGCCGCTGCGCCCTCGTCCGGCGCTTCGAATCCGAGGCCGTCACCCACCGCGAGGGCGCGCGTCACGTCCACGAGCAGCTCGGTGCCGTCCTGCCCCACCACCGTTCCCAACGGGAGCCCGCGATTGTCGGGCTGCGTGCGCGTGATGTACTCGCGCCCCTGCCGTCCCCCGTACATGCCGCCCGTGTTGCCGCGGCTGAAGATCTGCACGAGCGGTTCGACCTCGTCGGGGGTCGGAGCCCGCCCGGTCTCCCCACGCGCGATCCCGTCGAGCCACCCGCGATAGGCCCGGGTGACCGTGGCCACGTACTCGGGCTTCTTCTTGCGTCCTTCGACCTTGAGACAGCCCACGCCGAGCCGCGCGATCTCCTCGAGATGATCGTGGGCCGCGAGGTCCTTGGTGGAGATGAGGTAGCCTTTGTCGAGCGTGGCGCCGGTGGCCTCATCGGTGAGCGCATAGTCCTTGCGGCACGACTGGGCGCAGGAGCCGCGGTTGGCGGAGCGCTCGCTGATCATGCCCGACATGAAGCACTGCCCGGAGTACGAAATGCAGAGGGCACCGTGCACGAAGGTCTCGAGGCCGAGGTCGGGGACGGCTTCGCGGATGGCCCGGATATCCTCGAGGGAGTTCTCGCGCGCCAGCACGACCCGCTCGACGCCGAGGCGCTGCATGACCTTGGCGCCTGCCGCGTCGTGCACGGTCATCTGGGTGCTGCCGTGCACCTCGAGCTGCGGATAGATGTGCTGAATGAGCCGCACCACCCCGAGGTCCTGCACGATCGCCGCATCGATGCCGCGGTCGACGCACTCGCCGAGAAAGGCCAGTGCCTCCGGCAGCTCGTGCGGCTTGATGAGGACGTTGAACGTGAGGTACACCCGCACGCCGCGCGCATGGGCCAGGGCGCATGCCTGGGCCAACTCGTCGAGCGAGAGCTGGGCGCCCTCGTCGCGGGCATTGTACAGGGACGCCCCGAGATACACGGCATTGGCGCCATTGGCGACCGCCGCCCGCACGGCATCGAGGGTGCCGGCGGGTGCGAGGAGTTCGGGGACGCGAACAGTGGGCATCCCGGAAATGTAAGGCGGGAGGGAACGGCGTCCTACGCGAGCCATACGGCGCGAGCCAGACGGCGCGAGTGACGGGATGCGAGCGTGCGCGCAGGCTACCGTTTCAGGAATCGCAAGAGCAACGCGACCGCCACCAGCGCGATGCCGACCCAACGGATCCACTCCTGGGCGGTCTGCTGGGCGATCGTGAACGCGATGACCCCCAGGACGATCAGCAGAACGCGGAGCCGGATGATCACGGGGTTGCTGGCAGCCCGGCAGCCTTCGCTTCGGCATCGGGCACCTCGATTACCAGCCGCAGCAGGGCGGTGGAGTACACCTTACCCTGGGCATCGGTCTTCAGCGATAAAGTCCCGCCGCCGTCGAGCGCGCCATGCAGCAGGAAGTTGAGCGCGCCGAGATTGGGGAGCTCGTAGCGCACTACGTCGCCGGTGATCTGGCCGGCGAAGTGGCGCGCCACGGCCTCCCGCGTCACGTGACGGTCGAGGACGGCGTACCACTCGGGCCGTAGAGCGATGAGCCCCACGTTGGCGGTATCGCCCTTGTCGCCACTTCGGGCATGGGCAATGTCGAGCAGGCGAACACGCATGGCACTCACTCCACGATGGTGACGGCGGTGCGCACGGCGCGCTTGTCGAGCAGTGCAGGCCAGTAGGCCACGATCTCCTCGACCTTCGGGCGCCCGCCGGCGAAGCCGGTCACACTCGGCGGCCCGTTGAGCACGAGCGGTGCAATCTCGCGCGTGAAGCGCTCCACGGCAGCGCGGTCGCCGCCCCGCACGCCGATACGATACTGTACTTCGGGGGCTTCACGGCCGTCGCCAGCGAGCGCGCCGTGCGTCGCGGTGGCGCCCACGAACTCGCTCAACACCTGGTCGAACCTGAGACCGAGGGTATCGAGCCGCTCACGCAGTACCTGATCGGCGCGGTGCGCCTTCTCGAGCGCATCGGGCCAGGAGTACACGAGCGAACCCACGGCTTTGAAGCCCGCGCGGTACGCGATAGACACCTTGAGGAACGGTGTCGGCGGACCGCCGGTGATGCCGTGTACCCGTACGCGGTTCTCGCCGGCGTTCTCGAGACGAATACTGGTGAAGTCGGCCACAACGTCGGGCGTGATGTAGGCGTGCGGGTCCCCCATCTCGTACACCAGCTGCTCCGTCACGCTCGGCACGCTCACGCGGCCGCCGGTGCCGGGATGTTTGGTGATGACGAACGTCCCATCCGCCTGCGCTTCGGCGATGGGGTAGCCGACGTTCGCCAGATCGGGGATGTTCCGCCAGTCGTGCAGGCAATTGCCGCCCGAGCACTGAGCGCCGCATTCGAGGATGTGCCCCGCGACGATGCCGGCCGCGAGGACGTTCCAGTCATCGGCCGCCCAGCCGAACTCGTGGCGTAGCGGCGCCATCGTGAGTGCGGTATCGGTGCTGCGCCCGGTGACCACCACATTCGCGCCCTGCTGCAGTGCTTCGACAATGGGCGTCGAGCCGATGTACGCGTTGGCGGAGAGCACACGATCGCGGATGTTCGCGAGTGGCTCGTTGGTATCCATGTTGCGGAGCTCGTGCCCCGCGGCGAGCAGGTCATCGAGCCGCTCGAGGATGTCGTCGCCGGTGACCACGCCGATGCGGACCTTCCCACGGACCCCCTGCCGGTCGGCGGCGGCCAGCACCGCCTCGGCACACGCCATGGGGTTCACGCCGCCCGCGTTGGCAATGACCTTGACGCCGCGTTCCGCGACGGCCGGAAACACGCTTTCCATGGCGCCGATGAAGTCGCGCGCATAGCCCATCCGGGAGTCACGCTCCTTCTGCTTCTGCACGATGGACATCGTGACTTCGGCGAGATAGTCGAGCATGAGATAATCGACGGGCCCACCTTCCACCTGGCGCCGTGGCGCCTCGAGCCAGTCGCCCCAGAAGCCCTGACCACTGGCCACACGTACGACGCGCGACGCCTTGCCTTCCTGCGACATCACTCAGCTCCGATGGTGGGCATGGGGGGCAACACGAAGGCCCCGAGATGCGGACCGCGATTGTGGTTCGCGGCCCGCAGCGCGAGCGCCAGCAAGTCACGCGTGTCTTCGGGATACACGATCGCATCGACGAAGCCGCGGGCCGCGGCGTAGCGTGCGTCCAATTGTTCCTCGTAGTCGGCCCGCATGGCCTCGACGGAGGCCAGCACGTCCGGTGACGGCTCGACGCCGGCGCGCTTCGCCGCGTCCAGTGCCGGGCCATGCACGGCCTGCACCGCCGCCTCGCCTTCCATCACGGCCATGCGCCCCGTGGGCCACGACAAGATGAAGTCGGGATCGAAGCCCTGCCCCGCCATGGCGTAGTAGCCGGCTCCGCTCGCGTGGTTCACGGTCAGCACGATCTTCGGCACCCGCGCGCATGCCATCGCTTCCACGAAGTGCGCGCCAGCCCGGATGATACCCTCATGCTCGGCGTCCGGACCGACCATGAACCCGGAAACGTCCTGGACGAACAGCAGCGGGATGCCCTGTCGATCGCAGCGCTCGATGAAGAATGCCACCTTCTCGGCGCTTTCGGCGTAGATGATGCCGCCGAAGCGCGGCCGCTCGCCGGGCCGTCCCCTGATCAACCCACGCGCATTGGCAATGACGCCGACCGGGAGGCCCTCGATGTGCGCATCGCCGCAGAGCATCTCCTTCGCCAGGTTGGGCTGGAACTCGTCGAGTCTTCCCTCGTCGAGCACCGCACGGAGCAGCGTCTGCATATCGTACGACAGCCGATGATCGGCGGGCAGGACGTCGTACAGAGTCGAGGGTGGCTCCGCAGGCGGGCGCCAAGCCGCGGGCGCCCGATGGCCCGGCTGGGGCAGGCGGCCAACCAGCTCGCGCAGCTTGTCGAGGCAAGACGGGTCGTCGTCGAGCGCATAGTGGGCCACGCCAGAGATTTCCGTATGCGTGATGGCGCCGCCGAGCGTTTCGCCGTCGACCGTCTGACCGGTGGCGCCCTTCACGAGGTTCGGACCGCCGAGCCCCATGAACGACGTGCCCTTCACCATGAGAATGACGTCGCTCAGCGCCGGCAGGTACGCACCGCCGGCTACACACTGCCCCATCACGGCCGCGAACTGCGGAATGCGCAGGTAGCGACGCATGATGGAGTTGTAGTAGAAGATGCGGGCCGCCCCGTACTGCCCCGGGAAGACGCCGCCCTGATAGGGCAGGTTCACACCCGCCGAATCGACGAGGTAGATGATCGGGATGCGGCATCGCATCGCGATTTCCTGCGCCCGCAGGGTCTTGGTGATGGTCTCCGGCCACCACGACCCGGCTTTCACCGTGGCATCGTTGGCGACCACCACCACCTCGCGGCCTTCCACGACGGCGATGCCAGTGATGACGCCGGCGGCCGGCGCCTGCCCGTCGTAGCGATCGTGCGCGACGAGCAGGCCCACTTCAAGAAACGGCGTATTGGCGTCGCGCAAGCGGTCGACGCGTTCCCGGGCGGTGAGTTTACCCTGCTGGTGCTGCTTCTCGACCTTGTCCGGGCCCCCGCCGAGTCGGAGGCGGGCTTCGAGCTCGCGAATCTCACCGGCGAGCTGGCGCAGGCGACCGCTCACGTGCCGTGTGGCTCGCGGCCGGCGAACCACTCGCGAATGTAGTCCACGAGTGCCTGGGTACTGGTTCCCGGCCCGAAGAGACGCGCGACCCCCTGCGCTTGCAGCGCGTCCATGTCCTCCTTGGGGATGATCCCGCCGCCGGTCAGGAGGATGTCATCGCGACCGGCCTCCACCAGCAGGTCGCGGACGCGTGGGAAGAGCGTCATGTGCGCACCTGAAAGGATCGAAAGCCCGACGACGTCCACGTCTTCCTGCACCGCAGCCGTGGCAATCATCTCGGGGGTCTGATGCAGGCCGGTGTAGATCACTTCCATCCCGGCGTCACGCAGTGCGGCGGCCACTACCTTGGCGCCACGATCATGTCCGTCAAGGCCGGGCTTGGCCACGAGGACGCGGATTGGTCGAGTCATGGGAGAAAACTACTCACCCGTCCTTGCGCGCCACCAGCAGCATCTCACTCGACTTCCGCGTCAGTGGGCGGTCCGTCCACGCGTCGAATGCCTGCTCGACGATCAGGCCGACATCGCGCAGCCGGCCGGCCAGCTCGGAGGCGGAATACAGGCGAATCCGGTGGGACCGCTCCCCCGCACCGTGCGGTCCGCGCCACGTGGACGTGATATCGAGAAACCCGGAGAGCGGATCGAATCGTCGCTCCTGGCCGAACATCGTGCCGTCGGCCGTACTCCACCAATCCCGCGTGAGGAATCTGGCCATGACCCCGTCGCGGGCGCCGCCGTGCCAGATCAGGACGCCGCCGGGCTTCAGCACCCGCGCGAACTCGGCCAGGACCCGCAGATCGTCGAGCGGCTCGTCGAAGAAGCCGAATGAGGTGAACAGGTTGACGACGGCATCGAAGCGCCCCGTCCAGCGCGCCGGGAGCGCCCGCATGTCCCCCCGCCGGTAGCGGAGGCGCCGGCCGGTCCCCCGCTGCCTGGCCACGGCGAGCAAGTCGGCCGAGTAGTCCAGGCCGTCGACGTCGAAGCCGGCCTCGGCCAGCAGCTGAGCGTGGCGCCCCTGCCCGCACGGGCAATCGAGCACCCGGGATCCGGAGGGAAGCGAGAGTACCTCGAGGAGGCGGGCGACCTCCTGCCTGTCCTGCGCCTGGTCGAAGAGCGGTTCGTACTCGTGCAGGTACTGGGCATCGAAGTGCGTGGCCCACCAGGGGGTGTTGGTCGTCATGTGGAGACGCTAGATACCGTGTCGAACACGCACAAGTCGCAGGAGCCCGGACCGGCTGTGTGCCTCCGCGGCGGGCGGCCGGGTGTCACCCTCAGGCGCATCGGACTCCGTGCTGACCATTCGTCTCCTCTACTCGAGCGCCGCCGCCGTCGGCATGACCTACGGGGCGCTCGCCGAGCTCATGGCCCAGGCCCAGGACCGCAACTCGGCGCACGGCATCACCGGCATGCTCTGTTACGGGTCGGGACGGTTCCTCCAGGCACTCGAAGGCGATCGCACCGCGGTGAACGCCCTCTACCACCGCATTGCCACCGACAAGCGCCACCGGGCCTGCCAACTCATCAGCGTCGAGGAGATCGCCGCGCGCGACTTCCCCGAGTGGTCGATGAAGGTCGTGAACTGGGAGGACGGCGACACGGCGCGCCGCCGCGCGCTGCTCGCGGCGGATGCGGGCACCAGCCTGTTCGATCCTGGGACCATGACGAACGGCCAGGCGACCGCATTCCTGCGGCACCTGGCCGACCTCGAGCGGGAACTCGCCGGCGACTAGAAGAACACCGGCTCGCGGTAGGCGCCGAACACGTCTTCCAGGGCGGCGCGGATTTCGTACAACGTGCAGTAGGACCGCGCACAGTCGAGGATACGGGGGACCACGTTTTCGCTGCCGCGGGCGGCTTCCCGCAGCGCCTCGAGGTGCCGGGTGCAGAGCGCGTTGTCGCGCGAGGCGCGCAGTGCTGCCATTCTGGTGCGCTGCTCCTGCTCTGCTTCCTGCCCGATGCGGAGAATGGGAATGGTGAGCTCGGGTTCCGCGGTGACGAACTCGTTGACGCCGACCACGAGCTTGCGGCGCTGCTCGATCTCCCACTGCTGGCGTGCGGCGCTCTCGGCGATCCGCTTCTGGAACCAACCGTCCTCGAGGCCCCTGACCACGCCGCCGATCTCCTGGATCTGCGTGAACAGCTGTTCGGCCTCGCGCTCCATCTGGTCAGTGAGCGCTTCGACGTAATACGACCCGCCAAGCGGGTCCATCACGTTGGGCACCCCGGTTTCGTAGGCCAGGATCTGCTGGGTACGGAGTGCCACCTGCACCGCCTCCTCGGTTGGCAGCGAGAGCGTCTCGTCCATCGAATTGGTGTGCAGGGACTGCGTACCGCCCAGCACCGCCGCCAGCGCCTGGTACGCCACGCGGACCACGTTGTTCATCGGCTGCTGCGCCGTCAGGGTGACGCCGGCGGTCTGCGAATGAAAGCGCATCACCCACGAGCGCGGATTCCGCGCGCCGTAGCGCGCCTTGAGGTGACGGGCCCAGATGCGGCGCGCGGCACGCAGCTTGGCGATCTCCTCGAAAAAGTCGTTGTGGATGTCCCAGAAGAACGACAGGCGTGGGGCGAAGTCATCGACGTCGAGGCCGCGGGCGATGCCGCGTTCGACGTAGGTGAAGCCATCGGCCAGGGTGAAGGCCAGCTCCTGCGCGGCCGTGGCGCCCGCTTCCCGGATGTGGTAGCCAGAGATGGAGATGGTGTTCCAGTTCGGCGCATGCCGGGCGCACCACTCGAAGCCGTCGACAATCAGCCGGAGGGCGGGCTCGATGGGAAAGCACCACGCATGCTGGGCCATGTACTCCTTGAGGATGTCATTCTGCACGGTCCCCTGGAGCTTGTCGGCGCTGACTCCCTGCTTCTCGGCCGCGGCGATGTAAAAACACAGCAGGATGATCGCCGGACCGTTGATCGTCATGCTCGTGGAGACCTTGTCGAGCGGAATCCCCTCGAACAGCGTCTCCATGTCAGCGAGTGACGAGATGGCCACGCCGCACTTGCCCACCTCACCCTCGGACCGCGGATGGTCGGAGTCGTAGCCCATCAGCGTCGGGAAGTCGAAGGCCACCGACAACCCGGTCTGCCCCTGCGAGAGCAGGAACTTGTAACGCTGGTTCGTCTCGCGGGCCGTGCCGAAGCCGGCGAACTGCCGCATCGTCCAGAGCTTGCCGCGGTAGCCCGTGGGGTGGATGCCGCGGGTGAACGGCCACTGCCCCGGCAGTTCGAAGGCGGTGCCGGCGGAGTCCTCGAGATCGAGTGCCGTGTACAGGGGTGGCACCTCGGACGCCGAGTTGGTGAAGGCGATCTCGCGCTTGCGTCCGGCGTCGTATTGGGTGCGCCAGCGCCCGACTTCCCGGCGCAGCGTGTCGAGCTCTTCCTGCTGCCGGCGGACTACGTCTTCGAGTTCGCTGATGGTCGTCATGCGCTCAGGCATCCTGAAGCGGTGCAAAGCTCGCACCGGTGAGAAGGGCGGCACTGCGCTGCCGCAGCATGTCGGCGGCCGCAAAAGGGACCAGCGTTCCGGCTTCAAGTGCGTCGAGTTGCGCGTCCAGCCACGTCATGGTGTCGGCATCACGCCAGAGCCGCTCACGCACCTGTTGTTCGACGATCTCCATGACCCGCTCGCGAAGCCGCGCCCGGCGCCGCGTGCGCAACTCCCCGCTGCTTTCAAGGTAGCGGAAATGCCGCTCGAGAGCGTCGGCCACCTCATCGATCCCCTCGCCCTGGGCGGCTATGGTGCGGAGCACGGGGGGCGTCCACTGCGCTGGCGCCTCCTCGCGGGCAGCCGCCCGGGCGGCCCGGGCCGGGTTCATGGCGTCCCGGAGGGCGTCCCGGTCGGGGGCGCTCCGCAGGTCCACGCCATGATGGGCCGGCACGTCCTTCATGGTGGCCCCGGCGCGCAGCCCGAGCATGAGCTCGATGTCGTTGCGCAGCCGGTCGGCCCCCGGACGGTCTGCCTTGTTCACGGTGAAAACGTCGGCGATTTCCATGACCCCCGCCTTGAGGGTCTGGATGGAGTCTCCGGATTCCGGCACCAGCACCACCAGCGTGGAGTCGGCCGCCCGGGAAACGTCGAGTTCGCTCTGCCCGACGCCGACGGTCTCGATGAGGATCACGTCCATCCCGAAGCCGTCGAGCACGTCGCACACCTCCCGGGTGGCCGTCGCCAGCCCGCCCAGCGAGCCGCGGGTCGCCATCGACCGGATGAAGACACCCGGGTCGAGCGCGACCTCCTCCATGCGGATCCGATCGCCGAGCAGCGCGCCACCCGTGAAGGGCGACGTCGGATCGACGGCCACGATCCCCACGCGCAATGCCCGGGTCCGATAGTGGCGGGCGAGGCGCGTGGTGAGGGTGCTCTTCCCCGCCCCTGGTGGCCCCGTGATGCCGATGCGGCGTGCCCGCCCCAGCAGCGTGTGCTGGTGCGCGAGCACCTGTTCGAACCCTGCGCGATGATTCTCCACGATGCTCACCGCCCGCGCGAGGGCCGCCGGCTTACCCGCCCGGAATTGCTCGAGCAGATGGGCGATCACCGCGCGCGGCGGTCCAGCAGATGCGTCAGTCGCTGTTGTCGTCATGCTCGTCCCGGATGTCTCCGACCAACTCCTCCAGCAGATCCTCGAGGGTCACCAGCCCGGCCACGGTCTCCCCGTCTTGAACGATCGCCAGTTGCCGCCGTGCCCGCAGCAGCTCGAACAGCAGATCCTTCGCCGACTTGTCGGGTGTGGTGAACGTCACCGGGCGGAGCGTCGGTGCCGACTCGCCCCGACGGCGGAATACCTCGAAGACATGCACCATGCCCACGATGCGATCCGGCGACTCCCGGAAGATTGGAACGCGGCTGTAGCCGGAGGTCGCAACCTGCTGGGCGAGTGTCATGGGCGGGAGCCCGTCGGGCAGCGTGAACAGGTCGGCCCGCAAGCGCATCACGTCGCGCACGCGCTTGTCGCCGAACTGAACGACGCCGGAGATGATCGCCATCTCCTCGGTCGTACTGATGTCGTCGAACGCCCCATCGCGCAGCAGCTCTTCGAGGCCATCGCGTGCGTCCTCGCCAGGGGTCGGGGACGTCGGTCGGGTGACGGCCGTGCGCAGCAGATTGGCGAGCAGATGAAATGGTGCCAGGCCCAGGTCGACCACCCGCAGCAACGGCACCATCACCGGCACGATCGACGCCGCCCAGCGGCGTCCGATCGCCCGCGGCAACAACTGCCCGCAGACCAGCAGGAGCACCAGCAACAGCAACACATCGCGGACGAATGCCCACGCGCGCAGCCCATCCACCAGGGCGAGAATCGAGCCCGTGGTGAAGACCGTCAGCATGCTCGCGGTGCCCGCGGCATGCACCAGCCGCATCGGCCGCTCGAGGTAGCGCGTCATCGCACCGACGCCACCGGAGCGATGCTCGATCCAATGCCGCAGCCACAGGCGGCTGACCGCGCGGATGGCCGTGGCACCAAGCGTGAGTACCCCCACGATGGCGACGGCGAGCAGCATGATGAGGGCGGTCATTCCGGCTCGTCCTCAGCGTCGGCGCCCGTGTCGGCGAGGCGCTCGAGAAAGACGCGTTCGATCTTTCGCCGCACCACCCGCTCCACGATGACCCGGAACGGCCCGATCGTCAGCGACTCACCGGCTCTCGGCACCCGGCCAAGCAGCTCCAGGACGAGCCCCCCAACCGTGGAGACGTCATCGCGCGTGAAGTCGTGGCGCAGCGCCGCCGACAGGTCGTCGAGTGTGAGGCGCCCGGACACCCAGTAGCGGACGTCTTCCTCGTTCTCGACGAGGCGCTCTTCGTCGTCGTACTCGTCACGGATCTCACCGACGAGCTCCTCGAGAACGTCCTCGATGGTGACGAGTCCGGCCGTGCCGCCGTACTCGTCGGCAACGATGGCGATGTGGCGGCCGGCGTGGCGGAACTCGCGCAGCAGGTCGGCAATGCGCTTCGACGTGGGAATGAACACCGGCGGGCGCATGAGCGAGGGCCAGCCGGCCTCGGGCTCCTCGTCCGCCAGCACCGCGGGCAGCAGATCCTTCACGTAAAGAATGCCGACGATCTCGTCGATCGTTTCCTCATACACCGGCATCCGCGAATGCTGGGCGCTCCGCACCCGGTCGAGCATCTCCGACCACGGGGTCTCGCGTTCAACGCCCACCATGTCGACGCGCGGGACCATCACCTCTTCGGCGGTCGTCTCGCCAAACTCGAAGACCCCCAGAAGCAGCTCACGTTCGTCGCCGGTCACGTCGACTTCGCTGGTGATCACCTCGCGAAACTGCGCGGCGGCTTCCTCGCGGCGTTCCTGCGACGCCTCCGACTCCGACACCACCTCGGCGAACAGCCCATCGATCCAGTTGCCGAGCGACACGACGGGCGACATCACCCGCTCCACCACGGTCGTGAAGCCCTGCAGGCGCTCACTGGCGCGCTCGCCCAAGGTATCGCCGAGGACTCGGGCAGACGTTTCGGCCACGAGCACGGTCGTCAGGCCAAGCACCACCAGCATGACGCCCGCGGAGACGGAAGGGCGCGCCGAGAGATCGAGGGCGACGGCGAGGCCACAGCCCGCGAAGAGATGACCCAGAACTCGGGCGAAGGCCAACGCCCGATGGGTCTGCTCGCGCGCGGACACGGCGCGCGCCACGATGGGCGCCGGCGCGCCAAACCCGCTCCGCTCAGGCGCGACGGGAGCCAGTGGTGTTTCAGCCAACAACGCGCCGTCAGCGACGGCAGCGAGGGCGGCGACGGCGGCACCGGCCGCCGCGAGCCCCCAGGCGGCTGCACTCATGCGGTGCGGGACGGAGTCATCCAGAAGCGGCGCAACAATCGCTCCTGGCGTCGCCACATCGGCGACGTCGTGCGGGCTTCATCGTCCGGGTGCTCCCAGCCGCACGCATGCAACGTGCCGTGGACCACGAGCCGCGCCAGTTCCTCACGGTATCCGACGCCGTGCGCCGTCGCCTGGCGGCGGGCGACCTCCGGGCAAACGTAGATGTCACCCATGACCACACCGCCCGGATCCGCCCCGAGCGCGAACGTGATGACATCGGTCGGACCAGCGTGCCCGAGATGCGTACGGTTGAGCCGCGCCATCGCCCGCGCCGAGATGAATGTGATGGAGAGCATGGCTCGCGACACCTTGAGGGCGCGCAGCACGGCGCGCGACAACTCCGCAAGGCGTATGGCCGAGACCGGAACGCGCGTGCCGACGCATTCGACGGCGACGACGCGCGGTTCCGGCTGGGGCAAGCGCGGGCGCGCAGTCATCCCCCACCTGCGGCGTCTTCGTTGTACGCCCGGATGATATCGCGCACGAGGCGATGCCGCACGACATCGGCTTCGCTGAAGTAGTGAAACGCGATTCCCTCGATGCCATGGAGAATGCGCTCGATCTGCATGAGCCCGGAATCCTCGCGGCGTGGCAGGTCGACCTGCGTCTTGTCTCCGGTGATCACGATCTTCGAGTTCACCCCGAGCCGGGTGAGGAACATCTTCATCTGCAGCCCGGTCGCGTTCTGCGCCTCATCGAGAATGACGAACGAATCGCCAAGGGTCCGCCCGCGCATGAACGCCAGCGGGGCCACCTCGATGGTGCGCGACTCGATGAGCTTCTGGATGCGCTCGAACGGAACGAGATCGTCGAGGGCATCGTAGAGCGGGCGCAGGTACGGATCGACCTTGGCCTGCATGTCACCGGGCAGGAAGCCGAGACTTTCGCCCGCCTCGACAGCGGGCCGCGCCAGTACGATGCGGCGGACACGCTTGCGCATGAGCGCGTCGACGGCGGCGGCCACGGCGAGATACGTCTTGCCCGTGCCGGCCGGTCCGATCCCGACCACGATGTCGTGCTCGGCGATCTTGCGCAGGTACTCCGCTTGTCCGGGAGTCTTCGCTTGCACCCCACGCCGCGCGCCCGGGAGCACCAGCGCACCGCTGGTGGCCCCCGGGGCATCGGTCGGACGCTCGGTGAGCGCGAGGCGCAGCACATCGTCGGCCGTCACCGTCCGGCCCTCACGCACGTGCGCCACGAGTGCCGCGGCCACGGCCTCAGCGCGCGCAACGGCATCGGTGTCACCCGAAAGCGAGAGATGATCGCCGCGCAGGGCCACGCGGGCGCCGGTGGCCCGCCCGAGTTCAACCAGATTGCCGTCGTTGACGCCGGCCAGCATCTGCAGGTCCGCCCCTTCGACCGAGATGCGAGCTGTCACCACATCACCGCGTTCGCCGCGGGGATCACTCACCGGACGCCCCCCGTGGCGCCGTCACGCACGGCGATATGCAATGCCTCGAGGTCCTCGTCGGGAACGGCCACCGGCGCCCCCTCGTACAGCGAGCGTGCCGCCGTGGTCTTGGGAAAGGCGATCACGTCGCGCAACGACGGCGCGCCCGACAACAGCATGGCGATGCGATCGAAGCCGAACGCGATGCCGCCGTGCGGCGGAGCGCCCGCGCGCAGCCCCTCGAGGAGGAAGCCAAAACGCCGCTCCTGCTCCTCGGGATCGCCGATGCCCAGCAACGCGAACATGCGCGACTGGGTGGCAGGATCACTGGTACGAATGCTGCCGCCACCGAGCTCCGTGCCGTTGAGCACGACATCGTACGCCAGCGCGCGCCACTTGGCGGGCGCATCGGGGTGCGCCTCCATGTCCTCGGGGTGCGGGGCCGTGAACGGGTGGTGTACCGCGGAGAGGGCACCCGTGACCGGATCTTCCTCGAACATCGGGAAGTCCATCACGATCAGGAACTGCTGGGCCTTCTCGTCCACAAGATCGAGGCGGCGCGCACACTCCTGGCGGACCCGGTCGAGCGCTGGGCTGCTGAGGCGATCGGGCGCGGCAACAAACAACGCCAGGTCGCCGTCATCGAGGGCGAAGGCGGCCTTCGCTGCGTCCGTGAGGAACTTGGCCAGCGGGCCGTCGTAGGCGCCGTCGGCCTTGCGCAGACGCAACAAGCCGCCCGCACCGGCACCCCGGGCGAGTGCTTCGAGTTCGTCGACCTGCTTGCGGCTCCACGCGGCACCGCCTGGCACCACGAGGCCGCGCACACGACCACCACTCGACAGGGCTGCCGTCGTCACGGCGAAGTCGAGGCCGGCGAACACCGTGCTGTAGTCGCGCAGGTGCAAGTCGTAGCGCAGGTCGGGCCGATCGCAACCAAAACGCTCCATGGCATCCGCGTAGCTCATGCGCGGAAACGGCACCGGCACCGCATGTCCGGCCTCTTGCCAGAGTGCGCCGATCAGCCCCTCGGCCATGGCGAGAATATCCTCGCGCCCGATGAACGACGCCTCGATGTCGATTTGCGTGAACTCGGGCTGCCGGTCGGCACGCAGATCCTCGTCGCGGAAGCATCGGGCGATCTGGAAGTAGCGATCGAAGCCGCAGCACATGAATAGCTGCTTGTAGATCTGCGGTGACTGCGGCAGCGCGTAGAACTCCCCCGGATGCACGCGGCTGGGTACGAGATAGTCCCGGGCGCCCTCGGGGGTGGGCTTGGTCAGGATCGGCGTCTCGAGCTCGAGATAGCCGTGATCGCTGAGAACGCGGCGCGACACCTGCAACAGCCGGTGGCGTAGCACGAGGTTGTCCTGGAGCTCCGGCCGTCGCAGGTCGAGGTAGCGATGGCGCAAGCGCAGTTCCTCGGCCGGCATCTTGTCCCCCCGTCCGCGCGCCACCGGCAGGGCCGGCGTGACGGCAGGCCCCACCACCCGCAGTGTGGTCACGCGCACCTCGATCTCGCCGGTGTGCATCTCGGGGTTCACGCGGTCGATCTCGCGGGCCACGACCTCCCCCTCACACAGCACCACCGACTCGACTCCCACGGCAGCGGCCAGCGCCTGGACGTCGGCCGGGCTCCACCCGGGGCCAAACGCCAACTGCACCAAACCCGTCCGATCGCGCAGGTCGATGAACACCAGCCCCCCGAGATCACGACTCCGGTGCACCCAACCGCCGAGACGGACCACCCGTCCGACGTCGGCACGGCGGAGCAGGCCGCAGGGATCAGACCGGAGGGAGGTGGCGAGGACGGACCGCTCTGGCGAAGACGACATCGACAAGAAGCTCGGGACGAGTACGGGTGACGGCTGCCGCATGGCGGCCACCGACGAAACCAAGACGCAAACGTTGGAATTTAAACGTGTTACGCTGCCGTGGGTAGCGAGTTGGGGCGGGTGCTTCGCTTGACCCGTCCTCACGGCGCCGTTTAGTCTCCCGTATGTACCGATTGCTCTTCTGCGGGCTTGCTGCGTTCGCCTGGGCCCACGGGGTCGGCGCGCAACCGGTTCCCGCGCGCGAACTCTGGGAGTTCCCCCTGGGGGCCATGTTCGAGCCGCCAGCACTGGCGACCGAGCCAGGAGCCGGGTTGTGGAACCCGGCGACGAGCGCGTTACCCGCGGGCGAGCGCCTGCGCGTCGGCGTGGCATCGCTGTCCGCCGGCGCTGCGCAGGGGGTGGACGGACAACTGCTGACGGCGTCCTTCCGCCGCTCCTCCGGGGTCACACTTGGACTGTCCGTGGCGCGGGCATCGATTGCCGGTCTTGTACGGACCGACTCCGATCCGCAGAGCGTCGGGAGCATTCCCTACAACACCACGCTACTCAGTGTGACCGCCGCCCGGAAACTACTCCCGCATCTCACGGCGGGCGTGGCGATGCGCTGGCGGAACGGGCAGGCCGATCAGGCGTCGCGGAATGCGGTGGCGGCGGACCTGGGCATGGTGGCGCACGACCTTCCGCTCCTCAACGCACGTCTGGCGGTGTCCAGCTTTCTCTGGCGTCCCGGCCGCGAAATCGAAGATCGGCCGGCCGTAGTGACCGCCGCCGACGTGCGGGTCATCGGCCACCGCCGGACCCATGAACTGCGGGCTGGGTACGCGCAGCATGGCGTCAACCGCGGCGCCAGGGAGCGCGGTCCGTTCGTGTCAGCGCGGTTCGACCGCCTCGAAGCTCGTGCCGGATACCTCCGCGCCTCTGCCGGTGCGACCGACGTTTCACGCGTCCGCTCCGGCGTCGCGCTCTACTTCAACCGCTACGTGGTGGGCATCGCCCGGGAAGAAGGGATCTCCGGACTTGGCCCCGTCTATCAGTTCACGCTCAGTTCGCTTGTCAAGTAGCGCCCTGTTTCGCCTCACCGACCTCATGTCCGCCTCCATCCCGCTCCCCGATCTGCTCGACCTCGAACCGGATGCCGCGCTCGAGACGCTCCGTGCGTGGATGGCCGCCCGCGGCGAGCCAGCCTACCGGGCGACGCAGGTCTTCGGGCGACTCTGGCAGCGGCCTGTGCGTGCCTTCGACGACATCACCGAGTTGCCGAAGGCGCTCCGAGAAGCGCTCGCTGCCGCGTTCCGCATTTCGTCGCTCGAGCTGGCCACCCGGCAGCAGTCCATCGACGGGACCGAGAAGTTCCTCTTCCGCCTGCACGATGGGCAGTTCATCGAGACGGTGGCCATTCCCGACGGCGACCGGCTCACGTTCTGCATCTCGTCACAGGCGGGATGCGCGCTGCAGTGTGCCTTCTGCGCCACTGGCGCGATGGGATTCCAGCGCAACCTTGCGCCGTCGGAAATCGCCGGCCAGGTGCGGGAACTGCGGATGCTGACGCCACCCATCAGTCCTACCAACATCGTGTTCATGGGCATGGGTGAACCGCTCATGAACTGGAAGGCGGTGGGGCCGGCGCTCACCCTGCTCAACGACCCGCGGGCCCTCGGTATAGGCGCGCGGCACATCACGATCTCGACCGTGGGCATACTGCCGGGCATTCACGCGCTCGGGGCGCGCCCTGAACAATTCCGGCTGGCGATTTCCATTCACGCGCCGTCCGACGCCCTGCGGAGGACACTGATGCCTGTCAACACGAAGTACCCGCTCGCCGACGTCATCGCCGCCGCTGCCGAGTTCGACCGCCGCGTGACCTTCGAGTACGTGATGCTCGGCGGGGTGAACGATCAGCCCGAGCATGCCGCGCAGCTCGCCCAACTGGCCCGCGCCTGCCGCGCCTTCGTGAATCTCATTCCACTGCACCCCGGCGGTTCGATGGGGTTCTCCCCCTCGCCCGCGCCCGTCATTGCCGCCTTCGCCAAGGCCCTCCGGGCTCGCGGTGTGGAGACGGCCGTGCGGCGCAGCCGCGGGATCGATATCGCCGCGGCGTGCGGCCAGCTACGGACGGAACGGCTCGGCCGGCGGTTGCCAGTCGCGGCCGAGAATCACGGTGAGGTCCACGTAGCGTAGCGAGTCGGGGCGCTCTTCGAGGGCCCCCGTCCCCAGGGCACGCTGCACACGCGTGGCCCACTCCCGATGGCCGGTGTGCACCACGATTTGCGTCGTGGCCCGGGTCGCGTCGCGCTCGCTGTCGTATTCGACGACGTCGTAGCCGAAGTCACGCAGGACCGTCGTGGCCCGACGTGCGAGCCCGCGAACACCGGTGCCATTGACCACACGCACGAGGATGCGTGTCGCCACCGGGGCGCGCGCGGCGGTATCCGAGATGGCTGCGGACCGCGGCGCCGCAGGTGGCGCCGGCTTCCTCGCCGTCAACCACCACGCGGCGGCAGCACCACCCGCGACGAGTATCATCAAGGCCAGCACCACGACCGACTGGGCGGACCTTGAAGACGACCGCGGAGGCGTCGACGGTGTCGGGAGACCGATGGTCATGCCTGCTCCCACCATCGACTCATCGCACCGCGTTCCAGAGCGCCACCGTTTCCGGCGCGAGTCCCTTGCCCTCCCGGAGTGCCCACTCCAGACGCATGCGGACGACCTGACGAAACACGGCATCGAAGGCGTCGGGAACCCGGTCGGCAAGGAATGCGCGATCGACCTGCATGAACGGCCGCCCGGGCTCCAGGAAGTCGGCCATGTAGAGTGCGCGCCCGGTGGACGCCCAGCCGCTGCAGCCGATGGTGTGCCAGCGCACGGCCTCGAGCACGTCCGTGCGTGATTCCCCCAGTGACGCGAGTCGCCGTGCTGCAGCGGGCCCATGCAGCAAGCCCACCGGGCGTTCGTGGTCACCGGTGGCGGTCCGAAGGGAGCCTTCCTCCGCGTCACGCAAGGCATCGTGCCACGCACCGGCGTCAAGCCACGCCTGCCGCTCCGGCGCAGCGAGTTTCAGCGCATCGGCCCACCGCCCCAGCAACGCCACGACGCGCTCTACGTGCGCTCGGCGCCTGTCCGAAACCACCGCCCACTCCGGCAACCGACTCACGGCGCGTTCCCGGAGTCAGAGCGAATCGAGCGCGTCGCGGAGCGACGCGGTCAACGCGAGGGCGGCCTCGACGGACTGTCCAGCCGCTCGGACGATGGCGCTTCCCACCACGACACCGTCACCCAACTGCGCGGCGACGCGGGCCTGCTCGGGGGTCGAGATCCCGAAGCCAATGCACAGGGGCAGCGTGGTCGCGGCGCGCAGACGCGCGACCGTGTCGGGCAAATCATCCGGCAACGACGCGCGCTCGCCCGTCACCCCGAGGCGGCTGATGAGGTACACGAACCCGCCGCCGTGCTGCCCGATTTCGGCCATGCGCGCCGCCGGTGTGGTGGGCGCCACGAGGCGGACGAAGTCCAGTCCACTTGTTCCGAACCACCGCTCACGAACCGGATCGGCTCCGACCGGCAGATCGGTGACGAGCACGCCATCCACACCGGCGTCACGGGCCCGGGCGAGCACGTCCGGGCCTGCAGCCAGGATCGGATTGAGGTAGCTGAACAGGACGACCGGGATGTCGAGTGCGGCGTCGGCCACCAGCGCAAGCGTCCGCTCCAGCGTCATCCCCTGATCGAGGGCCCGCTGTGAACTCTCCTGGATGACGGGCCCGTCGGCCATGGGGTCGGAGAACGGCACGCCTATCTCGATCACGTCGGCTCCCGCGGTCGCCAAACCGCGCAGCAGCGCACGGCTGCCGGTATGGTCCGGATGGCCGGCCGTCACGTAGCAGACGAGTGCCTTGCGATTCCGGGCGGCGAGGGAGGCGAAGCGCGCCGATAGGCGCGAGGTGGGCGGGGCGGTCAGATCAGGCGAGGTCATCACCGAGGGAAATGCCAGAACGTTGCAGGTCGCTGTCCACAGGCTCGTGCGAACAAACTGCCCGCCGTCGACGCGTGCCACCAGTGGGTCGCTCCTGGCGGGCGAGCGCGCTCGGCGAGGCTGGCCGCCGGAGCACGTGGCGCGCTGCGGCAGTGCGCCCGCCTTGGTGCATGGGCGGGAGGCGCGGAGCCCGGCGACCCCGGCGAGCGCTACCTCGATCGTCGAGATCCGTTGCGACGACGGGGCCGCATCACGGGCAGGCGCCGTCAAACGTCGGGTAAGGTGTACTGGCTGATCGTTCCGACGTCTTTGTCGCCGCGTCCGCTCACACAGAGCAGCACAGGCTCGTGCTCCGACCACCGCCCGGCCACCTTCTCGATCCAGGCGACGGCATGGGCGGTTTCGAGCGCGGGAATGATGCCTTCCAGCCGGCTCAGGAGTGCGACCCCACGCAGCGCTTCCGTGTCGGTCACGGACACGTACTCGGCACGACCGCTGTCGTGCAGCCACGCGTGCTCGGGTCCCACGCCAGGGTAGTCGAGGCCGGCGGAAATCGAGTGGGCAGGATGGACCTGCCCGCTCTCGTCTTGCAGCAGGTAGCTGAGGGACCCGTGCAGCACGCCGGGTGTGCCCCTGCTGATGGACGCACTATGACGGTCTGTGTCGAGCCCCTCACCAGCGGCCTCCACCCCGACGAGTTCCACGCCGGGGTCGTCAACAAAGCCGGCGAAGATCCCCATCGCATTCGACCCGCCTCCGACGCACGCCACGACCGTCCTGGGTAAGGTGCCGGCCTTCTCCAGCAGCTGCGCCCGGGACTCACGGCCGATGATCGATTGGAACTCGCGCACCATGCGCGGATACGGAGCGGGACCAACGACCGAGCCGATGATGTAGTGACTGTCGTTCACGTTGGTGACCCAGTCGCGAATGGCCTCCGTCGTGGCATCCTTGAGGGTGCGGGTGCCGGACGTCACCGGGACCACGGTGGCGCCCATCAGCCGCATGCGAAACACGTTCAGCGCCTGGCGGCGCATGTCTTCCTCGCCCATGTACACCACGCATGCGAGGCCGAAGCGGGCGCAGATGGTGGCCGTGGCGACGCCGTGCTGACCAGCGCCGGTCTCGGCGATGATGCGCCGCTTGCCCATGCGGAGCGCCAGCATGGCCTGCCCGACCGTGTTGTTGATCTTGTGCGCGCCCGTGTGATTGAGGTCCTCGCGCTTCATCCACACCGGGGCGCCCACGCGTGCACTCAGGCGTGGTGCGAACGTGAGCGCCGTCGGTCGCCCGACATACTCGCGCAGCAGGCCGTCCAACTCAGCCTGAAACGCGGCATCGCCACGCGCCTCCCCGAACGCCACGTCGAGCGCGTCCAGCGCTGGAATCAGGGTCTCCGGCACGTAGCGCCCGCCGAATGGCCCGAATCGATCGGTCGTCACCGGGGCGATCGCGCGCTCCACCATCGTCATACCTGCGTCTCCATGGCGGACTGTGCCGCCTGGACGAACTGTTGCACGAGCACCGGATCTTTCACGCCGGGCGCGGACTCCACCCCGGAAGATACGTCGACGACCGAAGGAGAAAGCAACCGGATGGCTTCACCGACGCTGGACGGACGCAACCCGCCCGCCAGCACGAGTTGCAGGCCGGGAACCTCCGCACGAAACCTGGAGAGCGCGTCGGCGAGTCCGGCCCAATCGAGTGTCACGCCGGTGCCCCCCAGCTGGCCAGCCACGAGGGCATCGAGCACGAGTGCACCTGCCGCTCCCGCCAAGTCGACAGCCTCCTCGGGTAGCTGCGTGCCGGCCACCCGCACCACGGGCCAGACTGTCCGGCCGGTCTCGCGCTGTACCTGCTGCACCGTGTCGACATCGTGCACACCATGGAGCTGGACGACATCCACCTCGAGGTGGTTTGCGACGCGCACGATCTCCGCGGTGGTCTGTGCGCCGAACACCGCCACGCGCCGAAGGCCCCGACGCCGGGGACCGATGACGCGACGTGCGCGCTCCGGTGCGAGCAGGCGTGGCCCCCCGGCGAGAATGACGCCAAGCAACGCCGCCCCGCAGGCTTCCGCGTGGGCCGCATCCTCCGGTCGGGTCAGGCCACAGATCTTCACCGCCACTGGTGTTGGGCTCACGCCGGCCTCAGGGCGCTCGGTCGGCGTGCGATCGACGCCAGCGCGCGCACGTCCGCCGTCGGGTTGGTCGACGCGGACACGGCGCTGCCGACGAGGATCGCGTCGGCACCAGCGTCGGCCGCCGGGTTCACGTCGGCCGGGCCGCGCATGCCGCTCTCCGCCACGGCAATGCAGGCGGACGGGATGTGCGGAATCACCGCCGGAGCGGTGGCCGAGTCGATGGCGAGCGTTTCGAGGTTGCGATTGTTGACGCCGATGACCGTGGCCCCGACGGCGAGGGCGCGTTCGAGTTCGTCGCGGCCTCGGATCTCCACCAGCGTGGCCAGTCCAGCCTCGGCGGCCACGTCCATGAGCCGCGAGAGCGCCTCTGGGGACAACGCGCGCACAATGAGCAGCACGGCCGACGCACCCGCCGCCCGCGCTTCCCATAGCTGAACGGGGTCGACGAGAAAGTCCTTCCGGATCGCCGGTACGGGAACCGCATTGGCCACTGCCGTCAGATCGGTCAGGCGGCCACCGAACCGGGTGGGCTCGGTGAGTACCGAGATCGCGGCGGCCCCGCCGGCGACATAGGCGGCCGCCTGTGCCGGCGCGTCAAGCCCGGCGGCAATGGCCCCTTTGGATGGTGAGGCGCGCTTGACCTCGGCGATCACGCGGACCGCGTCGCCGCGGAGCGCAGGGGCAAATGGGAGGGGGGGGCGCGCCTCGCGGGCGCGGGCAACGAGCTCAGGGAGCGTCGAGGCGATCGCTTCGGCACGGGCGTAGGCATCCCGGGTGAGCATGCCCAACGTACCGACCGGAAAAGTCCACGGGGAGGACGAAGAAAACGCTTGCACTTCGGTCTGTATTCGGTTAACGTGGCGGGTGGTCGCGTTCGGCATGTTTTCGGGGAGCGACCAGAACCCCAACCGTGGAGTGACCATGCCGCTCACCAGGCGACAGCGGGAAATCCTGTCGTTCTTGTCGGAGTACAACGAGGCGAACGGGTATGCGCCGAGCTTCGAGGAAATCGCGTCGCGTTTCAACTATAACTCGCTGGCGACGGTGCACGAGCACCTCACCAATCTCGAACGCAAGGGCTACATCAAGCGGTCGTACAACGAGAGCCGGTCGATCGAGATCCTCCCGTCAGAGATCTACCAGCGGTCGGTCGAGCTACCGCTGCTCGGGAGTGTGGCGGCCGGGGCGCCCATCGAGGCGATGCACAGCGGGGAGACCATGGCCGTGCCCGACGGTTTCCTCCGCAAGAGCGGCAGCCACTACGTGTTGCGAGTACGCGGCGACTCGATGATCGAGGAGCACATCCGCGATGGCGACTATGTCGTCATCAACGACAAGCAGGCCGCCGACAACGGGGAGATGGTCATCGCCCTGCTCGATGGGTCGGGAGCGACGGTCAAGCGGTACTACCGCGAGCGCGACGGCCGCATCCGCCTGCAGCCGGCGAACGAAGCCATGCAGCCCCTGTTCGTCCACGAGGACGACGTGCGAATCCAGGGCATTGTCGTCGGGGTACTGCGGCGCTACTGAGCCCCCGGAGGGCACGAGCCGAGCGGCGCGTTCGAGTCAGCCTTGGCGGGTGCGCGCCGCCGCCGCCCGCGATGCCGCCCGCAGGCGCTCAAGCGCGGCGTATCCCGCCCCGGCGGTCAGCGCCTCGTCGGTCCTGGTCAGCGCGTCGGCGTAGGCCAGGTCGTTTCGGCTGACGTACAGGGCTGCCGCGGCGTTCAACAGCACGGCAGCCCGGGCACCAGCGGGTCCCCCGCCGCGCAGGACCGATTCGATGACCGCGGCGTTCTCCGCCGGGTTGCCTCCCGCCAGGTCCTCGGCGGATACCACGCCCACTCCGTACGCGGCGGGCTCGATCGTCCACGTCTGCACTGCCCCCCCCCGCACCTCATGCACCGCAGTTGGGCCCAGCGGCGAGATCTCATCGAGACCGGGTTCCCCATGCACGACCAACGCCCGCACCGAGCCCAGCCGAGCCAAGGACTCAGCCAGCAGCGGCAATCGTGTTGCTTCGGCGACCCCGACGACTTGCCGACCGGCACGGGCCGGGTTGGCCAGCGGGCCAACGATGTTCATGACCGTTGGGATGGCCAGTTCGCGCCGGATCGGCCCCACATGACGGAGCGCTGGGTGCATCAGCGGGGCGAACATGAACACGATACCTGCCTCGGCGAGTGTTGCCGCCATCGCGTCCGGCGTGGTCTCCACGACCACGCCGAGGGCCTCGAGCACATCGGCGCTCCCCGAGCGTGAGGTGAAAGATCGGTTACCGTGCTTGGCCACCCGGACCCCCATCCCGGCGGCCAGCAGCGCTGACGCCGTGGAGATGTTGAAGGTGGTCACGGTGCCACCGCCCGTTCCGCACGTGTCCACCAGGCCATCCGGTTCGGACGCGGGCAGGACGACCATGGCATCGCGCAGCGCCTGCACAACGCCGGCCACTTCGGCGGCGGACTCTCCCTTGACGCGCAGGGCCATCAGGAGCGCAGCCACCTGCGCCGGCGTACCCTCACCGCGCATGATCACCCCGAAGGCTCGACGCAGCGCTTCCGCCTCCAGCGACTCGTGCATCGCCAACTGACGAATCGCCAACGACAATGGCTCAGGGGACATGCAACACCTCCAGCAGGCGTTCGGGCAACCCGTTGCGCGAGGCGATGAGCGAGATCATCAACCCGAGCAGGCGCACCCGCTCGACATCTTCGTCGGTGTAGATGCCCCGTTGTGCGCGGTTGGTGAGGTTGAGGACCCCGACCAGTTCGTCGTGGTAGACCAACGGGAAGCTGATGAAGCTGCCGGTGGTGAAGTACTGATCGCGGAGTAACGGGTGCTGCGACGCCTCGCGTACGTCCTGCACGAGCAGTGGCTGCCGCGTTGCCGCTACCCGGCCAGCGACGCCTTCGCCGATGCGGATGCGCATCCCCTCCACCACGTTGGGCGCGATGCCGCGAGCGGCGGCGAGATAGAGCTGGTCCGGCTCGGGCGCCCGTAACATCAGCGAGCAGCGCTGCGCCTGCATGTCGTCCCCGACGAGCGCGAGCAACGCGTCTACGAGTGCCTTGGCATCGCTCGTCTCGGCGTCCAGGGTGAGGGCGCGGTCCAGCAGGTGGAGGGTCCGCGTTCGCTGGCGCAAGGCTCCGCTTCGGCGATGCAGCTCGATGTGGGCCTGCTCCAGCTGTGAGACGGCTGTTGTGAGCTGCTGGCTGGTGAGTTCGGCCTGGCGGGCTGCGCGCCGCGCCTCCTCCCTAGCCCGAGCGGATTCCGCCTGCAGTGCGATCGCTTCGGCGGGATTGAGCGCCGCGGCGTCGCGCGGCGCCTTGCGCACTTCCCGCAACTCGGCCTCGAGGGCCGACAGCTTGCGGACGTATTCCCCATGCACACGTTGCGTCACGTCCTCGAGGGTCCGCACCGCTTCCTCGCGTGCTTCCCGCTCGGCGAGCCGGGCGAATGCCAGGTCGAACAGGGCCACCACCGGGGCCACTCGTTCGGTGGTCCGCGTCCCGAAAATCTTGCGCGGTTCGTAGAGTGCGAGCACGGCGCCGAGGAGGCCGTCCACCTTCATCCCGCGAACGGCCAGCACACCACCTTCGAGCGGGGTGGGGAAACCGCACAGGCGCGCGTAATCCGCCGTCCGGTCGGTGACATCGACGAAGGGGCCACCCGCGAGAATTCGGGTTCGCACCGTGTCGGGAAGGTGATCGAAGGTGGTCTCCATGATCGAGTGCACCACGCGACCATCGACCGGTGTGAGCCGATCGCGCAGCATGTCCCGCCGCGCGTCGTACTGGATGAGGGCGAGCGACGCGCCGCGATCGAGCTCG
>JAJTGR010000043.1 GCA_021299375.1 Gemmatimonadota bacterium
ATCGGCGGCGACCTGTTCGCGATCGTCTACGAGGCGAAGACGGGCATGCTGCACGGACTGAATGCGTCCGGATGGGCGCCGAAGGCGCTCACCGCGGAGTAGCTTCGGGCGAAGGGGCACAGGCGCATGCCGCAGCGAGGCATCGATGCCGCGACGGTGCCGGGGCTGTGAAGGGATGGGCGGCGCCGCGGGCCCGGTTCGGGCGGGTGCCGTTCGCCCGCATTCTCGCGCCGGCCATTCAGTACGCCGAGATCGGGTTCCCGGTGGGCGACGTGGTGAGCGTGCACTGGCAGGACAGTGAGGAAGCGCTGCGGCGTGATGCCGCCACCGCGAAGACCTTCCTGGCTGACGGCCGGGTGCCGCAGGTCGGCGACATGTTCCGCAATCCCGAGCTGGCCTGGACCTATCGCCAGATCGCGGCGGCTGGGGCGACGGCGTTCTACTGTGGGTCGGTGGCGGCAAAGCTGCTGGCCAGCTCGAAGACGCACGGGGGTACCATGACGGCGGCCGACCTCGCCGAGTACGAGGTGGAATGGGTGACGCCCATCTCGACCACGTACCGCGGCTGGACCGTGTACGCATTGTCGCCCAATGGACAGGGTAGCGCGGCGCTTCTCATGCTCAACATCATGGAGCAGTTCCCGATGGCGTCGATGGGGCACAACTCGACCGCCGCGCTGCACCACATGATCGAGGCCAAGAAGCTCGCCTACGCCGACCTGCAGCGCTACGACGCCGACCCGCGATTCGCCACGGTGCCGGTGAACGGACTGTTGTCCAAGACGTACGCCGCCGAGCGCGCGAAGCTCGTGCATGCCACACGCGCCAACTGCACCGTCCCCTACGGAACCCCCGAGGGCACCGATAACGGCACGACGTACCTGAGTGCGGTGGACCGGGAGGGGAACATGATCTCCTTCATCCAGCGCAACTACTCCACGGGGGGCTGGAACCAGTCGCAGGCGCACGCGCAGTTCGTGTCGAACATCGAGGACTTCGGCATGAACATCCAGGGCGCGCTCGACGCGCCGCGCTTTTCGAAGGAAACCTTCCCGGGCTGCGACGTGAACCTCGCGGCGCGCATTGCCGCGAGCACACGCGATGCGCTGACGGCCATGGGGCACCAACTCGTGATGCGCGGCGACTCCTCGAGCACCCGCATGGGTGCCGGGCAAGCGGTGCAACGCAACCGGCGCACCACGCTCAACGCGTGAGCGTCGGAGCCGCGCAAGGACGGTGCGGCGATCTCGGAGCTGCTGCCCCCGGGGTCGCCGCGGCGCTGACGCGCGCGGTGGCCGGTTGACACGGCCAACGCGCGTCGTTCGACCTCGACCCCAGGCCGTTCCGCCCGCTGCGGCGCCAGCCCGTCGACCTCGCGCGCCCCGACCCCGGCCCCCGACTGCCCGATGACAGGGCAGGCCTGCGCCAGCTGCTCCCGCGCGCGTCCGGCCACGCGCGGCAGCGCCCACACAGGCGCCGCGGCAGGGTCAGCGCTGAGGGTGTCGCGCCAGGGGTGACCAGGCGTCATGTCTTGAACCATTCAAGGGCGGACCTTTCATGGCACACGAGCCGTCGCCGTTCCGGGCCGCCCAACAGCCGCCTGCTGGTCGGCCGTCTGGGGCGGGCAGAGGTGCCGCAGCAGCCACGCTCGGGTCAAGGCCGCCGCCTGCTCCCCTGCACCGGGCTCCAGGAACTGATGGCGGGCCCCGGGGATGACCTCGAGCGACCGCGGGCCGTGCAGGTGGCGGAACGCCTCCTCGTTGATGCGCCGGGTCTCGGGGTCGCGATCACCCACGATGAGCAGGGTTGGTGCTCCCAGGCGCGGGAAGAACGGCCCGGCCAGATCGGGGCGGGCGCTGCGCGTCACCACGGCTCCCACACGCTCGGGGTACTCGGCCGCCGCGTAGAGCGCCGCAGCGCCAACGGCCCGGTCACCGACCAGGCCGAGCGGCAGTTGCGGCAGATCGGTGCGGGCACGGATCGCCGCCATCACGGCGATGAGGCGGTCGACGAGCAGGCTGATGTCGAAGAATGGCGTACCGTTCGCATGATCGCCGCGGGCCTCGTCGGCGGTGCACAGGTCGGCGCGAAGCGTCGCCACCCCGGCCGCATGCAGCACGTCGACGAGGGTGGTGTGCGTCGGGTCGAGGCGCTCGTCGGCGGCGTCGTGCAGCACCACCGCGAGGGCCACGGCATCCGTCGGCGCCGTCAGCGTGGCGCGCAGGGTCGTACCACCCACGTCGCACTCGATCGGCGTGGTGGGTATCGGTGCCGCTGTTTGCGGCGAAGCGGGTGGCGCCAATGGTGGAATGTCGAGCCGGTCAGTCGTGCGAGCCATGTTGCCCCCGGGGAGAACGTTACATGGCCGAATGATGCGCTGAACGATCGGTGGTGCCAGCGGGGAATCCACTCCGGCCTGCGGGGGAAACGCCGACACGGGGCCCGCGAGACGGGCGGTTCGTATGGTCGACGGGTGAAGCGCACGCGTGTTCGGCATGGGGTGCCGAGAGGCGCGTGATGGCCCACACGGCATGCTCCCGGACGATCGTGTGTTCGTGCTCCGTCATCGCCTCGAGCACCGCCAGATCTTCGTGGGTGCCGATGTTGCCCAGCACGAGGCACGCGCTGCGCTGCAGCACTCAGCGCCTGGCGCGCTTGACGGCGGAGCTCTTGCACGCCACGGCGTAGTCCGCCGGCGTCCTCATCAGGATCTCGTGGGCCAGCGCGTGCGTGCCGCCCCGCTCATGCGCCCCGGCGAACATCGCGCGCGGCGCGAACGCCGGCAGCATGACGTGGCGTGCGAATCACGTGGCCCACGGGCACACAGCATTGGACGAGTGGCCGGAAAGCCGTTTTAAGATCCAACTCTTGGCTGGGCCGTTGCCGCTCGAGAGACCCACGACTTGAGCACACACAAACCGATTGCCCTGGGCGGCGGGTTGGACCCAGTCCATCTGCTCGGAAGCTTGTCCGCCTCAGGACCTTCGTAGCGTACTTCCGAGCATATGGACCTTGTCGAGATCCTCACCCGCCCCGCAGGCAAAACCCTCGAGTTCAAGCGCGACCTCTCCTCCCCGGAGGGCGTGCTCAAGACCTTGGTAGCGTTCGCCGATACCGCCGGCGGTACGCTGCTCGTGGGGGTCGAAGATCATACGCGCAACGTGCGTGGTGTCCCGTATGCGCTGGATGTCGAGGAGCGCATCGCGAACATCGTGAGCGACTCGATTGCGCCGCGGCTGTTGCCGGAGATCGACATTCTGCCGCGGCGCCGCACGCAGGTCATCGCCATTCAGATGCATCCGAGTGCTGCTCGCCCGCACTACCTCAAACGAGAGGGAGCGGAGTCGGGCGCCTATGTCCGCGTTGGCTCCACCAACCGCCGCGCCGACGCCGAGATGCTGCAGGAGCTCCGCCGCACCGCGCGTGGGGAGAACTACGACGAGCAGCCGAAGGTCGACGTCGACTCGGAAGCGCCGGACTTCCGAGCTGCTTCCGAGTCCTTCAAGCCCCTCCGGACCCCTCGGCGACGCGACCTCGTGACGCTGAGGCTCCTTGCCACGCAGCAAGGCCACACCGTACCAACGGGAGGGGGCATGCTGCTCTTCGGTCGGGAGCGCGAGCGCCACTTCCCGGACGCCTCGATCCAGGCGGGGCGCTTTGACGGGCTCGACAAGAGCCGTATCCTCGAGCGGGCCGAGTTCCGCAACCCACCGGTCGGTGCTATCGAGGACGCCATCGCGTTCATCGAGAAGCATTCCCCGTACAGTGCCGACATCGGCAGAGTCCGTCGAACGGATTGCTGGAACCTCCCGCCTGTTGCCGTACGACAAGCCGTCATCTACGCGGTCGCGCACGCCGACTACGCGCAGCGCGGCGCTCCGATTCGTATCTCGATCTTCGACGATCGCCTGGAGATCGAGAATCCGGGTCTGCTCCCGTTCGGCCTCACGATCGCAGACCTTGAGCATGGCATCTCCAAGCTCCGAAACCGAGTAATCGGCCGCGTCTTCCATGCCTTCGGCCTTATCGAGTAGTGGGGGCGTGGCATCCAGCGCATGACCGCCGCGTGCCGCGAGGCCGGGCTGGCTGACCCTCGACTTGAGGAGATCGCGACGAGGTTTCGCGTGACCATCTTCACCTCACGGGTCAACCGCCCCACGCTCGATGATACCGATCAGGCCATCGTCGATGGACTGTCAGACGGGCGGGCAAGTTGACCAGTGAGATCGCCGCCGTCATTGGACTGACCCCACGGGCCACCCGCACCCGACTGGCCCGCCTGGTGGGGAGCGGGCTTGTTCGAGAAGTTGGAAGCGGGCCACGGGACCCGAAGTGACGCTATCTCCTCGCGAGATAAGGCCAGGAATGCGTATGGAGGGCAGGCCGCCGCCTGACGCACAGTTACACACGTCTTGACGAGACCGCTCGACCGCCACGCCCTGCGTTTCGCGCCGCAACGTGGCGAACGCGACCGCGAGTACGATCTGCAAATCCGGCGGGACTTCACGCGGAATCGCGACCTGCACCTCGCGCGGAACGACGCTGTTTCGACGTCGCTCGGCGGCTTCTGCCTTGTTCCAGAGCGAGGCATTATCGCCCGCCCAGCCGACGAGGGCTGCGAAGACAGCGTGTTGCTTCTTCGGGTCGTGGAGGGTCTCCCCGAGTCGCTCATCGGTGATGGGGCTTCCCAGCTACCTCCATCGATAGGCCGAAGCCACGCAGCGACTGCGGCCTTGCGACCGTGAGAGCGAGCTGAAGAACGACCGGCGATAGATCGATACGGTCGCGCGGGGTTGGGGTCCGGGGCGCAGCCCCGGGCACGCGCAAACGGAGTTGGCAGGAGCGTGCCCTCGCCTTCGGCGGTGGGTACCCACTTCGAAGTCATCGGATGAGCCCGGGCCCCGCCCCCGCGATCCCCGCCGCCACCCCGGACTTGCCGAAGCTGCCCCGTTCCTCCGACCCTTCGGTGCTCCGCCGACGATCGTGCCGCCATCCTGGACTACTGGGTGCTCGATCTGCTCGTTGTTGTGGAGCGGGTTCGCGGCAAGCGCCGCGCAAACATCAAGACGGCCGTCGTGACGCTGCGGACGTCACCTCATGCCCCGCGAGACTTCGACATTTCATCAGGGGCATCGTCTGCCGCGCGTAGGGCAGACTCGATCTCCGCGCGGACGGATTCGTCCGGCTCGACGGCCAAGCGCTCCCGAAGCGCGGCAACGCCGGCGTCGGAGCCGATCCGCCCGACCGCCCAGGCGGCGTGGCCTCGCACAAGGGGGAGCGCGTCTCCCAAAGCGATGATCAGAGCAGGCAGGTCAGCTTCCGTGCCCGTATTGCCCAACACGACGGCCGCGTTTCTGCGCAGCCCCGCGAGCTTGGCGCGCTTCATGGCCGAGCCGCGGAAAAGCTCCGTGTACTCGGGCACGCCCATTCCCAACACACGAAGTGCCAACTCCCGAGAAGGCACGCCGTCCAGGAAGGGGCGTGGCCGGAAAGGCGAATCCTCCGACAATTCCTTGGAAAACTTCCGGTTATACGGACACACGTCATTGCAGATGTCACACCCGTACAGCAGCCCGCCCATTGCCGCCCGCAGGGGCTCGGGAATGCCGTCGCGCAACTCGATCGTGAGGTAGCTGATGCAGCGGCTGGCATCGAGCACCCGCGGCGCGGGGAGGGCCCCGGTTGGGCATGCGTCCAGACACCGTGTGCACGCGCCACAGCGGTCGGCTTCGAATGGTGCACTGGGCTCGAGCTCGAGCGACACGAACAGCGACGCCAGGAACACGAACGAGCCGGCCCGCGGCGTGATGAGCATGGTGTTCTTGCCGAACCACCCCAGGCCGGCCCGTTGCGCGAGGTCGCGTTCGAGGATCGGGCCGCTGTCCACGTACGGACGGGCGTCGATGGGGTGGCCCAGCTCGCGCTCGAGCCAGCGGTGCAGCTCCCGGACGCGTTCGCGGAGCACCACGTGGTAGTCGTCGCCCCGGGCATAGCGCGCCACGGGGCCGGACGGCTCACGCCCGCCGTACGACGCAGCCACCACCACGGCATGCGTCGCGCCGGGGTGCGGCTGGCGGGCGTCGCGACGCAACTCGGCGCCGGCACCGTCGAGGTACGCCATGGTCCCATGCCGGCCGGCCTCCAGCCAGGCATCGAAGTGCGGTCGGGTGGCCGGTTCGCCGAGCGCCGCCACGCCGAACGCATCGAACCCGAGGCCATACGCACACGCCTCGAGCCCACGGGTCAGCGAGGCTGGCGCCCCACCCATCTGGCGAAGGCGATCACATCGTCGGCGGGCGGGATGGCTGCCTCGTCACCGTATGCGGTGTACATGCGCCACCGCACATAGCTCTGGGCCGGGAGCGGGAGAAACGGGACGCGCCGATACCAATGTCGATGCCGGAACCGCCACGCCACGCGGAGCAGATCCACGGCGAGAAAGGGATTCAGGAGCGCACGCAGCGCGAGGGTCATGGCCAGGCGGAGCCAATCCATGCACCCAATATAGTCGGGTGGGGCATCCCATTCGCCTTGCCGGCGCTGACCAGCCGCCGTGGCGCTCACCGCCGTGACGATCGCGGCGCCGCGATGGGGCTCCCCATGGGCGGAGGCCACTCGTGACCCCGACGGGCGATCCGGCTCGCGGCGTGAGGGGCGGCGCGGCTACCTTCCGCGCATGACCCTCGACGAATATCAGGAGCTCGCGGCGCGCACGCTGGGTCGCGACCGCACGCACGAGCAGCAGCTGGCAAATGCCGCCCTCGGGCTCACCGGGGAAGCCGGTGAGGTGGCCGAGGTCATCAAGAAACACCTCTTCCATGCCACGCCGCTCGACCAGGAGGCGCTGGTCAAGGAGTTGGGCGACTGCCTCTGGTACCTGGGCGCCTTTGCCACGGTGCTCGGGCTCTCGCTCGACGACATCGCGCAGCGGAACATCGACAAGTTGCGCCGGCGCTATCCGGAAGGTTTCGACCCCGAACGCAGCCGGAATCGCACCGAGTAGCGGGTCAGCCGGCCGCCGATACCGGCGTGCCGCGCAAGAACGAACGGCCATCGAAGTCCGTCGTACAGGAAATGCCGAGCAGATCGAGCGCACTGGGGACCACGTCCGCCGTGCGGTGGGGAGGCCGCGTCACCGGCAGATCCACGAGCAGCGGTACCAGCATCTGCGGGCGGAGCAGGGCCCCGTGGGTGGAGACGTGGGACACCGGTTCGAAACGCGCGCGCAGGTCCCAGTCCGGGCTCGCCGACACGATGAGATCGCCGGCGCGCGGCGCCGTGGCCAGCCATGACAGCTGCACGAGGGCATCGGGATAGGGAGTCGCGCTGGTCGCCTCCCACGCGGTGCCTGCATCGAGGTCATGCAGCGAGTCGCCGAGTTCGAGCGGGTCCCCCGTCGTGGTGAGGTAGGACCAGCGTGGCCCCGTGGGCGATTCGCGGCGCTGCACCACCGCCGCGCCCCGCGTGGCGTGTCGCACTTCCACCGTGGTCGCCGAGGAGGCGGTGGCGACGAGGTCGACCGAGGGCCGGGCCAGCAGGGCGTCGAGGGTGGCGCCCCAGCGCGCGGCGTGGGTTGGCCACCAGCGACGCGTGCGCTCGCCTGGTGAGAGATACAGGTGTGCCATGGCGTTCCCGCCGACCATGAGGGCGACATCCGGGTCGCGCACATGGAGGCGCGGATGCGCCAGGACACGCAGCCCCTCGGCTTCCAGCCATCCATGCAGGTCGTCGTGCTGCGACACGGGCGCGTGCCCGTGGTCGCCGACCACCCACACGTGCAGCGCATCCCGCCAGCCATCGCGTACGGCAATCGCCTGGGCCTGCGCCACGGCGGCATCCAGGTCGCCGATGGCGGCGCGGACGGGGGCGGAGTCGCTGCCGTAGGCGTGCGCGAACTTGTCGGGGCTGGTGATGGCGAGCACCGACACCTTCGGGCGCACGGCGGCGAAGCGCGAGAGAAAGGCGCCGGTGGCCTGCTGTTCGACTCGGCGCCACCCGAGCAGATCGCCGCGGAAGTGCGAGGGGGCGGCGCGCAGCATCCAGGCCACCGATCGACCGATGCGCCCGTGCGTGGCGCCTCGGCCCAGCATGCTCATGCCGGCGAGTGACGGGCGGGCGAGGTCGAGGAGCGTGGGGACATCGGCGTGCACATCGCCATCCACATGCCAGATGTCGATGCCGGCGTAGCTGCGCGCCTGCGCCGGGGCCCACGAGAGCGAACGGGCCCGGTCGTACCAGCGGAGTCCCGGCAGGCCGACCCGTGCAGGGTGTCGTCCCATGAGGAACGGCACGTACGCCGGGCCAGTGACCGATGGGAACGACGAGGTGACCGCGTGAAAGCTGCCACGGGCCCGCAACGCCGCCAGCGCCGGGGTGCGCCCGGCGTCCATCTCGTCCGCCAGGACGTCGTGGCGCACACCATCGGCCACCACGAGGAGCAACCGCCGGAGCCCCGTGCTATCATGCGTCATCGGCGCGTCCGCCTCACGCGTCCGCATCACGCCTGCCTGTCATGGCCGTTCCGCTCCCTCACCCGCCCTCCGATGGCGAAATCTCCCCGTTCCGTGTCGCGTAAGGCAAACGGCCCAACGCCTGCTCCCGTCACATCGGCCAAGGCCGGCAAGGCGGCGCGCCCGGCGACGCCGGAGGCGATGGGATCGAAACCGTTGTCGCTGCGCGGGGCCAAGCCGGTCCACCGGCGCGACCCCGCACTGGTCGACGAGGACATTCGTGATCGTCCAATCCTCACCGAAGACGAAAAGTTGCTGCAGCACGCCGTCGAGGAGTCGACGGCCTTCACGACCTCCGACCCGTGGCGGGTCATGCGCATCATGTCCGAGTTCGTCGAAGGCTTTGACGCCCTGGCTGGCATCGCCAAAGGGGTGACGATCTTCGGCTCGGCACGGACGGGGCCGGACGATCCGCACTACGCGGCCGCTCGCGAAACCGCGCGTCTGCTGGCCGAACAGGGCTTCTCCATCATCACCGGGGCCGGACCGGGCATCATGGAGGCTGCCAATCGCGGCGCCCGAGATGGCGGCGGACACTCGGTGGGGTGCAACATCGAACTCCCGTTCGAGCAGGGCGCCAACCCGTTTGTCGACACCCTGGTGAACTTCCGCTACTTCTTCGTACGGAAGACGATGTTCATCAAGTACTCGAACGCGTTCATCATCTTTCCCGGCGGCTTCGGCACCCTCGACGAGCTCTTCGAGGCACTCACGCTGATCCAGACGGGGAAGATCTACCAGTTCCCGGTCGTGCTGTTCGGGCGCCACTACTGGGCGGGGCTCGTGCGCTGGATCAATGCGCGGGTCGCGGGTGAAGGGAAGATCTCGCCGGGTGATCTGGACCTGGTGCTGATGACCGACGACCCGGCCGAGGCGGCGCAGGCCGTGATCGACGCGCATGCGGCGCAGGCGGCCACACGACAGCGGGGGCGTGGGGGCTGACGGGGCGGCGGTCCCACGCCACGCGCTGCCGCGCACTGGCCCCCGCCCGCCTTCTATCCCGCACCCTACCGTGCGGTGTATATTGGCCTCAGTCACGCCCGGCCCGAACGGCCGGGCGTTCGCCTTTTTCCGGACTCCGCTGGATCGCGCATGTTTCAGGAACTCATCGCCCAGATGGCACGCGAAGTCGAAAAGCTCACGTACGAGCTCAACGTCACGCTGCCGCACGAAATCCGGAAGGCCGTCGAACTCGGCGACCTGAAGGAGAACAGCGAGTACAAGGCGGCCCTCGAGCGCCAGCAGTTCGTACAGGCGCGCCTCGGGCAGCTCACGCAGCGCGTGACGAAGTTGGCGAACATCGACATCGCGCAGATCCCGGCCGACAAGGTGGGGCTGGGCTCGCGCGTGGTGGTCGAAGACGAGCAGACCAAGGCCCGCGAGCGCTACGAACTGGTCTTCGGCGACGCCGGTGAACTGCAGGACGGGCACGTCACCATGGGCTCGCCCATCGGGCGGGCACTGCAGGGCAAGGCGGTCGGTGAGCAGGCCATCCTCAAGCTGCCCACGCGCGTGCGACGGCTGGTGATCGTGGAGTTGCACACGATTCACCAGCGCAACGCGGACGAGCTGGTCTGACGCCACGGCATCGCCCGAACCCGCCAATGCAGCGCGCTGAGTACGCCGTCCGCGGACCCGTACCGCAGGACGTGATCGCCTGTGTGGAACGTGAGACGCCCGCGCCCGGTGCCGGCGAGGTGCTGCTGGAAATGCTGGCAGCGCCGATCAACCCGTCGGACGTGCTCACGCTCACCGGGCAGTACGGGGCTCTGCCGCCGTTGCCTGCCGTGGGTGGCAACGAGGGAGTGGCCCGCGTGGCGGCGCTCGGTGGTGGCGTCGCGACGGTGGCCGTGGGCGACCTCGTGCTCATGCCGGTGGCCACCGGAACATGGACGTCGCACACGGTGGCCCCGGCGGCCACGCTGCTCCGCCTGCCGCCCGGCGGTGATGTGCAGCAGCTCGCCATGCTCACGGTGAACCCGCCCACGGCGTCGCTGCTGCTCTCCGAGTTCGTCCCGCTGGCGGCGGGAGACTGGGTCATCCAGAACGCGGCCAACAGCGGGGTGGGCGAGTACGTCATCCAGCTCGCCCGCGCTCGCGGGCTGCGTACCGTGAACGTCGTGCGGCGGGCGGACGCGGTGGCGCCGCTCGAGGCACTGGGCGCCGATGTGGTGGTCGTCGATGGCCCCGACCTCGCGCCACGCGTGGCGGCGGCGACGAGCAGGGGCGCCATACGCCTCGCGCTCGATGCCGTGGGCGGCAGCGCGACGGGGCGCCTGGCCCAGTGCCTGGCCCCGGGCGGTACGGTCGTGAACTATGGCGCGCTCTCCGGGACGGCGTGCGAAATGGCCCCGGGGATGCTGGTGTTTCGCGGCGTCACCCTGCGCGGCTTCTGGCTGGCGACGTGGTTCCGCCACAGAACACCGGCCCAGCAGCTGGCAATGTACGGCGACCTTGCGCAGCGTATCGCGCGCGGCGAGCTCGCGGCTCGCATTCACGCCACATATCCGCTGGCGCGAGTCAAGGAGGCGGTGGCCGCCGCCGCGACCGGTGGACGCGGCGGAAAGATCCTGTTGGTGCCGTAGGCGCGCCCGAGCCGTCGCGCCCGTCACTCACGCCTCGTCGATCGAGAACAGTCGCGCCGCCTCGGCATCGTAGGCGGCCAGCTGTGCCGCCCGGGTCTCGTCGCTCCACCCCAGGCGGGCCTGCATGAGCGGCGCAATACGCCGCGCGGCCGCGCGCCCGTGATCGCGTGTCTCGAACGCCACGTGGGTGCGCCGCACGAGCACGTCGGCGAGAGTGCAGGCGAGTTCATGCTCCACGCCGTACGCCACCTCGGCCATCACATACGGCAGCGGCGACTCGATACGCTGCGACAGCGCGGGCTCCCGCTGTGCGTACTGCCAGACGGTCCGCCAGCGACTGCCGTAGGCCAGGGCCAGCCGCTCACCGGCGGCGGCGTCAAGCGTTGCGTCAGAGGCGTCGGCCACCACAGCGTCACGACTCAAGACGTCGCCCCCGGGCAGTGGCGTGGTCGTACTGGCGTCGGTACGCGTCGGGATCGCCGGATCGCCCCCCGTGGCCGCGAACTCCCGCCGCGCCTGGGCGAGCACGTCGGCGGCCATGGCCCGATAGGTGGTCAGCTTGCCACCGGTCACGCTGACGAGACCGTCGGGCCGGTGCGTGATGGCGTGTTCGCGCGAAGCGGCATTGGCGCTGTGCTCACCGGCGCGCGCCACCGCGAGCGGCCGGATGCCGCACCACGCCGCGACGACATCGTCCATGGACAGGGCGGCGTGTGGAACGCATCGGTTCACCGAGTCCAGCAGGTAGGTGACATCCGTGTGCGTGGCGCGGATGTCATCGGGGCCGCGGCGCGCCGGATGCTCGGTGGTGCCGATGATGGCATGTACACCGGCGGGGATGACGAACATGACGCGCCCATCGAGCGGCGAGACGATGGTGATGGCGTCGCGGTTGCCGAGGCGTTGCCGCGGCACGGCGATGTGGGTGCCGGCCGAACCGAGCACCTGCGAACCGGTCGCGTCTCCCGTGAGGCCGGCCGTCGCGTCGCTCCAGGGGCCGGTGGCATTGACCACCACACGGGCCTGCACCTGCAGGGCCGTCCCACCGATCCGGTCATGCACGCGCGCGCCGGCCAGCCGGGTGCCCTGGTGAACGGGCCCGACCACCGCGGCGTGGTTCACGATCGTGGCCCCGTGCGCCTGGGCCGCCAGTGCACTGGCGAGCGTGAGGCGGGTGTCGTCGGTCGCGGCGTCCCAGTACCGGGCACCGCCCAGCAGCCCTTCGCGGGCCAGCGCCGGCTCGTACGCCAGGACCGCCTCGGCGTCCAGCCCCTCGTGCCGCCGGACGTTGCGAAAAAGCGCCAAGGCATCGTACAGCAACAGGCCGGCGCGCACTTGCCAGCGCGGCACCCGAGCGCCGGGGTACACCGGCCAGGTGAACGCCAGCGGTCGCACGAGGTGGGGGGCCAGCGCCAGCAGCAGGCGCCGTTCCCGGCTCGACTCGAACACGAGGCCGAGGTGCCCATGCTCGAGGTAGCGCACACCACCATGCACGAGCCGCGACGAGCGGCTGGACGTGCCGCTGGCAAAGTCATCGCGCTCGACGAGCGCCGTGCGGTAGCCCGCCAGGGCTGCCTCGCGGGCGATGCCGGCGCCAGTGATGCCGCCGCCGATGACGAGCAGGTCGAACCGCTCGTTCGCCAGCGCCGTGAGCGCCGCCTGCCGGGAGTCGCTGAGCACCGCCATGGCCTCACGATGCCGAAGGGACCGGGTGGTCGCCACCCCCGCCTCTCGCCACTAAGTTCGACCGATGCCCACCTACGGAAATGGGCGACGGGTGGCCATCGTCGCCGGCGTCCGCACCCCGTTCGCGCGCTCGGGGACCTCGCTCAAGGACTACTCGGCCATCGACCTCGGGCGCTTCGCCGTGGCCGAACTGGTGCAGCGCACCGGGATCGACGGCGCGGCCGTGGACCTGCTCGTCTTCGGCACGGTGGTGCACTCGGTGGTGGCGCCGAACCTCGCGCGTGAAGTCGCCCTGTTGCCGCACTTCCCGCGCACGCTGCAGGCGTACACGGTGAGCCGCGCCTGCGCCTCGGCCAACCAGGCCATCACCGACGCCGCCGACCAGATCGCGCTCGGTCACGCCGACATCGCCATCGCTGGTGGCAGCGAGTCCCTCTCGCAAGTGCCCATCCTGCACTCGCGCGGCATGAGCGATGTCCTCGTGGCGGCGTCCAGGGCCCGATCCCTGTCGCAGCGCGTCGCCACGCTGGCGCGGGTGCGGCCGAAGGACTTCGTGCCCATCACGCCCGCCATTGCCGAACCGAGCACCGGCGAGACGATGGGGCAGAGCGCCGACAAGATGGCCAAGATCAACGGCATTGCTCGTGAGGCGCAGGACCGGCTGGCACTGCGGTCGCACCAGCATGCCGCGCGGGGGCTCGACGACGGTCGGCTGTCGGCGGAGATCGTGCCGGTGCCGGTGCCGCCCGCCTGTACCGACATGCTGGCCACCGACAATGGCGTGCGGCGGGACTCCACGTACGACCAGCTGGCGTCACTCCGGCCGGTGTTCGATCGACAGTACGGCACGGTTACCGCCGGCAACGCGTCCCCGCTCACCGATGGCGCGGCCGCCGTCCTGCTCATGAGCGAAGACACGGCGCGGGCGCTGGGGTACGCGCCGGTGGCGTTCATCCGGTCGTACGCCTATGCGGCGGTCGACCCCGGTGAGCAACTGCTGCAGGCGCCAGTCCTGGCCGCGCCGGTGGCACTGGCGCGTGCGGGCCTCACGCTGCGCGACATTGGTCTCGTGGACATGCACGAGGCCTTTGCGGCGCAGGTGCTGAGCAACGTGCAGGGGCTGGCGTCGAAGTGGTGGGCCGAGCGCGCCGGCCTCTCGCAACCGGTGGGTGAGGTCGATCCGGAGCGGCTCAACGTGCTCGGTGGTTCGCTGTCCATCGGTCACCCCTTCGGTGCCACGGGAGCGCGCATCGTCACCTCGCTTGGCCACGAGATGCAGCGACGCGGGGCGCAATTCGGCCTGCTCACGGTGTGTGCCGCCGGCGGCATGGGGCACGCCATGGTGCTGGAGAGCGCCCGGTGACATCCACGGCTCACCCTGCTGGCACCGTACTCCTCGAGGATGCGGCCACCGGGCTCACGCTGTTGCTGCACGACGGCGTGGCCGAGATCCGCTACGACCAGCCAGGGGCGCCGGTGAATACGCTCACCACGCGTATCGCGCCGGTGTTCGCGCAGTGCTTCGATCGCATCGAGCGCGACCCGTCCATCACGGGCGCCGTGCTGGTGAGTGGCAAGGCGGACACGTGGATCGCCGGCGCCGACATCGAGGAGCTCACGCGCATCACGTCGGCTGAGCAGGGGGAGGCGTTGTCGCGCGGGGGGCAGCAGTTGCTGGACCGGCTGGCAGCGCTCTCCAAGCCCGTGGTGGCGGCCATTCACGGCGCCGCGCTTGGCGGTGGCCTGGAGGTGGCGCTCGCCTGCCGGTATCGCATCGCGACCGAGCATGCCAAGACGGTACTGGCGCTCCCGGAGGTGCAGCTCGGGCTGATCCCCGGGGCCGGAGGCACACAGCGCCTGCCGCGCACCGTGGGGGTGCAGGCGGCGCTCGACATGATCCTCACGGGTCGAAACATCCGCGCGAGGAAGGCGTGGCAGATGGGGCTCGTGCATGAACTCGTGCACCCCGCGATTCTGCGCGATATCGCCATGCGGCGTGTACAGGAACTGGCGCGCGGCGAGACGCTGCCCGTCCGCGCCCGCAAGGCGGCCGCGAGCACCGTGCTGCTCGAGGAGAACCCGCTCGGGCGCAGCCTGGTGTTCCGCAAGGCACGCGAGTCGGTGCTCGCGAAGACCCGCGGTCACTATCCCGCGCCCCTGGCCGCCATTGACGTCATCCAGCGCGGATTCGCCGACGGCCCGGAGGCCGGCCAGCGCGAGGAGGCGCGGCGCTTCGGCGCCCTGACCGTGTCGCCGGTGTGCCGCCAGCTGGCCTCGATCTTTTTCGCGACGACGGCGCTCAAGAAGGACAGCGGGCTCGCCGCGGGCATCGTGGCCACGCCGCGCGCTGTACGCCGCCTTGGTGTGCTCGGCGCCGGCTTCATGGGGGCCGGCATCACCAGCGTGGCCGTGCAGGCCGGCGTACCGGTCCGGCTCAAGGACGCGTCGCTCGACCGGGTCGCCGCGGGGTGGAAGGCGGTACGCGACGTGGTGCGCGAGCGGCTCAGGAAGCAGCAGATCACCCGGCCGCAGTACGACGACACGATGTCACTGGTGGGCACCACGACCGACTACCGCGGCTTCGCCAGTGTGGACCTCGTCATCGAGGCCGTTTTCGAAGATCGCGCGGTCAAACATCAGGTGCTGCGCGAGGTGGAGGCGGCAGCGCCGCATGCCATTTTCGCGTCGAACACCAGTACGATTCCCATTCGTGACATCGCCGCGGGCGCGGCACACCCCGAGCGTGTGGTCGGCATGCACTTCTTCTCGCCGGTGCACAAGATGCCGCTGCTGGAGGTCATCGTCACGCCGGCGACCAGCGCCGAGACGACGGCCACGGTGGCGGCGTTCGGCCGCATGCTCGGCAAGACCGTGATCGTGGTGCAGGACGGTGCGGGATTCTACGTCAATCGCATCCTGGCCCCGTACCTCAACGAGAGTGGCCGCCTGCTCGACGACGGGGCACGCATCGAGGCAATCGACGATGCACTGGTCGCCTTCGGTTTTCCGGTGGGGCCGCTCACGCTGCTCGACGACGTGGGCCTGGACATTGCCGGCAAGTCGGGGCCCATCATGGCCGCCGCATTCGGGGCACGCCTGCAGGCACCGGACGCCCTCGCCCGTGTGATCGCCAGTGGCCGTCTCGGGCGCAAGGCGCGGCGCGGGTTCTATCGTTACGCGGCCGATGGCAAGCGCGAAGGGGCTGACGAGGACATCTACGCCCTGACGACGGCCGGCGCCGCCCGCCGTCCCATGCCCCGCGAGGACATGCAGGAACGGGCCGTGCTGCCCCTGCTCAACGAGGCGGTACGCTGCCTCGAGGACGGCATCCTCCGCTCGCCGCGCGACGGGGATATCGGCGCGGTGTTCGGCATCGGGTTCCCGCCGTTCCTCGGTGGCCCGTTCCGCCATCTCGACACGCTCGGCGCCGCCACGGTGGTGGAACGGCTCGACGCCTTGAATGGCCGCTTTCCCGGACGCTTCGAGCCGGCCGCGCTGTTGCGTGAGATGGCCACAACGGGCCGCCGGTTTCACCCCTGACGCATGACGGAGTGAGTGGATGATGCACGATGAGGAACTGCACCCCCGCATGGCCGAGGTGGTCGGCGCCCTGCGCGACGCGCAACAGGAGATGCTCGCGCTGCTGGACGGAGTGTCGCCGGAGCGTGCGGTACGTCGGCCGCACGACCACGCGTGGAGTATCGCGCAGGTGGTCGAGCACCTCGCGATCGTCGAGGATGGCACGGGTCGCCTCATCGGCACGCTGCTCAAGCAGGTCAAAGACACCCGGGATTCCGACACCACCCCCATCGCCCCCACACTCGCACCCTGGCGGGTGATGGATGCGGCCGCTCGCCCCATTGCCGCGCCGCCCATGGTGACGCCCGGTGACACGGCCTCGCTGGCCGAGGCGGCCGCGCGGCAGGGCGCATCGCGGGCGCGGCTGATCGCGGCGCTGATCGATGCGTCCGGCCGGGCGCTTGGGGCCGTGTCGCATCCCCACCCCGTGCTTGGTGCGCTCGACGGGTACCAGTGGGCGCTCTTCCTCGCGCAGCACCAGCGCCGGCACTTTGCCCAGCTCCGCACGATCCTCGCGTCACAGCCCTGATCCCTTCTTCCCCGGGTCCTGTCATGCAGCTCACGTACTACGGGCACGCCTGCTTCGCCGTCGACATCGACGGCGCACGCCTGCTCTTCGATCCCTTCATCTCACCGAACCCGCTCGCCGCGGGAATCGACGTGGAGGCCATTGCCGCAGACTACGTCCTCGTCTCGCACGGGCACGGCGATCATGTGGCGGACGTGGCGGCCATCACGAAGCGCACGGGGGCCACGCTGCTCTCCAACTACGAGATCGTGCAGTGGTTCGCCGGCCAGGGCGTGACGAAGGGCCACGGCATGAACTTCGGCGGCAGTGTACGGCTTCCCTTCGGACGCGTGAAATTCGTGACCGCCGTGCACAGCAGCACGCTTCCCGATGGGACGCCGGGCGGCAACCCGGGAGGCTTCGTGGTCACCGGTGGCGGCAAGACGTTCTATTACGCCGGCGACACCGCGCTCACCTACGACATGAAACTCATCGCCGAGGCGTGCGCGGTGGATGTTGCGGTGCTGCCCATCGGCGACACCTTCACCATGGACGCCGCCGACGCCGCGCGGGCTGCGGAGTTCGTGGGCACGAAGACCGTGGTCGGTGTGCACTACGACACGTTCCCGCCCATCGCGATCGATCACGACGCCGCGCGCGCCGCGTTCGCCGCCCGCGGTATCACCCTGCTGCTCCCCGCCATCGGCGAGACGGTGGCGCTGTGAAGCGCCTCGTCACCACCGGCTCGCTGCTGCTTACCGCGTGGTTCACGGCGTGTGGCACGGCACCCACGCCGGCGCCTGCGCCGGCCGCGCAGCCCCGCACGCGCGCCGAACGGACCAACTTCACCGAGACCTCGTCGCACGCCGACGTGATCGCGTTCGTGGACTCCCTGCGGACCCTCGGCGCGCCCATCACGGTGACCGAGCTGGCCACGTCGCCCATGGGCAAGTCGGTGCCCCTGGTGATCGCCTCGCGGCCTCGCGTGGCCTCGCCCGAGGAGGCGCGGCGCCTCGGGCGGCCGGTGGTGTACGTGCAGGCCAACATCCATGCCGGCGAGGTGGAGGGCAAGGAGGCCGTGCTCGCGCTGCTGCGCGACTGGTCGTTCGCCCGCAGTCCGACTGTGCTCGACTCGCTGGTCGTGATCGTGGTTCCCATCTACAACGCCGACGGCAACGACAAGCTGGCGGCACAGGCCCGCAACCGGGGGGCGCAGAACGGTCCGGAGCTGATCGGAGAGCGCCCGAACGGCATGGGGCTCGACCTCAATCGGGACTACATCAAGGCCGAAGCCCCCGAGACGCGCGGTGCTCTCGCGGCGTTCAATGCGTGGGAGCCGGATGTCTTCATGGACCTCCACACCACCAACGGCAGCTACCACGGCTACGCGCTCACCTATTCGCCGTCGCTGCATCCCGCCTCGCCGCTGGCGCCGTACGTGGCCGACACCCTGCTGCCGGAGATCCGTCGCCGCATGAAGGCGCGTCACGGGTTCGCGGTCTTCCCCTACGGCAACTTCACCTCGGCCGATGGCCGTGAGACCAACACCGCCGCCGAGAAGTCCGGGTGGTGGACGTACGAGCACAAGCCGCGCTTCGGCACCAACTACTACGGGCTGCGCGGGCCCATCAGCATCCTCAGCGAAGCGTACTCCCACGATCCGTTCGACCGGCGCGTGGCCAGCACGCGGGCCTTCGTGCAGGAGATCCTGTCGTACGTGGCGGAACAGCGCCGCGGCATCGCCGCCCGGGTGCAGCGCGGCGTGGCGGCGGCCACCCTTGGCGAACGGAGTGTCCGCGCCGTACCTGTGCGGTCGCGGTTCTTCTCGCGCCCCGATACCCAGGCCGTGCTGGTGGAACGGCTCGACCGGACGGGCGATTCCACCCGCACGCAGCCCGGCGTGCCGATCGGCATCCGGCGCTCGGGTGTCATCACCGCCCAGCGCATGCCGGTGGTCGACCGTTTCGAGGCGGCGCTCACACAGGCCCCGGCCCCGTACGGGTACGTCCTGGGTCCCGAATGGGCCAAGGCGGCCGACCTGCTGCGGGCCCACGGGGTGCGCGTGGAAACGCTGCCGGCGCCGGCGACGGCGACCCTCCAGGTGTTCGTGGTCGATTCGGTGGCGATCGCGGCCCGCCCGTTTCAGGGGCATCGGGAGGCCACCGTCACCGGGGCGTGGCGTGACGTCACCAGGCAACTGCCGGCCGGCACGTTCCGGGTCGCCCCGGGCACCGCGCGGGATCTGCTGGCCGTGCTGCTGCTGGAGCCCCAGAGCGATGATGGGCTGCTCACCTGGAACGTCTTCGACTCCGCCCTCGGAAAGGGGAGCGAGGCGCCGGTGGCGCGTCTGGTCGCCCCCCTCCGTTAGTTTACCGCCATGCTCCGCTCGTCCCTGCTCTATCTCTCGCGCCAGCAGCGCATTTTCGACTTCGTCAAGAACGTCGGCTTCGCGCGCCAGATGGCCTCGCGCTTCGTGGCCGGCGAGACCATCACCACCGCCATCGAGGCGGTGGCGCGCCTCAACGACCATGGCATCACGGCGTCGCTCGACCTGCTCGGGGAGAGTGTCACCAGTGAGGCCGAGGCGCGCGAGACGGGACGGCAGTATCTGGAGATCCTCGACCGCATCGCGGCGCGGAAGCTCCACGCGAATGTGTCGGTCAAGCTCACCGCGCTGGGGCAGGACATCTCCGACGAGCTCGGCGTGGAAGTGGTGCGCGAGGTGCTGACGCGGGCGAAGCAGTACGAGAGCTTCGTGCGCCTCGACATGGAGTCGAGCGCCTACACGGACCGCACGCTCGACACGTTCGAGCAGCGGCTCTATCCGGACTTCCGGGACCACGTCGGCATCGTGCTGCAGAGCGCCCTGCGCCGCACGCTCGATGACGTGGACCGGGCCAACCGGCTGCAATGCCGGGTGCGGCTCTGCAAGGGCGCGTATCTCGAGCCCGCAGACGTGGCATTCCCCGAGAAGGCCGACGTCGACCGCAACTACGTGGTGGCCATGCACCGCCTCATGGAGCATGGCCGCTATCCTGGCATTGCCACGCACGACGAGGCGATCATCGCCGAGGCCAAACGCTTCGCACAGGAGCGGGGCATCGCCTCCGACCGCTTCGAATTCCAGATGCTCTACGGTGTGCGCCGCGACCTGCAGGAGCAGATCGTGAAGGAGGGCTACCGCATGCGCGTCTACGTGCCCTTCGGCAGCCAGTGGTACCCCTACCTCATGCGGCGCCTCGCCGAACGCCCCGCCAACATCGCGTTCATGGCCGGCAACATCGTGAAGGAGACGTTGCACCGCTGAGGCCCGCATGACGGAGCATCACGGGCATCATCACCCGCCGGATCACGGCGCCGGCGATGAACGCACCCTCGGCGGGTACATGGCCGTGCACAAGCGCCCCGCGGCGTTCGAGGGGGTGGATGGGCGGTCCTACTCCGCCGACATCCTCACCGATACCACGGGCGATCGCCAGGCGCCGTGGGGCGCGTATCTGTTCTTCGTGCGCTGGGGGCCGGGTGAGCCGGAGGTGCAGGGGCACCTCGAAACGGGATTCCTGGTCACGGGCACGAGTGAGGCGGTCGTGCGGCATCAGCTCGGGCAGATGCAACTGGCCACCGTGAAGGCCACCCTCGACGGCCTCATTCGCGGTGTGCCGGCGTGAATGACACACCCGGCGTCACGGAGCCGGCGATCGGGGCGCCCGAGGCCGACGGGGTCGTCGTGCAGGGCACGGGCGGAGTGTGGGAGGTCCGGACCGACGATGCCCGATCGGTGTCCGCATCGCTTCGCGGACGGCTCAAGCATGAGGCGCACGGCGCGCTCAAGCTGGCCGTCGGTGACCGCGTGACGGTCGTGCGTGACCGCAGCGAAGGGGCAGCGTGGAGCATCACGCGCATCCACACTCGGCGCAGCAAGCTGGCGCGACGGGCCCCCGGCGGTGCGCGCGGGGAACGCGTCGTGGTGGCCAATCTCGACCAGGTGCTGGCGGTGTTCGCCGCCGCGCGCCCGGAGCCGCATCCCCGCATGCTCGACCGCTTTCTCGTCATCGCCGAGGCCAATGGTCTCGCGGCGCGCATCGTGGTCAACAAGTGCGACCTCGTGCCGCCGGCAGCAGCTCGGGCGCTGTTCGCCGAGCAGGAGGCCGCCGGCTATCCCGTGCACTACACCAGCGTGGTCACCGGCGAAGGGGTCGATGAGCTGCGGGCCGAACTCGCGGGCCGGAGCTCCGCGCTCTCCGGCCCCTCCGGCGTGGGCAAGTCCTCGCTCATGAACACGCTGTTTCCCGGGCTCGACCTGCGGACGGCGGCCATCAGCGAGAGCGTGAACAAGGGCCGTCACACGACGGTGGGCGCGGTCCTGCACCCGTTGCCCGGGGGCGGTTTCCTGGCCGACACGCCCGGACTGCGTGAGGTGGGGCTGTGGGGCATCGAGGCCCGCGACATTCCGGCGTGCTTTCCCGAGTTCCGCAGGCTGCTGGACCGCTGCCGGTTCGCCGATTGTACGCACACCGTGGAGCCGGGGTGTGCCATCCGTGATGCCGTGGCCAGCGGCGCGGTCGCGCGCGGGCGCTACGCCAGCTACGTGAAGTTGCGCGACGAGCTGCAGGGGGTCGCGTGAGGGTGCGGGCGGCGCGTGGATGGACGGTGCTCTGGCTCGGAATGGCGGCGTCGGTGTCTGCGCAGACCTCGCCGGCGTCCGATGCGCTGCAGTGCGAGTCGGTCGTCCGCCGCACCGTGGCGCCCGCCGATCGCGCTGCGGTCGAGCGACGCAGTGCGGCCCGCCCTGAACTGCCGCTCGCCAGCTTCCTGCGGGGCTGCCTGCTCATGGGCGAGGGGCGTTTCAACAAGGCCGCCGACCAGTTCGAGCGGGCATCGGCCCGGGAAGCCCGCTGACTGCAGCATCGTGGCGATGTGGCGGCTGCCGAGCGCGACCTCCGTAGCCTCGTGCGGCTTGCACCCGACAGCGCGCCACTGCCCTGAGCGCATGGAGAAACCGGCGTCAGCGCACCGGGCGCGCTGTACCCGCGGTGGCATCACGCTGTTGGGCTTCGCGACGGGGCTTCGCGCGAGACGAGCGTCCGATGCCGCCGGCTACTTCGCGCGAATCGTGCCGAGGCCCCCGTCGACTCCGTACACCTGCCCCGTGACCCAGGTGGCGTCCGGCCCGAGCAGGAACGCCATGCAGGCGGCCACGTCGTCCGGCTGTCCCACTCGGCCCAGTGCATGCATGGCCTGTGAGGCGGCGAGCGCCGGTGCCGAGGCCGTGATCCGCGCCGTGAGCGGCGTATCCACGAGCCCCGGGGCGACGGCGTTCACGCGCAGGTTCCGCCCGGCGTAGGTCGCCGCTGCCGACAGCACGAGCCCCTGCACGCCGCCCTTGGCGGCCGCAATCGCCTCGTGGTTGGCCAGCCCGATGCGTGCTGCCGCCGTGCTGCACAGCACGATGCTGCCGCCCTGCGGCATCGTCCGCGCCGCCGCCCGCACCACACCGAACGCAGACGTGAGGTTCTGCGCCATGACCTGCTGGAACTCCTCGAACTTCGTGAGGTGGGCCGGCTTGAGCAGCAAGGAGCCCACGCAATTGGCGACGCCCCCGAGTGCCCCGTAATGCGCGACCGCGGCATCGGTCACCCGGTCGATCTCGCCCCAGTCGGTGGCGTCCGCCGCGGCGAATGGGGCTCCAAGCTCCGCGGCGAGGGCCGACAACGGCTCCTCTCTGCGAGCCGAAAGGAATACCGGCGTTCCGGCCGCCCGCAGGCGTCGGGCGAGCTGGGCACCGATGCCACCGGTGGCACCGAAAAGGAGAACCGCGTGCGATGTCTGGGACATGCACGCGGAACTCGGGTGCGGCGCCGACAGTTCCCATTACCAATCCTTCAAGTCGCTCCAGCTGCTCCAGCGCAGCGACTCGCCCTTGAAGTACGGCGTGAGCCGCTTGATGTCGACGGCGTTCGCCGCAAGCGCGGCCTCCTCTTCGGCCGTGAACACGCCCTGCCCGCCGGTCTTGAGGGTCGGGTCTTCCTGCTTGAGGGCCCACAGGGCGATGCGTTCGCGGATGAGGCCGTACTGCTGCCGCGTGAGCTGTTCCTTCACGACGTCGGCCGGCTCGAAGGTGTCGTTCGCGTCGCTGACCGCCCCGCGCGCACTCGCCTCTCGCGCCTCGTACACCGCTGCCTGCGCGGCAATGATCGGGGCCGGCGTGAAGTCAATCGTGCACTTGCCGCCCATGGTCATGACGGCGCTGCGCTTGAGGAGCACGTTCACCGTGTCCTGCAGGAAGAGCGTCGCCCGCTGGTCGTTGCGCTGCCTCGCCGCGTTCAGTCGACGCTGCACGGCCGTTGCCTGATCCTGCAGGCGCGTCAGCTCGGCGATGGTCTTGTCCGAAAGCGACACCGCCGGCTTCTCGTTGAACGCCGTGACCACACTGTCACCGCAGGCCGTGCTGGTCGCGGCTCTGGCACTGAACTCCCGAGTGACCAGAGCGAGCTCCCGACGTTTCTGCGCCTCGGCGATCAGGGGCTGCAGGCTCGCCACCACCAGCGCCACGCGATCGGTGGTCAGCTTCGTGTCGGCGGGCTTGGCCGACGTCGAGCCGGATGCGGCGCCCGTACTCTTCGCTGCCGCGGCGGTCGTGGAGTCTTTCTTGGCGGCGAGCTTGTCCTCGGTCGCCCTTTTCACGGCGTCGGCGCCCATTTTCCTGAGCCGTCCGAGCTGTGCCTCGGCGGGTGACGCCACCAACGTGAGCAACAGCCCGCTGAGAACGACCCCGGGTCGGGTACTGAGGAAAACGTTCGGCATGGCAGGTTCCGGTGAAGGGACTGTACGGAAATCAACGCCGGGCCGGTTTGGGCGCAAGCACACCCACCGGCCTCGCCACGAAGGCCAGCGGCACAGGCCGCAGGCCGGGCCACGGCCGCATGCTCGCGGCGTCGCGCACCAGCCGTCGGGCAGAGAGCCCGCCGTCGAGTCTCACGGCGATGGTGTCAGCCGCACCCAGCGCCGCGGGGACACGGCCATGCTCGAGCCGCTGCGGGGAGCTCGGCAGCGCCTCGAGCCACCCGCCCCGGGCTCGGGCCAGGGCGATTTCGGCGCTGATCATGGTCGCCCGCACCTGGCGTGATCCGAGCACACGGGGCCACTCGGCCCAGGGCATGGAGGCGTGGTGCCAGGCGAGTGACGGCAGCGCAGCCGGCACCGGGACACAGGCGTCCGACAGCGGCCTGCAATCGACCTCGCGCAAGACCGGCGGCGCGGCAGCGCGCGGCGGCGCTGCCGCAATACATGGCGCGAGCCCCAGCAGGAGCCCGCACACCGCCACGCGCCGCGTGTCGTGGTGCCCCATCGACCCGCAACTCAAGACCGGGAGGTGCCGCCCGCCAGAGCCGGCGACCACCGTCAGTGTGCAGGCCTCAACCCAAGAATGCCGTTCAGGGCGAGAGTTGCCGCTTCACCGACCCAAGACTGCCGTTCAGGGCGAGAGTCGCCGCTTCACCCACGCACCCGCCTCCCGGCGGAACTGCACCCGGTCGTGCAGCCGGCTCGGGCGCCCCTGCCAGAATTCGATCTCCTCGGGCACCACCCGGAATCCGCCCCAGTGCTCGGGGAGGGGAACGCTTCCCCCGCTGAATCGGGTCGCGTTCTCGGCGAGCCGCACCTCGAGTTCGGCGCGCGAGGTCAGGACACTGCTTTGCGTCGAGGTCCAGGCCCCGATGCGGCTCGGCAGTGGCCGCGACTCGAAGTAGGTGGCCGCTTCGTCGCGACTCACCCGCTGTACCGCGCCATTGATGCGCACCTGCCGCTCGAGCTCCGCCCAGAAGAAGCAAAGCGATGCACATGGATTGTCGGCAAGCTCGCGCCCCTTGCGGCTGCGGTAATCCGTGTAGAACACGAAGCCGCGCTGGTCGACACCCTTGAGCAGGACAATGCGGGCCGAGGGATACGCATCGGGTGTCGCAGTGGCCAGGCACATGGCGTTCGGCTCGACCACTTCGGCCTGAATGGCCTCCTCGAACCACGCGGTGAACTGGAGGATGGGGTCGTCGGCCACGTCGTGTTCGGAGAGCGCGTGGCGCTGATATTCCTTGCGGAGGTCGGCGATGGACATGCGAAGCCGGTCGAGTCGAAGGGAATCGGTCGGGCCCTGCAGGAGCCCGACCCTGTAACGTACACTCCATGGTATGGGATCCACGACGACCGCGCGCACGATCGCGCTCGAGCTCTACGCCGACCTGGTGTGCCCCTGGTGCTGGATCGGTGACCGGCGCCTGTGCGCGGCCATTGCGCAGGTGCAGGCGGCACACCCTGCGGTGCACTTCGACTTGACGTGGCGGCCGTTCCAGCTCGACCCCACGGTGCCGGCGGCGGGCCGACCATGGGCGGAGGTCATCGAGCAGAAGTTCGGTGGTCGCGCCAATGCCGACCCCATCTTCGCCCGGGTGGCCGAGGCGGGGCAGGCAGACGGCATCGCGTTCGCCTTCGACCGTATCACCACTGCTCCCAACACGGCGCGCGGCCACGGGCTCGTGCTTCACGCCCAGCAGACCGGGCGCGATCCGCGGCCGCTCGTGGAGGCGCTGTTCGCGGCGTACTTCGCCGACGGAGAGGACCTCGGCAACCACAACACGCTCATGCGCATCGCCGCGGCCCACGGCGTACCGGAGGCCGAGGCGCGCGAGGTGCTTCGCAGTGGCCGCTACGACGTCGACGTGCAGCAGAGCCAGCGCGAAGCCGCCCGTCTGGGCATCCGTGGCGTGCCGTTCCTCGTGCTCGAGGGGCAATACGGCGTGAGCGGAGCGCAGCCGGTCGAGGTATACACACAGGCGCTGGCTCGGGTACTGCTGACGGCGTAAGCAATGACGGCGGCACCGAGTACCGCGTCATGTTTCACGACGTGATCGGTCGACCGCCGCCGCCCCCGCCCCCACGATCACGCCGTCACACATGACGTAGTCCCCGCCGCCCCCACGATCACGCCGTCACACATGACGCCGTTGTCGGTGCCGTCGTTACGGATGCCGTAGTCCCCCCCGCCCCCACGATCACGCCGTCACACATGACGCCGTTGTCGGTGCCGTCATTACGGATGCCGTAGTCCCCGCCGCCCCCACGATCACGCCGTCACACATGACGCCGTTGTCGATGCCGTCGTTACGGATGCCGTCGTTACGGATGCCGTCGGTACGGATGCCGTAGTCCCCCCCGCCCCCACGATCACGCCGTCACACATGACGCCGTTGTCGGTGCCGTCGGTACGGATGCCGTCACTACAGGTGCCGTGGTGACGGATGCCGCGACCAGCCGCACGACTCACACCTCGACCAGCGGCAGCGGCGCCCGTGGGTACTGCTCCGGCACCCCCGCCAGCGGGTCGCCCGTGTACGCGTCGCCATCCGGCGTCTCCAGCACGAAGCCGGCATCCTCGATCATGCGGAGATCGTCGCGGGCGGTCTGCCCCTGTGTGGTGAGATAGTCGCCGATGAAGATCGAGTTGGCCGGATAGAGCCCCATGACCTGCATGCTGCGCAGGTGCACCTCGCGGCCGCCCGAAATGCGGATCTCCTGCGTCGGCAGCAGGAAACGGTACAGACACAGAATGCGCAGGCAGCGGCGCGGGTCGAGGGCGTTGGAGCCCTCGAACGAGGTGCCAGGCACCGGAATGAGGAAGTTCACCGGTACGCTCTTCACGTCGAGTTCGCGCAGCGACAGCGCCAGGTCGATCACGTCGTCGTCGCCCTCCCCCATGCCGAGGATGCCGCCGCTGCACGTCTTCATGCCGGCTGCCTTCACCGCTTCCACCGTCTGCACGCGGTCCTCGAAGGTGTGCGTGGACACGATTTCCGGCGTGAAGTTGGCCGAGGTGTTGAGGTTGTGGTTCACCGTCTCCACCCCCGCTTCCTTGAGGCGCAGCACCTGCTCCTCGTTGAGCAGGCCGAGGCAGGCGCAGATCTTGAGGTCGTGCTTGGCGCGCACGGCTTTCACCGCGTCGAGCACCTTCCCGAACACGGTTGCACCCGGTGACCGCCCCGAGATCACCATGCACATCGTGCCGGCCTTGAGCGCCGCCGCGCGGTCGGCAGCCTCCATGATCTTCTCCTGCGCCAGCAGCGGATACTTCTCGATCTCCGCCGCCGAAATCTTGGACTGCGAGCAGTAACCGCAGTCTTCGGGGCACAGGCCGCTCTGCGCATTGAGCAGGAAATGCAGGCGGACCCGGTTGCCCCAGGCGACGCGGCGCACCCGGTACGCGGCGGCCAGCTGGTCGAGCAGCGCCTCGTCAGGGGCCGTGAGCACGGCGCGAGCCTCGTCGCGGGTGAGCAACTCGCCCGCAAGGGCCTTGTCGGCGAGGTGCTGCCAGTCGGGAAGCGCGTGGGAGATCATCGGAACCGGTGTGACGGGTGAAGACGAAGAATTCGGCGGCGCACGGCAGGACGCCGTCGCCTACGGCAACAATACATCGAGGCCCGCCGCTTGGGCGGCCATCGCCAGGGCTGCGAAATCGTCGAGGCGGTCCACCCACGGAAAGCGCAGGATGGTGTGGGTAGGCAACAGCTGGCGCAACGCCTCATGATTGGTGGCCTCGGCCACTGAGAGGGCATGGGGGCCGAGTGAGGTCAGCACGATACCCGCGAGCGAGAGCCCGGCGGCTTCGGCCGCACGCACCGTGAGCAGCACGTGGTTGAGCACCCCGAGACGGTTCCCCGCCACGAGCAGCAGGTCGCACTGCCAGCGGCTGAAGAGATCGGCGTAGGACAGCGTGGGCGTGATGGGCACGAGCAGGCCACCGGCCCCCTCCACGAGCAGCAGGTCGCGGTCGCGTTCCAGTTCGGCTCGCGCGGCGTCGAGCGCGTCCACATCGATGACGACCCCGGCGCGCTGCGCCGCCACCATCGGGGCCAGCGGTTCCTCCAGCACGTACGGACGCACGAGCGACATCGGGTCGCCGTTTCCGCAGGCCGCCTGCAGCCGTTCGGCGTCGGACGCCAAACCGGTAGGCGAGACCGGCCGCTCTTCGATCCCGCTCTCCACCGGTTTCATGGCCGCCACGCGCACGCCACGCTGCCGCGCCCGCGCCGCGAGGGCACAGGTCGCGACCGTCTTGCCGATACCGGTGTCGGTGCCGGTCACCCCGATCCGCCGCGGCGGCAACGCCCGTGGCTCAGTCATCGATGGGGCCACCGCTGCCGATCGGGGCCGCGCGTTCGCCGCTCAGGAACCGGTGCAGCACGGTGTAGACACGATCGAGTTCGTCATCGGAGGTGCAGTAGGGCGGGAGGCAATAGGCCACGTTACCGAGCGGGCGGATGAGCACGCCTTGCGCGATGGCGAAGGCGGCCAGCTCGCGGCCGATGTCGCTGAGATACCCGGATGGTGCCTCGAGTTCCACGGCCGCCACCGTGCCCAGTTGGCGCACGGCACGCACCCCGGGCACACCACGCAGCGTGTCGAGCTGACGAGCGTTCGCCTGCTCGATGCGGCGGCGATCGGTCACGCTGCGGCTGTCGAACAGCCGCAGCGACGCCCGCGCCGCCGCGCAGGCAATGGGATTGGCCGTGTACGAATGCCCGTGGAAGAATGTCTTGCGGCGGTCCTCGCTGCGAAACGCCTCGAACAGGCTCTCGGTGGCGGCTGTGGCGCCCAGCGGGAGCACGCCACCGGTGATGCCCTTGGACAGGCACAGCAGATCGGGAGACACGCCCGCGCGTTCACAGGCGAACAGCGGTCCCGTGCGACCGAAGCCGGTCATCACTTCATCGGCGATGAGATGCACACCCGCCGCCTGTGTGCGTAGGCGGATACCGCGCAGGACGTCCTCATCCCACACCCGCATGCCGCCGGCGCCCAGAATGAGCGGCTCGACGATCACCGCGGCGAGGTCCGCGCCGCGTGTAGCGATCAGCGCGTCGAGCGCCGCCAGCGTGGCGCCCTCGGATGGATCGGGGAGCCGCGCCACCTCGAAAAGGAGCGGCTCGTACATGTGCGTGAACACACCCCGTGCCCCCGCGGCCATCGCGCCGAAGGTATCGCCGTGATACGCGTGCTCGAGCGCGGCCACAAGGCGGCGCGGCGTGCCGAGGTTGGCGAAGGCCTGCAGCGAGATCTTGATCGCCACCTCCACCGCCGTCGAGCCGTTGTCCGAGAAGAAGATGCGCGACAGCCCCGCCGGCAGCACCTGCACGAGCTCCTCGGCCAGCAACGCTGCCGGTTCGTGCGTGAAGCCCGCGAAGATCACCTGATCGAGCGTGCCCGCCTGGGTGGCGATGGCCTGCACCAGTTCGGGACGGCAATGGCCATGCGTGGTCACCCACCACGACGAAATGGCATCGAGAATGGGGCGCCCCGTGGCGGGGTACAACCAGCTGCCCTCTGCCCGCACGATCGGTACGGGGGCAGGTGCCTGCCAGTGCTGGGTATACGGGTGCCATACATGGGCCCGATCGGGGTGCACGATGCGGGCCGCTGTGCGCGCACCGTCCGAGGGCGTGCTCATGGCTTGCGCAGGGTGGCGACGAGGGTGGCCGCCAGGGCGTCCACCATCTCCATGGGATGGACCGCCGACAGCGAGATACGCAGCCGCGACGTGCCGACGGGCACGGTGGGCGGACGCACACCGCCCACGAGGAACCCGCGCCGGCGCAGGTCGGCCACGATCGCCATGGTGCGGACCGGGTCGCCCACCAGCACTGGCACGATATGGCCATCCGGCGGCCCGGCAATGGCGAAGCCGGCAGCCTGCAGCCGTTCGCGCAGCCGCCGTCCGCGCGCGCGCACGGCTTCGCGCCGCCACGGCTCCACGTCGGCAATACGCAGCGCCTCGAGCGTGGCCGCCGCGAGCGCCGGTGGTGAGCCCGTGGTGAAGATGAACGAGCGCGCACGGCTCACCAGCAGCTCCACCAGCTCCTGTGAACCGCCGACATAGGCACCGGCCGTACCCAGCGCCTTGCCGAGCGTACCGACGACCACGTCGACCTCGCCCGTCACGCCGAAGTGCTCGACGGAGCCGGCGCCGGTTGCGCCCAGTACGCCGGTGCCGTGAGCGTCGTCGACGTACGTCCACGCCTGGTGACGTCGCGCCAGAGGCACCAGTCGGTCGAGCGGGCAAGTGTCTCCGTCCATCGAGAATACGCCCTCCACCACGATCAGCGCGCGGCGGAATGCCGAGCGTTCGGCGGCCAGCATGGCGGCCAGTGCCTCGAGGTCGTTGTGCGGGAACACCCGCACCGTGGCGCGCGACAGGCGACAGCCGTCGATGAGCGACGCGTGGTTGAGCGCGTCGGAGTAGATCACATCGCCGCGTCCCACGAGCGCGGGAATGGCGCCCACGTTCACCATGTAGCCCGACGGGAAGAGCAACGTGTACGCACACCCCTTGAGTCGCGCGAGCGTGTGCTCGAGGGTCTCGTGGATGGGGTAGTTGCCGGAAATGAGCCGGGCCGCCGCGGCGCCCGTGCCTTCGGCCTGCAGCACCGCCTGCGCCGCACGTGCCACCCGCGGGTCGGAGGCGAGGCCGAGGTAGTCGTTGGAGGCGAAGTCCACGAGGCGCTCGCCGTGCACGAGCACCGTGCCGGCGCGGCGCTGCTGCACCTGGCGCAGCGCGCGCTTGAGTCCCGCCGCCTCCAGGCCGCGCAGCTCCTCGTCGAGTGCCGCATTCATGGTCGACGGCGGCATCAGCGGCACGATCGGGTTGGTCACTTGATCACGAAGGTGAGCTGCGTCTTGGTGGGGTGCGCCGAGCAGGCGCCGCCGAAGGTCCCGAGCGGCACGGTGTACTCGGACTGCGCACCCGCCTCGACGGTGAACATGGCCAGGCGATGCTGCACCGTGTCTTCGTTCACTATGCGGATGGTGCGGCGCCCGCCGGCGCCGCCCACGAACACGGTGTCCGGAAGCGCCATGGCGCGGCCAAGCGCGTTTTCCACCACGGCCACGCCACCGCGTTGCACGCGAATGAGGGTGTCCGGGCGCGGCCAGGTGAACCACACCCCGGCGGCGGTAACCGCCGCCAGCGCAGCAACGGTCGCGATACGGGACAAGCTCACGGGCTACGCCTCACCACGGCCGCGTCACCCCGTCCGGTCATGGTGTCCGCACCGGCACGGGCACCGCGAGCGAATCCCCATTGTCGAAGCGCAACATGAGCGGCACGGTGTCGCCCACGGCGACGGCGCGCACCAGGTCGATCAGCATGACGTGCACGGCGCCCGGCGCCATGACCAGCGAGTCGCCGGCGGCGATGGTGATGGACGGGCGCGCCTGCATGTGCGCCATGCCGTCGTGCTGCATGGTCTCGTGCACCTCGGTGGCGCGCGCCCACGGGCTGCTGGCGCCCACGAGCGTGGTGGCCACGGTGTCGCCGTTGACGAGCGTGAGATAGGCGCCGCTGGTGGCGCCCGAGTCGGCAAAGCGCGCCCACGCATCGCGCACCATCCGCTCGCGCGGCGGCGCCGCGCCTTCGCTGGTTGTGCAGGCGCTGGAGACGGCCATGAGCGTGGCACTCGCCACCAGCAGCGACCGTCGGGAACCGGACATCGTCTTCACTTGGGCAACGGCGTGCGGCGGAGCACACGCCCGAGGTCGGCTGCGAGCGCTTCCCACCGCGTACCGAAGGGATACAGCGCCACCAGCGCCCCCGTGTCGTCCACCAGAAAGACCTGCGATGAGTGGCTTACCAGATAGCCGCTGGCCGTCGGGGCGTCCTCCTTCGCGGCAGCCACGCCGAAGGCCTGCATGATGTTCGCCGTCGTCATCGGGTCACCCGAGAGCCCCACGAAGCTGGCGTCGTATTGGGTGGCATAGCGCTGGGCCACCGCCGGCGTGTCGCGTTCCGGGTCGACCGACACGAACACCCAGCGCACCCGCGCCGCCGCGTCCCCCAGCTGCGCCTTGGCGCGCTTCCAGTCTGCCAGCGTGGTGGGGCATACGTCCGGGCAGTGCGTGTACCCGAAGAACAGCACCATCGGACGGCCCGGCTCCGGCGCCGTGGCGAAGGGCGAACCGTCCGCCCGTGCAAACGTGAACGCGGCCATGGGGCGCGGCGGATCGACGGCGACGCCGTCGAACACCGCATGGGATTCACACCCGCTGAAGAGCCACGCCGCGAGGAGAGCGCCCGTTGATCGGGTCAGGGCGCGGCGCATAGCGCGCACAGGCCGTACAACACCACTTCATGCGACTCGAGCCGGAAGCCGGAGGGCGTGAGGTCGCGCAGGTCTCCTGGGCACCCATGAATTTCGAACACCCGATTGCACGCCCGGCAGCTGAAGTGGTGGTGATGGGCCGAGCCCGCGCGTTCGTACCGTGGCGCTTCGCCGGGCAGTTCCACCGGAACGAGCCAGCCGCTGTCCACCAGCGAGTTGATGGTGCGGTAGACCGTCGCAATGCCCAGCTTCGCGACCTGCCCACGCCCCGCCTCCAGGACCTCGTGCGGCCCGAGGGGGCGCGGCGTTTCCTCAAACACCTGACGGATGGCGTCGCGCTGTCGTGTGTTGCGTTCCATGCGCGAAATATGTCACGGTGCGCCCGCAGGGGGCACGGGGCACCGCGCAGTGGCGCACACCGCGGCGCTCGGATTGATTTGCCGTGATGACCGCGCCCTTTCGCTCTTCGGCTTCCTCCCGCGTACCCGCCTGGGGGCGATGGCTCCTCGCGAGTCTGGCGGCGATCGCGTTGGCCCATCTGCTTGACGCCACGGCTTGGCGGGTCCGCCTGCCAACCGTCTACGAGAAGGACTGGGGGCGCCTGCTGCGCATCGTCGGCTTCCTGCCCACGTGGGGGCTGGTGACGTTGGCGTTCTGGCTCGAACAGCGCCCCAGCCGGCGCCGCGGCCCCGAAACGGCCCTGCTCATTCTGGCACCCACGTTCGGGGGGGCGGCCGCGGAGGTTCTGAAGCTCCTCTTTCGGCGGGTCCGTCCCGACCCGGAAGCGTTTGGCTACCTGTTCCGCGCGTTCTCGGATGGTCCGTTGTCCAATCGCGGCCTCGGGCTCCCCAGCTCCCACGCCCTGGTGGCGTTCGCCGGCGCCTTTGCCCTGGCCCGGATCTTCCCGCGGGCGCGCTGGGTGTTCTATGCGGTGGCCGCCGGGTGCGGGTTCACCCGCGTGCTCGCCAATGCGCACTATCTCAGCGACATCGTCGTGGCGGCGTGCGTGGCATACGGGATCGTGATGGCCTTGACCCGTCGCTTACCGGGCGCGCTGGCGTCCGGTCCGGTTCCCGAGGGCGACGCCGGACATCGGTGACGGGCCGGGCCGCGTGACGCGATGGCTCCCGAGGGTCAGCCGCCCCGCGGCGCATGCAGTTGAAGAGGAAGCACCCGCGCGAATGCGGTGAAGTCGCCATCGGTGGTCAGAATCGCCAGCCCGCGGCTCAAGGCAACCGCGCAGAGCAGGAAGTCGGTATGTGATCCCTGCACACCAGCGGCACGGCAACGGTTGCAGCACTCCGCGGCCTGTTCAAAGTCCGCTGAGCCAAGCACGAGATCGGGGAAAGCGCGCAGGTGGGCGCGAAGCGACTCGAACTGCGAAGGTTCCCGCACGCCGGAGAGCAGTTCCTGGCGAATCGCGCCCATGATCTCCACGCGCCCTTCGCGGATCAGCTCCCGCAACTCCGCCACCACCGGGCTGTCCTGCACCGTTGCGCGACGCAACGCCAGCGACCACACCGACGTGTCGACCAGCACGTTCATCGCCGACGATTCGCCTTGTAGTCGTACGTCGGGTCGATGTCGATGGTGCCGAACAGCTCCACCACCATCGCCTGCTTGCGATGCCGGATGTACTCCGCCAGCGCCTCGTTGACGGTGTCCTTCTTGGTGCGGTGCCCGCCGACGCGCAGGGCCTCGTCGAGGAGTCGGTCGTCGATCGCCAGGTTGGTCGCCATGTGTGAAAACCTACACAGGTATGTAAACACGGGCAAGTAGACCGCAGGGCGCGCCGGGCCGGCCTGCTGTTCCTCAACGATCAGGACGCAGGCGTCGAGCATCGCCGTGAGCGCGGATGCTTCCTGGGCCGCCTGTCCCCGCGTGCCTGCTGGGTGTTCGACCTCCTCGCGCTCGGGTGTGGACGGACGCCTGTGCCGGCGATGGCGCCTTCGCTGAGTAACGCGGGCGTCGCACGATTGATTTTAGCTGATAATGGCATATCATGTGCGAATGTGGGAGCGCAATCGACACAGCCGCATGCGAGGAATGGTCCGCCTTGGGTCCGTTCAAAGCCTGACGAGCGCTGTAGTGATGATGGTATCTGCATGGCCCGTTGCTGCGCAGGCTGGCTGTACCCCGGCAGACGTTTCAGGCGTGGTCCAGCGGCTCCCTGAGCGCACGCCGGTTGCTGGTGCGATGCTCGAGATCGGCCCTGTGCGCGCCGTTTCAGATTCCGCCGGGCGCTTCACCTTCGTCGGCGTCCCGCCCGGGCCCACGGAGCTCCGCGCCCGGGCGCCGACCCTGGCGGAACGCCGGATGCCGATTTCACCCTGCGGCCCGGAGCCACTGCGTCTCTTCGTGCGCCTCGCGGAACGCGCGGTCCAGCTCGATCAGGTGGTGGTGACGGCGGCCGAGGTCCCGCGCTCAGCGGAGGGCTCCAGCGTCTCGATCATCGGTCGCGACGCCATCGAGCATGTACAGGCCTCCAGCCTGGCCGATGTGCTGCAACTCATGCCCGGCCAGGCAGCGCTCAATCCCAGCCTCGCCGGTGCGCGGCAGGCGCTCTTGCGACAGGTGCCGACCGCGGCGTCCCGCGATCCTGGGCCCGGCACCGAAGCCGAGCGCGCCAATGCCCTCGGCACGGCCATCGTGCTCGACGGCGTGCCCGTCTCGAACAACGCGAATTTGCAGACCACGGTCACCATCCTGAACAGCGGCCCGAATACGCTGCCGCCGTTCTCGAGTACCGCCGGGCGTGGTCTCGATCTTCGGCAGATTCCAGCCGACAACATCGAGTCCGTCGAGGTGATTCGCGGGGTGCCGAGTGCGCGGCACGGTGATCTCACCGCCGGTGCGATTCTGGTGACCTCACGAGCTGGTGCGCAGACCCCCGAGCTGCGGGTCCGCGCCAATCCGCAAACGCTCGAGGCGAGTACCGTGGCCGGCTGGGGGCGCGCCACGCGCGACGGGCTGTCCCTCGATGCGAATCTGGTCTCCAGTCAGGATGACCCCCGGTCCACGCTTGATCGCTTCACGCGGGCGACGGTGCAGGCGGCGCTCACCCGTGAACGCCCGCGGCTCGGGGTGTCGCTACGGCTGCGCGCGTACGGCATGCTCGACGAAAGTCGCCAGGATCCGGACGATCGCCGATACCAGCGGCTGGTGTCCTCGCGCGACCAGGGCGGCCGCCTCGATCTGCGGGTGCGCGCCGGCACGCGCACCGGCTGGCTGACGGAGCTGACGGCGAGCGGGAGCCTGGCCACGCAGCTGTCACGCTATCAGGAGCTGGTGACCCGCGACATCTTCCCGCTCTCGGCCGCGCGCCGTGACACCACCGCGCCCGGTGTGTACGGACGCAGCGAGTATCTCACACGGCTGACCGTCGACGGCCAGCCGCGCAATGCGTACGTGCGGCTCGAAACCCGCAGTTCGCGCACGTGGCGTGGGCGCCGGCACGAACCCGTCGTGGGGCTCGAGCTGCGCGTCGATGACAACGCGGGCGACGGGCGCCTCTTCGATCCCATCGAGCCGCCGCGCCAAAATTACGGCGTCGGCGATCGACCGGAGCGTTTCGATCGCGTTCCGGCGCAGACGCTGCTCTCCGCGTACGTCGAGCATCGCGTACGGGCGTTGTGGCGAGGGCGTGCGCTCGACGCCAGTGCCGGTGCGCGCCTCGATGCCATCGACCCCTCGTGGACGGCGCGCGGGGCCAGTGCGCAGGCCGTGCCGCGACTCGCCCTGAGCGTGGTGTTGACGCGGCACCTCACATGGCGCGCATCGCACGGGGTGACCACCAAGGCACCCACGTTGTCGCAGCGGTATCCGCTGCCGCGATACTTCGACCTGACGTCATTCAACTACTACCCGACCAACCCGGCCGAACGACTGGTGCTGATGACCACCAAGGTCGTCAACGTGCACAATCCCGCGCTGGCGCCGGCCCGGGCCACCAAGTCGGAGACCGGTGTTGACTGGCAGGTCGGTCGCACGACGGGCATGGTGGCCGTCTTTCGCGAGCGGACGAGCGGCGCGTTCGGGACGAGTCGGGTACCGATCGGCATCGCCGTGCCGCAGTACCGCGCCACGGCTTTCCCAGCCGGGCGTCCACCGATCCTCGACCCCGTGCCGGAGCGCATCGATGCCTTTGTCGGTCTTTACGATGTGCCGCGCAACAGTCGGCGTATCGAGACCGATGGCCTCGAGGCGACCGCCGAGCTCCCCGAATGGAGCGCCGTGCGCACGCAGCTGTCGTTCAGCGGTGGCTGGTTTCGCACCGTGGCGCGCGATGACGATGTCGACATCCCGGTGGAGCAGTTCATCAGCGGCTCGGTTCAGCCCGAACGCATCGGCGTCTACGCCGGCGGACGCGGCCTGCAATCGGAACGGGCCATCACCGCCGTGCGCCTCGTGCATCGCGCACCCCAACTTGGCCTCGCTGCCTCACTGCTCTGGCAAACGACCTGGCGTGAAGATGATCGCCCCGTCGGCCGCACCGACGGCACTCCGCTCGGATTCGTGGATCTGACTGGACGGATCACGCCGCTCAGCCCCGCCGAGGCGGCCTCGCCTCCCTACGCATCACTCGCGCGGGCCGTGACGCCCCTTGAGGGACGCTGGGAGCGTCGGCCTCCTCTCCATCTGGTCAATCTGCGCCTCACCAAGACGCTGCCGGGGCGCACGCAGGTCGCGCTCTTCGCCAACAACGCACTCGCCGATCGCCCACTCTATCGGCGGGAGCGACAGATCGGTTTCGAACGCCGCAATCCGCCCGCCTTCTTCGGGCTCGAGTTTCTCGCCTCACTCCCCACACCCACCAGGACGCCCTGAGATGTTCGCGTATTCCCCTTTGTCCGCATTGGTCGGCCGCCCGACCGCCTCCGCCGTGCTACGGTCGCTGTCGCTACTCGCGATCCTCGCCGGCTGCAGTGATGGCAGCAATGAAGTCCAGACCTTCGCCGTCGACGTGCAGGTCACCCTCCCGGAGACGTACGGCCAGACCGCGGCCGCCAACGCCCGCGTGCTGCTCACGAGCACGGAGCGCAATGTCACCGACACGGCGGTGGCCGACGCACAAGGGGTGGCGCGCTTCCCGCGCGTGCTTCCCGGTACCTATGTCATCGCCAGCAGTCTCGCCCTCGACCCGGAACGCGCCTTTGCCCTCACCGGCCAACGCACCGCCCTGACGCTCAATGCCCTCGATCCGGCTCGCACCATCCTGTCGGCACCCCCGTCGCCGTTTGTGCAGCGGTTGAGCGGTTCCCGCCTCGGCGATCTGGTCATCAAGGAGGTGTACTACCCGGCCTCGCGCACGCCGAGTGGCGGCACGTACTTCTCCGACCAGTTCGTCGAGATCTACAACAACGCGACCGATACGGTATTTGCCGACGGGCTGCTCATCGCCGACGCGTACGGCCCCGCGGGACAGATCAATCCCACTACGGTGCCCACGCCGCTGCAATCGCAGACCGGCAGCGTGTTCGTGTCCAGCATCTGGCAGGTTCCCGGGACCGGGCGACAGTACCCGCTGGCTCCGGGGCAGAGTCTGCTTATCGCGCAGGACGGCATTGATCACCGCAATGACCCCAACGGCAACCCGGCGAGTCCGGTGAACCTGGCGAATGCGGACTTCGAGACGTTCAACCTTCGGCCGGACGGGCGCGACCTCGATTCCCCGGCCGTTCCCAACTTGACCCGCATTGTGCACCGGGGCGGTTTCGACTGGCTGCTCGCCGTGTTCGGTCCCGGGGTGGTGATTTTCCGGTCGACGAATGTGGCCGCCCTCGATTCGACGCTGGTGCCGGGGACCACCGCCACGTGGGTCACGCGCGTGCCCAACGAAATCGTGATCGATGCGTTCGAGGCGCTGCAGAACGGCAACAGCGGCGCCTACAAGCGGGTGCCGGCGGCGCTCGACGCCGGCTACGTCTTCTCGTCGGGCACCTACACCAGCGAGTCGGCACGGCGGCGCCTGGCCACCACCATTGGCACCCGCCGGGTGCTGCGTGATTCGAACAACAGTAGCGCGGATTTCGAGATCATCACCCGGCCCACCCCGCGCAGCTTCGGCGCCCCGTGAGGTGCGTGCCGGCGCGAGGGTGGGCTGCCCTCGTGCTTCTCGGGGGGCAGGCGATGACGGCGGGGGCGCAAGCCTCGCCGTACCACGCCTCCTCCCCGCTACCCGGGTGCTGTCGCGCCACGCCGGTGACACCGCCGACCGTGGACACGCTCCCCGGCCTGCTTCGGGTCGTGCGACACGCGGCGGCACTCGACGATCTGCCTGCCACCTCGCGACGGTTCGTGCTCGGGAGCCATGTGCTCGCGGGGGCGCTGCGGCTGCCTCAGGACGCGCGCACGGAACGTGCCGTGCATCTGCTCGCCGAGGGCAGCAGGCCCGCCGGCCGTTGGCGCACCTGGGGACAGGCGGCGTTCACGCGACAGGCGGAGCTCGATGTGGCGTGGCGGAATCAGTCCGCCCCGTCGTTGCGCTCGGCGTATGTCTGGGCCGACTCCGTGGGCGGGACCTTCCGCAGCGATCACCTCGAACTCGCGGCGGCGCTCGTGTCGCCCGCCGTGCGGGGTTTCACCGTCGCCCTTCCGGTCGACTATGGGCTCGGACAGGGGGCGCGGCGTAACGATCCGCGGCCGCTGTACCGTCGGCGCGTCGCCGAGGTGGCCCCCGCCGTCCGCCTGCAGCGTGGCGCGCATCAGGTGGGCGTGGGTGTCACGCAGGGGTGGCATCGCGAGGATCTTGAGATCGGCGGTGGCACCAGCCCCGAGGTGCCGGTCGTGTTTCGGCTGCGCGGGATCGCCACGTTTGATCGCACGCAGCTGATTTCTGCCGAGCGCGCGCTCATCGGCGGGGTCGTCGGAGGCCACGCCGCGTACCACTGGCAGTCGACGCGCTGGGCCATTGCCACCGGCGCCATGGTGCGCCTCGAGCGCGACTCGGTGCGCGACGGGATCGCCGCACCGGTGAGCGGGGGAAGCACGCGCCGCCTGCGTCAGGACCTTCGGCTGCTCGCCCGGCGTCAGGATGGCCGCGGCGGGGTGGAACTCGATCTGCGCGGGCAGCAGGAAATCTCACGCGGCCGCGATCCGGTCTTCTCGGCGGTGAATGCCATCGCCGAAGGACGGCGCGTGCAGATGATTACCGAATGGTGGCGCGGTACCTCGCGGCCGCGCGCCGCATGGTTGATTCGGGTGGAAGGCATCTGGCATGCGCTGGAGCGCCGCGATATCGCGGCAGATGCCCAGTGGGCCGCGACGCGGTTTCCCCTGGCGGTCAGTGGCGGACATCGCTGGCCGATACCCGCGGGCGCGCTCTGGGTCGAACTGGGCGCATCGCGCGAGTCGGTCGCCGACCGGCGTCGGCTGAGTGGTCGCCCCACCCGCCTGTCGGCGACGATCGCCGATCCCGAATATGCGCTCATGGCAGCGCCAGTCTCCGGCGCCCGGGTGGGACTGGGTTGGGATCGCGTCCGCAACGGCGCCCTCACCTCCCGCGTGGCCGTCTCAGCCTCCGCCCGACGCACCGACGGGCCACTCTTCGATCGTCGCCAGAACCTGGCGGCCCAGGCGATGGCGCTGACCGTGGAGCTCTTCTGAACACTCTGACACCGGGACACAGCTGATGCCCTACGCACGACCTCTGCGGGTCTCATTGGCACTCCTCGCCACCGCCCTCCTGATCACGGCCTGCCGCGCTGGCCGGCCGTCGGCGCGCGTAACCGCGGGCCCCGTCGCCGCCGGGGCGGCCGCCACCTGTTTCCCGGTCGAGACTCTGCCGCCCGCCGATCGGCGTCTTGCCGAGCAGGTCCTGCTGGAGTTCGGCGATCGCGAGGGGCTGTACACGCTCGCCGGGGGGCTCAAGCCGATCTCCAGCGACGTGCGCGACGTGACGCTGCGGGTGGCGCCCACCCTCGACACCGCAGCGGTGGGCACGCTGGAGCAACTGCGCCGGGTGTCGGCGGCGCTCACCTGCGGGGACCTTGGCGTGTTCGTGCAGGTGTTCACCGCCACCCAGCGCCTGCGCGACTCCAGTGAGGTCCGCAACACGTCGCTGGTGCTCTTCCATCGGGGAGGCGTGCGGCGGACCATCATCGCCCATCGCGACTTCTTCAACTCGCTCGGCGTGACGCCGGCGGCAGACCCCCGCGAGGTCGTGTTGGCGGTGGAGAACGCGCCACGGTCCGCCCGCTGGCGCGGCTACGGGTACCTGTTCGGCTATCCCGATGCCGCGGTTGATTTCTTCGTCCGTGCGGGGGAGGAGGGCGACGCCACGCGGACCCTGGTGCCGCGCGACTTCCGCCGAATCGAGACCTGGCACAAGTACCCGGCGGCGCCGGACGGCCCCCCGACGCTGTCGAGCTTCGTCTTCGCGGTGCCCAAGGGCAGCGACGATAGCGCCGACGAGCGCCGCCTCCGCGCCGCCGCGGCCCCGATCTTCTCCCGCTATGCCCGCGAACGCGGCACCGCGATTCGGGGCGACAGTACCGGGGCGGCCACGCTCTGGCGGCGGTGGCTGGCACCGCCCTGAGGCACCGCCCTGAGGCAGCGCCCTGAGGCAGCGCCCTGAGGCGGCGCCTTGAGGCAGCACCCATACCACACCATCACCGGCGCTACTGCACCCGCTCGCGCTCGGCCCGCGCACTCCAGATGGCCGCCAGGTCGGTTGTCTCGCAGAAGCGCCGCCGTTTGTGTCGCGGCAATTGGGCCAGCACTCGGCTTCGGTGGGCGGTCCCGAGGGCCTGACGGGCCCATGATTCGTAGCGCGTGAGCTGCACGGCCAATTCGGTCAGGGCGCGGTGGACCCGGTCCCAGTCGGCCGCTGAGACCGGAGAGCGGCTCACGGGAAGCGCGCTCGGTTTGTGCAGCGGGAGCGGCAAGGCATCGCGCAGCAGGCGCGGCGTCATGGCGTGGCGTTGGATCAGGACACCTGGTGTCAGCAAGGCAGACTCTGGCATCGCGTCGCCGCCGACCGGCCCGATGTACACGCCGAACCCCCAGCAGACGAGCTGCCCGGCGGACCCATCGAGCGGCAGGCAGTAACACGTGGTACCGCCTCCCTCGCCGCTGCGCAGACGTGCAAAGCCGAACCGCACCAGCGCATTGCCTTCGGCGTGCCGGATATCGTGGCCGATGAACCACAGCTGCTGATCGAGCAGGACCGAGAGCCGGTGGGCAGTGGGGGGTTGCAGGGCCATTTAATGATAATAGTGTCGCAGTACTATACGTCAATCTCCACCGCGAGGTGCCGCATGGCAAAGTCCGGCCGGGTCCAGGTGAAGCTGCGCTCCACCGAGAGCCACTTCATGTACGTCACGACCAAGAATCCGCGCACCACGCCGCAGCGCATTGAACAGCGCAAGTACGACCCGCACGTGCAGCGCCACGTGCTCTTCCGGGAGTCCAAGTGAGCGCCGCCACGACCTTGTCGACCGATCGCCGGCTGCCGGTCACGGTGCTGTCCGGCTTCCTCGGCGCCGGCAAGACGACGCTGCTCAATCACGTGCTGGCCAACCGCGACGGCCTGCGGGTGGCGGTCATCGTCAACGACATGAGCGAAGTGAACATCGACGCCCAGCTCGTGCGCGGCGGCGAGGCGGCGCTGTCGCGCACGCAGGAAACGCTGGTCGAGATGACGAACGGCTGCATCTGCTGCACGCTGCGCGATGACCTGCTGCAGGAGGTCGCGCGCCTCGCCGCCGAGGGGCGCTTCGATTATCTGCTCATCGAAAGCACCGGCATCGGTGAGCCACTGCCGGTCGCGGCCACCTTCACCTTCGAAACCGAAGAGGGCGTGTCGCTGTCGCACGTGGCCCGGCTCGACACCATGGTCACGGTGGTCGACGCCCACCGCTTCCGCACCGACCTCGGTTCACTCGACGACCTGCGCGCCCGCCAGTTGGCGCTCGGCGACGACGATGAGCGTACGATCCCCGACTTGCTCATCGATCAGGTCGAGTTCGCGAACGTCATCGTCATCAACAAGGCGGACCTGCTCAGCGAGCACGCGCTCGGCGAGTTGCAGGCGCTGCTGCGGCATCTCAACCCGGACGCCGAGCTGATCGTCGCGACCCGCGGCGTCGTGGCGCCGGCGCGGATTCTCGGCACCGGCCGGTTCGATTTCGAGCAGGCCGAAGCGGCGCCTGGCTGGCAGAAGGAGCTCAACGGTGAGCATGTGCCGGAAACCGAGGAGTACGGCATCGGCAGCTTCGTGTACCGGGCGCGTCGTCCGTTTCACCCCGAGCGGCTCTGGCGGGCGGTGGATACCGGGCTGCCCGGCGTGCTGCGCGCCAAGGGGTTTTTCTGGGTGGCAACACGCCCGGATCTGGTGGGGACGTGGTCGCAAGCTGGCCAGTTGCTGGAGGTGAACCCCGGCGGTTACTGGTATGCGGCCAGTGCGCCGGAGCACTGGGACGTGGATGACGAGCAGCGGCAGGTCATCCTCGATCTGTGGCATCCGGAACTCGGCGACCGTCGGCAGGAGATTGCCATCATCGGGCAGGGGCTCAACCAGGCGGCCCTCACGGCGATGCTCGACGCCTGCCTGGTGACGGAGGAGGAGCAGCGCGCCGGTCCGTCGCTGTGGCAGACCTTCACCGACCCGTTCCCCGAGTGGAGTGAAGTGGAGGTGGACGACGAGGAGAGCGAGCAGGACATCGACAAGGTCATCGCCTCGTGATCGCGCACCGATGGCGCCAGACGGCGCCATCGGTGGGTAGAACCGCTGTTCAGTCGCGGTGCGGCGCCGCACCCGGTGCCGCGCCGTCCGCCGGCTGACGCGTGAGGAACACGCGTTCGCCGGTGCCGCGAGAGCCACCGCGAGTGAAGTGTCGCTCGAGCACGAGTATGCCGCCGTCGCGGGCGATGATTCGGCTCTGGTGGTAGGTCCCGTCGTCGCCGGTATCGGTCATCACCTGCACCTTGCCGGTCAACCCCGGCACGGCCCAGGCGCCTGCTTCGCTGTACACCGTGCGATCGCCGCGCTGCAGTGTGTGGGTGTAGCGGAGGGTCGGCTCGAATACCGTCTCGATGATGAGGCTGCCCGCCCGGATGTCAGTGACGGTGCGGGCGGCCGTTTGCCGGGCATCACGAAAGGCCTGCTTCGCCTTCGCCGTGGAATCGGGCGCCCAGCGAAAGAGCTCCATAGAATCGAGGCGCCAGCGGCCGACCAGCGCGTACGCGGCGGGCTCCTCCATCGCGTCTTCCTCGGCAGCGCTCACGGCGCGAGCGATGCGCGACATGGCGCCGCTTCACCAACCACGCGCACCGCCTGGGCAGCCCCGTTGCGCCGGGTCACCAGCAGCGTCGGTGTGCCGTCGACCGCGAGCTGACCGGCGAGGCGCGCGTCGCTCATCACCAACGGACGCATGGCGCCGCTGTGCAGGCAGCGCTCGAACTGCGCGGAGTCGAGACCGGCGCTCACCGCCAGACGCCGAAACTCCGGCGCCGGATCGCGTCGATGGCGCCACGCCTCCTGTTGCTCGAGCAGCGTGCGATTGAGCTGGTCGAAGGCCGCGGCTCCGCCGAGGGCGCCGGCGCAGAACGCGGCCTCGGCGGCATGGGCGCCGCGCAGCAGTCCCGGAATCGGACTGATCCGCAGCACGAGATTGGCCCGCGACGTCGCGGCGAGCTGCGTCAGCGAGTCACCTCGTGCCATCACGAACGCGCGGAAGCTCGGGCAGGCGTGGTCGACGAACTCGTGAATCGTGGGACGCAGGGTGTCGATGGCGCTGGCTGGACCGGCGCCTCGGGTGCGGGCGGCGTCGGCCCGACGGATGAGTGGCAGGTCGGCGCGCGCACTGTCGGCGGCCGAGAGCGGTGACTGGGCCACGCTGGCGGAGCATGGCGCGAGGGCGGCGGTGACGAGCAACAGGAGCAGCGGATTGCGCATGATCAATGGGATCGAGAAGGCCCGTGCCGAACTGGAGCGTTTTTATTGACAGTGGCGTATCATGAATAGGGAAGGGGCGCGTGGCTCTGGCCGCCGCGCCGGGCTATTTCGCGACGCAGGCTGAGATGACGAACAGTTTGTCAATCAATCGATCTTGCAAGTGGCGAAGCAAAGCGGTACCATACGCCCATGACCGACGTCGACTGCACCGACCTACCCCACATTCCGCTGGCCCAGCGCCCCAGCGTGTCACCCGCGGTGCGGGATCGGGCCGCCCGCATGCTGAGCGCCGCCGGCGAGCCATCGCGGCTTGCCCTGCTCGAGCAGCTCGAAGGGCGTGAACTGTGTGTGTCGGATCTGGTGCACATCACCGGCGACCCCATGCCGACGATTTCGCAGCGCTTGCGCGTGCTCAAGACCGAAGGGCTGCTGCGCTCGCGTCGCGAAGGCAAGCACGTGTTCTACACCCTCGCGGACGGGCACGTCCAGGAATTGCTCCGCAACATCCTGCGCCACGCCGCGGAGCTCGCGGGCTAGCCCCATGGTCGCACGCCGCGGGCGCCGCCGAGGGCGACCGCGGATCATCCTCAGCCTCGGCCCTCCACAGGAGTCGCAACTTGTCACATCACGCCGATCATCCGCACACCCACGGCCCGGGTTGCGGGCACACCGGGGTCCTGCACAACGGGCACGTCGACTATCTGCACGACGGGCATCTGCACCATCAGGATGGGACCGTGGTCGAGGAGCATCGCTTCGATGTCTCCGACGCCAATCCCTCGGCCTGCACGCCGTCGCACCGGTGCGGTGGGCACGATGCGGCGCACGTGCACGGCGTCGGATGCGGTCACCCTCCCGTGCCCCATGGCGATCACATGGACTACCTCGTCGACGGACACCTGCATCATCCGCACGACGGGCACTGCGACTTCCACGGGGCCCTCGCCTCGGTGGCCTGATCGCGCCTCGCGGTCGGCGGGCGCGCGTCGGGTACGAGCGCCCGCCCGTCGGAGCTCGCCGCGACGCCCGCCGTCCGCCGCTCAATCTTCGCGGTAGGGCACGATGCGCTGGCCGGTCATGGTGAACGACACCGCCCCGTACGGGCTGTTCACCCGCTGCACTTCGAGCAGACCTTCCACCCAGACCGGGTCGAAAAGCGCGAGCGACTTCGGGCCGCCGGCCAGCTTCACGAATACCATCTGATTGGGCGGCGGTGGCGGCGTGTGCACGCAGGCGCCGAAATAGGGCACCAGCAGGAACTCCTTGGCCCGCTCCTGGAAATCCTCGAGCGGCACGATGAACCCGGGGATGCGTACGCGACGCCCCTTCAGCCGCGCCAACTCAGGCGGGACGCTCGTGGAGCGGTAGTCCAGCAGCCCCAGTAGGCGCCAGTCCACGGTGAGTATGGTCGGGTCGGGAGCCTCGTCAGGCGGGGCGTCTGCCGCAGTGTCGCCTGTCGTGCCGGCCACTGGCGCCTGGATCGGGGCGTGGCGCGCGCCATAGAGTACCTCGGTTGGTAGGGGCGCGGGCCGAACCGACCAGTACGCGGCGAGGATCACCACCACGAGCACCTGCAGTGCGCGCACCACCCGTCGCCTCCCAGCCGATGGCAACCTCGGAGGAAGGGGGAGCCGGCGTTCGGCGGCGCGCCCGTCCGTCACGAGGTCGTGGCCGCTGCGTCGCGGGTGGCGCACGGCGCGCAGACGCGCCCGTCGCGCCAGTTCAGCACATGCGCAGCCACGAGCCCCGCCGCACCGACCACCACCACGAGCGGCTCCACCGTTTCCGAGAGACCGCTGACGCGTGCGAGCAGCAGCACACCGATGCCGAGCCCGAACAGCACCAGCGGGCGCCGTCGGCCATGGGCGCGGCGTCCGCTGCGCAGCGCCACGGTGCCGATCACCAGCGACGCACTCAGGAAAGCCCACTCGAGCCAGTCCGACAGCGCCTGTCCGAATCCGAAAAGCGCGAGCATCGCCAGAAAGAAGGCACCGGCCGCGCAGTGGATGGCGCAGATGACAGACACGGTGATCCCGGCGGCATCGAGCCACACGGCGCGAAGACGTGTCCCGATGCTGATCGTCTGCGGCGCTTGCATGTCCACGGCGAGGGGCGATGTAGGCATAATTAATGATAATAGCTAATCAATACCCGTCAATCCGCCGGTCCGCCGCGCTGCGAGCCAGCGCCGGTCGCCATTGCCTCCCACCGTCGGCGTTCGCCACCGTGGGGACCGTGGAGAAGGTCGTCGGCGACGCGGGAAACTGTCCCAATTGCGTCTGACAGTGCAATTGCAGCGCGGGCCGATGCGTCGCTAATCTTCCGACATGTCGGGCCCCGCATTCCTTGCCGCCAGCCTCGGTGCCCTCGCGGCCGGTCCGGTCATCACGTGGTTGGCGGGGCATCGGACCCAGCTGCTCGCCTTTCTCGACGGCCTCATCCTCGTCGCGATCGGCGGGCTGGTCCTCTTCGCTGTGGTGCCGCACGCCTTGCACGAGCGCGATCTCGTGGCGGTGGCGTGCATGCTCGCCGGCCTTGTCCTTCCGACGCTGGCCGAACGCCTGTTACACTACGGGGCCCGCCAGACACACGCGGTGGTCGTCCTGCTCGCGCTGTGTGGGGTGGCGGTCCACTCCGCCCTCGACGGCAGCGCCCTCCGCCAGGCAGGAGATGACCCGGCCAGCGTGCTCGGGTACGGCGTGTTGCTGCACCAGATTCCGGTGAGTCTCACCGTCTGGTGGGTCTTGCGGGACCGGCCGCGCGTCGTGGCCTGGGCTGCCCTCGGGTTGATGGCGCTCACGACCATCGTTGGCTACGCGGCCGAACCGGTCGTGCTCGCGCTGCTGCCGGACTCGGCGGCGCTCTGGTTCGAGGCGCTCGTGGCCGGGTCGCTGCTGCATGTCATCTCCCACCCGGCGCACGATCACGCGCACGATCACGCGCACGATCACGCGCACGATCACGCGCACGATCACGCACACGACCACGCACACGACCACGCACACGACCACGCACACGACCACGCACACGGCGACGCTCCGTGGACGAACGGTATGGGGGCGCTTGCCGGCCTCGGATTGCTCGTCGCGCTCTACCTTGGCCGTGACGCGTCGGTCGAGGTGCCGGTGGACGGCACCCTGCGCACCTTCTGGTCGCTCCTGCTCGACACCGCCCCGGCCGTACTGTTGGCCTATGTAGCGGCCGGGCTGCTGCATGCCTTTCTCCCCGCCAGCAGCCTGACGTGGCTGAGCCGCGGTTCCCGGCTCCGGCAAGGCATGGCCGGCATGGCGGTTGGTCTGCCGTTACCGATCTGTTCCTGCGGCGTGGTGCCGCTCTACCAGCAGATCGTGCAGCAAGGCGCGTCCACGACCGCGGCGATCGCATTTCTCGTGGCCACGCCCGAACTGGGTATCGATGCGGTGCTGCTGTCCGTTCCGCTGCTCGGCGCACCGTTCGCTGTCGTGCGTGTGCTGGCGGCCGTTGCGGCCGCATTGACGGTGGCGCTGATCATGGGACGCTATGTGCGCAGCCGTGGACGCGCCTTGCCCGTGGCGGCGCCGGTGACCGCCCAACCGACAATTCCCGACCGTATGCGCCGGGCGGTGCAGATCGGGTTGGGTGAGATGGTCGACCACACCGCGCCGTGGATTCTGGTGGGGCTGCTTCTGGCCGCCCTTGCGATGCCCTTGCTGGAGGGCTCGTGGCTGACGCGACTGCCGACCGGCGTCGATGTCGTGGTGTTCGCCGTGCTCGGCCTGCCCCTCTACATTTGCGCGTCGGCGTCGACGCCGCTGGTGGCCGTGCTCGTCGCCGCTGGTGTCTCCCCGGGCGCTGGTCTGGCGCTGTTGCTCACCGGACCGGCCACCAACGTGGCCACGTTGGGTATCCTCACCCGCATGCATGGGCGCCGCTTCGCCATTGGCTTTGCGGTGGCCATGAGCGTGAGCGCGGTCGTGCTCGGGTGGCTGACCAATCTGTTTCTGCCCTCGCTCGGTGCCTCGCAGCCGGCGATCGATGCCGAGCAGCTGGGAACGCCCTGGCAGGTCGCTGCCGTCGCGCTGGTGGCGCTGCTCTACGCGGCGTCGATCGTGCGGCGCGGTATACGAGGCTTTCTCGGCGAGCTTCGGCTGGCCGAATCGCACTGACTTACGGAATCACCTGGCCGCGATCGCGGCTGATGGTGGCGCCCACCTGCGCCGTGTCGGACACCAGCTGGATAGCGACCCGGTCGATCCCCGGGAACGCGGCGCTGAAGCCGAAACGGATCGGTTTTCCGGCCACCGGCTTCTTGCAGGCAATGCGATATTGGGCGCGGACCTCCCCGTGTCCGGACCGCTCCTCCACCACCCGGACCTCCTGCGGCGCGACGGTGCAGCCAAGGGTCGCATCGAAACGCAGCAGTTGCGCGCCCTGCGTGCGCAGGCGTTGGAGCGCGGCCTCCTGCTTGGCACGCTCGGCGGCGGTGCGCGGCGCGCGCTCGAAGCCGTAGAGATCATCGCCGGCTCCGCGAAACTCCGCCGTGCCGCCGGTGCCTTCCATGCCGACGATGAGCGAGGCTTGACCGTGCACGTGTTGGGCGCGCAGGGACGTCGCGCCCAGTGCGCTGAGGGTGAGCAGGGCGCTTCCCACGGTGAAGGAGCGAGTCAGGGTGCGCGTGGTCAGGGCCATTTGCCGGTCTTTTCGTAGGGGACGATTCGGTCGACCCGCATCTGGAAGCCGGCGACGCCGTAGACGGACTTGTATTTGATAACCTGCAGTGTGCCCTCGATCCAGACGGGTTCCATCGTCGATATCCGCGTCGTGCTCTGCAGGGTCACATACACCAGCTGGTTGGGCGGCGGCGGCGGCAGGTGTACGCAGGCGCCGAAGTAGGGCACCAGCAGGAACTCCTTGGCGCGCTCCTGAAAGTCCTCGAGAGGCACGACAAAGCCGGCCAGGCGCACCAGCCGACGCTCGAGCGATCGGAGCGTATCGCTCACCTGCCCCGTCTTGAAGTCGAGGGTACGCAGCACACGCCAATCGATGGTGATGACGTCGGCAGCGGCCGGCCCCACCTCGCCGTGCCTTTCGACCGCGGACGGTCCGCCGATTGCCTGAGCCGAGGCCACCGGTGTGGCGCCGCACAGGGCAGCGACGCCCAGCATACTCACCGACGACAGCCAGCGACGAACAGGCATCAGGGCCTCATCGGACCGCCGGCCACCCGACGACCCATCCGGATTGGTGACTGCTGAAGACGCGACGTTCCGACGGATGCCACGCCAGACAAAGCAGAGGAGCGGGGATGAATCCGGCGGCCATCGCCTGCTTCGACGAACTCACCAGATCCCACACCAGAAGTTGACCATCTTCGCCGCCGGTCGCCACCCACAGCCCCTGGTGAAAGAACGCCACATCGGTGAGCGGCAGCACGTGCCCCGCCAGCGACACGGGATGCGTACCGGCTGGCCCCTTGCCGGCGAAGTTCCACACCGTGCCGTAGCCTCCGCCGGTGGTAACGAGCTTCTTGCCATCGCTGCTCCAGGAAATCTTGCGCACCTTCTGCGAGTAGCCGCTCATCTCGAGGTCGCCCTTGGTCGCCACCTCGAAGATGTGCACGGCCGA
>JAJTGR010000102.1 GCA_021299375.1 Gemmatimonadota bacterium
CAACCAGTACTCGCCCTCATTGGGCGTGTCGAGACAGCCGATGAGGTTCATGAGCGTGGATTTGCCCGAGCCCGATGGCCCCATGATGGCCACATACTCGTTGCGCCGGATGGCGACGTCGACACCGCGCAGGGCGCGCACGATTTCGCCGCCCATGTCGTACTGCCGCTTGAGCTGACGGCTGACGATCACCCAGTCCTTGCTCGGGGCCGTGCCTGGCGCGCTGGTGACGGCGAGGCGCTCGGCCGCCGTACTCAGCCCGATGTCGACCGCGCTCATGACTTGGTCCCGGAGGCCGGCTTCTTCTCGTCGGCCTTGGTGGCCTTGATCAGGGCCCCGTCCTTGAGTTCGCGAATCGCCTGATAGGTGCCGGCCACGATCGTCTCACCGGCCTTGAGCCCATCGAGCACCTCGAAGTGGCGCTCGCCGGCAATGCCGACCTTGACCGGGCGGAACGTGACCTTGTTGTCGGCGCCGACAATGAACACGCCCTCGACATCGCGCTTGCCGACTTCCTTGGCCGGCTTGCGCCCTACGGTCACGGCCGAGTCGCCCGCGGGCAGCGCCTCGTTCTCGCGCACGGTGAGGGCGATGATCGGGATGCTGAGCACCCTGGTGCGCGTGGCGGTGACGATCTTGGCGGTCGCCGAGAAGTCGGGGCGGGTGTCCACCGGCGGGTTGGTGAGCTGGACGCGGACTTCGTAGTCGATGGCCTGGTCGCCCGAGCTCGCGGCGGCCGTCCGGTTGACCGAGCTGTTGGAGATCTCGACCACGCGGCCCACGAAGGTCGTGTCGGGGAAGGCGTCGATCTGGATGACGGCGGAGTCACCTACGCTGATGCGCGCCACGTCGGTCTCGTCGACCTTCACCTTGGTTTCGAGGATGCTCATGTCGCTGATGGTGAGCAGCGTGGCAGCGTCCTTGTTCAGCGTGCCCATGATGGCCGTTTCGCCTTCCTCGACGTTCAGGCGCGTGACCTTGCCGCTCATGGGCGCGATGATCGTCGTCCGATTGAGCGCCTGGCGGGCATCACGGACCGAGGCCTGGGCCTGCTCCACGGAGTAGGTGGCGGCTTCGGCGAGCGCCTGGTTGACTTCCCACTGCGTCTTGAGCTGCTCGAGCTGTTCGTCGCTGACGAGGTTGGGCGTCTGCTGCTTGATCTGTTTCGACCGCTCGTAGTTGCGCTGCGCCTGGATGAGGTTGGCCTTGGCCTGGGCCGACTGGGCGCGCGCCGAGGCGAGCGCGGCCTCGGCGCGCTGGAGGGCGGCGGTGGGCTGTTCGGGGTCGATCTGGAGCAGGAACTGTCCCTTCTTCACCAGGTCGCCTTCCTTCACCGACAGCCGCACGATCTTGCCGGTGACGTCGGCGGAGACATCGACCTTGGTACGCGGCTGGATCTGGCCGCTGGCGGTGACGGAGGCCACGAGATCACGGGCCTCGACGGCCTCCGTGCGCACATCGACCGGTTTGGTGGAATTCTTCTTGGCGGCGACGACGGCGAGGCCGGCGACGACGGCGACGACGACACCCGCGATGCCGAACTTGGCGGTCTTGGTCATGACTGGTCTCGGTTAGCGGAGGGGGCGACCGACGGCGTTTTCCAGCGCCGCGAAGGCCCGTTGCACGTCGTAAATGGCGGTGATGCGATCGGTTTCGGCGCGCTCGTAGTCGCCGCGCGCCGACACGAGGTCGACGATGCTGATCGAGCCGACCCGGTAGCGTTCCTGCGCCAGAGTCAGGGCCGACCGCGCCGTCTGGACGTTCTGCTCCTGCAGCGCCACGGTCTGCTGCGCAGTGCTGTAGCTGAGATAGGCAGCGGTGACGTCGGCGGAGAGGCGGAGCTCCTGCGCCCGCACGTTGTTCTCCGCGTTGCGACGCTGGACCTGCGCCTGCTCGACCTGCTGTTCACGGCGGAAGCCGTTGAAGACCGGCAGGGAGAAGCTGGCGGAGAGGTTGTACGGGTTTCGCGTGAAGTCGAAGGGGTACTTGCCCTGCGAATCGCGAATGGCCTGCTCCTGGGCCGGCGTGAACGCAATCAGCTCGCACCCGGCCAGGTTGTTCGACAGGCCGACGCGGGCACGGACTTCCTCGCTGCGAATGCAGGAGCTCCGGGCCGTGACGGCCGAGGACTGTCCCTGGGCGATGAGCTGGTTGGTGTTCGTGAAGCGGTTGGTGAATGCCGAGACACCCGCCTGCAGTGATAGCGATGGGAAGTAGCTGCCGCGGGCCGATGCGACCCCGCGGCGCGCCGACTCCTCGCGGGCCTTGAGGGCGCCCAGCGCCGGGTTGGACCGCCGGGCGTTGTCGAGAATCTGCTGCAGGTCGACCGATGGGGTGGGGGGCAGGGCGGGGTCGAGCCGGACTGTGAGGTCCGGGGCGAGGCCAATCTGCTGGAAGAGCCGCACCAGCTCGATGGCGGCCTGATTGCGAGCGTTGAGCGCGGCCACGCGCTGCTGCCCGTCGGCGACCTCGGCGCGCTGCACATCGAGTTGGGTGACCGAGCCCACCTGCAGGCGGGCCCGCGCCAGCTGCAGCTGGAGCGCGGTGGTTGCCACCAGTGAGTCCTGGAGGGCGGCACGCGCCTGCTGCTGGAGGGCCGCCAAATACTGCGTCGTGACGTCGTTGCGGACCCGCTGCTCCGCGGCCACGATGTCGGCCTCGGTGGCCTCCTGGTCGGCCTTGGCGGCGCGCCGGTCGTTCACCGTGGCGACCGACAGGCTGAGGTTCGCCGACGCGCTGGCATCAGTGGAGAGCTGATCGTTGGTCGAGCCGAACCCCTGGCCCTGGAAGAAGGTCTGGCGGCCTTCGCGATAGCCGCCACCGAAACTCGTGTTGAGATTCGGCAAGAAGGCGCCGTTGGCCGCGCGAACGCTCGCGGCGGCTGTCCGGCGGGCGTTCACGGCGTTCTGCAGGGTGGGGTTATTGCGGCGCGCGAGGGTCAGCGCATCGGCAAGCGACAGGACGGTGCCCTGACTCGGGCGGGGCGTCTGGGCCACGGCAA
>JAJTGR010000105.1 GCA_021299375.1 Gemmatimonadota bacterium
CCCGGTACCCCTTGGCGGATGCGACCAGCGGACACGCGCCGTCCGTGGTCCCGCTCGACCTTGCCGCCGTTCCCCAATACCACTTCATCGACGAATGCACCGATCTATCGGCTTGGGTTGGTGGCCGATGCGACATAACGCGGATTAGCCTGCAGGCGATCCCTGCAGACCACGCGTTACACTGCGGGTTTCTGCAGTCTATCCCGCGGGCGCCCGCGAAGGGCGCAGCCGCGCATCACGTTGCCAACAAAGCAACTAGAGAAAGATAACGGGCGGCGCGCCAGCCGGATTAGGCTGCGGAGAATGCAGTCTAACGTTCAATCGCGCCAAGACCCCCGCAACGGCAGCCACCACGCGCGCCACTTGCGGCCAGGCCGCCATCGGCCATCTCCGCGCCTGATCCCCAACCGGACAGCGCCCCCCCGAACGCCCCACCCCCCTCATCCGTTTGATATCTCACGCACCCGGCCGCATCGTTCCTCACGACAGCCGGCGCCGCGTCGCGCCGTCCGCCACCCGCCCCACCCGTCCCACCTCCGCCACACACGGGGTCGCCTCGCGACCGCCGTCCCAGGAGCCTTTCGTGAATCTCGTTCGTTCCCTGCGGCGCCTCGCCGTGCTCGCCGCTGCCACAGGTAGCGCCGCCGGCACCCTCGGGGCCCAGCAAGCCACCCGCACCGAACCGGTCACCGGCCTCCGCGCCAATGGCACCGGCTTCCATGCCCTCGTCGGGGCCCGCGTGGTCACCGCCCCGGGCCAGGTGCTCGACAACGCCACCATCGTCATCCGCAACGGCATCGTCACCGCCGTCGGCGCCAATGCGGCCGCCCCGGCCGGCGCCCGCGTCTGGGACCTCAAGGGCCTCACGGTCTACCCGGGCTTCATCGACGCCCACGCCGACCTCGGCGGCGATGCCCCCCAGCAGGGCGGCGACGTGGGCCCCACACACTGGAATCCGCAGGTGCGCGCCTGGTTCAGCACCACCGCCAACGCCAAGGACGACACCACCCGCCGCACCTCGCTCCGCTCCCTCGGCTTCGGCGCCGCCCTCGCCGTGCCCCGCCAGGGCATCTTCCGCGGCACCGCCTCGGTGGTGCACCTCGGCGACGCCGGAGTGCGCGAACGCGTGCTGCGCCCCGACCTCGCCCAGAGCGTGGGCTTCTCGCGCTCCTTCGCCCTCGGCGGCACGTACCCCAATTCCACCATGGGCACCTCGGCGCTCATGAAGCAGACGCTGCTCGATGCCGAGTGGTACATGCGGGCGTGGAACACCTATGAAACGAGCGGCCGCAGCATGCTGCCCCCCGAGACGAGCGAGGCGCTCGCCGCCCTCGGCAAGGCGGTGAAGGGCCAGCAGCCGGTGCTCTTCCAGACCGACAGCGAAGAGGAGTACCTGCGCGCCTACAAGCTCGCCAGCGACTACAAGCTCACGCCGTGGTTCCGCGGCAACGGCCAGGAGTATCGCCTCATCGACGTGCTCAAGTCGCGCACGCAGCCGCTCATCGTGCCGCTCGCCTTCCCCGATGCGCCGGCCATCAGCAACCCCGAAGCGGCCGACAACGTCTCGCTCGGCGACCTGCGCCACTGGTACCTTGCGCCCACCAACCCGGCGCAGCTGGCCGGCAACAACATTCCGTTCGCCATCACCGCCGACGGGCTGTCGTCGCTCAATCAGTTCTTCCCCAACCTGCGCGTGGCGGTGGCCCGCGGCCTCGCCCCCGACAAGGCACTCGCCGCCCTCACCACCGTGCCCGCCGGCATCCTCGGTCTCGACAAGACGCACGGCACCATCGCCGTGGGCAAAGTGGCCAACCTGGTGGTGAGTGAAGGCGACCTGTTCACCGAAGAGGCGAGCATCCGCGACGTGTGGGTGCAGGGTACGCGCTATGGCGTGACGCGCCCGCCGCAGGTGGACCCGCGCGGCACGTGGACCATTGCCTCCAACGACGCGGGCACCTTCAAGAGCGCCACGCTGCGCCTCGAAGGGCCGCTCAATCGCATTCGCGGCACCATCGAGATGCCCAACCGCCGCCCGGTGACGCTCACCGGCGTGCGCGTGATCGCCGAAACGGGGCGCCTCGAAGCCACCTTCAACGGTGAACAGGTGGGGCTCGAAGGCTCGGTGCTGCTGGCCGGCGCCGTGCGCGGTGAGGAGTTCTTCGGCACCATGTCGCTGCCCACCGGCACCGACGCCAGCTACACCGGCACTCGCACCGAGCAGTTCCAGGGCGCCGCCCGCGGCGCCGTGGCGGTGAAGGTGCCCAAGCTCGACCTGCCGTTCATCCGCCCCAGCATGGAGTTCGGCCGCAACGCGGCGCCGGCCCAGCCGGCCGCCGTCATCGTGCGCAACGCCACCGTGTGGACATCGGGCCCGCAGGGCAAGCTTGAGAACGCCGACCTGCTCGTGCAGAACGGCAAGGTGGTGCGCGTGGGGCAGAAGCTCGCCGCCCCCGCCGGCGCGGTGGAAATCGACGCCACCGGCAAGCACGTCACCCCGGGGCTCATCGATCCGCACACCCACGGCGGTGTGAGCAGCCTGAACGAAAGCGGCTTCGCCATCGTCCCCGAAGTGCAGATGGGCGATGTCATCACGCACAACAACATCTGGTTCTACCGCCAGCTCGCCGGTGGGCTCACCACCACCATGATCAAGCACGGCTCGGCCAACCCAATCGGCGGCGAGAACGTGTTCGTGAAGATCCGCTGGGGCTCGCTCCCCGACGAGTACAAGATCGAGAACGCCCCGCGCACGGTGAAGTTCGCGCTGGGTGAGAACCCCAAGCGCGCGCCCAACCGCTACCCCAACACGCGCATGGGTGTGCAGGAGATCATCCGCGACCACTTCCTCGCCGCGCGTGATTACGAGAAGGAGTGGAAGGCCTGGGAGAAGACCAGGACCGGGCTGCCGCCGCGCAAGGACCTGCGCATGGAAGCCATTCTCGACGTTCTCAATCAGAAGCTGCTGGTGAGCTCGCACGGCTATCGCGGCGACGAGTTCCTAGCGCTGGTGCGACTGGCCGAGGAGTTCGGTTTCCGCGTGCAGACGCTGCAGCATGGCGTGGAGGCGTACAAGATCGCCGATGAGCTCAAGAAGTCGGGTGTGGCCGCCGTGGTGTGGAGCGACTGGGGCGCCTTCAAGCTCGAGGCTTACGATGCCACCAGCTACAACGCCAAGCTGCTGCTCGAGGCGGGCGTGGTGACGTCGCTGCACTCCGACGACAACGAGATCTCCACCCGCATGAACTGGGAAGCGGGCAAGCTGCTGCGCAGCGGCGTGAACGAAATCGACGCGCTCAGCACCGTGACCATCAACGCCGCCAAGGCCATTGCCATCGACAAGCGTATCGGGTCGCTGGAGCCGGGCAAGGATGCCGACTTCGTGATCTGGAACGGTTATCCGCTCTCGCAGTTCACCAAGGCCGAGCAGACGTGGGTGGACGGCCGCCGCTACTTCTCGCTGGACGAGGACAAGGTGCTGCGTGACGATGTCGCGAAGCAGCGCGCCCAGCTCATCCAGGCTGTGATCGCAGCCAGCGCCGACGCCGCGCCGGCTGCCGGTACTGCCCCGGCGCGTGGCCGCGGCCCGGGGAGCAACTGAACATGCCGCTGATCATGCAGAGGCACACTTTCTACGGGATGCACACCATGTCTCACACGCTCACGCGCGCTACGCGAAGCCCATTGCGTCACGCGGCCCGCGCCGCCGCGCTCACCGCCGCGCTGGTGGTGACCGGTCTCGCGGCCACCGCCGCCGCGCCGGCGCTGGCGCACGCGCAGGTGGTCATTCCCACCGCGCCGCAGGAGGCGCCGGTGGTGCTCAAGGGTGCCACGATCCACACCGTCACCCAGGGGACCATCACCAACGGCACGATCGTGCTGGAGCGTGGCAAGATCACCGCGATCGGTGGCCCCGAGGTCGCCGCGCCGCGCGGCGCCAAGGTGGTGGATGTCACCGGCAAGCACATCTACCCGGGGCTTATCGATGCCTATAGCACCGTGGGCATCAGCGAGATCGGCGCCGTGGATGTCTCCAACGACGTCAACGAACTCGGTGATTTCAATCCCAACGTGCGCCCCGACGTGGCCATCAACGTGGAGAGCCGGCACATCGGCACCACGCGCAATGCGGGGGTGCTGGTGGCCTTCGCCACGCCGGGGGGCGGGCTCATCTCCGGCCTGTCGAGTGCGATCTCGCTCGAAGGGTGGACGTGGGAGGAGATGAGCATGAAGAGCGCCGCGGCGCTCAACGTGAACTGGCCCGACCCCAACGCTCGGCCGCGCCGCTTCGGCGGCGGCCCGCCGCCGGGCTTCGGTGGCCGCCCCCAGCAGGCCCCCAAGACGTACGCCGAGCAGGTGGAGGAGATCCGCAACTTCTTCGGCGAGGCGCGGGCCTACCGTGACGCACTCAAGGCCGGCCAGACCGTGCGCACCGACGCGCGCTTTGCCGCCATGATCCCGGCGCTCAACGGCGAAATTCCGGTGGTGGTGGCGGCCGACGGGGAGGCGCAGATGAACGACGCCATGACCTGGGCCAGGCAGGAAGGGATCAAGCTGGTCATTCGGGGTGGGCGCAACGCTATCAAGGTGGCGCCGCGTCTCAAGGCCGAGAATGTGCCGGTGATTCTCACCGCTACCATGTCGGCCCCGTCGCGCAGCGACGATGCCTACGACGAGGCCTACGCCACGCCGGCGGCGCTCTTCAAGGCCGGGGTGAAGTTCGCCATCGCCGGCGATGGTGACGCGCTGTACAGCTATCGCCTGCCGTGGGACGCGGGGGTGGCGGTGGCGTTCGGTCTGCCCGAAGAGGAAGCGCTCAAGGCGGTGACGATCAACGCCGCCGAGTTCATGGGCGTGGCCGACAAGGTGGGGTCGCTCGAGGTGGGCAAGGAAGCCACGCTGGTGATCACCACCGGCACGCCGCTCGACATGACGACGAATATCATCCAGTCGTACATCCAGGGGCGCGAGATCGACATGAACGACATGCAGAAGCAGTTCTTCAAGAAGTACCTGGAGAAGATCAACCAGGCCAAGAAGAAGATCGCGAGCTGAGTGAGCACGATGCCGTTGAATCGGAAGGTCCGTTACGGCATGGTGGGCGGTGGGCCGGGCGCGTTCATCGGCGCGGTCCACCGTCGGGCGGCCGAGCTGGACGGACTGGCCGAGCTGGTGGCCGGCGCCTTCTCCTCCGATGCGGAGAAGTCGCTGGCGCACGGCCGGTCACTGCACCTCGATCCGGCGCGCTGCTACCCGAGCTACGAGGCCATGGCCGAGGGCGAGGCGGCGCGGGCGCCGGGTGACCGTATCGATGTGGTGGTGATCGTGACGCCCAACCACCTGCACTACGCGGTGGCGCAGGCGTTCATCACGCGTGGCTTTCACGTGATCTGCGACAAGCCCATGACCACCACGCTGGCTGACGCCGAGGCGTTGTGCCGGCTGGTGGCGCAACACGGGGTGACGTTCGCGCTCACGCACAACTACTCGGGCTATCCGCTGGTGAAGCAGGCGCGGGCCATGATCGCGGCCGGCGCGCTGGGTACGCTGCGCAAGGTAGTGGTGGAGTACACGCAGGGGTGGCTGGGCACGGCACTCGAGGCCACGGGGCAGAAGCAGGCCGACTGGCGCACCGATCCGGCACGTGCCGGTGCCGGCGCGCTGGGAGACATCGGGTCGCACGCCGAACAGCTGGCGCGCTACGTCACGGGGCAGCGCATCACGCGCCTGCTGGCCGACGTGGGCACGGTCATTCCCGGCCGGCGCGTGGACGACGATGCCAACCTGCTGCTGCGCTACGAGAGCGGGCTGCGCGGCATTCTGCACTGCTCGCAGGTGGCGACCGGCGAGGAGAACCGCATCAGCCTGCGCGTGTACGGCAGCGAGGGGTCGCTGGAGTGGTCGCAGGAGGACCCGAACCGTCTGCTGCTGCGCCCCGCCGATGGTCCCATGCAGGTGCTCACGCGCGGCAGCGGCTACCTGCACCCCGAGGCCCAGCGGGCGGCGCGCCTGCCGTCGGGGCACCCGGAGGCGTTCTTCGAGGCGTTCGCCACCGTGTACGGCAACGCGCTGCGCACGATTGCGGCCCGCGTGGCCGGCGAGGAACCCGACCCGGCCGATCTCGACTTCCCCACGGTGCTCGACGGCGCGATGGGCGTGCACTTCATCGAGACGGCGCTCCGCAGCGGCGGGGAGGTGGGGAGCGGCGGCCACTGGGTGGATGCGTCGTACGTGCCACCGGGGTGAGAGTGCGCTCGGCGCAGTGATTCGAGTGATGTCGGACGCGTGCCGTGGGCGCGCGTCCGATTCATTTTTCGTGGGCTCGTTTTTCACCACTTCTCTCTTTGCCATGTCGTCGCCGACCCGCACACGTCCCGTCACGCTGTTCACCGGCCAGTGGGCCGACCTGCCGCTCGCCACGCTCGCCGCCAAGGCCGCCGCGTGGGGCTACGATGGCCTCGAACTCGCCTGCTGGGGCGACCATTTCGACGTGGAGCGGGCCGTCAGTGAAGACGGCTACGTCGAGCGGCAGCGCGACCTGCTCGCGCAGCACGGGCTCGCGGTGTACGCCATCAGCAACCATCTCGTGGGGCAGGCGGTGTGCGATCGTATCGATGCGCGCCACCAGGCCATCGTGCCGCCGCGCGTGTGGGGCGACGGCTCGCCCGACGGGGTACAGCGCCGCGCCGCGGAGGAGATGCAGCGCACGGCGCGTGCGGCGGCGACGCTGGGCGTGAAGGTGGTGCCCGGTTTCACCGGCTCGAGCATCTGGCCGCTGCTGTACTCGTTTCCGCCGGTGTCGCCGTCGGCGATCGACGCGGGCTTCCGCGACTTCGCCGACCGCTGGCACCCCATTCTCGACACGTTCGACGAGGTGGGGGTGCGTTTCGCGCTCGAGGTGCACCCCACCGAGATCGCGTTCGACATTTCGTCGGCCGAGCGGGCGGTAGCGGCGGTGGGTGGGCGCGCGGCGTTCGGGTTCAACTTCGACGCGTCGCACTTTGCGTATCAGGGGGTGGACTATCTCGCGTTCATCGAGACCTTCGGCGACCGCATCTATCACGCGCACATGAAGGACGTGTGGTGGAGCGACCGTCCCACGCGCAGTGGCGTGTTCGGCGGCCACCTCGAGTTCGGGCACCGCGACCGGCACTGGGATTTCCGCAGCATCGGCCGCGGGCGCGTGGATTTCGAAGGGATCGTGCGGGCGCTCAACCGCGTGGGCTACACGGGGCCGCTGTCGGTGGAGTGGGAGGACATCGGCATGGACCGCGAGTTCGGCGCCCGCGAGGCGTGTGCGCGCGTGAAGGCGGTGGACTTCCCGCCGAGCGACGTGCGCTTCGATGCGGCGTTCGAGCGGGATGTGAGCTAGGCTGGTGTGAACGCGCGAGCGTGGGGGATGGCGGGGGATGGGGCGTTGATCCCCGCCTGCCCGCGTCAAAACTCCTGAGCGTCGCCACTCGTACGGGCTTCCATGACGCTCCTCCTCAATATTCTCTGGTTCGTGATCGGTGGCGGGGCCGTGGCCGGCCTGGCATGGCTGGTCACGGCGCTGCTGCTCGCGCTCACCGTGGTGGGGGTGCCGTTTGCGGTGGCCGCCGCGCGCATTGCCGTGTTTGCGGCGTTTCCATTCGGGCGCACGCTGGTGGACGCCCATATCGTGGGCGAGCGACGCATCCCGGGCACTTCGCTTGCCAACCTGCTGTGGATCATCCTCGCGGGGTGGTGGCTGTGGCTGGCGCACGTCATCGCGGGCATTGGCTACTGCGTCACCATCATCGGCATTCCCTTCGGCTTCGCGCACTTCCGACTCGCCGCCGTGTGTTTTGCACCGCTGGGCCGGCGCGCGGTGCCGGTGGGGTGAACCACGCGGTGTGTACCGCTGCGTCCTGCGCCCCGCAGGTACTCAGTTGATCGACACCTCCCGCTGCCGAGACACGGTGCGGTCGCTGTTGAGGTCACGCATGGTCACGGTGAGCAGATGGCGGCCGCCGCGCGCCGATCCGAGATCGAGGCGCAGGCTCTCGGTGCGCACCGAGCTCGCGGGCACCACGCGGTCGTACTCCACGGCCACGCGATCGGTGCCGCCGCTCTTGCGCATCACGGCGTCGCGCAGGGTGCCGACCACACGCGCACGCACGCCGACCGGTCCACTGCGCTCGATGCGCTGCACCACGATCGAGACGCGATAGCGGGCCGTTCCGTCTACGGGCTCGGGCTCGTACACCTCCCACAACAGGTCGATCGGTTGCCCGCGGCGTACGCTGTTGCCGCGCAGTGGCTCGATGGTGAACTCGCTCCAGCGCACCCGATCGAGGGCGGCGGGGGCGGTGATGCGGGTGCCGAGCAGCACGTCGCTGCTGCCGAAGCCGGACAGCGGGAACCCATCCAGCATCTGCAGGCCGCGGGCCACCCGTTCCGCGTCGGGGTCGAGCGCCTCCACGCGAAGGTAGGCCGCGCGGGCCGAGGTGCGAAGGCGCCAGCGCTGATCGTTCCACGCCAGCGTGTCCATCTCCCCGGTGCGCAGCACGCCGGTGAGACGCGACAGTGTGCGCCCGGCGCCGTCGACGGCGAAGACGCCCGACTTAAGGAAGCTCGTGTCGGTGGGCAGTCCGGCGCGCAACGCACCAGCACGAATGCCGGCCTACACCGCCACGTCGATGGAGTCGGCGCTTCCGCGAAAGCACGCGACCTGCAGCGCCATCGTGTCGAGGCCGCGGCGCAGCAGCGGCACGTTCTCCCAGAGCGCCGGGCGCCGCGCCCGGTTGGGCTCCAGCATGTAGCTCCGATGGCCCGGCTGGAGATGGGCCACCCCCAGGATCGGCGGGTGCACGAACACGAAATGCAGGCCGACGCGTCGATACATCCACGCGAGCGTGGTCTGATCGAGCGTGGAGATGTCATCCGGCGGCCCCCAGCGGATGAAGATCTCGCCGCGATCGGTGTCCGCCCCCTTGAGCCGGTACTCCTCGTTGCTCCACAGCAGCTCCGCATGCACCTTCGACTTCGCCTGCGTGCGCTGCTCGAAGGCCGCCATACCGGCGGGCGTCATGCGCCCATCGGCCTGCAGCTGCGCCACCTTGGCGATGTTCACCGCACTCCAGATGGACGTGGGGCGCCGCGGTGTGAAGCGGATCTGGTACGACGTATCATCGATGCGCTTGCGCACGCCGTCGATCCACCCGAAGCAGAGCGCTTCGTCCACCGATTCCGACCACGTCATGCTCGGCATGCCCGTGGCCACCTTGCGGTAGCCCACGACCAGCTCCGTGGCGGTGGCGGCGTGGGCCTCGAGCCAGGCGCGGAACGCCGCGGCGTTGGGGAAGAAGATGGGGGAGGGCATCGGCCGGCGGCGTCCACTACCCCGCGTCCTCCACCACGCGAACGACCGCATGACCGCAGGCAGTGCACGTGCCGTGCAGCACGAGTTCGTGCCCCTTCACCGTGGCATGCTCCAGCGCCATGGAAGACCCACCGAGGCAATGCACACAGAAGACGTCGTTGAGGAGCCGGACGCGTAAGGTGCCGTCCAGTCGTTGCCACGCCCGTTCGGCGGCCGGTGAGAAGTGCAGTGTGCCGGCTGCTTCGCCATACACCGGTCGTGCCGCGCGCGCGGGACGACAATCCCATGGGGTGCCCATCCAATTGGCGATGTACCCCTCGTCGCCGCACACCGGGCAGTACCAGATGATCGCGTCGGAGTCCGGTTCCTCGAAGGCGTCGATGACGCCGGCGCATGGCTGATGCCGCGGGCGACGGCGACAGCGCACGTCGACCATGGACGCCTCGGTGCCCTGTACCGCCGACACCGACTCGACGATGGCACCCAGGAATGACACCAGCGTCCCACGACGAACGGCGGGCAGTCCATCATCGCCGAGGAAGTGGTGCATGTCGACAATCCAGCGGTTGGCCATGTCCCCAATATGGGTGTTGGACCGGAGTGGCGAGTAGCTGGCTGCACCCGGCGCCGTCGCCTATGGTTCCGGAACACCCACCATGGGAACCCGGAGGGCACACGTCATGAGCCACAACGTCGTCCTCCGCAGATTTCACCGATGAGGCGTGGAGCCAGTATCTGCCCGTCCCCTTGCCCAACACACGGACGAACCCCGTGCAGTTCGTGTCAGCGATGCTGGCCCTGCGAGGGCGCGGTGCCGCGGTATCGCCTCACCCGCGGCGAGCTGATTGACGAAGTGTGGTACGGCGTGCTTCGTACCGAGTGGGAGGCGCGGCCCGCGCCACTCGGAGACGCTGCACACGTGCCACACCGGTCATCACCATGAAGAAGCTGTTCAGCATGCTCGCCGCCAGCGCCTCGTCGCTGGCGAGGGGTCCCGACGGGGACAAGTTCGAAGTGGCCGGGCTCCCCGTGCGGTGCGCCCACTGCCGCGGTGACCTGTTCGTGGAAGGGCGCGCCCAGCTCAACACGGCTGGGATGTCCTTTCTGAACCTCGACTGGGCCAATCGGTCGGCAGCGACGCTGGCGTGTGTCACCTGCGGCCGAGTGGAGTGGTTTCTGGCCGATCCGGAGGAGCGCGCCTGAACGGGGCGCCGCGCGGCGAGGTGATGCGTCGCTACGCCAGCGCGCGGCACACGACCTCGGTGGGAAGCAGCGCCTGAACCACACGCGGGTCCGCCGAGAATCGGTGCTGCGCATCGAGCGCCGGGGTGGTAATGCGATCCATGCGAAACATGCGCAGCGCCTTCGCGGGCACGTCGCGCGCCAGCAGATACCACACCGGCAGTTGGATGAGCACACCGTGCGGTTCGACGTGCCGCGAAGTCGCCCGCCCGTTGCGATCGCGGTAGGCAAAGCGCAGGGCGTAGCCTTCGAACGCCGCGCGCTCGACGAGCCCGAGGAGTTCGGGTACACCGGTCCCCGCCATACCGCGCACGGTGTCGCTGGCGGGTGGCCCCACGTAGATGCGGCGACAGAGATCCCGCAGCGCCCGTGCCCGCGCGGTGGGCAACGCCGACAGTAGCTTGGGCACCACCCGCTCTGCCCGTCGCCCCCACGGCAGCGGCCCCACAAGCGGGCCGATGGCCCTGGCGATGCGAACCGCGAGCCATAGGGCCACGACATCCTCGACCGCGAGATGCACCGCGGTGAGCCCGCGCCGCCCCTCCAGTCGCACCCCACCGCCGGGGCCCGACTCGCCGGTAATGGTCAGCCCACGTTCGCGCAGCGCGGCCAGATCTCGACGGACGGTGCGCTCACTCACCCCCAGCTCCGCCGCGAGTGCGCCCACGGTGGTTTCGGCGGTGGCCTGCAGCCGTTCACGGAGTTCGAAGAGACGGACGGCGCGTGACACCGGTAATGAGGGTCGGTGAGAGGATGGCGACAATTCATGACAGTTTCTGTCAGGGTGCCGGATATCGTAGTGTGGCGTCGGGACGCGCACCAGTCGGGCGCGCCGCGACGTCCCCCCGCTTCACTCACCTTCTACAAGGAGTTCGCATGTCCCAGCACACGCACGAGCCACCGTCCGACAACAGCCACTGCCTCGAGATCGCCGTCTACGACGTGCGGGCCGACGCCGTCGACCGCTTTCCCGAGCGGCAGGCCGCGATGCACGCCACCCTCCAGACGCTGCCGGGCTTCATGCACGGAGAGCGGCTGCGCGGGCTGTCGACCCCGACCCTGTTTGCCGACTACATCACCTGGGCCTCGCGTGAGGCCGCCGAGTCGGCCGCCGCCCAGATGCCGGCGATGCCGGAGGCCGGCGCATTCATGGCGGCGATCGAGACCATGCGTACCTTTGCGCATCTGCCGGTGGCCGCGCCGACCACGTGAGCCGGGGGGGCTGAACCATGCGATCGTGGCAGCGCAGGGCAGCGGCGTTCGACCTCGCTGTTCCGATCGCGCCCTCCATCTCCCCGTCCTTTCCCCTCGCCACCGTCCCGACCAGCGCGTAACGTCTCGGCATCCTCCTCCCCGAGCTCACCATGCGTACCTGGTCCGTCCGTTTCCGTCTGGCCGCCGCGCTGCTGGTGCCGTTCACCGTGTCGCTGGCAGCGCCGCGCACCCTGCCAGCGCAGGAGCGATTCACGCTCGCGCACACCCGTCGCGTGGTGGGCGTGGGCAGCCCCACGCTGTCGGCCGATGGACGCAGCGCCGCCTTCGTGGTGTCGCGCCCCAACTACGCGGCCAACCGCAGCGAGTCGCAGCTCTGGCGCGTCGCGCTGCCGAACGGCACGCCGGAGCTGCTCACCCCGGGGCGCACGAGCGTCTCGCAACCCCAGTGGGCGCCGGCGGGACGGGCGCTCGCGTTTCTCTCGCCCGACGCGGAGGGACGCAACCAGCTGTGGGTGCTGCCCGGCAGCGGCGGCGAGGCGCGGCAGGTCACGTCGCACCCCACGGCGGTCGAACACTTCAGCTGGCGCCCCGATGGTGCCGCGTTGGCCTTCGCTGCCACCGACGAGGAACCGCGCAAGGAGGGCGAAGCGCGCTTCGTCACCACCTTCGACGTGGGGGCGCAGGACATCTTCCTGCGGCGCACGCTGCGGCCGCAGCACATCTGGACGGTGCCCGCCACCGGTGGCGCGGCCACGCGCGTCACCAGCGGCACATGGACGCTGCAGTTCAGCCTGCCCCCGGGTGGCGGGCCGTCGCCACTGAGCTGGTCGCCGGATGGCGCGCAGATCGCCTTCACCCGCACTGTGGCCCCACAGACCGGCAAGAACGACTCCACGCAGATCGCCGTGGTCACCGTCGCCACGGGCGACGTGCGCGCACTCACCGGCAACCGCACCTTCGAACGGTTCGCGCTCTGGTCGCCCGACGGCCGCACCCTCGCGTACCTGCAGCCGCGCGACCGCAATCGCGAGGGCGGGTTCGTGACCGAGGTGTACACGGTGCCGGTAGCCGGAGGCGCCCCGCGCAGCGTCACGCGCGCGCTTGACCGGCACATCCTGCGCGCTGACTGGCTGGCCGATGGCTCGGGCATGCTGGTGGCGGCCGCCGACCAAACCACGATGGCCGCGTGGATTGTACCGCTCGACGGCGCCGCCCAGCGTCTGCCACTCGGCGACCTCGTGCTCACCGGCGGCTTCGGTGCCGACATTGAACGCAGCGCCGACGGGCTGTTCGTGTTCACCGCCACGTCGCCGCATCGGCCCGCCGAGTTGTACGTGATGACGTCGGCGTCGGCCACACCACAGCGCCTCACGGACTTCAATGCCTGGGCCGCCACCGTGGCGTTCGGGCGCACCGAGCGTGTCACGTGGCGCTCCGACAACTTCGAGGCCGACGGCGTGCTGACGTATCCGCCCGACTTCGACGCCAGCCGCACCTATCCGCTGGTGCTGAACATTCACGGCGGCCCCACGGCGTCATCCAAGCAGGGCTTTTCGGCGCTGTCGCAGCTCATGGCTGCCGACGGCGCCATCGTGTTCGAGCCCAACTATCGCGGCAGCGACAACCTGGGCAACGCGTTTCAGGCGGCCATTGCCGGCGATGCCGGCGCCGGCCCCGGACGCGACGTGATGCGTGGCGTGACCATGCTGCGCAGCAGGCCGTATGTCGATCGCACACGCACGGTGGTGACCGGCTGGTCGTACGGCGGCTTCATGACGTCGTGGATGATCGGCAACTATCCCGCCGAGTGGACCGCCGCGATGGCCGGCGCGCCGGTGACCGACTGGGAGGATCAGTACAACCTCGCCGACGGCAACGTGAACTGGCGCTACCTCACCGGTGGCTCACCGTGGACCGAGGCCGGCCGCCGCAAGCTGGTGGCGCAGTCGCCCATCACCTACGCGCGCAACATGCGCACGCCCACGCTCATCATGTCGCACATGGAGGACTTCCGTGTGCCGCCCACGCAGGCGCTGGCGCTGTACCGCGCGCTGCAGGACCTGGGCGTGGAGTCCAGGTTCCTCGGCTTCCCCGGGCGCACGCACAACCCCACCGACCCGGTGATGCAGCTGGAGCGGACGCGGTTGTGGGTGGAGTTCGTGAAGGCGCGGAGCGGCGGGAAGGTGGTGCCGTAGCGTGTCCTCCCGCATGCCCGCCCTGCTGCTCGCCGGCTATGTGGCCCTGTTCATCGTGTGCGGCCTCCGCCCGTACGACCGCGCCACGTGGTGGGCGGAGAACATCCCCATCGTGCTGGTGGCGGCCACGCTGGTCGTGCTCTGGTGGCGGCGGGTGCGCTTCAGCGCGCTGGCCTACGCGCTCATGTGCGTGCTCCTGTACCTGCACACCATCGGCGGGCACTACACCTTCGAGCGCGTGCCGTTCGGTTTCGTCACCGACCTCTTCGGCTTCGAGCGCAACCACTACGACCGGGTGGCGCACTTCTCGGTGGGGTTCTATGCGTTCGCGCTGGCCGAGCTGCTCGATGTGCGCAAGCTGGTGAACACACGCGTGCTGCTGGCGCTGTTCCCGATCTTCACCATCGCCTTCGTGGCGATGGGCTATGAGCTCATCGAGTGGATCTACGCCGTCACCGCTGGCGGCACCTCGGGCGCGGCGTTCCTCGGCAGTCAGGGCGACATCTGGGATGCGCAGAAGGACATGCTGGCGGACACGCTGGGGGCCGTGGCGGCGACGGCACTGTACTTCGGGGTGCGGCGGTGGCGTGGGGAGACGCGCCACGGACGCTAGCGCCGCCGGGGAGGAGCCGGGACCAGCGTCGGCGTGACGAGCATCATGCCGGTCCGCACGAGCGCGTGATCATCATGGTTCGTCACGAACGGCGCCGGATTCACTGGTCGCATGTCGCCCTGCAGTCGCGGCTCTTCGACGTCCGTGAGGTGACCTTCGAGCTGCACGACGGACCGCGGTCCTGGAGACGGTGCTTCCCAGCTGCCACGGCGCCATGCGCATCGTCGCCTTCATCACCCAGCCGTCGGTGATCGACCAGATCCTCACCCACCTCCGGACCCACGCCTCCCGTGCGGCGCACGCCGGGCCGCGGAGCCCCCCATCGACGCGGGCCCCCGCGAGCCGGGGGGCGTCACGCGCCCCACGCCCGTTCGCCGACGCGCCGCCGGTCCCCTGCGGTCGGCCCGGACGCCCCGCCACCACGCGGGGACCGTCGGCGTGGGCGGCCGTCCCACCGGCGCGACGGATTGGCCCGCGCCGGCATCGCTCCCCCCACGGG
>JAJTGR010000013.1 GCA_021299375.1 Gemmatimonadota bacterium
CGCTCGCCGATCCGCTGTTCTGGGTGGTCTCCTGGGTCACCGGACGCTCACCGATCAGGTGGCCGTCCCATTGGGTGCCCTTGTTGGTGTGGCCAACACCCGCTTCGGGGCAGTGGGACTGCGTATCGGCAAGCTGGGAGAAAGGGGTTCGTGGTGCGGATGGCGGCCAAGGCCGACATGGACCTGACCGCCAAAGGCGCGGGGGCGACGTTGGGCGGGAAGTACGAGGTGTACCGGCTGGGGGCGATCGGCGGGGCGCCGGCGACCTTCCCGGCCGTGAAGGTGCTGGTGGAAGGGCAGGGGTGGACGCTCGTCCCGTCGCCCAAGGGGGAGACGTGGGGGTGGCTCGACAAGGGGCCCACGCGCCTCCTCCTGAACTTCACCACCGGGAAGGACGGGACGTGGTTGTACCTGGCAGAGCTGACGCAACGCGCGCCGGCGGTAGCCACGATGCCGACGAATGTCTCGCCGAGCGGCACCCCGAGCGGCACCCCGAGCGGCACCCCGAGCGGCACCCCGGGCGGCACCCGGGCCACCCCCCCGGCGTCGACGCCGCCCACGCAGGGGGCGGCCGCTGCACCGGTCGCGAACACCCCGCCCTCCGCGTCGCTCCCGTCCGGACCGCGGCGCTTCCAGTTCACCCGCACCGAGTTCGACGACGGCTGGGTTGCGGTGGAGCAGCCCGACTATGTGCAGGTCACGAAGGGGGCGATCACCGCGTACCTCTTCTATCGGGTCGTCATGACCGACCAGATGCGTCCGCCGGTGACGGAGGTCCTCGACTATTTCTGGAACCGCGACGGGCGCCCGCGCTTCGACCTGCAGAACGCCAACCGGCGGCCGGAGGAATCGAGCTACCCGCCGCTGCAGTACGTCGAGGGGGACGTCACCGAGCGGGCGACCGGGAAGCGTGCCTTCGCGGCGATGTCCGTGAGCCTCAACACCGGCGGGGCGCTCAGCATCCTGGTGATGGCGCCGGACAAGCCAACGTACTACGCGGCCTTTCCAAGGGCGGCCGATGTGGAGCGCCTGATCAACTACAACAAGTTCGCCGTCGCGCCGGGCGACCTGGCGGGGTATTGGAGCGAATCGTCCGCGGCGTCCGCGCAGATGTACTACGTGCAGACCGGCAACTATGCCGGAATGAACCTCGCCGCGTCGAGCCACGAGTTCTGGATCGCCCCCGATGGGACGTATCGGTCGCAGCACACCGGGGCGACCGGCATGGTGCGGAACCAGAAGATCTACCAGGACAGCTATCGAGGCGCCTGGCGGGTGAGCGGCAACTGGGAAATCACCATGACCAACCGGTATGGCGGGAAGAGCGACACGTTCTTCATGCAGTTCGAGGTGGTGAAGGGCGGTCGAATCCTGCATCTGACGGACAAGACCGCCCCGGGCTTGCAGTACCACCTGGGGGTGCAGTGAGTGCCGGACGGTCGTGCGGCGCGTGTCTGCGGCGGCGGGCGCCGCCGTCGCCCGCGTGCCGCGGGGGCGATTGCCGTACCAGCCGTCGTACCATGTCGTGACCGGCCCCGTGTCCGGGATGTGCACCAGCACCCTGGCCAGGAACTCGAGCGGGTGCCGGGTCTCGGTGCCCGATGTCGACCCCTCGTCGCAAGCTGCATCCCCGTCTCGCGTTGCTCATGACGATCGCTCGACGCAGACGGAATGCGAGCCGGAAGTGCACCGCGCTGGCGTCACACCAGAGGGGACGCCAGCATGGTCCGTATCTCAATCGTGGCCCTCGCTCCGCCCCGCCGCAGCGCTCACCACTCGCTGACGTCGCCCCAGTCGGCCCACCGCAGGCTTCCCGACTTGAAGAGTTCCGCCAGTGCCGCCAACTCGGCGTTTCTGGCGTTGAGCAGGGCCATCTCCTCGGCCGTGAACTGCTTCGGGATCCGCGCCTGGAGCGCCGGATCGGCCTGCGAGATGGCCCAGACGGCGATCCGTTCGCGCAGCTTGCCGAATTCCTCGCGCGTCATGGCCTTCCGGGCCTGCGGCGTTGGCTTCAGGTCAACGCGGTCCTCGAACGTTGAAATGAGCGGAGTCGGACCCTCACCGGCCGCGATCCGCGCGCCTTCCAGCGCCGCCTCGAAATTGAGCATGGCAATCGGCTTGAACGGCACCTGACACTTGTCCGCAGCGAACTGCCCCATGGTCTGGCGCGCCAGCACGAGGGCTGTGTCGCGTATGGCAACGACCTGGCGCTGATCACTGCCCTTTTCCGCGGCCTTCAGCCGAACGTCCAGCGCCTCGGACTGCCTCTTCCGGGCCTCGATGCCGGCCAGGTACTTCGGGTCGCTGAAGAGTCCCGCGTAGGTCGCCTGGTCCATTTTCTTGCCGACCGCCTCCACACACGCCGTGTACACGCTGTCCGCGGTCTTGTACTCACGAATCGCCGGATCGGCCTTCGGCCTCGCCTCGGCGATCGCCACATACGGCTTGATGCTGCGGAGGACGAGGTCCAGCCGCTCGGCCGTAATGGGGGCGTTGATCTTCCTGACGGAGGCGTCTCCCTCGTTCGCGCTCGGCTCCGACAGGCCAGCCTTCGACTTCGCGGCCTCCTTGATCGCGTCGGCTCCCATCTTCTTGAGTCGGCCGAGCTAAGCGGACGCCGGCGTGGAGAAGGGGCCGAGGGCGGCGGTGCCCAGCAGGAGGGCAGTGATCCAATGGAGACGGTGCATGGCGCAACGCTCGGGGGGATGAGTGGGTGGAAACCTCGGGGATAATCTCGGGGTCTGGCCGTCGCTGGCAAGTCGGCGTCCGGTCCGGGCGGCCTCACCGCGCGGCGCGGCGCCGGGCGGGTTCAGCGCGGGTCTCAGCGCGGGTCTCAGCGCGGGCGCGCCACGATCGCCAGCGGCACCGCCCGCAGGCCGGGCCACCGGAACGCTTCCGTGCCGCGGCCGATCCGCAATTGTGCCGACAGACCACCGTCGAGCATCAGGGCATCGATGGCCCCGAGTCGCCACGCGATCTCGGCCATTTCCGGTGTCGTGGGACCGATCGGCAGCCGTTCCACGGCCCGCGTGAGGCCGCTGCCGGTGTCGGCGTAGCGTGACAGGAGGACCAGCAGCATCCCATCGCGGCGCAGGCCGATGACGAGACGCGTATCCCGATGGGCACGGTCGAGGTCGGTGCCCGCGCACAGGGCCGGTACCGGCCGGCCATTCACGAGGAGCTGCGGATACGATTGCACCGCCTCGTCCCAGCGCGCGTCGAGGGTCGCGGCCGGCAGGGTGTGCGCCGGCAGGATCGCTGGCCTGCCGGCGGTGTCCACCGCGAACGCGCCCGCCAGTGCGCCGGCGCCCGGTGCGGCCCGGTCACGGCCGCGATGGCGCACCCAGCCCCACGGGCCGGCATCCGTGAACTGGCCGGCGTTGAAGGCGAGAACGGCGTCCGGTGGCGCCTCCTCGATCGTCCACGGGCCCAGCGCGTTGCCCTGCCGGGCGATTTCCAGCGTGAGCGTCACGCGGGCTGGATCGACTACCGCCACGATGATCCGGTTGCGCACCCCCTCGGTGCCAAGCCGGACCGGCCACTCGGCCCAGCGCACGATGCTGCCGCGCCAGCGCAAGGCCGGCTGGGGCGCGGGTGCCGCCTCGCGCATCGGGCAGCGGATGGCGTCGATGCGGGCCACGTCGAGGCGCGCGGTGCCGCTGGCGGCCGCCGTCGAGCCACCGGAACGTACCGGCGCACCCGGTCGGGGTTGGGCGCCGGTCGGCGTCACGCTCGCCGTGGCGAGACTCGCGATGACGAGGCCGGTGGTGGCGCGAGCCCGCTGCCACCGGCGCCCGCCCCTCACGGGGAGAGGCGCCGCTTCACCCAGTTGCCGGCTTCCTTCCGGAACGGGATCCGGTCGTGCAGGCGACTCGATCGCCCCGACCTGGACTCGAGCTCCTCCGGGACGACGCCGAGGTGGTCCCAGTGATCGGGAAAGGGGACCGGGCCCTCGCCGAACTGCTGTGCATCGGGATAGGAATGGCAATCGGGGTCGGTCGAGGACTTCTCGAACGTACGGCGCGATCGCCGATCGCGCCAACGTTGTGTGACGGTTGGCGCCGTGCCATCCCGCCATCGTCGGATGGCCTCGGTCAGCGCGAGTCGGGGGGCCGGGACGCTCGGGGGTGGCGCATCGGCTGCGGCGGGCTCGGCCTTCCCCGGCATACCTCGAGGACGGTTGGCATACCCGTCGTCGTTCCGCGTGGTCACGAGGCCCTGGTCGGGGATGTGCACGAGCACCTGGGCGAGGAACGCGAGCGGGTCCATGGTCTCGGTTCCCGCCGTGGGCCCCTCAGACGAGTCCGACCGGTACGTCACCGCCGTGGCGGTCTGGTCGTACGTCAGCCGCTCCCGCGCGGCGGGAGTCCGCGTACCGTAGCGCGCGAGCCGGGTGGCGAAGGCGCGATAGTCCTCCGGGACCCGAAGGGGCCTTCCCACACGGCGCCGTGCACGTGACACCCCGAGTGCGGCCAGGTGAGCAGGCCGGCAGCCGGCGCCTCATCACACCGCGCGAGGCGCACCAACAGCCTCGGCACCATGCGCCGGAACGTCTCGTGGCGGGACACGACTACCCAGGCTGCTTGCCACCACCAGCCGTGCCACCCCGGGTGTCGTCACGGGGACTGCCACGCGCGTGGCCGAGTACGGCGCCTGGCGTGACGCCGAACTGCCGTCGGAAGAGCCGCGTGAAATGGCTGTGGTCGGCAAAGCCGAACGTAGCCGCCACCGTCGACACCGACGGCGCGTCGAGCAATGCGCGCCGCGCCGCCTCGAGTCGCCACGCCAGCATCTGTTGCACGGGACTGCGACCGAAGCTTGCGCGAAACGCCCGTTGGAAATGTCCCACGCTGAGTCCCACGGCGTGCGCAAGCGCCGGGACCGAGGGCGGATCGGCAAGATGGGCCTGCACCTGCGCGAGCACCGTGCGGCGCGCCGTGGCCGAGAGTCCGCCGCGCGCCGGCGTTTCTCCGACCCCGAACTGCTGCACGAACTGGAGCGCCAGCGCGCGACCCACCGCGTCGATGAACTCCAGCCCGCCGGCCCCCCCATTGGCGGCCTCCGCCTCGAGGACGCGCAGCAAGGCGCCCAGGGCTGTGACGCGCACATTGTAGCGGCGCGCCAGCGGCGGCGGCGGCTCTCCCTCCCCCAGCCCGAGCCAACGCGCAAACGCGGGCGGCGACATCGTGCACAGCACGAAGTGACACGACACGTCGACCTTGTGTGAGAACCGTTCGCCGGCCGGACAGAACCAGCCGGCGCCCGGGCGCAGCGTTTCCACCCGCGTGTGTCCCGGATCACGCACCAGCACCGGCAACGGCGTCGGGTCCAGGTTGAGCGCGAAGTAATGCGCATCGACCGTGACGCCGTCCACGTCCCACCCGGTGTTGACGCCACGCTCCACGAGCAGTCCCGGCCAGTCGAGCGCCCGACTGGTCACCAGCATGCGCGCGCCGGCCAGCGCCTCGATCCGACGCCGGCTCGAGGCCGCGCGGAACGCCACCGCACTGCGCGCCGCATCACTCATGTGCATCCGCCGCCGCCCGGCGCGCGAATCGTTCCACTCGCCGCACGATCGTTCCAGCCTCCGCTCCCGTCCCGGCACATACTCCCTCCCACGCCCCCCTCGAACCCTGCTTCCGACCCCGGTCATGCCGCTCGCTCTCGACCACTACCGTACACTTGGCCGCTCCGGCCTCAAGGTGTCCCCCGTCTGTCTCGGCACCATGACCTTCGGCACCGACTGGGGATGGGGCGCCGATGAGGCCACCAGTCGGAGCCTCTTCGACCGCTACGTCGAGGCCGGCGGCAACTTCGTGGATACCGCCGACCTGTACGTGAGTGGCCGCTCGGAGGAGATGCTCGGCCGCTTCATCGCCGACCGCCAGCTTCGAGACCGCATCGTGCTGGCCACGAAATTCTCGTACAACGCCGATCCCGGGAACCCCAACGCGGGCGGGAATGGCCGCAAGAACATGCTGCGCGCCCTCGACGGCTCGCTACGTCGCCTGCAGACCGACTACGTGGATCTGCTCTGGTTGCATGCGTGGGATCTGCACACGCCGGTGGAGGAGGTGCTGCGGGCTTTCGACGCCCTGGTGCGCAGCGGGCGCGTGCGCTACGTGGGGCTCAGCGATGTACCGGCGTGGTACATGACGCGCCTGCAGACGCTCGCCGACGCCCATCAACTCGAACGCATCATTGCGCTGCAGCCGGAATACTCGCTGGTGGAACGCACCATCGAGCGCGAGCATGTGCCCGCGGCCCGTGCGCTGGGTATCGGCATCACGCCCTGGAGCCCGCTGGCGAGCGGCTTCCTCACGGGCAAGTACACGCGGGGCGTCGCGAGCGCGGGCCGACTCGAGACCACCAAGGGCTCGGGCAATCCCGCGTTCGAGAAGTTCACCGACCGCAATTGGGCCATTCTCGACACCGTGCGCGCCGTGGCCTCCGAGGTGGGCACGACGCCGGCCCGCGTCGCCCTCGCGTGGGTGCTCACCCGTCCCGGTGTGTCATCGGTGCTGGTTGGCGCCACCCGGGTCGAGCAGCTCGAGGACAACCTGGCCGCGCTGTCTCTGACGTTGACGACCGAGCACGTGCACCGACTCGATGCGGTCAGTGCCTTGCCCGCCGCCCACCCGTATTCCTTCTTCGAGCCGCTCATGCAAGGCATGATCAACGGCGGCGTGTCCGTGCAGGGGTTTCCCGACGCATGAACCCGGGCGTCCGACGCGCCACGATCCACGGCCCGCCCGACATCGCGATCAGGTGAACCCTGATGGGCGGGCGCGGGAGGTCCGGCATCTTCAGCGGGTGTCTTCGTCGCTCCGCTTGCCTCCCCGCTTCGCAGGTGCCGCCATGCTCGGGCTCACCATCGGCTGCACGCCGCTCACCGACCGTTTCGACGAGGCCGTGGCCACCGCGGCGGCGAATCAGCCCGCCACCCCGCCGGTGGTCGTCACCGAGGCCGACCTCACCCATCTCCCCGCGCCGGTCGGCCGCTGGCTGCGCCACGTCGGCGTGGTCGGGAGGCCGCGTGTGCGCAACTTCGTGGTGGACATGCACGCCCAGCTCAACCGCGGCCCCGGCGAACCGTGGATGGAGACGCCGGTCCTGCAGGTGAGCTTCGTCGCCAACCCCACGCGCCTCTTCCTGCTGCGCACGCGCATGAAGGGGCTGCCGGTGACGGGGCTGCACACCTACACGGACGATGGTGCGCGCATGCAGATCCGCGTGGCCGGGCTGGTGGACATGGTGGACGAGTCGGGGGACGCGTTCACACGCGCCGAAACCGTCACCATGCTCAACGACGTCTGCATCATGGCACCGGGGGCACTGCTCGACGAGCGCTTCACCTGGCGCGCGCTGACCGACACGAGCGCCGTCGTCACGTTCACCACCGGCGCGCATCGGGTGTCGGCCACGCTCGTCTTCGACGCCAACGATGACCTCGTGGACTTCGCCAGCGACGACCGACACGCGCTCCCCGATGACGGCGAACGATGGACGACGCCGCTGCGCGGGCACCGCGACGTGGACGGCCTGCGCCTGCCGCGCGAGGGCGACGCCATCTGGCACTACGCCGACAAGCCGGCATGGCGCTACGGGCGCTTCACGATCCTCCGGCTGCAGTACAATGTGCCGGTTACCGATCTGCCACGAGCCGCGGCAATCGGGGCCCGCGAGGCGGCGGCGCGATGAGTGGGCACGGGGCACTCGCGACGGACCCGCTCGACTCGTGCTGCGTGGCGATCCCGCGCGCCGGCTGCCGGCGGTGGACCCAGTGGATCGCGAACTCACGCGCTCGCGCGGTACCTGTCTCGAGAACCTCGCACAGGCCGGCGACGCCGTGGGGCTCGAGGCCTCGAACACGCCGGTCACGGACGGCGAGGCGGTGGCGAACGTCCGGCTCGCGCCACGCGCGCCCCATCCGGACGCCCCCGCCGTGTTGAACGCGTTGCGGCGGCGACGCATCGTGCGCTCCGGATAGTGCGATACACCGCTCTCTCCGGAGCACGGGCGTTCGCGCGTGACCACCGCTGCACCTGCCGAGTGGTGCGCCCCCGGTACCCCGCCGGATGCGCTGCTGCGCGAGGGCACCATCGAGGCCAACGGCCTGCAGGCTGCCCGCGACGACGCGCAGCGGGAACTGGCTGCGGTGATCCGTTTTCAGGATGGGCTGTTCCGGGTTCGGCGTAGGTTGGTCTGGCCACATCGCGGTCCCCTGGATAGCTGGCCAGGCGGGCGCCGTGAGGCGGCCGCTGTGAGGCGGGCGCTGTGTTGCAGGCGCCGCGATGCGGCCGCTGCGATGCGGGCGCCGCCTTCGGCGTCGCGATCCACAACGGGAGAACGGCAGGATCGACCTGCTCGGCAGGCCAGCCGCGCGCGCTCCTCGGGTGGAGCACCTGGGGTGATCCGGTGGTCGTAGATCGCCCCCAGCGGGGGGCCAGGTCGCCATCGCGTCGTCCACGTACGACCGGGCGCGATTCGCACGGCGTGTGATGCCGGCGTGGCGCCTGGCGCCGCCGACCGCCGGCTCGTCATCACGCGTACCGACGGTTCGCGCGGCATGGACGGCGCCCTGCAGTTCCTCCTGCGGGTCGAGTACGCGATCGCTACCCGGAGCCGATGAGCCTGCGGCGTCGGGTGGCGTGGTGCATGGCGTGATGCCGACATCACGACCACGCCGTCCCGCCAAAACACGCGACCGCGTGTGGCCTCTCCCCGTTATCGGTGCGCGCGGGCAACTTCTGGACGCACCGATGCGCCGCCGGATCGACGATGGCGAACGCACACCGCGCTACGACTGCACAATCGCAAGGGTCAGCCAGGCAGCTCGCACGGTGATCGCCACGTTCCTGTTTTTCTCGCTCGAGTTTCCGTTCTTGTCCACGACGCCGACCGGAATGGCCATGGTGTACCGCATTGTTGCCCGTCTCACGCTTGATGCCGCCGTGGTGGCGGCGGCGCTGTTCGTCGGCGCGGGTACCTTCATGTGGCCGCGCGCGTGGACGATGCTGGCGGTCCTGTGCGCGGTTCGAGGGGTCGGTGCCTGGGCGGTTCATCGGGTACATCCCGCTGTGCTGCGCGAGCGCGTGTCCCTTCCGATGCATGCCGCGCAGTCGCTCACCGATCGCGCGCTCGTCCTTGGTGTGCTGGCGACCGGATTTGTGGGCATACCGCTGCTGGCGGGGCTCGATGTGTGGCACTGGCAGGTGTTCGTCACGCCTCCTCGACTCGTCGCGGGTGCCGGCCTGCTCGCCTTCGCCCTCGGGTGGGCACTCAAGAATGTCGCCCTCCGCGCGAATGCGTTCGCGGTGGCCGAAGTCCGTCTGCAACCCGAGCGAGGGCACACGGTCGCCGATGTCGGTCCGTACCGCGTCGTACGGCATCCCTTCTATGCGGCTGATCCGCTCATCCTCTTTGGTGCCGGGCTGTGGCTGGGCTCCTACGCCGCCACGCTGGCCACCATGCTTCCCCTCGCGTTGATGGTGATCCGATTGCGTCGAGAGGAGCAGGTCCTCGGCCGGGCATTGCCGGGTTATGTGGCATATATGAGGCGAGTACGCTTCCGTCTGGTGCCCGGCTTGTGGTAGCGCCGCCGGCTCACGCCAATCGCCCGCTGCCTCGTGGAGCGACCGCTCGGATGGCCGTGGCCCGAGGGGGGCCATGCGACGCGCATCGCGCCTCCCCCCTCCCCCGTCCCATCAGCCTGCCCGCCCGCAACACCCTGCCGGTGTGCCGCACCCTACGCGCCAGCGTCGCGCAGCGGAAAACGCGGGCGGGCGCCGCACCAATCCTGCACGCCACGCGTGGCCGTGTGTCGGGCGTCGAGTCTGCCCGTGAGACGGCACGCGCCCCGACTTCGTGGCCATCGCACGCGCCCTGATTCCGGGGCGGCGGTAAGCCCCGGGGCGCAAACACGACGGGCGAACGGCGTGAGCGCCGCACGTTCGACGGTCTTCGCGTCGCCATCGAACTGGATGCCGGGGTAGACGCGCCCAGTTACCGGGATGGGATCCGGTGCGGGATTGGGATCGCGGAAGGCGGTGGTGCGAACGTCGTGCTCGAACTCCCCGACCGTTGCCGCATGGGTAGGGGGCGCTCCGCAAGCGCCTGCGCTGGCCGCCGACACCGCCGTTGCCGTACATTCGCGCCGTGACGACTGCCCGCGCCCCACATCCCGACCCCGACGGTGTGCTCTGCGGCACACGCGTCGTGAGTCTCGCCCTCAACCTGCCTGGTCCCGCCGCGCTCATGCGACTCGCCGAAATGGGGGCAACCTGCCTCAAGGTGGAGCCGCCCGCGCGTGATGGCGCACCCGGCGATCCCATGGCCGTGTACGCCCCGGCGGCCTACGAGGCCATGCATCGCGGTATCGCGCGGCACGTCCTCGACCTCAAGTCCGATCAGGGGCGACATGCGCTGTATACGCTGCTGCAGGAGGCCGATGTGCTGGTCACATCGTTCCGCCCGTCGGCGTTGTCGCGGCTGGGCGTCCATGCCGAGGCGCTCGGGCGGCGTTTCCCCGGGCTGTCACTGGTGCGGATCGTCGGCGAGCATGGGCCGGAGGCGGAACATCCCGGTCACGATCTCACCTACGAGGCGTCTGCCGGGCTCCTCGGCGCTGGCATGCTGCCCGCGGCGCCATTCGCCGACATGGCCGGGGCGCTGCTGGTGGTCGAAGCGGTGCTCCGCATGGTGCTGCGTCGGCGACGCGATCCTTCGGCGACGATCGTCGAGGAGGTGGCCTTGGCCGACGCCGCACGGTTTCTGGCGCTGCCGAGGGTGTGGGGGCTGATGCACCACACGTCCCCGATCGGCGGCGGCCATGCCGGCTATCAGGTGTACGCTTGTCGCGACGGCCAGGTCGCCGTCGCCGCCCTCGAGCCCCGCCTGGCGCAGGCGCTGTGCCGGGCCACGGCGTTGCCGGAGGAACAGGCTACGCGCCTGCACGAGCCCGCGGCGTTTGCTCATCTCGAGGCGTTCTTTGCCGACCGATATTGCGCCGACGTCCAGCTGCTCGTGCAGGCCTACGATCTGCCGGCGGTGGTCATGGCCGATTCCTCGCCGTAGGTGACGCGGAGTCGCTCGAGATGGCCACTGTTGGCCCGCGAGGAGACGGCTGAGGGGGGCGATCGTCACGGTGGCGGCTGCGGCCGGCATTCGGGGGCGCCGTATGGGCCCCCACGCAACACCCCACGGCCGGACGCGCTGTGCTCAGCCGTGGCCTGCGCGCATTGACCGTCGGTACACCGCGCCGCGCGGATCCGCGGTGTGTGAGGCGCACCGGCCGCACACGCTGCGCGCGCGTCGACGACGCTGGCCCACGACGCATGGGTACCCCATGCTGACGTTGCCCATCAGCCCGCCGGTCCGCGGGAAGCCCTGCGTAGCCGCCTCGCGTACCTCGGTGCGTCCAGTGCGCGCCTTGGCGTAGCGGAGCGCCTCATCGTCGAGCGTACTGGACACGTTGGGCCAGCAGCGAAGACTGGGCACCAGCACGACACTGTGCGGGGCATTGTCACGCGTCGCGAACGGCTCCACGAACCGTATGGTGAACCGCAGCCGGGACGGCCCCACGCGAACGCCGCGCCTGTGCAGCGGGTACGCCTCGCAGAAGGGTGAACGTGTGGGCCGCGCACGCGCCGAGGTTGCCGTCGCCGCATTGCCACGTTCAATGGCTCAGCGAGGAGCACCCGTCGATCGACCGCGGGCCGTGGATCGCGGCCGGGTGCTGCCCGCAGGGCGGGGGGTGACCCGTCATGCAGTGGTGGCGACATCGATCGGCGGTGGTCGCATGCGGCGGGTTGAGCGGCACCGGCGGCAGGTGGACGCCCGTCGGTTTCGTGCGGTGTGTGGTGCAGACCGCCACCCCCCGAACGTCGATCGCGTCATCCCGACTCACCGTCACACGGGCTGTGGCGGCAGGGCCACAGCGGTGCGGGGCCCAAGCCCCGTACTCGGTGCATCCCCGTGTATGGAAAGCGTTTGTTCATTGTGGGTTGCCGATATCGCCAATTGTCCATCGCTCGGTGAGATATCGGCACAAGCCTTGCAACACCTGTGTCAAACCCGGCGGAGTCCATCCGCGCAGTCGTCGATCTCACACGTACGGGAGAGGGTAAGGTGGGTGCAATGTTCAGGAAGGCTCGAGTGGCTGCGCGCTCCAGCGCGGCCGAGCAGGCAACGGGGCAGCCGACTCCAGACCCGTTCAGGAAACCTCTGCGGTTCAGTCTCGCGATCCTCGCCGGCGTCCTGCTGGCCGGCTCCTCCGTCACTTCTGCGGAGGCGCAGTCGGTCACGATCGGTGGTTCGACCAGCGGAAACTGTTATCCATTCGGCTGCGCATCCTCAAACGGGCTGGTTCGTTATCAGCAGCAGTACAGGGCGGGGGCCTTTTCCAGCCCGCTGTCGATTTCGTCGCTCACGTTCTTCTGTACGAACTCGTTCTGTGATCCCAGCACCGTGTTTGGAACGACGCCCTTCACGATCCGTCTGGGTTACAGCACACGAGCCATCGGAGGCCTTACCACCGTTCTCGACGACAATCTCGGGGCCTCGTCGCTGTTCTTCTCCGGTACCCTGAGCGGGATGTACGGGAGCAGTTCCACCATCACGGGGAATGCATTCTCCTACGACCCTGGCATGGGGAATCTTCTGCTTGACGTGGTGATCGGCGCAGGGACCGATGCCTCCAATCCTGTCGGTCGATTTTTTGATTCCAACGACTCGCCTGACCCTGACACGGACCGCGCCTACTGTACCTTTGGTTGCGGAAAAGATGGTATTGGTCTACGTACGCGCTTCAACGACCCCTCCAACAACATCGTCGGCGGCGGCGGGACGACGGTTCCCGAACCTGGCGCCGTGGCACTGCTCAGCGCCGGGCTGCTGGGGCTCGTTGCTGCCGGTCGCCGTCGTCGAGTCAACGGCTGACCGCACCGACTGACGTGCACGAAACGCGGGGCGGCCGTCCGACGGCCGCCCCGCGTTCTGTTGGCGAGCGCCGCAGCGGACAACGTGCCTGCGCCGGCGCTGGGGCGCGCCGCCCTCAGCGCTTCACGCGCAC
>JAJTGR010000096.1 GCA_021299375.1 Gemmatimonadota bacterium
CTTGGGGATGGTGAGCACCACCTGCCGGTGTGGCACCGGCGCGAGGAGCGTCGTGTCCAGCCACTGCGTCCAGATCGCCAACCGTTTGGCGTGGCAGCTGGGGCAGCAGTAGCGGCACGTGCACGAGAACGCGAGCAGGTATTCGTGCGCACAGTCGTCACAGCGAATACGCGCGAACCCGTGCTCGAGCACGCCGCAGGCGAGGAACTTCTCGGCGACCCGCGCGACGACGGGGCGCCACGGGCCGTACGCGCGCGCGAAGCGGTCGTCGTAGACCGACTGCAGGCGATGCAGGTGGTCTGACACCAGCCAAAGGAGCGGCGCCGCCTGCGGCGTCGGGGTGTGTAGACGCCGAGCGCCGCCGGCGCCGCGTCGGGCATGCGCGCTCCGGGACCGGGGAGCGCCGAGCATACACCCGACTCGGCCGCTGACCGTCACCGTTCCGTTGCGCGCCGGGCTGTTTCGACGCCACGTCGGCGTGGCGCGGCCCAACGATGCTTGCTGTTGCCGAGCGGATCGACCGTCCGCGCAGCGTGAAGCCTCGCGCGGTCCGCTCGCAACAGAAGCCGGCGTTCGCACCCGGGCCGAGCAGGCCGCGCGACTCCTCGAAGGGCTCAGCATGGGCGGGTACGGCGCCCTGCGCCTCGCGTTCGCGCACCCGACCCGTGTTGCCGCGGTGACCAGCCTGACCGGTGGCCCGCTGCAGGAAACCGTCGACCAACTCGCGCTGGGGAGCCCCGCGCAACGGGACCAGCTGATGCGCGACGTGTACGGCAACGACATGGAGTACTGTCGTCGTGTCAGCCCATGGGTGCTCGCCGAGTCGTTCCATCAGGTGCCCGAGGCGGCGCGGGCCACCGTGCGCGTCGTGATCGGCGATAAGGGTATCGCCACCCTCTCGCTCCGCTCCTCCTTTTCGTGTTCGCGATGGCGTGCGCCAACGCCGAGGTCCGCGTTCAGCCCGTCGTGGCGCGCGGGTCCCGTGAGCGCCTACCGCGGAGCGGGCGCCACCTTCGTGAGCCGCCACGAGCCGATCAGGCGTGGCACCTCCGTCGCACTCCCCACCTCGACCCGGCCCACCAGCGCGCCACCGGCGAGGACCGCCTCGTGTCGCTCCGTGGGGGCGAGGAACCGCGGATCGCTGACGACGAAGGCGAGGCGCGTGCCCTCGATGGCGGGGAGGTCAATGGCCCGCCCCGCATGCCACCCCGCGCCGGTGACCCGCCACTCCGCGGCATGGCCCCCCGCGCCCCGGGTGACCTCCAGCTCGACCTCCACCGGGGCATCGTAGAGCCGCATCGTGCCCGCCCATCGGCCCACCAGGGTCTCAAGGGACAACCGTTCCCCTGCAGGGAGCGCCGCCAGGTGCGCGGCGGGTGGGGCCACGGCGGACGGGCGCTCCCGGAAGGCCGCCAGCGCCGAGTCCACCTGCCGATGCACGAGGACCGCATCGCTGTCCGGGAGGGTGGCGAGCCGGCCGACGGTCGCCGAGAGCGTCACACGCACCGAGTCGGTGAGCACTGGGCCCCGCACCACCGGCCGCAGGCCGCGGGCCGGGGTCCCGGACATCGTCGCCCACAGGGTGGCGGCCGCCAGGTACGACCCTGCGGGGGAGGGATGCGTCCCATCGGGATCGTAGAGTGCCAGCGATGGCCGTGCCGCGCGCACCCCCTGCCAGACGGGCCCCACCGGCGCCAGCAGCGCACCCGTCTCCCTCGCGATCTCCGTGTAGGCACTCGTGAGGCGCTCCTGCATGGCGGGGGATCCGCGCCGCGACCAGGTGAGGAAGAAGACGGGGCGCGCCCCCGCGGCCCTGGCCTCCGCGGCCAGGAGTCGCGCGTAGTGGTGGAAGAGGCCGGGATCGTTCACCGCGGGCTGGCCCTCCACCAGCAGGACCCCCAGCATGCTCTGCTCCTGCAGCACCACGTAGTCCCACCGCGACCGGCGAAGCGCCGCCAGCGCCTCCCCGCTGGTCCAGTGGTCGCGGAGGGTGGCACCGGGCGCCGCCACCATCTCCACCTGCACCGGCCGCTCGTACGACACCGTGCGGGCAAAGTCGGCCACCATGCCCGGGAGGTTGTTGTAGTAGGTGTAGCTGTTGCCGATGAAGAGCACCCGCAGCGGCGCACCAGGGGCGCGCATGAGGAAGGAGAATCCGTCGAAGGGGTACTCCACCAGTCCCTCGCCGCGCCCCTCGAAGCGCGCCCCCCCGCCCCGCACTTGGCGGACGGCCTCGAGCACCCGCGGTAGCACCTGCGGGGATGCTGCGGGGAGGTTGTGTCCAGGGAAGACCCGGGTGAGTGACGGCGCCAGGGCCGAGAGCCGCTCCATGCTGGCCTCGTACGCCTCGAGGTCGGTGCCGGGGAAGTAGAGCCAGATCGGTCCCGGGTAGAAGGTGTCGCCGGTCCACAGGTGTCCCCGGGCGCGGTCCAGGAGGGCGATGGCATCGGGGGTGTGCCCGGGAATCGACAGCACCTCCAGGGTCCGCCCGCCGAGGGCGATCGTCGTACCATCCTGCACGCGGCCGGTCGCCCGGAAGGGACGGATCGCGTAGCGGGCCGTGTCCAGCGGCACCGCCAGCGGGCGCGGGCAGAAGGCATCGGGGCGCACCTCCTGCGCCACCTCCCCGTGCCCGATCCCGCCGGCACTCCCGCGCGTGAACTCGGTGTCCATCGCGCGGACATCGGCAAACTCCGCATTGCCGCCGATGTGGTCGTAGTGCGAGTGGGAGTTCACCACCGTCACCGGACGGCGCGTGAGCTCCCGCACCACGGCCGAGATGCGGCTCATCCCCATCCCCGTGTCGAAGAGCAGAGCCCGCGCTTCCCCCACGATCAGCCAGGAGATCACCTCCTGGAAGTTGTACGGCTCGTAGATCGCAAAGACCCCGGGCTCCATGCGATAGACGTGGAACCAGGGGTCCCTGACCTGGACGCGGGCGAACGCCCCGTACCCGGGCCGGTATGGCCGATCGCACCAGTCCTGCGCACCCGCTGCCGGGGGAAGGCAGAGGACGCCGGCAACGAGCACGCGCGTCAGACGAGAGACCAAGGGCATCATGCCCTGAACCTGCAGCAGATCGTAGGCCATGCAAGGAGCCCTCGCGCTGACGCACCACGGGTCGCGGGTCCGTGACCTCCCCCCTCCACCCGACGACACCGTCTTGGCCCCGGACTTCGAGAACCACCCCTGCATGTGGAGCATCGTGCGCATCCAGTTGCCGGGGCGGGACTCCGTGCCGTGCCACTCCTCCTCGAAGCGCAGCATCGTGGTGGGCACCCCCCCCGCAGCTTGCTTGCGATACGCTTGTTGCGATCGAGCTGTGACATTGTGCGTCTCGCCGCCGTGGACGCCGCGCGCGAGCGACGTCGTCAACAGGATAGGAGATTCAATTGCGGTCGGTCGAGTATCCGGGGGACGTACGGCGTGATCGCCGACCGCGCGCCAGCCGGCAGGCGCCCGGCGGCGTGCCGTCCGGTCCGCGGCCGCGCCTCGTGGGACGTCTGCCGCGGCGGCGGCCGGGGCGTCGGGGCAGGCTCAGCGGGCGCGGTGGGGCGCGGCGCGTCGTCGTGTGCGGTCGGATCCTGACGGACCGCGGGACGACCGGGGAACCCGTACGCCGCCGGCCGCGGCCGGGGACGCGCGGGTCCGGAGGTGGGTCAGGATCTGGTTGATCACCGACGTCTGGGTGATGAACGCGACGACCCGCGTCGCGCCGTGGCAGGTGGGGCACACGAGCGGGTCGACCTCGAAGATCTGCTGGAGGAGCGCCGCCCACCGCCGAGCCGCCTCGGTCGGCGCGAGGCGGGGCGCGGGCACGATCGTGGGCGCCCCAGCCACGGCGGCGCGTGCCGCCTTCCCCCGCATGCCGCGGGGGCGGTTCGCATACCAGCCGTAGTACCGCGTGGTGACCTGCCCCTTGTCGGGGATGTGTACGAGGGCCCGGGCCAGGAACTCCAACGGATCCACGGTTTCGGTGCCGGCGGTCGGGCCGTCCGCCTTGTCGGACCGGTACGTCACCGCCTTGGCGGCCCGGTCGTACGTCAGCCGCTCCAGCGCCACGGGATTCCGCGCGCAGTAGCGCGCGAGGCGGGTCGCGAACGCACGATCGTCCTCGGACACCCAGACGGCCGTATGGACATGGAACCCCGAGTGCGGCCAGGTGAGCATGCCGGCGGCCTGCTCCTCGTCGAAGAGATCAAGGCGGACAAAGAGCCGGAGCACCGCGCGGCGGAACGCTTCCGTCAACCGCGCGGTATCGTGGGCGGGCCAGGTGACGAACGTCCCGTCGGGCCGAAAGCCGCCGTCGGTGACGAGCAGATGGAGGTGCGGATGCCAGTTCGCCCGGGAGCCGTGCGTCTGCAGGCACGCGACGATCCCCACGGCGAGGTCGCGCTCGCCGGTCAGCGTGCGAAAATGGCGGCCGTGACGGTGCGGGCAGCAACACGGGCGATCTCGCCGAGCAGGCGGCGCCGGTACAGACAGGAGGCGCGGAGCCGCGTGGGGATGGTGAGCACCAGCTGCCGGTGCGGCACGGGCGCGAGCAGCGTGGTATCCAGCCACTGGGTCCAGATGGCGAGCCGTTTCGCGTGACAGCTGGGGCAGAAATACCGGCACTTGCACGAGAATGCGAGCAGATACTCGTGCGTGCATGCCTCGCAGCGAATACGCGCGAACCCATGGTCGAGCACGCCGCAGGCGAGGAACGTGTCGGCGACCTGCGCGACGATGGGGCGCCACGGGCCGTACTAACGCGCGAAGCGGTCGTCGTCGACCGTCTGCAGTCGGTGCAGGTGATCCGACACCAACCGAAACAGCGGCGACGCTTGCGGGCGTCGGGGTTGGTAGACGCCGCGCGCCGCCGGCGCCGCATCGGGCATGCGCGCTCCGGGACCGAGGAGCGCTGAGCATACGTCCGACTCGGCTGCTGGCCGTCACCGTTCCGTTGCGCGACGGGCGATTCCGACGCAACGTCCGGTTGCGCGGGCCTCACGATGCGTGCTGTTGACAAGCGGACCGACCCTCCGCGCAGCGCGAAGCATCGGGCGGTCCACTCGCAACAGAAGCTGGCGTTATGCAGCTCGGTCACTGCGTACGAGAGACCTCCTGATCCAACATCGTGAACGCTGCCTAGCTGATGAGGTCAGTTCGACGTGCGGCGGAAGCGGACTGGCCATCGGTGTGGTCGATCATCTCACCGGTGGCCGCTGCCGGACACACCTAACTTTCTCGAAACCGACATTTCCGAAGCGGCCGCGAAGGCGTACTGGCTGGGACCAGGACTCTCTGTCTACGTCGCCGAGGACGACGGGGAGCTGGTCGGCACTTACACGTTGAAGGCGAACCACCGCGGCCTGGGATCGCACGTTGCCAATGCCGGCTACATGGTCCGACCCGGGCTCGACGATCGGCTTTCAGCTTGCAAAGCACAGCCTGGCTGCGGCGCGAGCCGCCGGGTTTCACGCCATGCAGTTCAACGCCGTCGTGAGCACGAACCGCCGGGCCATCGCCCTATGGCAGCGGTTGGGCTTCAGCATCGTCGGCACAGTTCCACAGGCGTTCCGTCATCTGGAGCGCGGGTTGGTGGACCTGCACATCATGCACCGATTCTTGTAGGGCACGGTCGCCCGCCCCCCGCTTGCCCCTCTGGAAGCCCCGTCCGATCTTTACCACATAAAGGTTCCCGATGCACTTCGTTTGCTGACCGACGATGGCTGGATCCTCGTGCGAACACGGGGAAGCCGCCAGCAATACACGCATCCAACGAAACCGGGCTTGGTCACCGTGGCAGGCCATCCCGGCGACGAACTGGCACCCGGTACGCTGAACAGCATCCTCACGCAGGCAGGGCTGAAGTCATGAAACTACTGATCGTGGTCGAGCCGACGGCCTCAGGATTCTCTGCGTACGCGCCGGACGTTCCGGGCTGTGTGGCGACGGGTCCCACGCGCGACGCCGTTGAGCGGACTATGCGTGAGGCCATTGAGTTTCATGTAGAAGGGCTTCGCGCCGAAGGCATGGCCGCACCGGAGCCGCATGCTTATGCGACGGTGGTTGAGGTCGCTGCCTAACGATGCTTGCGGCAGTCGGGCGCCCTTCGGTAGCTCCCTGCGTCAGCGACCTGAACTGACCAGCTGGTCAGGGGTGCGACGAGCGTCAGGTGGTGGGGCGGTCGCGTTCGCCGACGCCGAAGTACTTGGCGTCGGGGCGCCAGAAGTACCAGCCCGCGACGCTGGCGGCGGGGAGCATGGCCCAGCTCTCCGTGAGCGTCATGCCGGCGCGATCGGGGGCTTCGAGCAGCGTGAACCGCTGCTCCTTCTGGGCGTGCACGGGGCAGGCGGGGTAGCCGGGGGCGGGGCGGATGCCCTGATAGGACTCGCGGACGAGTTCGGCGCTGGTGAACGACTCGTCCTTCGCGTACCCCCACAGCTCCTTCCGCACCACTTCGTGCAGGCGTTCAGCGAAGGCCTCCGCCACGCGATCGGCGAGGGCCTGGGTCATGATGGCGCCGTAGTCGTCGTGCTGCTCGGCGAACCGGGCGGCGAGTTCGGGAAGGCCGTGGCCGGTGGTGACGGCGAAGGCGCCGACGTAGTCGAGCACGCCGCTGTCCTCGGGGGCGACGTAGTCGGCGAGGAAGCGGTTGGGGTTGCCGGCGCGCTTGGGCCATCTCGCGCCGGTCGGGCGCGGTGTCGAGCACGGTCTCCTCGTCGCGGCTCACGGCCGGCCAGAAGCCGACGCTCGCCTTCGCGGTGAAGAGCTCCTCGCGCACGATGCAGTCGAGCAGCGCGTTCGCGTCGGCGAAGCGCGTGCGCGCGGCCTCGCCCACCGTGGGATCGTCGAGGATGTCGGGGTAGAAGCCGGCGAGCTCCCAGGTGCGGAAGAACGGGGGCCAGTCGATGCGCGGGACGAGGTCGGCCAGCGGCCACGATTCGTCCGTGCGCGGGCCGAGGAAGGTGGGGACGGGGACCGGGACCGACAGGTCGAGGGTGACGCGGTTGGCGCTCGCCTCCTCGAGGGGGAACAGCCCCTTGGGCCGCGCGCCGCCGCGGGCGTCGCGCAGGGCGGCGTATTCGTCGCGGACCTGCGCCATGTAGTCGTCGCGCTGGTCATCGGAGCGCAGGGCCGAGGCGACACCCACGGCGCGGCTGGTGTCGAGCACGTGCACCACGGGGCCCTCGTACTCGGGGGCGATGCGGAGCGCCGTGTGCGCCTTGCATGTGGTCGCGCCGCCGATGAGGAGCGGCACGGTGAAGCCGAGCCGCTGCATCTCGCTCGCGACGAACTGCATCTCTTGGAGGCTGGGTGTGATGAGCCCCGAGAGGCCGATCGCGTCGAGGCGCTCGCGCTGCGCGACCTCGAGGATGTGCGCGCATGGCTGCATGACACCGAGGTCGATGACCTCGTAGCTGTTACACTGCAGCACCACGCCCACGATGTTCTTGCCGATGTCGTGCACGTCGCCCTCGACGGTGGCGAGCAGGATCTTCCCCGCCCCGCGGCGCTCCGATTGCGCGTTGTTGCCGGGTTCTGCGTCAGCCTGGGCAGCGTCGGCTGGCGCCGCAGGGTGTGACGCGGCGTGCGCCGCTTCAGCTTGCGCGGCCTCGATGTCCGGGATGAGGTGCGCCACGGCCTTCTTCATCACGCGCGCGCTCTTGACCACCTGCGGCAGGAAGAGCTTGCCGGCGCCGAAGAGGTCGCCGACGGTGTTCATGCCGCGCATGAGCGGGCCTTCGATGACCTCGATGGGGTGCGCGACCCGCTGTCGGGCCTCCTCGGTGTCGGCCACGAGGTGGGCGTCGAGCCCGTGCACGAGGGCGTGCGAGAGCCGGTCGGGGACCGGGAGCGCGCGCCACGCCTGGTCGTCGACGGCGGTCTTCGCGCGCCCCTGCACCTCGTCGGCCACGGCCATGAGGTGTTCGGTGGCGTCGGCGCGGCGCGCGAGCACGAGGTCTTCCACGCGCTCGCGCAGCTCGGCCGGGATGTCCTCGTACGGCAGGAGCGCGCCGGCGTTGACGATGCCCATGTCGAGGCCGGCGCGGATGCCGTGGTACAGGAACACGGCGTGGATCGCCTCGCGCCGCAGGTTGTTGCCGCGGAAGGAGAAGCTCATGTTGCTCACGCCGCTCGAGATGCGCACGTGCGGCAGGCGCTGCTTGCGTTCGCGCGTGGCGTCGAAGAAGTCCACGGCGTAGCGCGCGTGCTTCTCAATGCCGGTGCCGATGGCGAAGATGTTGGGATCGAGGATGACGTCCTGCGGCAGCACGCCGAGTTCGTGCACGAGGAAGCGATAGGCGCGCTCGCCGATCGCGATGCGGCGGGCGAGCGTGTCGGCCAGCCCCTGCTCGTCGAAGGCCATGACGATCATCGCCGCGCCGTACTGGCGCACAAGGCGCGCCTGGCGGCGGAACTCCTCCTCGCCCTCCTTGAGCGAGATGGAGTTGACGATCCCCTTCCCCTGCACGCACTGCAGCCCGGCCTCGATCACGCTCCACTTGCTCGAGTCGATAGCGATGGGCACGCGTGCGATGTCGGGCTCGGCGGCGAGCAGGTTGAGGAATGCGCGCATGGCGTGCTTGGCGTCGAGCAGCCCCTCGTCCATGTTGATGTCGAGGAGCTGCGCGCCGTTCTCCACCTGCTGGCGTGCGACGTCGAGCGCGGTGGTGTCGTCGCCCGAGAGGATGAGCTTCGCGAAGCGCGCGCTGCCGGTGACGTTGGTGCGCTCTCCGATGTTGACGACGTTGGTGTCCGGCGTGATGACCACCGGCTCGAGCCCGCTCAATCGCAGGTGCGGCGGCACGGTGGGGATGCGGCGCGGGGCGACGCCCTGCACCGCCTGCGCGACGGCGCGGATGTGCTCGGGCGTGGTGCCGCCGCAGCCGCCCACGATGTTGACGAGCCCGCTCGCCGCCCACTCGCGGATGTGCTCCGCCATCATCTCGGGCGTCTCGTCGTGGCCGCCGAAGGCGTTGGGGAGCCCCGCGTTGAGGTGCGTGCTGACGTGCACGTCGGCCACGCGGGCGAGCTCGGCCACGTGCGCGCGGAGCTGGTCGGCGCCGAGTGCGCAGTTGAGGCCGATGCTGAGCAGCTCGCCGTGCATCATGCTGTGCCAGAAGGCCTGCGCGGTCTGGCCGCTGAGCGTGTGTCCGCTGGGGTCGGTGATGGTGCCGGACACCATCACGGGAACGCGCTCGCCGGTGACGTGGAACAGCTCGGCGATGGCGAATAGGGCGGCCTTGGCGTTGAGCGTGTCGAAGACGGCCTCGACCAACAGCAGGTCGGCCCCGCTGTCGAGCAGGCCGCGGGCGGTCTCGGTGTAGCTCTCAACGAGTTCGGCGAAGGTGGCGTTGCGCGCGCCGGGGTTCTCGACCTCGGGGGAGATGCTGGCGGTGCGGTTGGTGGGGCCGATGACGCCGGCGACGTAGCGCGGGCGGTCCGGGGTCTCGAAGCGGTCGGCGACCTCGCGGGCGAGGCGGGCGCCGGCGAGGTTCAGCTCGTACGCGGCCTCCTCCATGGCGTAGTCGGCCATGGCGATGCGCGTGCTGTTGAACGTGTTGGTCTCGAGGATGTCGGCGCCGGCCTCGAGGTAGGCGGCGTGCACGCCGCCTACGATGTGGCGCTGCGTGATGGCGAGGAGGTCGTTGTTGCCCGTGAGGTCGCGCGGTGGTTCGCGAAGCGTTCGCCGCGGTAGTCGGCCTCACCGAGCCTGTGCCGCTGCAGCATGGTGCCCATCGCGCCGTCGAGGACGAGGATGCGGCGGGCGAGCAGGTCGGGGAGCAGGGCGAGGCGTTGGGCGCGGGTCATGCGGGGGACCGGGGGCATGAGGACGGGCGGTTCGACGGGAACGGCAACGGAGCGGGGGAAGACGAACCGAAGACGAACGGAAGACGAACTGAAGAAGAGCAACAGCGCTCTCGGCGCCGGCGCCGGCGCCGTGGGCGCTCGGTGACGCCGGGGCGCGTGACGATAAAGAACCACGGGGAGCGCCGATGGCGCTCCCCGTGTGGGTCCGGCGTGGTGGCGCGGGGCGACCGCGCCAGGTGTGGTTCAGCTCGTGCGGCGGCGCCGCGCGGCAGCACCGAGGACGAGGAGGCCGGCGCCGAGGAGCGCGAACGAGGCCGGCTCGGGGACGACTGAGGCGCTCACGAGCGACGTGCTGAAGACGACGTCGTTGAAGTCGAGGTCTGAGAGAGCGAGGGGCACGTCCTCGAAACCGAAGACGAGCTCACCGGTCAGTGCGGTGGCCGAACCGGGGGTAATGGCCGCGACCGTGTTCCACTGCTCCGCGGTCAGGGCGCGCATCTGCGGCGCGCCGACGCCGGAGTAGAACGGGAAATCGTCGGTGCAGACCAGCTCAAGGTCGATCACGCCGCCGGCGATGTCACCCAGGCAGAGCGCGAAGAAGACCTCGGTGTTGGCGCCGAGCGCGCCGCCGAAGTCGGAGCTGGCCGTCGTGCCGGGCAGCGGGCTGGCGGTCGGGCTCGGGAAGATGCCGTCGAGGTAGAAGATCTTCGTCCACACGCCGGTGCCGCCGAGGCGGAAGAGCAGCGTGTTGTCGTTGCTGGCGCGACCGAAGAGGAAGCTCGTGGTGAAGCCGGTGGAACCCGCCGACGCGATGAAGCTGGGCTCGAGGATGTTGAAGCCGGAGAGATTCGGCTTATCGGCCCGCAGCGGCACCGCGGTCGCCATGAGGGCGGTCGCGAGGCCGAGGGTCTTGACGAGGGTAGAGCCCATTAACGGAACGCCTCACCAGATGGGGAAGTGACGACAGCGGCCAACAGGATGGGAGGCCATCGCGTTCCTTGACAGCAAGACGCAAGCCACGCACGACAACACGCCGTCAATAACCCACAAGCCATTGTCAGAACATGCTTTAAATAGATGTGAGCGGAGCGCGGTGGTCATTATGACACGCCGGCAGCGTTGCGCAGATGCAACACACATGCGGGCGAGCCGCAGCAACCGCCCACCGGCTGTAGGAGGGGGCTCGGCGGCGACGCTGTGGCGCCGCTCGCGGTCAGCGGCACCCCAGCGTGCGCATCTCGTCCAGCGTCCGCGCCACCCCCTCAGGCGGCAGCACCGGCGCCTGCGTCCACCCGGCGGCGCGCATGGTGGACATGTCGGCCTGCGTGATGTTCTGGTCCTGGCCCACCAGCGACTCGGGCATGGGGATGAACTGAATGGTCGGCTCCTCCCCGCGCGCCGCGCAGTAGGCGCGGATCATCTCGAGGAACGTGCTCGCCACGCCCGTGCCGGCGCTGGAGCTGTCGCCCGGCGCGCCGTGCGCGTGGACCCAGCGCATCTCGTCGACCACGTCGCCCACGTACACGAAGTCGCGGCGCTGCTCGCCGTCGGCGAAGTCGGGGTGGTTGCTCGCGAAGAGCTGCACGCGCCCGAGGGTGGCCATGTCGCGCTCGGCCTTCCAGATGATGCTGGCCATGCGCCCTTTGTGTCCTTCGCGCGCACCGTACACGTTGAAGAACTTGAAGCCCGCCCAGTGCGGCGGCTGTGGCGCGCCGGTGGCCACCTGCTGCCGCACCCACGCGTCGAAGTCATTCTTGCTCCGGCCGTACCGGTTGAGCGGCACGAGCTGCCCGGCGGGCGTGCGATCGGAGAAGCCCATCGCGCCGTCGCCGTAGGTGGCAGCGCTCGACGCGTAGTGGAACGGCACACCGTGCTCGGCGCACCAGCGCCAGAGCTGCTGTGACGCGCCCACGTTGACGTGCAGCAGGTGGTCCCAGTCGCGCGTGGTGGTGCTGCTGTTGGCGCCAAGGTGCCAGACGGCGCGCACGCCGGAGCCGTGCGGGCCGAGCGACGGGAGCGGAGCGCCAGCGGTGAACACGTTGGCGGCGTCCACGAACGGGTGCGCCTCGAGCCCGTCGAGGTGCCGCGCGCGGACGGCGTCGGGCGCGAAGTCGCACAGGAGGAGCGGCGCGCCCTCGGGGTGCAGCTGGTGGGCGAGGTGTGCGCCGATGACGCCGGCGGCGCCGGTGACGAGGTGCATGGCTGGGTGGTCAGGAGCGGGTGCCCAGGTGCGCGTGCGGACGCCGTCGCCACGAGGGAGCACCTGTGTATTCCCCAATCCATGCCGGACACTCCAGTGACGGCCCGGGCCGCCCTCCTCGCCCGGCTGGTGGACCCCGCCGAGGTGCTCCTCTTCGACGGCGCGATGGGCACGATGCTCTACGCGCGCGGCGTCTTCATCAACCAGTGCTCCGACGAGCTCGTGCTGCGCGCGCCCGACCTGGTGCGCGACGTGCACGTGGCGTACGTGAAGGCCGGCGCCGAGGTCATCGAGACCAACAACTACGGTGCGAACCGCGTGAAGCTCGCGGCGTACGGGCTTGAGGGGCAGGTGGCGGAGAGGGGATAGTTGGTATGAAGCGGCGGCTGGACCTCCACGGTACGGTGGAGAGACCCGCTGCTCCACCACTATCACGCGCTCACCGTCTGCCGACGGGGCGCAGACCGGGAGGCCAACCGCCATGGAGATCATCGGCCTGGACCTGCCCAAGCGCGAGAGTCAGCTGTCCATCAAGGCCGACGACGGGACCATCACCGACCGCCGGATCAGCACGAGCCGGGACCGGTTCACCGCCGTGTTCGGCGAGCGACCGCGCGCCCGCATTCTGCTCGAGGCGAGCACCGAGAGCGAATGGGTGGCTCGCCACCTGGAGTCGCTCGGCCACGAGGTGATCGTGGCCGATCCGAACTATGCGCCGATGTACGCCAATCGCTTGCGCCGCACGAAGACCGACAAACGCGAGGCGCGCACCCTGATGGACGCATGCGAGACGGGCGCGTGGCGTCCCGCGTATCGCCTCTCGGAGGCACGGCGCCATGTGCGGGCGGAGCTCGCGGTGCGGGATGCGCTGGTGCGGACGCGCACGCGGTACATCGCGCTGGCGAAAGCGCTGGTGCGACGCGATGGGCTGCGCGTCCCGACGAGCGCGCGTGCGTGGATGCCCGCGCGGATCGCCGAGCTCGACCAGTCGCCGACGTTGACGACGGAATGGGCGCCGCTGTTCGCGGTGTTCGCCCCGCTCAACGCGCAGATCGGCGTGGCCGACGCGCACATCGCGGCCTTCGTGAAGGAGGATCCGATCGCGCTCCGCCTCACGACCGCGCCGGGCGTGGGGCCGGTGACGGCCCGTGCGTTCGTGGCGACGATTGACGACATCGCGCGGTTTCGCTCGGCACACGAACTCGAGGCGGTCCCTCGGCCTGATTCCGAGCGAGCGCGGTTCGGGGGAAAAGCGCCAGCTCGGCCACATTACCAAAGCGGGCAACGGGCGCATGCGCTGGTTGCTGGTCGAAGCGGCGTGGCAAATCCTGCGCTCGAAGTCCCCGGAGACCGCCGCGTTGCGGGCGTGGACCGTGCCGATCGCGCAGCGGCGCGGGAAACGTATCGCGGTGGTCGCGCTCGCGGGCCGCGTGGCGGGCATCCTCTACGCGATGTGGCGGGACGACGTGCCGCACCACGCGCAACCACGCCGTCCGCGTACGCAGGAGGCACCACCGCGCGCGGCGTAGCGCCGCACACCGGGCGCGAATCGAGCTGACTGAATCGGGAGCGGCGAGCGCGGGATTTCCCTTGACGCAGCACGCACGACATCGACGTCGTTTGATAGTTGGCGCCGTCCGCTCTTTCGTACCCACCCAACTGCGCCGGGACCATCGCGTCCCACCCAAGAGCGCGAACAGCAGGCTGAGCAGCACCTCGAGGATCGCTCGGACCACCGAACCAGCTGGTACGGCAAGCCCCAATACTGTCCAGTTAGTACGACTAGGTTAAGTCGCTATTGACAGGGTCAGTCACTGGCGGTACCGTGGCGCATGGACACCGTCGCCCTGCGCGCTGCTGATGGACGGTTGCGGAAGTTTCTCGCCACCCTGACGCCGTTGCTCGGTCGGGCGGAGCGGCAGGTTCACGCGGGCGCGTATGTGCGCGGCTTGCTGCTCGATGGGGAGCGGAAGTCCATCAGTCCGCTGGTCGACCGGCTGCCTGGCGCCGATGTCCAGGCGCTGCGCCAGTTCGTCAATCAGAGTCCCTGGGCGTGGGCCCCGTTGCAGGCGGCGCTGACGCACACGATGCTCGACCGCCTGCTCCCCGAAGCGGTCCTGATCCTCGACGAGACGAGCTTTCCGAAAAAGGGGGCGCATTCCGTCGGCGTA
>JAJTGR010000071.1 GCA_021299375.1 Gemmatimonadota bacterium
ATCGCTTGCCGCCTGCGGCCCGTGCTGCCTAGCTTGCGCCCGATCCGGTGAGAGTGTCCTGCGTCCCGGCCTCATCGTCCTCGACTTCTGCTTCCCGAACCTATGTCGCTCAGTTTTCAGCTGGTGCTCACCGCGCCGGCTTCGCTCGAGACGCCGCTCCTGGCGCTGGTTCTCCCTGCCGATGCGACGCTGACGGACGCGCTCGCACCACTCGATGCGCCCCTGCACGGCGCGCTCGCGCGGACGCTTGCTCGTCGGGATTTTCGTGGGGGGCGCGACGAGACGGTGCTGCTGGTCGGCGGAGATGCCGGGGTCCAGCGGCTGCTGCTCGTGGGCCGCGGCAGCACACCCCTGACGCGCACGACCGCGCGCCGCGCGGCCGCGATTGCCGCCCGACAGGCCGCGAAGCTCGGGATGGGCACCATGCACCTCTGGCTACCGGACGCCGATGCCGCAGCCATCGAGGGCCTCGTGGTGGGAGCGGCGGCCGGCAGTTGGTCGTATCCCGACCTGCAGACGCCCCCTCCGGAAAAGGACCGCCGCGCACGCCTCACACAGGTCGGCGTCATCGGGGCCGATCTGCCCGGGCTGCAGGGAGCCCTGAATGCCGGCGTGGCGATCGCGGAAGGGCAGGCCATCGCGAAGCGGCTTGGGCAGATGCCGGGCAACTACTGCACGCCCCAGACCTTCGTGGACCTCGGTCAGGAGATCGCGCAGCGACACGGCATGACGCTCACGGTGCTCGGACGCGCGGAGATGGCTGCGGCGCAGATGGGATCGTTCCTGTGCGTGGCGCAGGGCACGTCGCAGGAGCCACGCCTGGTGGCGCTCGAGCATCGCGGCGGTCCGGCCGATCAGCAGCCGATCGTGCTCATCGGCAAGGGCCTCTGCTTCGACACCGGGGGGATCTCCATCAAGCCGGCGCCTGAAATGGAGTGGATGAAGTTCGACATGATGGGTGCCGCTGGCGTCATGGGCGCCATGGAGGCGATCGGCCGCCTGCAACTGCCGGTCAACGTGGTCGGCATCATCGGCTCGACGACGAACATGCCCTCGGGCGAGGCCGTCAAGCCGGGCGACGTCGTGCGCGCGTCGAACGGCAAGACGATCGAAATCATCAATACCGACGCCGAGGGTCGGCTGGTGCTGGCTGATCTGCTGGTGTACGCAAAACAATTCAATCCGGCGGTTGCCATCGATGCGGCTACGCTCACAGGCGCCATCGTCATCGGGCTTGGGCATCACGCCGTCGGCGTCTTCGGTCCCGACCGGGCGGTGGTGGACGAGGTGCTAGCTGCCGGGTCCGCGGCGGGGGAACCGGGATGGCCGCTGCCGATGTGGGAGGAGTACCGCGAGCAGATCAAGTCGGACGTGGCCGACATCAAGAACACCGGCGGTCGCGCGGCGGGCTCGATCACGGCGGCGCTCTTTCTCCAGGAGTTTGTCGACGGCTACCCGTGGGTCCACCTCGATGTGGCTGGCACGGCGTATTCCCAGAGTGACCTCGGATGGATTCCCAAAGGGCCGACCGGGACACCGGTCGGGACGTTCGTGGAGTTCGTGCGCGCGCGCGCTGGTCGGTGATCGCGTCGCGCGTGCGTACGTGGGTACGGTGGTTCGTGCGCATGGCCATGCTGGGGTTGGCGGCGCGCGAGGGCTCGGCGCAGGTCCGACCGGACAGCACCAAGCGTGATTCCGTGGCCGCGGCGGTGCCGGACAGCGCGGCCGCCGACTCGGTCATGCGTGCCCGCATCCTGGCGCGGACCGACAGCGTCCAGAAGGCGATTCTCGCCGATACGCTCAAGGCGCCCATGGCTCGCTTCGAAGCGCCCACCGGCGGCGAGGTCACCGAGCGGCTGCGGTTCACGGGGAACGCCATCCTCGCCACGGGCGCACTCAATCTCGCCGACCTGCTCGATCGGGTGCCCGGGGTGACCACGATGCGCAGCGGGTGGATCCCGGGACTGCACGCTGCGAGCTTCAACGGAGACCCGGGCCGCATTCGCATCTTTCTCGACGGCATCGAGATGGACGGGATCGAACCGCGCAACGGCGGCGCCCTCGATCTCACCGACATTCAGCTCTGGACCCTCGACGAAGTGGTCATCGAGCGCGCACCCGGTGAAGTGCGGGTCTGGCTGCGGACCTCCACCGTGATCAAGACCACGCCGTACACCCGCGTCGATATCTTCACGGGCGATCTGAACACGAACGGGTTTCGTGGACTGTTCGCGCGGCGGTGGCGGAATGGCTTCCTCCTGCAACTCGGCGGTCAGCAGGTGGCCACGCAAACCGGGCGCGTGTCTGCCTTTGGGGCACCGGCGGGTGGAACCACGTCGCAGCGTCTGCGTGGCGACGGTACCATCCAGGGGTTCATGGCACGCACCGGGTGGGCCCGCGGCCGACTCAGCGTCGACGCCTTCGCCTCTTCCGTGTCGCGAGATCGTGATGCCCACACGCCGCGTCCCGATTTCGACAGCTTGCCGGGTTTCAAGGGTGGCCGACGGGAGGGCTACCTGCGGTTTGGCTTTGGCGACACCACCCGTGGCTTCTGGACACAGGCCCTCACTGGCGCTCTCCGCACGAGGCAGGAGGGCGACAGCGCCGCCGCCGCGGTGTCGACGTCACCACCGACGGATTCGACGGCGGTCGCCGCCCCGCTCGACACGATTCGCTCGCAGACGCAGCACCTCATCGCGGTGGGCTATCGGGGCGCTCGCTGGTCGGTTTCCGTCGCGAATCGCGCGCGCCCCATCAACGGCGCGTTGCGGCATGCGCCGGTGGTTCGGGCGGGAGCGACTGTCTGGAAGGTCGAGGTCGGCGGGTACAGCGAACGCAACGGCCGCGACTCCACGGATCGCACCGACCTGTTCGCCCGGGTCCGGCCGCTCTCCTGGCTCACGCTGACGGCGGGGCGCAGCAGCCGGGCGCCGGACGATACGACCGGCCGTCCCGAGACCAGCACGCTGCGAACGGAGGCGGCAGTGCGGCTGCGCACCGTGTGGATCGGGGGCGGCGTCCTGCGCGACGCCGCGCGCATGTACGCCAACCCGGTGCTGATCGGCGCCCCGGTGGCCACACTGACGAGCCGGGCCTCGCAGGGGCTCCTCATCAGCGCCCATGGGCGGCTCTACAAGGACGTTCATCTGGACGTCCAGGCGCTGCGGTGGGACGATGCCCAGTATAGTCGGCCCAAGACGCAGCTGCGGGTGGAGCTCGCGCTGCTCAGCGAATGGCGGCGCCGGTTTCCCAAGGGGGAGTTCAGCATCAATGCGCGGCTCCTGTACGATCGACGCGGTGGCGTCCCGTTCTTTTATGGGGTAGCGAACGGCGAGGCCATTGTGCGGATCACGGAACCGGCGCAAGTCGCCACCGGGCTGCTCGAGCTGCGCATTCAGCGCGCCACGCTCTTCTATCAGTACCGCAATCTCACCGGCGGGCAGTACGAGCAGATTCGGGGCATCACGATGCCGCCGGCCGTGCAGATGTACGGGGTGCGCTGGGAGTTCTGGAATTGACCCGTCCCCCCTATCATTGACCGATGATTCGTTCGATGACGGGCTACGGCCAGGCGGAAGGCACGGTGGGCATGCTCCGGGTGCACGTGGACGTGCGGACGGTCAACCACCGGTTCTTCTCCCCCAGCATCAAGTTGCCGGGTGCCTTCGGACGGTGGGAGACAGAGGTGCGAGAGGTCATGCGCCTCAAGGTGAGCCGGGGGCATGTGACCCTGACCGTCCGCTCCGAGCGGGTCGCCGAGGCGTCGGTTGCCATCGACGAGGCGCGTTTTGCTGCCATCGCCGCCCAGCTGCGGAGCTTGCACGAGCGCTATGGCCTTTCCGGGGGGGTGGATCTCGCGTCGGTGCTGCGTATGCCCGACGTCATGGCGGCGCCGCGCGACGACGACGAGGGCGGGACGTCGGCCGAACTGCTGGCCATCGTCGACCAGGCGCTCGATGCCCTCACGAAGTCGCGTGCCGATGAAGGCGAGCGGTTGGCGACGGTCCTGAGGCAGCGCCTCGAAGTGATCGATGGGGCGCTGGGGCGGATTGGCGCCCGCGCACCCGAGCGGCTGATCGCGCATCGCGACCGCCTGCGTGAATCGGTCCGGGTGTTGGCTGATGGCCTGACGATCGACGAGACCCGCCTCGCCCAGGAGATCGCCTTGCTGGCCGACCGCATGGATGTCGCGGAGGAGCTGGACCGGTTCCGGTCGCACCTGGTGGCATTTCGCGCGGCCCTGGACGACTCCGCCGGGGAACCGATTGGCAAGCGGCTCGGCTTCGTTCTGCAGGAGATGCTCCGCGAGGCCAACACCACGGGAAGCAAGGCGGCCGACTCCGCCATCCTCCACGAAGTGGTCGGGCTGAAGGAGGAATTGGAACGTATCCGGGAGCAGGTCGAGAATCTCGAGTGAGCGCCTTTCCGGTCATCCTGTCCGCCCCTTCCGGGGGTGGGAAGACGACGATTGCCCGTTCCCTGCTGGAGCGGCGAGCGGATCTGGGTTATTCTGTCAGTTGCACGACGCGTGCCCCCCGCGAGGGTGAGGTGGACGGGCGCGACTACCGGTTCCTCGACCGGGAGGCCTTTCTCGCCGCGCGCGACCGCGGGGAGTTCGCTGAATGGGCCGAGGTGCACGGCAACTTCTATGGCACAATGCGGTCGGAGGTCGAGCGGGTGCTCGGTGCCGGTCGGCATGTGCTCATGGATATCGACGTGCAGGGCGCGCGACAGTTCCACGTCGCGTTCCCGGACACGGTGCTCATCTTCGTGCTGCCGCCATCGGGGGAGGTGCTCAAGGCCCGGCTGTCGGCGCGCAAGAGTGAGGACCGTGCGAAGTTGCTCGTCCGCCTGCGCAACGCGCGGGCCGAGTTGGGGGAGGTCGGGCACTATCACTACGTGGTAGTGAACGACAATCTCGACAAGGCCGTGGAGCAGGTGAGTGCGATCATCGATGCCGAAGGACTTCGTCACGATCGGGTGCACGCACTCGAAGCACAGGTCGAGGGGCTGATCGCCCAACTCGAGCAGGAAATCCATCTCTTCAGCAAGGGCGACTGATGCAGGTATTCACTCCCACCGATGTGGCCAAGCACGCGGCCAACAAGTATCTCAGTGTGCTCATCGCGGCCAAGTTCGCGCGTGTTCTCAACGAGTTTCCGCGCGACCGCTCGCTGCACGAGAAGAAGCTGACCACCCGCGCTCTCGAGGAGCTGTCGAACGGCGAGATCGACTACAAGGTGTTGCCACGGCGTCGCCCGTCCTGACACTGCGTCGTCCGCAGGGCCCCGCGCCGCGTCGAGACTTCCGTCCCGGCGCGGCGTCGTTTCCACCCCCATTCGTGTGACGTCCGCCGTGGCGCGTCAGCTGTTTTCTCCTCCTCCTCCGCACGGCGAACCCCGTGGACGCTAGAGACCGACTGCGTCGCTATCTGGAACAGCGCCGAGAACTCGGCGAGTCCGAGTTCGTGCTCGACGGCCTGCCGGTCGAGGACGTGCTGAAGCTGGTGGGGGCGAAGGCCACCGCGACACGGGCCCTCCGTCACGGGGGAGAGGGGCCAGCGCGGCGTGAGACGGCTCGCGCGCCGGAGACGGAGCCCCCGCTGCCCCAGGTTCCGAGCGGCGACGCTCCGGACGCGTCGCCGCGGGAGCCGGTCGCCCCGCCGCCGGCACCGGCGGTGCGCTTCGGGCGCGACACGAGTACCGATTGGCGTGACATGCTGCGCAGGGCGGGGGCCGAGGGGCCCCGCGGGGTGGCCGAAGGGTCGCCCGCGACCGGTCCGGCGGCGGCGCCCACGGAGAGCCGGCGCCCGGCTGCCGGCGCCCCCGCGCCCGCAGGGAGTGCCTCGCTGCCGACGTGGCTCGAGGCGCTCGGCGTACCGGCCGGTCTGGAGGCCGGACGCCTGCGCGTCGCCGAACTGGCACCGGACATCGCGGTGCTTCCAAGCCTCGACGACCTCGCCGCGCATGTCGCGGCGTGCCGCGGCTGCGCGCTCCACGCGTCGGCGCGAAATCCGGTGCCTGGCGAGGGTAATCCGCAAGCGGACTTCCTGTGCGTCGGCGAGGCGCCTGGCGCGAATGAGGACGAGCAGGGCCGCCCCTTCGTCGGTGAAGCGGGGCAGCTCCTGACCAAGATCCTCGGGGCGATCCAGCTTTCGCGCGCCGACGTCTTCATCTGCAACGTGCTCAAGCACCGGCCACCCGGGAATCGCGACCCGCAGCCCGACGAGGTGCTGGCGTGTCAACCGTACCTGCTACGGCAGATTGAACTCGTGAAGCCGCGCGTCATCCTGGCGCTCGGCCGGTTCGCCGCGCAGACCCTATTGCAGACGACCACTGCCATCGGTGCCCTGCGGGGGAGGGTGCACCGGTACCACGGCGTGCCCCTGATCGTGACCTATCATCCGGCGGCGCTGCTTCGCAATGAGGCGTGGAAGCGTCCCACGTGGGACGACGTGAAGCTCGCCCGTCGCGTTCTCGACGCCGCACGCGCTGCCAACAGCAGCGCAGGGACCACCTGACATGACCAGCCTCGCCATCACCGGTCCTGGCGGCAGCGGACTGACGCCGCCGGCGAGCCGCGACCCGTACAAGGAGCGGCGCCCGCCATGGTCGGAGGAAGCCGAGCAGGCCGTGCTCGGCGCCATGCTGCTCGACGCCGACGCGATCCTGCGCGCCGCCGAGCATGTGGACGACACGATGTTCTATCGCGAGGGCCACCGGCGCCTCTACCGCGCCATGATTGCCATCACCGAGCGTGGAAGCGTTGTCGATCCGCTCACGTTGGCCGATGAACTCGAGCGGCGCGGGGAGCTCGAACATGCCGGCGGCCGCGAGTACCTCGCGTTCCTGCTCGATGCCGTGCCCACCGTGGCCAACGTCGAGTACCACGCCCGCATCGTGAAGGAGAAGGCGCTGCTGCGCCGCCTCATCGAGGTGAGCACCGAGATCGTGCAGGAGGCGTTCGAAGGGCGCACGACCGCGACCGACCTCCTCGATCACGCGGAATCGCGCATCTTCTCGCTGGGGCAGAGCAAGGAAAAGGGCGGCTTCGCGCGCATCAAGGAGCTGCTCTGGCCGGCCATGGAGAAGCTCGAGCTGCTCGCCCAGCGCGACCAGGCCATCACCGGCGTACCCACGGGCTTCACGGAGCTCGATCACATGACGTCGGGTTTTCAGCCGGCCGACCTCATCATCGTGGCCGCCCGTCCGTCCATGGGCAAGACCGCGTTCACGCTCAATATCGCGCAGCATGCGGCCATCACCGCCAAGGTCCCGGTGGCGTTCTTCTCGCTGGAAATGAGCAAGGAGTCGCTGGTGCAGCGCATGCTGGCAGCCGAGGCGCTCATCGATGCGCAGGCGTTGCGTAAAGGTGGTCGGGCGCTCGACGAATCGATGCCACGTCTGGCGCAGGCGGCTGGTATCCTGAGTCATGCCCCGATTTTCATCGACGATACACCCGGCATCACTCTCCTCGACATGCGTGCCAAGGCGCGCCGCCTCAAGGCCGAACACGACCTGGGGCTCATCATCGTGGACTACCTGCAGCTCATGACGGGACCCGCCGGCGTGGAGAACCGTCAGCAGGAAGTCTCGCAGATCTCGCGCGGACTGAAGGCGTTGGCAAAGGAGCTGGGGGTGCCGGTCGTGGCGCTGTCGCAGCTCTCGCGCGCGCCCGAGCAGCGCACTGGTGACGACAAGGGACGTCCCCAGCTCTCCGACTTGCGCGAGTCGGGCGCCATTGAACAGGATGCCGACGTCATCATGTTCATCTTCCGTCAGGAAGTGTACGCCGAACGCGATGAAGCCGGTCGGCTCAAGGACCCGTCGCTCGAAGGGCGCGCGGAGATCATCATCGGCAAGCAGCGTAACGGACCGATCGGCAGCGCCCGGCTCTACTTCCACAAGCAGTACACGCGCTTCGACAACTTCTCCAGCCGCCAGCCGCCCTCCGAGTATGGTGGCGGCGGTGTCGGCGGCGGCTACGGGGGGCCCAAGCTGGTGAAGGGCGCTGACGACTTCGATGGGACGCCGTTCTGATGGCCAGGGCAAAGTCGGTGTACCGTTGCACCGAATGTGGCGCCGAGTCACCGAAGTGGGCAGGGCGCTGCGAGGGCTGCGGGGCCTGGAACACGCTTGGCGAGGAGATTGTCGCCTCGCTGCCGACCAGCAAGCGCACGGCCGCCCGCAGCGTGGGTGGTGTCGCGGGCAGTACCGTCATGCTTGGCAGGGTGGTCACCACGGAAACGCCCCGCTGGCGTACGGGCCTTGACGAGTTCGACTTCGTGCTCGGGGGCGGCATCGTGCCCGGCAGCATGGTTCTGGTGGGCGGCGAGCCGGGCATCGGCAAGAGCACCCTGCTGTTGCAGGTGGCGGCGCGCCTCGAGGCCGCAGGACATGCCACGCTCTACGTCTCGGGGGAGGAGAGTGCGCTGCAGGTGCGGCTGCGTGCCGAACGCCTGAGCGAAGATGCGCGCGGCGTATCGCTGCTGACCGAGACGTCACTGGAGACGCTGCTCGCCACCGCGGCGCAGCCGGTCGCCGACGGTCGCCGGGTGAACACGCTGATCGTGGACTCCATCCAGACCGTGCATACCGAACTCCTCGAAGGGGCGCCGGGCAACGTGGGGCAGGTGCGCGAATGTGCCGCGCGGCTCATGCGCTTCGCGAAGGACACCGGTACCACGGTGTTCGTGATCGGGCACGTGACCAAGGGCGGCGGCATTGCCGGCCCCAAGACGCTCGAACACATCGTGGACACGGTGCTGTACTTCGAGGGTGACGGTACGCTTGACCACCGGGTACTGCGGGCAACCAAGAACCGCTTCGGCAGTGTCGACGAAATCGGGGTCTTCCGGATGCTCGGGACCGGGCTGGTACCGGTCGAGAATCCCTCCGCGCTGTTTCTTGGTGACCGGCGCGATGTCGCCAGTGGGAGCGCGGTCTGTGCGCTGATGGAAGGGACGCGCCCGGTGCTGGTGGAAGTTCAGGCGCTCGCGGCGAAGGCGGGCTTCGGGACGCCGCAGCGTGTGGCCAACGGCATTGATGCGCGTCGTCTGGCGCTGCTGCTTGCGGTGCTGGACAAGCGTGGCGGCTTCTCGTGCGCCCAGCTCGACGTGTTCTGCAACGTGGTCGGCGGCATGCGGGTGCAGGAGCCCAGCGTCGATCTGGCCATCGTGGCGGCACTGGCGTCGAGTGTGGTCGACCGGCCGCTGCCGGCGCAGGCGGTGTTTCTCGGTGAGCTGGGCCTGGGTGGCGAGGTGCGGCCGGTCTCGCAGCTCGAGCGTCGGCTGGCCGAAGCGGCGAAGCTGGGCATGACGAAAGCGTTCCTGTCGGATCGCGCGATGCCGCGCCGGGCGCCTGGCGATCTTGACCTGGTAGGGGTCCGGACGCTGAGCGACGTGCTCCGCTGCACGGTGGGCAGGGAGGCCGCATGACAGACGAATCGCAGCCCGCGCCGCGGCGTATCATTCCGCCGCCGGTCGTCGCCTCACGCGGCGACGGCCTGCGTGCGGCGTCAACCGCGGTGCGCGACGTGGGAGTCGTGATCGTGGCCGGCGGGTCGGGGTCACGGACAGGAAGCACGGAGCTCAAGCAGTTCCGCTGGGTCTCGGGCAAGCCGGTGCTGCTGCACAGTGTGCAGACGTTCATGGCGCGCCCCGACGTGGCGGTCGTGGTGGTTGTCTTGCCCAAGGCCTACGCTGCGGACCCGCCGCCGTGGTTGTTCCAGTGCGACGTCGACCGGCTGCTGGTGTCCGTCGGTGGGCGCGAGCGGCATGAGAGCGTGGTGAACGGGCTCGAGGACCTCCCCGAGGAGGTTTCCGTCGCCGTGGTGCACGATGCCGCGCGCCCCTTGGTGACCGATGCCACCATCGACCGCGTGATCGCCGAGGCGCGCCGGGGCCATGGTGCCGTGGCGGCACTCCCCGTCGTCGACACCCTCAAAGAGGTCGATGCCGACGGGCGCATCGTGCGCACGGTCGACCGCACCCACCTGTGGCGCGCGCAGACGCCGCAGGCCTTTCCACGCGTCATGCTCGAGGCGGCCCATGTCGCGGCGCGCCGCGACGGCGTGGCGGCCACCGATGACGCCTCGCTCTGTGAACGCCTCGGGCTGCCCGTGGTCGTGGTCCGGGGCAGCGAACGCGGCCTGAAGATCACCGAAGAAGCCGACTTTGCCCGCGCCGATGCGCTCAGCCTGTTGGTGGACTGACCGCATGCGCCGCGTATGACACGCGCCTCCCTCACCAGCCCGTTCTGGTCACCCGCCGAGGTGGAGGGTGCGCTGCGCAGCGCCCTCGCCCATCTGCATGAGGGGGGCGTGCTCGCGTATCCCACGGAGACGGTGTACGGGTTTGGCACCGCGCTCGATCATGCGTCGGTGGAGGCGCTCGTGCAGATGAAGGGACGCCCCCCGGGCAAGCCGTTCCTGCTGTTGATCGGCGATCCTGCCCAGGTGGCGCGGCTCGATCTGCACCTCCCGCCGTATGCCGCCCATCTTGCGGCGCGCTTCTGGCCGGGCCCCCTCACGCTGGTGCTGCGTGGTGGCGAAGGCCGCGTGCCCCCGCGCTTGCGCGGTCCGGAGGGCGGCGTGGCCGTGCGCCTCACGCCACAGCCCGGGTTGCAGCGTCTGCTGCGCGCTTATGGCGAACCGATCACCAGTACCAGTGCCAACCGCCCCGGGGTGCCACCGGCAATGACCGTCGCCGAGATTGTCGACCAGTGGCCAGACGAAATCCACCGCGGTCTCCTGCACGTGCTCGACGGCGGTCGCCTTGCCCCATCCCCCCCGTCGACGGTGGTGGACTGCACGGGGCGTCGTCCGCGGGTGATTCGGCCTGGCGTGCTCTCCGCCGCCACCTTGCGTGAGGTCGTGCCCGACCTTGTCGGCGACACCTGAGCACCCGGACATGGTCTCTTTCCTCGTCGCTGGCTCTCACACCACGGTCGGAGCCCCCGCCTGATGCACCTGCTCTTCGTCTGTACCGGTAACACCTGCCGCAGCCCCTTGGCGGAAGTCATTGCGCGACGCCAGATCGCCGAGCGCCAGTTGCCCGACGTCACCGTGGGCAGCGCCGGCACCAGTGCCTGGCCTGATGCGCCGGCGTCGGACGGGGCACTGCTGGTTGCACTCGAACACGGAATGGATCTGGGTGAGCACCGTGCCCGCGTCTTGTCGCCGGAATTGGTCGCCGGCGCGGACGTCGTGCTGGCGATGGGGCCGCATCACCTCGACCGTGCCGAGGCGCTTGGCGGCGCGGGCCGTGTCTGGATGCTGACGGCGTTCGCTGGGGGCGCGGCGCGTCCGATCAGCGATCCATTTGGCGGCGACCTGACCGTATACCGCGCCACATACGTTGAACTCGAGCGCGAGATCAGCGCCGTTCTCGATAAGGTGGCCGCCGATCGTGCGCGGCGGTCCGCCTGAGCGCGCACCCCATGGTCCACCGAAGAGGCTGCAGCCGGTGAACTGCACCCGGGCGATTCGCACGGTCGCGTCAGCCCCTCCACGCGGCCTGGTTCTCCTCGGCGATCCCGTGGCGCAGTCCATGTCGCCAGCGTTCCAGAACGCCGCACTGGCCCATGCGAACCTGACCGTGCGATACGAGCGGCGAAACGTTCCCGCTGAACACCTCGACGAGGCATTGGCGGCCTGCCGGGCGCACGACATTGCCGGCAACGTCACCATCCCGCACAAGGAGGCCATGGCTGGGCGTGCCGCCCACCTGTCGGCACGTGCCCGTCGATCCGGCGCCGTCAACACCTTCTGGTGGGACGGAGGGATGCTTGTCGGGCACAACACCGATGTCGACGGTGTGCTGGCTACCATTGCTGCACTCCGGCCAGCCGGTGTGCGTGGACCGGTGGTGGTGCTCGGGAGTGGCGGTAGTGCCGCTGCCGTGCTCGTGGCGCTCGCGGAGCTTGGGCTGAGCGAGGTGCATCTCGTTGCCCGCTCGCCGGCACGGGCCGCCGCGCTGGGGCAGCGTATCGGTGCGGCGGCCACGGTGCACCCCTTCGCGTCTGATGCCCCCGAGCCGATGGTGTCAGCACGCGAGGTGCTTGCCGGCGCGTCCCTGGTGATCAATGCGACCCCAACGGGTATGCAGGATGTGCAGCAGCCTGTCCCCGTGGCCTGGCTTGGATCGCGGACGGCCGTCTTCGACCTGGTCTACCGGCGCGAGGGGACGGCGTGGGTCCATGCCGCCCGAGCGCGGGGCCTCCCTGCCGAGGACGGCCTGCGCATGCTTATAGAGCAGGGGGCTGCCGCCTTCGAGGCTTGGTTCGATCAGCCCGCCCCGCGGGCGGTCATGTGGGCCGCCCTCGGTCTGGAGATGCCGGCGCCCGACCGCGTGCGAGGCTGACGGCGGCAGTGCGGTGGCGTGATGTCGCGCGCGGTGCGCTGGACCTGCTGCTGCCGGCTGCGTGCGCCGTGTGTCGACGTCCGCACGTCCCCGATACCGGGGGGATCGTCTGCCCAGCCTGCCTCGGCCGTCTCGCCTCCCTCGCATGGCCGCAGTGCGATCGCTGCGGCCATCCCCGGCTGTCCACGGTCATTCCGCTGCCCACGGGCAGGGCCACCACCGGCGGCACGTCGCTCCCGTCGGCCAGTGCACTGCCGCCATGCCGATGGTGTGACCGGCTGATGCCAGCCATCCGGACCGTGCGATCGGTGGCCCGCATGGACACCGGCACCGGGGCGCAGCTGGTCCACGCCCTCAAGTATCAGGGGTGGCAGGCAGCGGCCGTCCCCATGGCACGGCGCATGGCGCAGTTGCAGTGGCCCACCGACGTGCACGAGGAACGTGCGGCCGTCGTCCCGTTGCCGCTCTCGCCCGAGCGCCTCCGTGAACGCGGTTACAATCAGGCCGAGTGTCTGGCGCGTGCGCTGGCACCGGCGTGGCGGGTGCCCGTGTGGGGGGATGCACTCCGGCGTATCCGCACCACCCACTCGCAGGTGCGGTTGACACCTTCGGAGCGGGCAGGCAACGTTTCCGGGGCGTTCGCTGTGCCCGAGAGCCGGCGCGCACAGCTTCGCGGCCAGCACGTGGTGCTGGTAGACGATGTGGTGACGACCGCCGCGACGCTCAATGCCGCGGCTCAGGCTCTCCTGGAGGGCGGCGCCCGCATCATCAGCTGTGTAACCTTCGGACGGGCGCCCGATCCCGGCGACCGCGCCATTCCTGACTCTGACTTTACCCGGACCTGACACGACATGGGCATTCGCGTTGGCATCAACGGCTTCGGCCGCATCGGCCGCCAGGTGCTTCGCGCCGCCAAGCAGCAGGGCGTCGCCGACATCGACTTTGTCGCCATCAACGACCTCACCGACACCAAGACGCTGGCGCACCTGTTCCAGTACGACTCGGTGCACGGCAAGTTCGACGGCCAGGTGTCGGCGGAAGCCGATGCGATCACCATCGACGGGGATCGCATCAGGATCCTCGCCGAGCGCGATCCGGCCAAGCTGCCGTGGGGTGAGCTCGGCGTCGACATCGTGCTCGAGTCAACAGGCCGCTTCACGGCTGCGGCCGACGCGCGCAAGCACATCGAAGGAGGCGCGAAGAAGGTCATCATCTCGGCGCCCGCCACGAACGAGGACATCACCATCGTGATGGGCGTGAACAGCGACAAGTACGATCCGGCGTCGCATCACATCATCTCGAACGCGTCCTGCACCACCAACTGTCTCGTGCCGATGGTCAAGGTCATTCGTGACGCCTTCGGTTTCGTGCACGGCTCGATGGTCACCATCCACAGCTACACGAACGACCAGAGCATCCTCGACCTGCCGCACAAGGATCTGCGACGCGCCCGCGCGGCCGCGGTCAGCATGATCCCCACCACGACCGGCGCCGCCAAGGCCACGTCGCTCGTGATCCCCGAGGTCAAGGGCAAGATCGACGGCATTGCGGTTCGCGTGCCGACGCCCGACGTGTCGCTGACCGACCTGACGTGCATCGTCGAACGCCCGGTCACGAAGGACGAAGTCAACGGCGCGTTCAAGGCCGCCTCGGAAGGTGCGCTCGACGGCGTCCTCGGTTACAGCGAGGTACCACTGGTCTCCATCGACTACGTCGGCAACCCGATGTCCTGCACGCTCGACGCGCTCAGCACGATCGTCATCAACGGCACGATGGTGAAGGTCTCCGGTTGGTACGACAACGAGTGGGGCTACTCGAGCCGCTGCGTCGACCTCCTGCGCTATGTCGGCGCCCGCTTGTAAGCGTCGACGACCTCGCGTACGAATCACCTGATGCTGATCGGCAGGGAGGCCACCACCATACGGGTGCCTCCCTGTCGTGTTTTCCTCTCGCCGGTCCGCACTTTCGCCTTCCACGCATGCCCACCAAGACCATTCGCGACCTGACGGACGCCGAGATCGCCGGCCAGCGCGCCCTCGTGCGCGTGGACTTCAACGTGCCGCTCGACGACGCCGGCCAGGTTGCCGACGATACCCGCATTACCGCCGCACTGCCCACCATCACCGCGCTGCTCGACCGCGGCGCCCGCGTCGTGCTGCTCGCCCACTTCGGCCGCCCCAAGGGCGCACCGGAGGCGAAGTATTCGCTGGCGCCCGTCGCCGCGCGCCTCAAGTCGCTCCTGCCGCGCCCCGTGCACTTTCTCGACGTCACGGTGGGCGAGCGCGCCGTCGAAGCCACGCAGAACCTGGCTGCCGGCGAGGTCCTGCTCCTCGAGAACACCCGCTTCCTGCCGGGCGAGGAGACGAACGACGAGGCGCTGTCGTACCAGATGGCGCAACTCGGCGACTTCTACGTGAACGACGCCTTCGGGGCCGCGCATCGCGCGCATGCCAGCACAGCCGGCGTGGCCAAGTTCTGTCGTCCGGCGGTGGCTGGACTGCTGATGGAAAAGGAACTCGCCTACCTCGGCGGCGCGCTCGCCACGCCCGGGCGCCCGTTCGTGGCTATCCTCGGCGGTTCCAAGATCTCCGGCAAGATCGACGTGGTGGAGGCGCTGCTCCCCAAGGTGGACAAGCTCCTCATCGGCGGGGCCATGGCGTGCACGTTCTTCAGGGCCATGGGCTACGAGACGGGCACCTCGCTCGTGGAGCCGGATCGCCTGGCAATGGCCACCGACCTGCTGGCGCGCGCCGGCGACAAGCTGGTGCTGCCGGTGGATGCGATGATCGCGCCGGCCATGGACGCCGGCGCGCAGGCAACCGCCGTGATGCGGGATGCCATTCCCGCCGGCCAGGCGATGTTCGACATCGGGCCGGCGAGTGTGTCCCAGTACCGGGCGCTGGTGGAAAGTGCACACACGGTACTCTGGAACGGACCGATGGGCGTCTTCGAGAAACCGCCATTCGACGCCGGCACGCGTGGCGTGGCCGAGGCCATGGCCGTGGCCACGGGCAAGGGGGCGACCACGATCATCGGCGGCGGCGACTCGGCGGCCGCCGTGGCCGAAGCGGGCCTCGAGGCGCAGATGTCCCACGTGTCGACGGGCGGCGGGGCCTCGCTCGAATTCCTCGAAGGCAAGGACCTGCCGGGCGTGAGCGCGTTGGACGCGCGCTGACCGTCGGTCCACACTCATACCCCTCTCATCATGCATCGCAAGCCGGTCATCGCCGCCAACTGGAAGCTCAATCACGGCCCAACCGACGCCAAGGCGTTCCTGCAGCGGTTTCTCGCCCAGTCGCCCAAGCTCAACGAGCGGACGCTGATTTTCTTCCCATCCGCGATCACCCTGACCACAGTGGTCGAAGGGCTGCGCGAGCGGCCGGAAATCTGGGTCGGCGTGCAAAACGTGCACGGCGAGGCTCAGGGGGCCTTCACCGGCGAGAACTCGGTGTTGATGGCTCGCGACGCCGGGGCCCGGGTGGTGCTCGTGGGCCACTCGGAACGCCGGCACGTGTTCGGGGAGTCGGACGCGGCGACGACCAAGAAGATGGCGCTCATCGCTCAGGCCCGTCTGGTGCCCATGCTGTGTGTGGGCGAGACGCTGGCGGAGCGGGAGGCGGGGCGGACGGGGCTGGTGGTGGAGCGGCAGCTGGCGGCCGGCCTGGCCGAGCTCGATGACGCACAGATTGCCAGCATCATGCTGGCCTACGAGCCGGTCTGGGCCATTGGGACTGGCCGGACCGCCACGCCGGAGGATGCCAGTGAGATTCACGGTGTGCTGCGCCGGGCGCTGGTTTCCCGCGTGGGGGACAAGGTGGCGGCCGGCATCCCGATTCTGTACGGTGGGTCGGTGAACCGCGGGAATGCGCCCCAGCTGCTGGCCGCCGCGGACGTGGACGGCCTGCTGGTCGGCGGAGCGTCGCTCGACCCGGACAACTGGGCCGGGATCGTTCGGGCGTGAGCTGATCGGTGTCGAGGCATCGCGGGCCAGCGCGATGCCCCTGCGCCCTTGTCCGCGGGGGGAAAACAGTTGAAGTTAAGGGGCTTCGGTGGAGCGCCCAGATCGCGCCGCTCCGCCCACTCCGACGACTCGAGCCGCGCCGCTGCCGTTATGTACACGTTCCTGCTCACCCTGCTCATTCTCGACGCCATCGTCCTGGCGATCGCTGTGCTTCTTCAGTCAGGCAAGGGGGGCGGGCTGGCGGCGAGCTTCGGCGGCGCGAGTTCGTCGTCCGACTCGCTGATCGGCAGCCGCCAAGCGGGGAACCTGCTGACCAAGGCGAGCTGGTGGTGCGGCGGCATCTTCCTCGGCCTCGCGTTCATCCTGCAGATGATGTCGAGCCGTTCGGCGGCGCCGAAGTCGGTGCTCGACAAGCTTGCGGCGCCTGCGGCCGCTCCTGCTGCCCCGGGAGCCCCGACCGGCACCGCGGCGCCTGCTTCGCCGCTGACGCAGCCGAACCCACCGGCCAGCCCGGCGGCGACGCCGCCGAAGCAGTAAGGCGCTCGGTGTTCATGCAGGCGCCCAAGGGGTTCCTCCTCCTCGAGGACGGGACCCTTTTTTCCGGCCGGCTCGTCGGCCCGACGAGCCCCACCGTGGCCGAGGTCGTATTCACGACGAACATGACCGGGTACCAGGAGGTGTTCACCGATCCCTCCTATCGCGGGCAGATTGTCGTCATGACAGCCCCGCAGATCGGCAATTACGGCATCAACGCTGAGGATCCGGAGTCCGCGCAGCCGCAGATCGCCGGGGTCGTGGTCCGGGAACTCTCGCCCACCTACTCCAACTGGCGCGCCACGGGTGGCCTGCGCGAGTGGCTGGAGCGCGCGGCCGTGCCGGTGCTTACGGAGGTGGATACGCGCCGGCTGACTCGGCACCTGCGCACCGTCGGCGTCATGAAGGGTGTCATCGGGGAGGGTGAGACCCCATCCGGAGCGGCCCTCGCGGCGCTCGATGCCTGCCCGAGCATGGAAGGCCTCGATCTCGCGACCGTGGTGTCCACACGCGAGATATACACGTGGGGGCCGAGTGACGCGCCGTACCATATCGTTGCCTACGATTACGGCATCAAGCGCAACATCCTGCGGCTCTTCGAGGCGCACGGATGTCGGGTGACGGTCGTTCCCTCGGACACCCCGGCCGAGCGCGTGCTCGCCATGGACCCCGACGGTGTGTTCCTTTCCAATGGTCCCGGCGATCCGGCGGCGGTGGCCTACGCCCCCGCGACGATTCGCGAGATTGCCAGCCGGCAGATCCCCATGTTCGGCATCTGCCTTGGCCATCAGCTGCTTGGGCTCAGCTTTGGCGGCCACACGGTCAAGATGCCGTACGGCCATCGGGGCGGAAACCAGCCGGTCAAGGACTTGGCCACCGGCCAGGTGCTCATCACCTCGCAAAACCACGGGTTCGCCGTCGCCGGCTCGGGTGAGGGCGTGGAGGGGGCGCCGGAGCTCGCGGTCACACACCTCAACCTGAACGACCGGACGGTCGAAGGGCTGCGGCACCGTACGCTGCCGGTATTCGGCGTGCAGTACCACCCGGAAGCCGCGCCGGGGCCGCATGACGCCGTTCCGTTGTTCGACCAGTTTCTGACGGCGCTGAGAAATCGTCGCGGGTGAGATGACCCAAACGCTTGACTGATAAGCACTAAGGCCATACGTTCGCTTCGCGGGCACCGAGCGGCTGCTTGGTGCTCGTCGCGTTTCTGCTCCGTTTCTCAACGCTCGCCTCATGACCAAAGCCGACCTGGTCGAGAACGTCACGGCACGCATCGCTCGGACCGCCGGACCGACCATCTCCAAGAAGGACTGCGCGCGCGTCGTGGACGCCTTCCTCGATGCCATCAAGGATGCGCTCCAGGAGCAGAAGAACATCGAGGTCCGCGGGTTCGGCACCTTCAAGATCCGGCAGCGCAAGACCCGCATGGCACGGAACCCGCGCACGGGGTCGCCGGTCGAGGTTTCGGCCCGCCCGGTCCCGGTTTTCAAGCCCAGCAAGGAGTTGCGGGCCATGGTGGCTGGGGTCGAGGCGCATCTGCTCGAGGACGATGACGCCGAGGAGATGCACGACGCCTGACGCGCCCGCTCGGGCAGTTGCTGCGCGCCCCGTCCATTGCGCTGACTCTCCAGTGCCCGGGCGGGGCGCTGGCACAGGCGGGGGCGTTACCAGGGAACTCCGTCGCGGGCCGCGCACTATCTTCCACCAACCATGAGCGTGTCCGTCCTGCTTTTCGCCTCGTATGCCGACGCATTCGGCTCGCGTCGTGTGCTGGTGCCAGTCAGCGCCCCATGCGCCGCAGCCGACCTGGTCGAGGCGATGCGGTCCATGCCTGGCGGCGATCGACTGCCCGAGCGGCCCCTTGTCGCCGTGAACAGGGCCTGGGTGGACCTCGCCGCGGTCGTCCAACCCACCGACGAGGTGGCCGTGATTCCCCCCGTTGCCGGTGGATGACTCGGTGGCTTCCGCTGCGCCGCCAGCCAGCAGCACGGGGCTGCTGCACGCCGCCATCGTGCACCGTCCCATCGATGTGGGTGCCCTCATCGCTCGCGCGCAGGTTCCCGGCGTTGGCGCCCTCTCGGTGTTTCTGGGGACGGTGCGCGATTTCAATGATGGGCGGCTGGTCTCCGGCATGGACTACGAGGCCTATGAGAGCATGGCCGCTTCCGAACTCGCCGCCGTCGCGCGCGAGGTGTGTGATCGCTCCCCGGGATTGCGGGTCACGCTCGAACACCGCATCGGCACCCTGGCCATCGGCGATGTGAGCGTGGCCATCGTCGCGGCGCACGCCCACCGCGGCCCTGCGCTCGATGGCGCCCGCGCCATTATCGAGTCGCTCAAGCAGCGGGTGCCGATCTGGAAGCGTGAACACTATGTCGACGGGGAGCGCATCTGGATCGATCCCACGCGCGCTGCCCTGCCTGGCGAGGAGCCTGGTTAATGCAGGATCAGTTCGGCCGCCGCATCGAGTACCTCCGCATCTCGATCACCGATCGCTGCAACTTCCGGTGCCAGTATTGCATGCCGCTGGAGGGGCTGCCGTGGTTGCCCAAGCAGGACATCCTGCGCTACGAAGAGATCACCGAGGTGGTGCGGCAGCTGGCTCCGCTGGGACTCAGGCGGCTGCGCATCACCGGCGGCGAGCCGACGATTCGGCCACAGCTGGCATCGCTCATCCGCCTGCTGCGGCAGATCCCCGGCATCGAGGACATTGCGCTGTCGACGAACGGGGTCCGGCTGCCGGAGATGGCCCATGACCTCGCCGAGGCTGGGCTCGATCGCGTCAACATCAGTGCCGACTCGCTCCGACCCGAGCGGGTCGCGGCCATTGCCCGCCGGGACCTCAGCTTCGACCTCGTGCGGGCTGCCCGGGCCGCGGAGGACGCCGGTATCGCCCCGATCAAGGTCAACGTCGTGGTCATGCGCGGCATCAACGACGACGAGGTGGCCGACTTCGCGGCCCTGACCCGGGTGCACCCCTGGCACGTGCGCTTCATCGAGCTGATGCCAGTGGGCGAGCTGCGTGATCTGACGTGGGAGCACGTTGTGCCCAGCGAGGAGGTGCTGCAGCGGGTGCGGTCGCTCGGGGCGTTGGAGCCCGACCAGGGACCGGTTCGTGGCAACGGGCCGGCGGTGTACTACCGCTTGCCGGGGGCCGTTGGAACGGTCGGCGTCATCACGCCGATGACCCACACGTACTGCGAGCGCTGCAATCGTGTGCGCCTGACGGCGGATGGACGCCTCAGAACGTGCCTGTTCGGTGATCACGAAGTCCTGCTGCGCGACGCCCTGCGCCGGGGCGAGCCGCTGGCGCCGCTGTTCACGAAGGCGTTGGCCGAAAAACCCAAGGAGCACCACCTGCTGCAGATGCGCATCGGCGGCTTACGCGCGCTGAGCGAAGTCGGCGGCTAGGACCCGTCGGGGCGGTTGTTGCTCGGCTTTGCGCACCGTTCTATGTTGCGCAGGCATCAGCACGGGTCGCCTCGCTCCAGCTAACCGTCTACCGCGCGTTTCGCTGGATCATCAGGCAAGCCCCTCACCTGCAGTTCCTCTTGCTTCGATAGCCGTTCGGAGATTCGGCACAACTATGGTCAACAAGATCACGGTCGTAGGCGCGGGCAATGTGGGCGCCACCACGGCGCAACGCATCGCCGAGAAGTCGCTGGGTCGCACGGTAGTGATGGTCGACGTGGTCGAGGGCATCCCGCAGGGCAAGGGCCTCGATCAGTGGGAATCCGCGCCGGTCGAGGGCTTCGATACGCGCGTGATTGGCACCAATGGGTACGAGGAAACCGCTGGGTCGGACATCGTCGTCATCACGGCGGGCATTGCGCGAAAGCCGGGCATGTCGCGCGACGATCTCCTGAACACGAATGCCGGTATCGTCAAGTCGGTCGCAGAGCAGATCAAGGGCACATCGCCGAACGCGATCGTCATCGTGGTGTCGAACCCGCTCGACGTGATGTGCTACGTGGCCAAGGAAGTCACCGGCTTCCCGCGCCAGCGCGTCATCGGCATGGCCGGTGTGCTGGACACGGCGCGCTACCGGTCGTTCATCGCCGAGGCGCTCGATGTCTCGGTGCGCGACATCCAGGCGATGGTGCTCGGCGGCCACGGCGACACGATGGTCCCGCTCATCTCCTACACCACCATCAGCGGCATTCCCATCCGCCAGCTCATGGGCGAGGAGCAGCTGCAGGCCATCGTGCAGCGGGCGCGTGACGGGGGCGCCGAGATCGTGAAGTATCTCAAGACCGGCTCGGCGTACTACGCGCCGTCGTCGGGGGCGGTGGAGATGGTCGATGCGATCGTCCACGACCGTAAGCGCATCCTGCCGTGCGCGGCGTGGCTCGAGGGCGAGTACGGGATGTCCGGCCTCTACCTCGGCGTGCCCTGCAAGCTCGGCAGGAACGGACTCGAGAAGGTGCTGGAGATCGAGCTCACGGCCGATGAGCGCGCGGCGCTCGAGCGCTCGGCGCAGGCCGTGCGCGAACCGATGTCGGTGATCACCCTCTGAGGCAAACGCGACCGGCGCGCTCACCATGGTGACCGCGCCGGTTTCTTCTTTCACCCCGCTTATGTACGCTCTCTCGCGCTTCTGGCAGAGCACGATCGGCAAGAAGATCGTCATGGCTGTGACCGGGATCATCGGGATCCTGTTCGTGCTTGGCCACATGTCCGGCAACTTCCTGATGTTCAAGGGGCAGGGGGCGATGCACGACTACGCCCTGCTGCTCCGTACGAGCATGCCGCTGCTGTGGGCGGTCCGCCTGGGCCTCCTCATGGCCGTGGCGCTGCACGCCGTGGCCGCGTATCAGCTCACGATGATCTCACGCGCGGCCCGCCCGCAGGCATACGCACAGCGCCGCCCGCAGGTGACCACGTTGGCCGCCAAGACCATCCGCTGGGGGGGAGTCCTCCTGCTGGTGTTCATCGTGTTCCACATCCTGCACATGACGCTGGGCACGGTGCACCCCCAGTTCACGCATCTCGACCCGTACAACAACGTGCGCATCGGCCTCGCGAATCCGGCCGCGGCCGCGTTCTACATCCTCGCGATGGCCGCGCTTGGCCTGCATCTCTTCCACGGCACGTGGGCAGCGGTGCGTACCCTCGGTGCGGCGCGCCCGGCGGCTCAGCCGCTCAAGCGGCGGCTGGCGCTGGTCCTCGCGATCGTCGTCGCCGGCGGCTTCATCGCCATCCCCGTCGCCTCAATGGCCGGGCTCTTCCCCGAAGCGCCGGCGCTGCAGGACGGCACGGCTGCCTCGACCACGGCCGCGTCGGAGACCCACTGACATGCTCGACCTGAACTCCAAGATTCCGAGCGGTCCCCTCGAGTCCAAGTGGGACCAGCACCGCTTCGCGATGAAGCTGGTGAACCCGGCCAACAAGCGGAAGCATTCCGTGATCGTGGTGGGCGCCGGGCTCGCCGGTGCGTCGGCGGCGGCGACGATGGCCGAACTCGGCTACAACGTCTCCTGCTTCGTCTTCCACGATTCGCCGCGCCGCGCCCACTCCATCGCGGCGCAGGGCGGCATCAACGCCGCCAAGAACTACCAGAACGACGGCGACTCGGTGCGGCGCCTGTTCTACGATACCATCAAGGGCGGGGACTTCCGCGCCCGCGAGGCGAACGTGTACCGCCTGGCACAGGTGTCGGTCAACATCATCGACCAGTGTGTGGCACAGGGCGTGCCCTTCGCGCGCGAGTACGGCGGGCTGCTTGCCAATCGCTCCTTCGGTGGCGCACAGGTCTCGCGGACGTTCTATGCGCGAGGCCAGACTGGCCAGCAACTGCTGCTCGGCGCCTACTCGGCCCTCGAGCGGCAGGTGGCGCTCCAGAAGGTGCAAATGCACACCTTCGAGGAAATGCTCGACCTGGTGGTAATCGACGGCGTTGCGCGCGGCATCGTGACGCGCCACCTGCTCACCGGCAAGATCACCTCACACGCAGCCGACGCCGTGGTGCTGGCGACCGGTGGCTATGGCAACGTGTTCTACCTGAGCACGAACGCCATGTACTCCAACGTCACGGCGTCCTGGCGCGCCCACAAGAAGGGCGCGGCGTTCGCTAACCCGTGCTACACGCAGATTCATCCCACGTGTATCCCGGTCCACGGGGAGCATCAGTCCAAGCTGACGCTCATGTCGGAGTCGCTGCGCAACGACGGGCGCATCTGGGTGCCGAAGACCAAGGGCGACACGCGCCCGCCGGCACAGATCCCCGAGTCGGAGCGCGACTACTATCTCGAGCGCAAGTATCCGAGCTTCGGTAACCTGGCGCCGCGTGACATCGCGTCGCGCGCCGCCAAGGAAGCCTGCGATGACGGGCGTGGCGTGGGGCCCGGCGGCCTTGGCGTCTACCTCGACTTCGCCGATTCCATCAAGCGCCTCGGCAAGCAGACCATCGCCGAGCGGTATGGCAACCTGTTCGACATGTACCAGCGCATCACGGACGAAAATCCATACGAACAGCCGATGCGCATCTACCCGGCCGTGCACTACACCATGGGCGGGCTCTGGGTGGACTACAACCTCATGAGCACCATCCCTGGTTTGCACGTGGCCGGTGAGGCGAACTTCTCCGACCACGGCGCCAACCGGCTCGGTGCGTCCGCGCTCATGCAGGGGCTCGCCGACGGGTACTTCGTGCTGCCTTACACGATTGGCGACTATCTGGCCAGCACGAAGCTCGAGAAGCTCGACACCACGCATGCCGCGTTCCGGTCGGCCGAGGAGGCGGTGAGGGTGCAGCAGCACCGGTTTCTCGGCATCAAGGGCAAGCGCACCGTCGACTCGTTCCACAAGGAACTTGGAAAGATCATGTGGGAGTATTGCGGCATGGCGCGCGACCGGGCCGGCCTCACCAAGGCGCTGGAACTGATCCCGGCGCTCAAGGAGGAGTTCTGGAGTAACGTGAACGTGCCAGGGAGCGGCGACTCCCTCAACCAATCCCTCGAGAAGGCCGGCCGCGTGGCCGACTTCATCGAACTCGGTGAGCTCATGTGCCGCGACGCCCTGGACCGTGAGGAGTCGTGCGGCGGTCACTTCCGCACCGAGTACCAGGACGACGGCGAAGCCAAGCGCAACGACGACGCGTATGCGTACGTGGCGGCGTGGGAATACGCCGGGGAAGGGAACGCCCCGATCCTCAACAAGGAACCGCTGGTGTACGAGAACGTGCACCTCTCCACGCGGAGCTACAAGTAATGAAGCTCACACTCAACGTCTGGCGTCAGCCGGCCGCGCAGGCTCCGGGGAAGCTGGAGACGTACACCCTCGATGGCGTCAGTGCGGACATGTCGTTTCTCGAGATGTTCGACATGCTCAACGAGCAGCTCACGCTCGAGGGCAAGGAACCGGTGGCGTTCGCCCACGACTGTCGTGAGGGCATCTGCGGCTCGTGCGCCATGATGATCAACGGCCAAGCGCACGGGCCCTGGAAGGGGGCCGCGACGTGCCAGTTGCACATGCGGGCCTTCAAGGACGGCGACATCATCACCGTCGAGCCCTGGCGGGCGTCGCCGTTCCCGATCGTGAAGGACCTCGTGGTGAACCGCGGCTCATTCGATCGCATTATCCAAGCCGGCGGCTACATCTCGGTCAACACCGGCGGCGCGCGCGACGCCAACGAGATCCTCATCGGCAAGGACGTGGTCGAAGAGGCGATGGATGCCGCGGCCTGCATCGGATGCGGCGCCTGCGTGGCGGCATGTCCGAACGCCTCGGCAGCGCTCTTCACCGGGGCCAAGATTTCGCATCTCGGCTTGCTGCCCCAGGGCCAACCCGAGCGGGAGAAGCGGGCGCTGGCCATGGTCGAGCAGATGGATCTCGAGGGTTTCGGGCACTGTACGCTCACGGGTGAGTGCCAGGAAGCGTGTCCGAAGGAGATCAGCATCGACGTGATCAAGCGAATGAACCGCGACTACCTGCTGGCGAGCGCGAAGCGGCAGGAGCCACGGGCGACGGTCGGCTCGGGGTGATCCGGGGGCCGACCGCATGGACACGGCGTCGGCGTTCACCGCTGGCGCCGTCGTTGTTTCGCGCGATATTGGCACGCATGGACTCGCCGTCCCGCTCTCGCGCCTCGTGGCTGCTGTCGCTGGCCATGGCGATCTCGTGCGCGCCGGCCTCGGAGCGCCCGGTGCCGGACACGGCAGGGGGCCGAACGGCCCGGACTCCCGCGACGCTCCCCGGCGACGCCGTGCGCGGACTGGCGCTGCTCACGGCATTCCGCGATTCGTTGCCCGAGCACAGCGGCAACACCCTGCGATGCACCAGCTGCCATCTGGACAACGGCACTCGGGGCACAGCCATGCCATGGCTGGGCAGCGCGGCGCGCTATCCGCGCTATCGGAGTCGCCCGGGGTACGAGGAGACCATGGAACGCCGCATCAACGAGTGCATTGCCCGGAGCCTTGCCGGGCGAATGCTCGCTGAACGCGGACGCGACATGCAGGACATGGTCGCCTATATCGAGTCGCTTCGGCAGCGGCCCAGGCCAACGCCGGTCGATTCCGTGAAGCTTGTCGGCAAGGTGGTGCAGGGGGCTGGCGGCTACGCACAACAATGCGCGCGCTGTCACGGGAGCAACGGGGAAGGAAACCCGGCGTTGTCCGCGCCGGCCGTATGGGGACCTGACAGCTATTCCATCGGCGCGGGCATGGCGCGGCAGTTCACGCTCGCCACGTTTCTGCGTCACAACATGCCGTTCGACCACGCCGATACGCTCAGCGACCGCGAGGCGGCTGACATCGCGGCCTACGTCTTGTCCAAACCGCGACAGGACCATCCCGGCAAGGAACGCGACTGGCCGAACGGCGACCCGCCGGCCGATGTCGCCTACGCCACGACGGCGGCGCGTGCGTCGGGCACGTCGTTGCCGCCGAAGCGCCCGGTGCTGCGTCGCCGTGTGTCCCCTGACTCCATCCGCTGATGACCACGCCCCCCGAGCGCCGCCGTTTTCTCTCCCGACTCGCCGCCTGGAGCGCGAGCATGAGCCTCGTCGCTCCGCGCCTGGCCGACGCCGGCGTCCCGGTGAGGCCGAGCGTGGCCGATGACCCATGGGTCAACCGGCTGCAGGGTGCGCACCGCGTGGTGTTCCACTCGCACCTGCCCACCGATGGGTTGGCCATTCGCTGGGCGCAGACCTACCTCGACACGCAGAAGGCCCACTACGGATTCGCCGATGCGGATTCCAGTGTGCTGGTCGGCCTCAATGGCCGCTCGATCGGGTGGTTTTTCGGCAACGCCCTGTGGGCCAAGTACCCGACGATCGGGGAGGTCATGGGAGCGCCGGGGGCAAGTAACCCCCAGGTGACGCTCGTCGCCAACCTGGTGGCCCGCGGCGTGATCCTGCTGGCCTGCGGCAACTCCATCCGAGCGTCGGGCCAGCGCTTCCTGCCGGCGGCACAGCAGGGCGATGCCGCGGCACGCACCGCCTTCACCGACGAAGTGCGCGCCACGTTACTCCCCGGCATCGAGGTGGTCCCTTCCATGGTCGTCACGCTGCAACAGGCGCAGGAGCGCGGCTGCCGGTACATCTACGCCGGCGGCTGAGTCAGATGCGCGGCAGCGTCACCCCATGCTGCCCCTGATACTTGCCTTTCTTGTCGCCGTAGCTCACCTCGGGATCCTCATCGCCGGTGAAGAACACCACCTGCGCAATCCCCTCGTTGGAGTAAATCTTGGCCGGCAGGGGCGTGGTGTTGGAGATCTCGAGCGTCACGTACCCTTCCCATTCGGGCTCGAACGGCGTGACGTTGGTGATGATGCCGCACCGGGCATAGGTGCTTTTGCCCACCGTGAGCGTGAGCACGTTGCGCGGAATGCGGAAGTACTCGACGCTGCGCGCCAGCGCGAACGAGTTGGGCGGTACGATGCACACCTCGCCTTCGAACTCGACAAAACTCTTCGGGTCGAACTGCTTCGGGTCGACCACCGAACTCAGCACGTTCGTGAAGATCCGGTACTCCGAGGCTACGCGCATGTCGTAGCCGTAGGAACTGACCCCGTAGGAAATGACGCCGGCGCGGACCTGCCGGTCCTCGAACGGGTCGATCATGCCGTGTTCGCGCGCCATGCGCGTGATCCATCGATCTGAGCAGAGGCCCATATGGCGGCAGCAGCAGTAGGTAGGTGGGAGACGTCAGGGTAGGACCGACCGGTCCGAAGTTGGTGCGATTTCACCGCGCCAAGGCGCGCGGTCAAGTTAGAGCCACGCAGGAAGCATCGCCACGGCGTGTTTGGTGGTTACTTCTCGGAAAAAGAGGCACCGGTCCTGTTGAGCGACGCTGGTCCCATTGGTACCTTCCCTTGCGTCATTTGTGAATTCTTTCACGAAGTCGGCGGTGCGCACGGTGCCCCGACATTCGACGGATCTCCGCTGCGCCGCGATGCTACGCAACTACCTGCCCGTCCTGCTTCTTCTTGGATTCGTGATCCTCAACGCGGTGCTGATCCTCGGCCTCGCGCACCTGACCACGAAGGCGCAGCCGACGGCGGTGAAGTCCCAGCCCTACGAGTCCGGCATCAGCCCACTCGGCGACGCGCGAGATCGGTTCTCGGTCAAGTTCTATCTGGTGGCCATGCTGTTCATCGTCTTCGACATCGAGACGGTGTTCATGATCCCGTGGGGCGTGCACTACCGCCAGCTGTCCTGCCAGGTGCCGCTGCTCGATGGGGTCTGCCCGACCGGACAGCTGTCGTTCTTCGGGCTCGGGGAGATGCTGGTTTTCGCCGCCATTCTCGTGGTCGGCTTCATCTACGTCTGGAAGAAGGGAGCGCTCACGTGGGACTGATCCCCGCGGCGGATTCGCGCCTGGTGCAGGTTGACCCAGGGTCACAGGACGGGTGGGTCACCACCCGCCTCGATTTCCTGGTGAATTGGGCGCGCGCCGGCTCGCTGTGGCCGATGCCGTTCGGCACGGCCTGCTGCGCTATCGAATTCATGGCCACCGCCGCCAGCCGCTTCGACCTCGCCCGCTTCGGCATGGAGCGCCTCAGCTACTCTCCGCGTCAGGCCGACGTGCTGTTGTGCGCCGGCCGCGTGCCGCTCAAGCTCGCCCCGGTGCTGCGGCGCATTTACCAGCAGATGCCGCAGCCCAAATGGGTCATTTCCATGGGCGCCTGCGCGTCCACCGGCGGCATGTTCGACAACTACGCCGTGGTGCAGGGTATCGACACCATCATTCCGGTGGACGTCTATGTGCCCGGGTGCCCGCCCCGACCCGAAGCGCTGATGCACGGCATCATCATGCTGCAGAAGAAGGTGATGCAGGAGCGCCTCAAGGATGGCACACGGCACATCGAGATCGAGCCCGATCCCACGAGCCAGCTCTACATCCCGCCGTCGCGGATTGACGAGCTGTCCGAACCGTTCGGGAACTCGGTGCATCAAACCCGGTCAGCCCCGTGACGACGCCGACGTCCGTAGCTCCCGCGGAGGCGATGGCCGCCGTAGCATCCGACGCCTCCGGCATGCCCATCACCCCGGTCAATGTGCCGCGCACCGGCGCGCCTGCGAATCCGACGCTTGCCGTGCTGCAGGCGCGGTTCGGGGAGGCAATCGTGCGCACCGAGGTCGTGTGGGGGGAATCCACGGTCTATGTGAGTGCCGACGCTCTGCACGACATCGTGCGCTGGCTGCACGACGAGCCGTCCGAGCGGTACGACTACCTCGTGGACGTGACCGCGGTGGAGTACCGCGACGCCGATCGCCCGATCGAAGTCGTCTGGCACCTGCGGGCGCTGGCCCACCGCCGGTTCCTGCGCCTGAAGGTGGAGCTGCCCAAGCGTGGCCTGCTGGTGGTGCCGAGCATCACCGATGTCTACACCGGGGCCGACTGGCTCGAGCGCGAGTGCTTCGACATGTTCGGCGTGCGATTCGAGGGACATCCGGACCTCCGCCGCATCCTCATGTGGGAGTCATATCGCGAGGGGTTTCCGCTTCGAAAGGATTTTCCGTTGCGTGGGCGGTTTTCCCGCGCGGAACAGCTCAAGCAGGCCCTCGCCGCCGATCCCGAGGCGCGCTACTCCATGGAGGAACTCAGCATCGCCGAGGCCTTCGATTCGCTCCCCGAGGATATGAAGGCACGGCTTGCCGAGCGCAGTGCGCACGGTGAAATGCAGGAGGGCCTATGAGCACCCGCCGCACGCTCGAGGTGGCGCTGGGGACGAGCGGGCTCGACGCCCAGGGGCGTCCCCTGCGCGCCCCATTGGTCGCTCAGGGCGGGCACGCCGTCGCGGTGGAGTCGCCGCCGCCCGCCGAGCCTGAGTTCGACTCCGATCACATGCTGATCAACATCGGCCCGCAGCACCCGGCCACGCACGGTGTGCTCCGGTTGGTGCTGGAACTCGATGGGGAAACGGTCGTGCGCTGCATCCCCCACATCGGCTATCTGCACTGCGGTTTCGAGAAGATCGGTGAGTATCGGCAGTACAATCAGATCATTCCCTGGACCGACCGCGAGGACTACCTCAACTCGCCGGGAAACAACGTGGCCTTCGTGCTCGGCGCCGAGCGACTGTTCGGTGTGGGCATGACGGAGCGGTGCAAGGTGTTGCGCGTCGTCCTCATGGAGTTGTCGCGCATCATCTCCCATCTGGTGTGGCTCGGCACCACGTCGGTCGACATCGGGGCCTTCACGCCGTTCCTGTGGCTCTATCAGGAACGCGAAAACGTCTACAATCTGCTCGAAGGCTGGGTGGGCGCACGGCTCACCACCACCGCCACCCGCGTGGGCGGCATGGCCGCCGACATTCCCGATGGCTGGCTCGACGGCCTGCGCGCGTTCCTCAAGGGGTTTCCCAAGACCCTCGAGGAATCGGTGCGCATGCTCGAGACCAACGCCATCTGGGCGGGGCGCACCGTGGGGCTTGGTGCCCTCAGCGCGCAGGACGCCGTGAACGCCGGACTCTCGGGACCGATGCTCCGGGCCTCCGGCGTCGCGTACGACGTGCGCAAGGATTTCCCGTATCTCGACTATGAGACGTATGACTTCGACGTGCCCGTCGGGACACAGGGGGACGTCTACGATCGCTTCCTCGTGCGCGTGGAGGAGATGCGGCAGAGCGTCCGCATCCTCGAACAGGCCGTGCGGCGTCTGCCTGACGGCCCGGTGAACCTCGACGATCCCCGCCTCATCCTGCCGCCAAAGCACAAGGCAACCAGCGAGATGGAGTCGATGATCCATCACTTCAAGGTCGTGATGGAGGGCCCTCGGCCCCCGGTCGGCGAGTGCTATGTCGCGGTGGAGAGCCCGAAGGGCGAGAAGGGATACTACTTCGTGAGCGACGGCACCTCGAAGCCGGTGCGCTGGCGCATTCGGCCTCCGTCATTCGTGAACCTGTCGGCGATCCCGAGGATGGTGGAAGGGCACCTCCTCTCCGATGTGATCGCGATCAATGCCAGCATCGACATCGTCATGGGAGAGATCGACCGGTGAGTCACGGGCCTTCCGCCAGCGGCGGCGCGCTCGTCGCCGCTCCACCGCACGGGCATCGCCACCACGCGCCACATGAACCGGTGTTCGTGGGCGCTGCCCGCGCCGAACTCGACTCCATCCTGTCGCGCTATCCTACTCGGCAGGCGGCGCTGCTCCCGGCGCTATGGATGCTGCAGGACGCCCGGGGGTGGGTGAGCGAAGGTGGCATGGAGGAGATCGCCGGGCTTCTCGGCATCACGCCCGCGTACGTCAAGGGGGTGGTGAGCTTCTACACCATGTACCACCAACACCCGGTGGGCCGGCACTTCATCCAGGTGTGCACCACGACGCCGTGCAACGTGTGCGGGGCGGAGGATGTCGTGAAGGCGTTTCTCGATCACACGGGGTGCGGCGACCTTGGCCTCACCAGTGCCGACGGCAGGTTCACCGTGATCGAGGTCGAATGCCTCGGTGCGTGTGGCTTCGCAACGCCGGTGATGATCAACAACACCTTCCTCGAATCCGTGACGCCGGAGTCGGTGCCACGCATTCTGTCGGAGCTGACGTAATGGGCTATCCACATCCCTCCCATCCGCGGGAGACACCGGTGCTCTCGAGGTTCTTCGGAGACCCGGAGGCGCGCACGCTGGCGGGGTGGCAGGCGCGTGGTGGGTACGAGGCGCTGCGTCTGGCGCTCGCAACCGACCCGCAAGAGTTGCAGGCCGTCGTCAAGGAGTCCGGCCTGCGCGGGCGGGGAGGCGCCGGCTTCCCCACGGGCATGAAGTGGTCGTTCATGAAGCCCGACGGCAAGACGCACTACCTGTGCTGCAATGCCGACGAGTCGGAGCCGGGCACCTTCAAGGACCGCGAGATCATGCGCTGGACCCCGCACGGTCTCGTGGAGGGTGTGGCACTCGGCGCCCATGCGATCTACGCCGAGACGGCGTACATCTACATTCGCGGTGAGTTCACGGAGCCCTTTGCCCGGGTCACGAAGGCAGTCGAAGAGGCCTACGCCGCCGGCATTCTGGGTGCGAACGCCATGGGATTCGGCAAGCGGCTCGACGTGCACGTGCATCGCGGCGCGGGGGCGTACATCTGCGGCGAGGAGACGGCACTGATGAACTCGCTCGAAGGGCGCCGTGGCAATCCGCGCATCAAGCCGCCGTTCCCGGCGGTTGCCGGCCTGTTCGGCAAGCCCACGACGATCAACAACGTCGAGACGCTCACCACGGTCCCCTACATCATCAAGAACGGGGCGGAGTGGTACAAGCAGTTCGGGCGCCCCGACAACCCCAAGAGCATTGGCACGAAGCTGTTCTCGGTGTGCGGCAACATCACGCGCCCGGGCAACTACGAAGTGGCGCTCGGTTTCCCGTTCAAGGAGTTCCTGTACGATCTCTGCGGTGGCGCGCTGCCGGGGCGTGACATCAAGGCGGTCATTCCCGGCGGATCGTCGGTCCCCATCCTCACGCGGGAAGAGGCGGAAGGTGCCATCATGGACTACGAGGGCATGGTGGCCGCCGGGACGATGCTCGGATCGGGCGGTGTGATTGTGTTCGATGACCGCCAGTGCATGGTGCGGCAGATCGCGCGCTTGACGCGATTCTACGCGCATGAGAGCTGTGCGCAGTGCTCGCAGTGCCGCGAGGGAACGGCGTGGACCACCCGCATCATGGAGCGTATCCGTGACGGCGAAGGCAGCATGGAAGACCTCGACACGCTGCTGGCCATCGCCGACAACATGAGCGGCAAGACCATTTGCGTCCTCAGCGACTCGTGTGCCACCCCGGTCATCTCCGGACTGAAGAAGTTCCGCCACGAGTTCGAGGCGAAGATCGCCGCGAACCGCTCGATGGTCACCGTGCCCGGGGCGCTGCGCGCCTCGGCGGCGTGAGGGCGGCATGGCTGACGTGAAACTGGTCTCCCTGACCATCGAAGGACGGCCGGTCACCGTTCCGGACGGTACGTCGATTCTGGAAGCGGCCAAGACGGCCGGCGTACTCATTCCGCATTACTGCTACCACCCCGGCCTGCCGGTGGCGGGCGTGTGCCGGATGTGCCTGGTGGAGGTGGAGAAGTTCCCCAAGCTTGCCCCGGCGTGTGCCACGACGGTTGGCGAGGGGCAGGTGGTGCACGTGCACTCGCCCAAGGCGCTCGAGGCCCGCAAGGGGGTGCTCGAGTTTCTGCTCATCAATCATCCGCTCGATTGCCCGATCTGCGATCAGGCGGGCGAGTGCGAATTGCAGGATTACACGTTTGCGGAGGGCCGGGCCGACTCGCGCTACCGTGAACCCAAGCGCTTCAACCCGGTCGAGGACTTCGGGGGTGATGTCCTGTACGTGGCGAACCGCTGCATCCTGTGCACACGCTGCGTACGCTTCATGACGGATGTGGCGCACGATCCGGTACTCAACGTCTCCGAGCGCGGCGATCGGGCCTTCATCGGGAAGGCCGAGGGGCACGACCTCACCAATCCGTGGGCTGGAAACGTTGTCGATCTGTGCCCGGTCGGGGCGCTACTGTCCAAGGATTTCCTGAACAAGGCCCGCGCGTGGGAGCTCGATCGCGCGCCTACCATCTGCACGGGCTGCAGTCAGGGCTGCAACGCGGTGGCCGAGACGCGCGACAACGTGGTCGTGCGGCTCAAGCCGCGTCCCAACGATCAGGTGAACCAATACTACCTGTGCGATGTCGGCCGTCTCGGCTATCGCGACTTCAACCGCCGGGATCGTGCCGACCAGCCGCTGGTCCGCACGACCGGCGCGCTGCAGATCGTGGACTGGCACGAGGCACTCGCGTCCGCTACTGCGGCGCTGTCGGGGAAGCGGGTGGTGGTCCTCGCCTCGCCGAATCTCTCGAACGAGGCGCTGTTCCTCCTCGAGCGGCTGCTGTGCCAGGTCGGCGGGGTGGGAGTATTCCGGATGCCCCGCGGCCCGGAGGCGGCCTTGCCGGGTGCGCCCGACCTCGCGTTGCGGGCCGAGCGTGCGGCGAACGGCGCGGGGGCGCGAGCGCTGGGCTTCACCGAGGTTGCGGATCTCGGGGGCGTACTCCAGCGCGACGATGCGCTGCTCATCGCGGGGGAGCAGATTGTCCCCCTCGAGGCCGCGGACCTCGCACGCGCGGGGACGGTCATCTACGCCGGATGCACGATCCCGTCCGCCGTGGCGACCAGTGCGTCGGTGATTCTGCCGATCACCAATACGCTGGAGGAGGAGGGCACCTTCACCAACCTCCGGGGACGCGTCCAGCGCTACCTGCAGGCGAAGACGGCCCCCGGCGTGGCGAGACCGGCGTGGTATGTGCTGGCCGACCTGCTGGCAGCGCTGGGTGGCAACGGTCGATTCTTCCTTCCCTCAGAAGTGTTCGCGGCAATGGCTGGTACCCATGCCACCTTCGGCGACCTCGACTACGAGTCACTTGCCCTGCGCGGCTTGCCGATCGCCGAGCCCGCCGGAGCGGGCGCATGAGTGCCGTGCTGCCCGTGGCGGCCGCGCTCGATCTCGCGGCGTGGTTTCCGCGCTCCAATCCGCAGGAGGCGCCGACGGCAATCGGCACCTATGTCCTCGCCAGCAGCATCAAGATCCTGATCGTTTTCGGCCTTTGGATGGTGGGCGTGGCGTTTCTCACGCTGGCCGAGCGCAAGCTGGCGGCCTGGTTTCAGGATCGGCGCGGGCCGAATCGCGCAGGCCCTGGCGGCATCCTGCAGCCGGTGGCCGACGGCATCAAGAACCTCATGAAGGAAGAGACCAATCCGGTCTTCGCCGATCGTTGGCTCTTCATGGTCGCGCCCGCGCTGGCCTTCATCCCGGCCATGCTCACGTGGGCCGTGCTGCCGCTCGCAGCGCCGCTGCCCACGCCGTGGGGACTGATCGACATGGCAGTGGCGCCGCTTCCCGTGGGTTTCCTGTTCACGCTCGCCATTTCTTCTTTGGGTGTCTACGGGATCGTGCTGGCCGGCTGGTCGTCCAACAACAAGTACGCGCTGCTGGGTGGACTGCGCTCGAGCGCCCAGATGGTGTCCTACGAAATCGCGATGGGGATGTCGACCATCCCGGTGATCATGTTGGCGGGCAACGTGTCGCTGACGACCATCATTCAGGAACAGGCGACGGTAGGATGGAACGTGCTGACGCTGACGATCGCGTGGTTCACGTTCCTGGTGGCCGCCTTCGCCGAAACGAACCGACTGCCGTTCGACCTGCCCGAAGCCGAGTCGGAACTCGTGGCCGGCTACCACACGGAGTACAGCGGCATGAAGTTTTCGATGTTCTTTATTGCCGAGTATGCGAACATGGCCACGGTGAGCGGCCTCACGGCGACGCTGTTCTTCGGCGGCTGGGACATTCCCTTCACGCAGTGGGACAACACGGGTCCCTACACCATCGTCAAGACGCTGGCGACGCTGGCGATGATGGCTGCCAAGACTGGGGCGTTCCTGTTTCTCTTCATGTGGATTCGCTGGACGCTCCCGCGTTTCCGGTACGATCAGCTGATGTCGCTTGGCTGGAGCATCATGCTGCCGATCGCCCTCGCCTACATCGTGATCATTGCCGCAGCGACGCTCGGGCTGGATGCACTCGGGGTGGCCCGCGGAGTGCAGTTCTCACTCGCGCTGCTTGGCCTCAACATCGGGCTCATCGTGATCCTGCTCGCGTGGCTTGACCGCGGGAAGCTCATCAGCCCCGCCAGCGCCCGGGTGGCCCCCACCGACCTCGAGCGGCTGCGCGCTCGCGGGCTCGACCTGTCGCGCCGGCAGCTGGCATCACCACCGTCGGCGGCAGTCCTGAACGCGCCAGCCCCTGCGCGTGAAGCGCGGCCGGCACTCGCCGCCAACGGAGATCGCTGATGGCCATCGGCGTAAAGGTCCTGGAACGCCCGCTTGAGCGCGTCAGCTACGTGCGCGCCACGCTGAAGGGCATGGCCAGCACCCTCAAGCACCTCGTGGACCCCCACAAGGTCACGATGCAGTATCCCGAGACGAAGTGGGATCTGTCGCCACGTTGGCGCGGCACGCATCGGATGCTCACCACGGAAGACGGCAAGGCCAAGTGCGTCGCCTGCGGGTTGTGCCCGACGGTGTGCCCCGCCAACTGCATCAAGCTCACCCCGGGCGAGGACGAGCAGGGCAATCGCTATCCGCTGGTGTTCGAGATCGACGAGTTCCGCTGCATCTTCTGCGGCTACTGTCAGGAGGTGTGCCCGGAAGAGGCGATCCACGTCGGTCGGCACTACGAGAACGCCGAGTACGACCGGGCGTCCTTCATCTATGATCTCGAGCGCCTCACGTCCCAGACCCATCCGGTGAGTGAGCTCTGGGACCCTGCCGATCCGAAGGGCGAATGAACGGCTTCTACGAGTTCCAGTTCTACCTGTTCTCGCTGCTGGCGATCGCGTCGGCCCTCTTGTTCGTCACCCGGAAGAATCCGGTCCCGGCAGCGCTCTGGCTGGTCAACGTCATGTTTGCCCTGGCCGGATTGTACGTCATGCTCGACGCCCCGTTTGTCGGTGCGGTGCAGGTTCTGGTGTATGCGGGGGCGATCATGGTCGTGTTCGTGTTTGTGGTCATGCTGCTCAACCTCGGGCGTGATGGTGTCACCGACCTGCGGTCGCTGGCCTCCCGGCTCGGGGCAGGGATCGTCGGCCTGGCCTTGCTCGCCACGCTGCTCGTGACGCAGCGCCAGCGTCTCCCGCGCCTCGAATCAGCCCCGGTAGCCGAGAACGTGGTGGCACCGGTCGCCGCCTCCCTGTTCACGGAGTACCTCGTGGCCTTCGAACTCACCAGCATCGTCCTGCTGGTTGCCGTCGTGGGTGCCGTGCTGCTCGCCAAGAAGCGAGTGCAACCATGATCACCGAAGCCCTCATCGTCTCGGCCATCCTGTTCGTCATCGGGGTGATCGGGGTCCTGACGCGCCGAAACGCCATCATCCTGTTCATGTGCGCGGAGCTGATGCTCAACGCGGTCAACCTCAGCTTCATCGCCTTTGCCAAGCTGCACAACGTGACGGGGCAGGTCTTCGTGATCATGGCCATGAGCATTGCCGCGGCCGAGGCTGCGGTCGGCCTCGCCATCATTATCGCGGTCTTCCGGCACTTCGGCACCGTGGACCTGGCCAATCTCCGGACACTGCGCGGATGATCGCTGCCCTGTTGCCGCTCCTCATTTTTCTGCCCCTCCTTGGCTTCGTCGTCAACGGTGCGATCGCGCTGACGCGGCGGACCGGCGTCGGCGAGGCGGCGCCGTCCACGGCGCGTCATCCGCTGGTGTCCGTCGTCGGCCCGGGGGCGATCATCGCCGCCTTCGGCGTCGCGGTGGCGCTCTTCATGCGCATGCGCGTGGCGTTTGCCGGCCCGGTCATCATCACCTTCGGCCAGTGGATGCCCGTCGGGAACCTCAGCATCGACTGGAGCTTCCAGCTCGACCAATTGTCGATGCTCATGGTCCTCGTGATCACGGGTGTCGGCTCGCTCATCCATCTGTTCTCGATCGGCTATATGCAGGACGACCCGGGATACGCACGGTACTTCGCGTATCTCAACCTGTTCGTGGCGTTCATGCTGGTGCTCGTGCTCGGCGGCAGCTACCCCGTGATGTTCGTCGGGTGGGAAGGGGTCGGTCTGGCGTCGTACCTGCTCATCGGGTTCTGGTTCTCGGACCAGGCGAACGCCGAGGCCGGCAAGAAGGCGTTCGTGGTCAACCGCATCGGTGACTTCGGGTTCCTGGTCGCGATGCTCCTGATCTGGGTGACCACCCAGAAGCTCGACTATCTGGGCGCACACGCCGTGCTGGGCGGGATGGCCGGATCGTCGGTCGTGCTCGCGATCGCGCTGTTCCTTTTCCTGGGCTGCGCCGGCAAGAGCGCGCAGGTGCCGTTGTACATCTGGCTGCCCGACGCCATGGCCGGGCCGACGCCCGTGTCGGCACTCATTCATGCGGCCACCATGGTGACGGCTGGCGTGTACCTGGTGGCGCGGGCGGCTCCGGTATTCTCGGGGGCCCCGGAGGCGTCGCTGCTGATCGCCGTGATCGGTGCGCTCACGGCGCTCTTCGCGGCCACCATCGCGCTGCGCCAGTGGGACATCAAGAAGGTGCTGGCCTATTCCACGGTGTCGCAGCTGGGATACATGTTCGTGGGCGTCGGTGCCGGCGCCTACACGGCGGGCGTGTTCCACCTCGTCACGCACGCCTTCTTCAAGGCGCTGTTGTTCCTCGGCGCCGGGTCGGTGATTCACGCCATGCATCACGCGTATCATCACGCACACCGGCACGACGATCCGCAGGACCTCCGCAACATGGGCGGACTCGTCCGCTTCATGCCTGCGACCGCGGGCGCCATGACGCTGGCGACCCTCGCCATTGCGGGCATTCCCCCGCTGGCAGGTTTCTTCTCCAAGGACGAGATCCTCGCCTCGGTCGTTGCCAGGGCCCAGGGCTCGCCGCTGGCCACTACGTCGCTGCTGGGGATGCCCGGCACGACGTGGCTCTATGGTGTGTACGCCCTGGGTGTGGTCACTGCGCTCCTGACCGCGATCTACATGACCCGCATGCTCATGCTCGCGTTCTACGGCGAGAACCGGACCGGCGAGGCCGAACGACGCGTCCTGCACGAAGCCCCTGCGGTGATGACGGCCCCGGTCCTGGTCCTGGCGGCGCTCACGCTGATCGGTGGATGGCTCAATCTCCCGGCGTTGCTGCCGTGGGGACCGGTGGGCATCCTCGAACGGTGGCTCGCCCCGGTAACGGGCACCAGCGCAGCTCGGCTCGCTGGTACCGGTCATCTCGATCACGACACCGAGCTCTTGCTCCTCGGGATTGCCACCGGTGTCGCCGTGCTCGGCATCGGGATGTCCGTGGCGTGGTATCGTCGGCCGCGCGAGGACAAGGCGCATTCCCCCGAAGACACGAGCCTGCTGGCCCGCGCGTATGGTGTCGATGCCGTGGTCCAGGCCGTCGTCGTGCGGCCCGTACACGCGCTCGCCGATCGCGTGCTGGCACGCGGGGTCGACCGTGGCGTCGACCGCATCTTCAATGCGGGCGGCGCGGTGCTGACCCGCACCGCCGCCCTCGTGGGGACGAAGCTGCAGGATGGCGATGCCGGCAAGTACGCGTGGTTGTTGGTCGCCGGTGCGGTGGCGTTGATCGCGGCCCTCACCTTGAGCTGACCACATGCGTGATCTGATGCTTTCCCTTGGTGTCGACCGCTGGGTGCTGCCGGCGCTCCTCGCGTGGCCGATCGTTGCGGGCGTGTTCGTCCGCCTGCTCGGTCGTGACGTCTCACGTGATGACACGGGAGCTGAAGCCCCGAGCGGCGGGCCGGATGCCCGTGTGCTTACGGCGGCGGCGCTCGTTGTCGAGGCGGCCCTGGCGGTTGCCCTCTGGGGAGTGTACGACCCGAACGGGCGTGGCTGGCAGGCGCGCGTCGATCTGCCCTGGCTTGCGGATCTCGGGGCGACGTTCAGCGTGGGCGTGGACGGGCTGTCGCTCCCGATGGTGCTGCTGACCGCGCTGGTCATGCCGCTCACGTTGTTCGGGTCGTGGGACAACGTGCGGGTGCGTACCCCGGCATTCGGTGCGCTGGTGTTGCTGCTCACGAGCGGTCTGATGGGCGTGTTCGTGTCGCTGGATCTGCTCCTCTTCTACCTTGCGTGGGAGTTGATGCTCATTCCCACGTACCTCCTCGTCGGGGTGTGGGGCGCCGCCGGCCAGTCGCGGGCAAGCCTGCGCTACGTGCTGTTCACGCTCGTGGGCTCGCTGCTGATGCTCGTGGCGATCATCGCGCTCTGGAGCCTCGCTGGCGGCGAGACGCTGCACCTCGACGATCTCGCCCAGTTGCCGCTCCCGCAAACGGCGCAACTGCTCATGTTCGGTGCCTTCTTTGCCGCCTTCGGCGTGAAGTCGGCGCTGGTGCCGTTCCATACGTGGCTCCCCGATGCGCAGAGCGCCGCCCCGACCCTCGCGACCGTGACCTTGGGGCTCAAGGTGGGTGCCTACGCCATCCTCCGCTTCGCCATCCCGCTGTTCCCGGCCGCGGCGACCCATGAGACGGTCCGCACGGTCATCCTGGTATGCTCGGTGGTGGCCATCGTGTACGGAGCGCTGCTCGCCATGGCCCAACACGATCTCAAGCGCCTCATTTCCTATAGTTCCATCAGCCATCTCGGCTTCATCATGCTCGGCTGCTTTGCCCTCACCCAGCAGAGTGTGCAGGGTGCCGTGGTGAGCATCATCAACAGCGGCATCTCGACGACGGCACTCTTCCTGCTCGCCGGCATGCTTGAAGACCGCCGGGGTACCACCGCGCTGCCAGCCTTCGGTGGCCTCGCCCGCGTGATGCCGTGGTTCGGGGTGATGCTCACCGTGGTGATGCTCTCCACCGTGGCACTTCCCGGCACGAACGGGTTCGTGGGGGAGTTCCTCGTGCTGATCGGAACCTACGCAGATCGCCCGGTCCTCGCCGTGGTCGCCACCAGCGGCGTCATCTTCGCGGCAGCCTACGGCATGCGGGCCCTGCAGCGCGTCCTCTTTGAGCGCCTCGATGAATCGGCCAACGGCGCCCTCGTCGATCTGTCGGGGCGCGAGAAGGCGGTCATGATGGCGTTTGCCGTGGCCATCATGTACCTCGGCATTGTGCCGCAGCCGCTGCTGAAGCGCGTCGAGCGCGCCTCGCTGGATCTGATCGAAGCCGTGCGCTTCGGTCCGAACGCGCCGGCGACGCTCCCTCCCGTATCGCTGAGCCGGTGACCATGGGCGAATTCCTTTCAGCTGGCGAACTGGCGCGCGTCCTTGCCCCGGAACTACTGCTTTCGGTGGGCGCCATGGTGATGCTCCTGGCGACCGTCTGGCGCCCGCAGGGCGCGCATGCCACTGCCGCGGACGGCGCCGAGCGCACGTCGCTCCTCGCGCGCTTCGGCATCGTCCTGTGCCTGCTGGTGTCATTGGTCGTGATGATCGCCTGGGGCGACGGAGTCGCCGGCACCTCCGACCAGCGCCTGGCCGGCGACGGGTTCCGGTGGGCCATCGACTGCGTCATCATGCTCGGCACGATCCTCACGCTGTGCCTCGTCGAAGCTGAGCATCACCGGAGCGGCGCCTACAGCCCCGAGGTTCCCGTCCTGATCCTGCTGGCCGCCGTGGGCATGCTGGTGCTGGCGGCGGCCCGTGACCTGATGCTCGTGTACATCGGCATCGAGTTGATGTCCCTTGCCGTGTACGTGCTCGCCGGAGTCAACCGGCGCAGTGCCCGCGGCGCCGAAGCGGCCATCAAGTACTTCCTGCTCGGCGCCGTGGCCTCCGGGTTCCTCTTGTACGGCATCGCCCTGCTGTACGGCGCCACCGGGAGCACGCGGTTCGTGGACATCGCCGCCTGGGTCAGCGCCCACGCGATGCTCTCACCGCTCTTCGTCGTCGGGACGGCATTGCTCCTCGTCGGCTTCGGCTTCAAGGTGGCGGCGGCCCCGTTCCACCTCTGGACGCCAGACGTGTATGACGGCGCGCCGCTGCCGATCACGGCCTTCATGTCGGCAACGGTCAAGACGGCCGGCTTCGCGGTGTTCGCGCGGGTACTCGTGGAATCGCTTGCCGGGGCGGCCGCCCGCTGGCACGGTGGCCTCTGGTGGTTGGCCGTCGTCACGATGGTTGTCGGCAATGTCTTCGCGCTGTCGCAGCGCAACCTCGTGCGCATGCTGGCCTATTCGAGCATCGCCCATGCGGGTTACCTGCTCGTCGCGCTCGTGGTGGCCTCGCCGGCCAGCACGACCGCGGTGGTGTTCTACACGGTGTCGTACACGCTCGCCACCATGGGGGCGTTCGGTGTGCTGGTGACGCTCAACGCCGGCCGCGATCGCGCACCGACCATCGACGACATCGCCGGCCTCTGGCTCGTTCGGCCATGGATGGCCACGGCCATGGCCGTCTTCCTCCTCGCCTTCATGGGGATGCCCCTCGTGGGAGGCATGGGCTTCTTTGCCAAGTGGTACGTGCTGCAGGCCGTCCTGCAGGCGCCCGCGCCGCAGACCACGCTCGCCGTGGTCGTGGTGATGACGAGCGCGGTGTCCGCGGCCTATTATCTGGCCGTGGTCAGCGCCATGTTCATGCGCCCGCGACCGGATGGCCAGCCAGTTCCGTCCACGGCACCCCTGGCGCGGTCGCTGATCACCCTCACTGCGGTGCTGCTCCTCGCGCTCGGGCTGTATCCCACACCGGTGGTGGAGGTCGCACGGCTCGCCGTGACGAGCCCGGCCACCGCGCCGGCCGCCCCGACTGACCGCGCGCCTGGCCCAACGCGATTGCAGGCCGCCAGCCTCCCGCGATAGTTGCCGAGTCATGCGTCCCATCCTCCACGTCTCATGAGCATCAGCCCCACGATCTTCCGCCAGTACGACGTGCGCGGCATCGTCGGTCAGGACCTGACTGAGGAGGTTGCCTACAACCTGGGCCGCGGGTATGCGACACTGCTCGCCGCACGGGGCATCCACGGGGCGGTGGCCGTCGGTCGGGACAATCGCCCGAGCGGCACATCGCTGCGCCACGCCCTTGTCCGTGGACTGACGGAGTGCGGCCTCGACGTGGTGGACATCGGTGTCGTGCCCACGCCGCTCCTGTACTGGGCGCTCCACCATGAGCCGGTGGTTGGCGGCATTCAGATCACGGGTTCGCACAATCCTCCCGAGTACAACGGCTTCAAGATGTGCGTGGGAACGGGCTCGCTGCACGGCGCGGACATCCAGACGCTGTACCGGTGCATCGTGGCGGGAACGCACCCGACCGGGCGGGGCGAGGTGCGCCATGCCGAGGTCATCGACCGGTACGTGCGGGACATCGTCACCCGAATCGGGCCGATCGCGCATCCGGATGGATCGCGCGTCAGAGTGGTGTACGACTGCGGCAACGGCGCCGGTGCCCTCGTGGCCCCACAGCTCATGGCCGCGCTCGGTGTGGATGGGGTCGGACTGTTCACCGAGAGCGATGGCACGTTTCCCAACCATCACCCCGATCCGACGGTCCCCGAGAACCTCGCGGACTGCATCGCGGCGGTGCGGGCGTCCGGGGCCGAACTGGGGGTGGCCTTCGACGGGGATGCCGACCGTATCGGCGTCGTCGATGGGCAGGGCCGGATCATCTGGGGCGACCACATCCTCATCTTGTACGCACGCGACGTCCTCGCGCGCACCGGCGTCGGCCAGCCAATCATCTTCGACGTCAAATGCTCGCAGGCGCTGACCGATGCGATCGCGCTGGCGGGCGGTACGCCCGTGATGTGGAAGACGGGGCACTCCCTCATCAAGGACAAGATGAAGGCGATGGACGCCCCGATCGCCGGCGAGATGTCGGGCCACATGTTCTTCAGCGAGGGCTTCTACGGCCACGATGATGCGCTGTACGCGGCAGCCCGCCTCTTGCGCATCGTGGCCGACTCGGGGCGTCGGATCGATGAGTTGCTCGCCGATGTGCCGCCATTCGTCGCCACGCCGGAGATCCGCATCGACACCGACGAGGTCACGAAGTTCGCGGTCATGTCGAAGGCGGTCCCGCACTTCGCGGCCACGCACGAAGTGATTGACGTCGATGGCGTCCGCGTGCTGTTCGGCGACGGATGGGGACTGCTGCGCGCGTCGAACACCCAGCCGGTCATCGTAGCCCGCTACGAGGCGCGTACCGCGGAACGGCTCGCCGAGATTCGCGGGGTCATGGAAGACTGGCTGCAGTCACAGGGCGTCACGCCCTGACGATGCACCGGATACGCTGACGTGCAAGCGCGGCGCTGGCTGCTCATCGCGCTGGCAATCGCCGCCGTCGTGCTCCTCGTGGGGCGCGCCGCGACGGCGCTGTACGTCGATCACGCCTGGTATACCGCCATGGGGGCGCCGGCGCTGTTCTGGGAGCGGGTCCTCGATACGGCCATCCTGCAGGGCGGCGCCTGGATCGTCGGGTCGGTCTTCGCCTTTGCGAACCTGCATGCGGTGCGGCGTACGATCCTGGCGGTGGCGATGCCCTCGCGGGTGGCGAACATCGAATTGACGGCCATGGTGCCGGGTCGACGCCTGTTCACGGCGACCGTGGTGGCCGCCATGCTCGTCAGCGCAGTGCTCGCAACGCCCGTGACGAACTGGGCTGATCTCGCGTTGGTCCGTCATGGGGTGCCGTTCGGTGAAATCGAGGGGATTCTCGACCACGACCTCGGTCACTACCTGTACTGGCTCCCGCTCGAGGAGACGCTCTATCTCTGGGCGCTGGTGAGTCTCGTCTCGCTCACGGCCATGGTGCTGGTGCTGTATGCCCTCACCCGGTCGCTGCGCCTGGAGGGACGCCGTCTGGCCGCCAGCAATCACGTCCGTCGCCACCTGAGCGTGCTCGGGTGTCTGGTCCTGCTCCTCCTCGCCTGGAGCTATCGGCTCGACGCATTCGACCTGCTGCGGCAAGGCAGCGGCCCGGACGGGTTGTTTCTCAATGTCGACCATCGCGTGACGCTGCGAGTGGATTTCCTGTTGTCGTATGGCGCGGGCATTGCCGCGTTCATCATCCTGCGCACCGGTTGGGTGGGGCAGATGCGGGCGGCCTTCGTCACGCTGAGCGTCGTGCTCGCGGCCACTGTTGGTCTGCGGCATCTGCTGCCCGCTGTGGTGACGCGAGGGGACCTGCTCGGTGACCGGAACCGTCGCGACCGCGACTACCTCGCGGCGCGCGCCCTCTTCAGCCGGCGCGCGTTCGATGTCGACGCCATGCGGATCGTCGGGACGGACAGCGGCACCGGGTCGCCATTGCCGCTGCCGGTGCAGGCGCTGCGTGACCACGCCAGTCTCTGGGATCGCGACGTGCTCGGCCGGGGGCTTGGCAGCGTCGCGGGCGAGAACGCCACCAGCGCCAGCGGGGCGGGGGGCCTCGTCGATGCGGCGCCGGTCGGCTGGACTCGGGTCGATGGCCATATCGCCGCCTTGCGTGTGCGACGGCCCCTGGCAAGCAGCGACGAGTGGAGTCTCGCGGTGGTCGACGTCACCCGCCCGGATGTCCGCGACCATGTGATCGAGCTGTCGGTTGAGCGGGCAGGCAGCGAGGCGGGCGCCTGGCCATTGATCGGCCCCGGCGTGGAAGGCACCCGGCTGCTCGATCAGTCACGGGCGCCAGACATCCCCGCCGCGACGCTCACCACCCGGCCGTCGCGGATCGCGCATGCCTGGGCCCTTCGCGACGTCGCACTGTTGGAAGGCGACTCCGCAACCATGGCCTCCCCGGTGCTGGTGACGCATCGGGACGTTCGGGATCGACTACGCCGGTTGGCGCCGGTGTTCGTACAGGGCGACGACGTGTTGCCCCTCCGCGATGGCGACCGGTTCTACTGGGTCGTGCAACTGTACAGCGCCTCCGACCGATATCCGCTCAGCCAGCGCTGGCAGATTGCTGGCGGCATCTACTCGTACTTCAAGCTCGCCGCGACCGCGCTCGTCGATGCCCGTACCGGGCGCGTGCAACTGGTGCCGGTCGCGAAGCCGGATGCCATCGCCCGCACCTGGATGGCACGCCTGCCGGCCTTGTTCACTCCGGCGGCCGCGCTTCCGTCGTCGCTCGTGGCCCAACTGCCCATGCCGACCGAAAGCGCCGTGGCACAGATCCGGACCTTTGCCCGCTACGGGTCGCGGCTCGACGGCCCCGTCCTGCGACACCTGCCGGACAGTGCGCTCGTCGGCGGTGCGCCGGCCCCGTTCATTGTCGGGGAGTCAGCGGCTGCCACCACGGCGTGGAGCGTTCCGCTGCTGGATGCAGGAGATCAGCTCGAAGGGGTGGCCACCGCTGTGGGCGGTGCCGATCGGGCCACCTGGTGGCTGGCCACGCCGTCGCCTCGCCCGCGTTGGAGTGCGCTGCGCAACCAGTTGCAGGCCACCCTGGACAGCGCGCAAGCCGCGGTACCCGAATCTGCCAGGCGGGAGACCCGACTGACCGCCGGACGTGTGGAGCCACTCGTGACGACCCGCGGCGTGTTGCTGATGCAGACGGTACGCACGACCGGAGGCGACGGTCGCGTGGTCATCACCCGCGTCGGCATCACCGACGGTGAGCGGGTGGGGATCGGGTCGACGGTCGCGGAAGCGCTGGCCGGAATCGGTGCCCTCACCAGTCCCGGCCGCCCGGGTGCTCGGCCGGGGTCCGCGAGCTCCGATGAACCTGCGGCAGGAACTGCCGCCCGGTTGTACGAGAGCATGAAGCAGGCGATGCGCCGTGGTGACTGGAACGGCTTTGGAGTAGCGTTCGACAGCCTCGGACGCGTGTTGCAACGACCGCCGCAATAGATGCGGCCGGAGACGGCGTCGCCGGTTCACGGCGTCGACTCCGTACGGACGTGTTCGGACGCGCACACGCTGCGCCGCCCGGATCCGGCCACCTGGCAGTGAACCGCTGACATTCCCCAGTTCGGAGAACGCGTGAACCTACATGAATATCAGGCGAAGGAGCTGTTGCGGGCGGCCGGCGTGCCGATCCCGCCCGGCGACATCGCCACGACCCCGGAGCAGGCGGAAGCCATTGCGCAGCGCCTCGGCACTGCCGTGATGGTCAAGGCGCAGGTGCACGCGGGTGGCCGCGGCAAGGCGGGCGGCGTGAAGTACTGCCCCACACCCGATGCGGCCAAGGAGAAGGCCACGGCCATCCTCGGCATGACGATCAAGGAGTTGACGGTCGAGAAGGTACTCGTCACCGTGGCGGCCGACATCGCGTCCGAGGCGTACGTGGGCATCATCGTCGACCGGGCAACCAAGAAGCCGGTGTTCATGGTGTCCGCGGCTGGCGGCATCGACATCGAGGAAGTCGCAGCCACCACCCCGGAAAAGATTCTCTATCTCCCGGTGGACACGCGCTACGGCCTGCTGCCGTTCGAGGCGATGCGCATGGGCTTCTTCCTCTACACGGACGTCAAGCTTGCGCGGCAGGCGGCGAAGATCATGCAGCAGCTCTACACGGCGTTCATGAGCGCCGGCTGCTCGCTCGCCGAGATCAATCCGCTCGTGATGACGCCGCAGGGTGAACTGATCGCGGTGGACGGCAAGATGGTCATCGACGACAACGAACTCGACCGTCGCCCCGAGATCGCCGCGCTCCGCGACGAAAGCAGCGAGGCGCCGAGCGAAGTCGATGCGCGCAACGCCAACCTCACGTTCATCAAGCTCGATGGCAACGTGGGCTGCGTCGTGAACGGCGCCGGGCTGGCGATGGCCACGATGGACCTCGTGAAGTACTACGGCGGCGATCCAGCCAACTTCCTCGACATTGGCGGCTCGTCGAACCCGGAGAAAGTGGTGAACGCGCTGCGGATCATCACGGCCGATCCGAACGTGAAGTGCATCCTGTTCAACATCTTCGGCGGCATCACGCGCACCGATGACGTGGCCAACGGCATCGTGACCGCGACGAAGCAGAACCCGCTGAAGGTGCCCATCGTCATTCGTCTCACCGGCACCAACGAGGAGTTGGCGTTGCAGATCCTGAAGGAAAACGGCTTCTCGGCTTCGAGCGACATGGACTCGGCCGTGCAGCGCGCGGTGCAGCTTGCCACGCAGGGAGGTGCGGCGTGAGCATCTTCATCGACAAGAGCACCAAGCTGGTGGAGCAGGGCATCACGGGCCGCAACAGCTCG
>JAJTGR010000107.1 GCA_021299375.1 Gemmatimonadota bacterium
GTGCGCGAGCCCAACACGTTCGACAGCATGCTCGCCCGGATGCCCAAGGACGAAATCGCCGCCATGGAGATCTACCCCAGCGAGAATCTGGCGCCGAGTCGTTTCCAGTCCCCTGGCAATCAGTGCGCGGTGGTCCTGATGTGGACCAAGCAGCACATCAACGCCAGGCGGTAGGCCGGGGCCCGCGACCGCGACCACCCTGGGCCGCCTGAAGGCCGTCAGCGACCCATGGTGCTGACGGCCTTTTCCGTGCCGTCGGCGATCCACAGCTCCACCGCCTTGCACAGGCGGTCGTACTGCTCTTCCACCAACACCCGCTCGTCGCGGGGCATCGTGTGCAGCACGAAATCGGCGAGATCGCCGATCTGGCGGCGCTCGTCCACCGGCTTGATGCCGATACGCAGGCGCGGATAGGCCGGCGACTTGAGGTGGGCCTCGACGCTCTTGAGCCCGTTGTGACCGCCGGGGCTTCCGGCGGCTCGCAGACGGTACTCCCCCACCGGCACGGCCACCTCGTCGACGATCACGAGCAGGTCCTCGGCGGCGCGCCACCCCTCGCGCTTGAGGTACGGCCGTAGCACTTCGCCGCTCCTGTTCATATAGGTCTGCGGCTTGACCAGCTTCACCTTCTTCGTGCCCACGAGCCCCGAGGTGCTGACGGCGTCACCGTCCTTGCGCCACGGCTCGAAGTGCCAGCGCTGGGCGAGTTCGTCCACCAGCCACCAGCCGACATTGTGGCGCGTGGCCTCGTACTCGCGCCCGGGGTTGCCCAATCCCACGATGACTTTCATGCGGAGAGGAAGACGCGCGGGGCGCGGAATGCGCCAGCGTGGGGTGACCATGCCAGACGGACTCCGCGCCCCGCGCGTGAATCAGCCGACGGCTTACTTCTCGTCGTCGGTCTTGGCCTTGCGGATGACCTCCGGCTCGGCGGCGCCCTCGGCGGCCGGCGTGTCGGTGTGCACCTTCGGCGGCGCCACCACGCACACCGTCGAACCGGCGTCGTCCATCACCTTGAGGCCACCCGGCAGCTTGAGGTCGGACACGTGCAGCGACTTCCCGAGCTTCAACCCCGAGATGTCGACGTCGATGTGGTTCGGGATGTTGCTTGGGTCCACGGCGATCGTGAGCTCGTGCATGATCTGGTCGAGGATGCCGCCTTCGAGGCGGACGCCCTCGGGGGTGCCCACGTACACGATGGGGCACTTCACCGTCACCGTCTCACCGGCCACCAGCTCCTGGAAGTCGATGTGCAGGATCGTGCGCTTGAACGGATGGCGCTGGATCTCGCGGATGAGCGTCCGGGCCGTCTTGCCATCGATGTCGAGTTCGATGACGGTGCTGCTGACGGCGATGCTCTTGATGAGCCGCTCGGTCTCGCGCGCATTGGTGGTCAGCGACTGCGGCTCACGGTTGTGGCCGTAGATGACGGCGGGAATGCTGCCGGCTTGACGAAGCTTGCGCGCGGCACCCTTGCCGGTCTCGGCACGGAGGCTCGCGTTGAGCGTGGCGGTTGCCATGGGAGATACCTCGAAGAAAAGGTGGTTCGGGAGTAACCGGATGTGGTCGTCCCGGCCAGACATCCCGCGGCACCGGCCGCGGCCCTGCACCCCACCCGCTGCCGGGTGAGGCTCCTGCACCATGCCCTACTCGAACAGCACGGACACCGACTGGTCGGCGTGCGTGAAGCGGATGGCCTTCGCCAGCAGGTCGCCTACCGACAGAATGCGCAGCGAGTCGAAGCGACGCTCGGGCGGGAGGTTGATCGTGTCGGTGACCACGACTTCCCTGATCGGCGCGTTGGACAGCCGCTCCACGGCAGGGCCGCTGAACAGCGCGTGCGTGGCGCACACATAGATGTCATTGGCGCCCAGGTTCTTCAGCGCACGGGCCGCCTCCGACACCGTGCCGGCGGTGTCGATCATGTCGTCTGGTATGAGGCAGTCGCGCCCTTCCACTTCACCGACCACGTTCATCACCTCGGCCACGTTGGCCTTGGGGCGGCGCTTGTCGATGATGGCGAAGGTGGCGTCGAGGCGCTTGGCGAAGCCGCGCGCCATCTTGGCCGAGCCGACGTCCGGTGCCACCACGACCAGGTCCTTGAGCTCCTTCTTCCGGAAGTAGCTGGTGAACACCGGTGCGGCATAGAGATGGTCGACCGGGACGTCGAAGAAGCCCTGGAGCTGGTGGGCATGAAAATCGAGCCCCAGCACACGGTCGGCGCCGGCGGTCTCGATGAGGTTGGCCATCAGCTTGGCGCCGATGGCCACGCGGGGCTGATCCTTGCGATCCTGCCGCGCATAGCCCGTGTACGGCAGCACCGCCGTGACGCGGGCGGCGGAGGCACGGCGGGCGGCGTCGATCAGGAGCAGCAGCTCCAGCATGTTCTCGCCGGGGGGATTCGTGGGCTGCACCACGAAGACGTCAGCCCCTCGGATGTTCTCGTCGATCCGCACGAAGACCTCGCCGTCGGCGAACCGTGTGCAGGTGACCTTGCACAGCTCGTTGCCAAGCGAGCGGGCCACCTCTTCGGCCAGCGCCGGGTTGGCCGTTCCGGAGAGGATCTTGAAGCCACGATTCGTAGGCGTCGCCGAAGCGTCCGCGGCGGGGCTCATGGAGGTCTGGTGCGAGTGAGAGGGCGTCCTGCGTGACGGCGACCGGCGCCGGTAGCCTGTACAGCCCTGCATTCTAGCCCAGTCCGGACGGGGATGGAACCCGGCTCAGCCGCTACCCGTCGCCCAGCGCAGGCCGGGGGCGCTGGACACGTGACGGCTTTGTCATCTGCGCGTGGCGCGACAATAAAGAGACTGTGACGGAGGCGGCCCACTCTTCCCCCCGCAGCGCCGGGCATTCCCGGCGGGCTGCGTTCGGTACTCCGGACCCTCTCCTGTTCACCCATGCGTCTCTTTCGCCTCCGGGACCTGGCGTTCGTCGCCGGTCTCGCCGCCGCGCCGCTTCCGATCACCTTGCTGCCCGTTTCGGCGAGTGCGCAGGCCACCGAAGGCTTCGTCTCCGGTCAGGTCCGTTCCGCCGCCGGTGCACCGATAACCGGTGCCTCGGTGACCGCCCGGAATGAGGCGACCGGCACCCAGCAGACTCGCATCACCGATGCCCGCGGGCGGTACGTCTTCGCGCAGCTGCCCATCGGTGGCCCGTACTCCATCACCGTGCGCCAACTTGGCTTCCGTCCGGTGCGGCGCACCGGCCTGATGCTCAACCTCGGCGACCGCGTGGCGCTCGATGTCACGCTGGAGCCGTCGGCACAGGAGCTCGCCGCCGTTGACGTGCGAGCCGATCAGGAGAGCAAGCGCACCGAACGCGTCGGCGGCAGCATCGTCGTCGGGGAGAAGGAAATCCGCCAGCTCCCCATTCAGGATCGCTCCTTCGCCGATCTGTCCATCATCGCGCCGACGACCAGCCGCGCCGGTACCGGCGGCATCATCACCTCCAGCTCGTCGATCGCCGGTGGTCGCGTCAGCAGCACGGACATTCGCGTCGACGGGGTGCAGGCCAAGAACACGCTCTGGGGCGCCGGGTTCGGTCGTGGGCCGTACTCGCTCTCCGTCGAAGCCGTGCGTGAGTTCGAGGTCGTGACCAACGTGTACGACGTGACGCAGGGCCGGCAGGGCGCTGGCGCTGTCAACGTCGCCACACGGGCGGGCACCAACACCACCACCGGCTCCCTCTTCGGCTACAACCGCAACCAGGCGTTCACGACCAACACGAACTTTCTCGGCCAGCCCATCACCACCTTCGACAACTGGCAGTTCGGCGGTGCCGTGGGCGGTGCCATCAAGAAGGACAAGCTGCACTACTTCGTGGCTTATGATCGCCAGCAGGTGGCCGAACCCTTCAGCACCCTGCAGGTCGACAATCAGGCCGACTGGGCCCGGCTGCAGGTCTCGCCCGATACCGTCCGTCGATTTCTCGACATCCTCACGCGGCAGTACGGCCTGCCGTCGGGCCGCCAGGTGGGCACGTTCGATCGCCGCAACGCACTGAATACGGTGTTCACCCGCCTCGACTGGCAGATGAACGATGGCCATCGTGCCACGCTGCGGGCGACGTACTCGGACTGGTTCTACAGCAACTCCATCCCCGACCGTGAGCTCTCGGTGCTGGAGAGCCGCGGCAACCAGAAGTCGAAGGAACTGCAGGTCATGGGCTCGGTGAAGTCCAACCTTGGCGGCCGCCTCACCAACGACCTGCGTCTCGCGTACACCAATCGTATTCTGGAGAACGAACCCAATACCCGCCTGCCGCGGGCGTGGGTAAACGTGTCGTCGGCGCTGCCCACGGGCGGTACCGGCACGAACCAGATCCTGCAGTTCGGAGGGCAGCGCACCAGCCCCGAGCTGCAGACCGAGGAGTCGTACCAGCTGGTCAACGTGCTGCGCTACGACGGCGATCGCACGGCATTCACGCTGGGTACCGACCACTCGCTCAACAATCTCTCGATGTTCGTGTCCATCGAGACCGACGGGCTGTTCCAGTTCCCCAGTCTGGCCGCACTCGAGGCGCGTCGCCCTTCGAGTTTCGCCCGCCTGGTGCCGCTGCAGGAGCTCGAGCCGCGCATGCGTCAGTGGGTCTACGACGGTGGAGCATTCGCGCAGGCCGAGTACCGGCTGCGCCCCAACCTCAACCTCACCGCGGGCCTCCGGGCGGACCTCTCGGCGTTTCTCACCGCCGCCAATCCGAACCCCGCCGTGGAGCAGGCGTTCGGGCGCCGCACCGACGTGAGTCCGCGTGACCTGGCCATCCAGCCCCGGGCGCAGATCACATGGACGCCCGGCGAGCCCGGCACCAATCTGGTGCGCCTCGGCAGTGGGTACTTCACCGCGCAGCCGCACTACATGGCGCAAATCAACCATCTGCTCAACGACGGCACGCAGCTGGCCGACGTGTTGCTCACGGGCGCCGCGGTGCCGACGCCGGACTTCCCTTCGTATCGCCAGTCGTTCGCGAATGTGCCGGGCATTCCGCAGGGCAGCGCCCAGCGCCCGTCGTACATCAACATGTTCGACGACGGGTTCAAGGTGCCGCGGACCTGGAAGAGCGACATCGCCTATCAGCGGCGCCTGCTCGACGGTGACCTGACGCTTGGCGTGGCCGCGCAGTACGCGCACACGTCGGACCTGTACCGCTACTACGACCTCAACCTGCGGGCGACGCCGGAGTTCACGCTCGCCAACGAGGCCAATCGCGGCGTGTTCGTCCCCGCCGCGTCGATCACGGCCACAGGCGGCCGCAACCCCGTGCTGGCCCGGCCCTTCGCGCAGTTCCAGCGCGTCCTCGAGCTGCGCAGCGATGCCGCGCAGCATCAGAAGGCCCTCGTCTTCGATGGCGCCTACCGGTTGCCACGCGGCGGCTCCGTCAGCGGCTCGTTCACCTTCAACGAGACGCGCGACAACAGCTCCTTCAATTGCTGCATTGCGATCACCTCGGTGTTCACGCCGGTGCCGAGCGATCCGCGCATCATGAGCTGGGGGGCGAGCAACACCGATTTCCGGCACAAGCTGGTGCTGTTCGGCGCCTCGCCCGAGGTGTTCGGGTTCCAGTTCAGCGCCCGCGTGATCGGGCAGTCGGGATCGCCATGGTCGGCCACGGTGGCCCAGGACATCAACGGCGACGACGTCGGCGCCGGCAGCTCGTTCGGCAACCAGAACGACCTCGCGTTCGTATTCGACCCGGGCACGCCGGGGCTCCGGCAGGGCTTCTCCGACTCGCTCCGCCTCGTCTACGACAATCCGGACAACATCGGGGCGGAGTACCTGCGCAGCCAGATCGGCCGCATCGCCGATCGCAACGCCGTGCGCAACCCGTTCGTGACTCAGGTGGACGTGCGCCTCTCGCAGAAGCTGCCGGCGCTGCGCAACGGGCAGCGGGCGCTCCTCACGCTCGACGTGTTCAACGCCGCGTCGCTCATCAACCACAACTGGGGCGGCGTGCGCGTGGTGCCGGCCGCCAACCAGACGCTGCTCAACGTGATCGGGTTCGATCAGGCGTCGCGTGAGTACCGGTACCGCGTCAATCCGAACTTCGGCCGCACAGTAAAGAGCGGCACCCGCTACCAGATGCAGCTCGGCGTCCGCTACGAATTCTGAGGCGCTCGGCGCCCAACGGCGTGCAGGGCAGGGAGAGGGGGCGGGCGCACGGGTGGCGCCCGCCCCCTACTTCCACCGCCGGCAATGCGGTAACTTAGGGCGCGCGGGCGACCGGTCCTGCTGGCCCATCGTATAACGGCTATTACCTCGGCCTTTGGAGCCGAAGATCTTGGTTCGATTCCAAGTGGGCCTATCAGCGGACGCGGCATGACGCGGAGGCGTCAGGAGGCCGTCGGCGCCGTCCCTCGCTCCCAGTCGTGCACGGGCAAGGCGTCACGCGCCCGGACCCCCTCGGCGAACGGACCGAGCAGGTGCACGATGCTGTTGGCGTAGTACGTCACGAGCGGGCGGCCCCTCGGGAGCATCACGTAGCCGCTCCCGGTCCGCGCGATCACGCGGCGCAGGCGCAGCATCCGGTACGCGCGGTCGAATGTCTCCGCGATGTCGCGGTCGGCCCGCAGCACGCGGGCGTTGAATTCCTGGAGCACATCGCGCATGGCCGCCATGCGCTCGAGCAGTGCGGCGCGCGTCACGTAGTCGGCGTCGAAGCTCTGCAGCGCAGCACAGGCCAACGGCACCGGGGTCACCGGCACGATCGTGCCAATGCGCGCCAGCATCTCGTCGGCGAACTGCTGCACCAACGGCAGGCGTCCGGTGCGCGGAAGGCTGAACAGCGCCGTGCCCTCCGCCTCGAGTCGGGACAGCCAGGCGTCGACGGGCACCGGCGCCCCGATCGTGACGGCGGCTCGCCCGTAACGTCGCCACCGCCGCGTGAGCAGCCGTCCCAGGTTCCAGAGCGCGAAGCGCCCCACCGAGGCGGCCTGCAGGAAGCGGGACCTCGCCGGAGCTGGTCCGTGCATCTCGAGTTCGCGCAGCAGCGTGCGGTCTTCGAGCACCCGGTCGTAGTTGATGCCGACGGGCACCACATACAGCCGATCGCGCAACGCAGGATCACGCGCCACCCCGAGCGCGTAATCCAACAGGCCGATCTTGGCCGGGCGCAGGGCGCCGTCGCGCGTGAGGCCGCCCTCGGGAAAGATCCCCTGGGTCACGGCGTTGCGCGTGATCAGCTGCACGTAGGCCTGCAGGACGGCGTGGTACAGGGGCTCGCGGTAGCGCCGCCGGATGAAATACGAGCCGAAGCTCTTGAACAGGTACTCGAGTGGAAAGGCCCGCGCCCACTCACCCAC